>NZ_MPZQ01000003.1:0-516534 GCF_002020045.1 Thioclava sp. F28-4 | reverse complement strand
TTCGGAATTGGCACTGACGCTCACGTCTGGGGAAAATTCAAACGGCGGTTTCGGGGAGATTACGTCCGGCGGTTACATTCCAGTATTGAGGATGACATACAAGACGCTCTACGCCGCAATGTCGCGGATGAGCTTTGCAGGGTTTATCCTAGATTGAAAGAAGCCGTCCGCAAAGCAAGCCGAGGCAGCAAGTGAAGGTGATTTCCACCGGGCTTCTGTGACCGGTCTGTTGGAGTAGGGGCCTTAAATATCGACCCGCGGCTGTGCTTTGAACTCCTTGTTCCGCTGCAGGCTCATCGCGCCGAGCTCTCCCGCGCCTGCCTCTGCGCCCGCTTGAAGAAGTGACGTGTCGCCTGCTCACGCGCGTCCTTGTCGGTCATGACGATATTTCGCATCTCGTTATCCTGCTGGAACATCTTCACTATCTGCTGGAAGAAAGCTTGGGAGAACGCGTTGTAGACCACGTCGGCCGGATTGTTACGCATCATCTCGGTCATGCCCTCGTCCATGACGTCGCGAGTCACGCGTTCGAAACGCAGGAAGTCTTCGCGCGAGAACTTGGTGCCATGTCGATCGTTGAACGCATCGATGATCTCCGAGAGGGAGCGTTCCTCTTCTTCCGTGTAGGAATTGGCGCCGAATTCGGAGATCGGCTGCAGGGTCGTGGTATCGCCCGCAGCCAGGGACGCGCTTCCCTCCTCGCCTTTCTGAAGCTTGAAGGCTGCCAGGTTGAGCATGTCGTCCGATACCGTGATATCGGCTGGCACGTCGCGCGACGGGAGCAGGCGCGAGAGCCAGGAGCTGTAGGCGTAGAGCTTCTCTAGCCAGGCGTCGTTGAGGTTCACAACCTGAGCGACAAAGGCGTAGAAACGCTGGAAGCTCCTCAAGAGCTGCCGGAATTCCTCTTTCTGCGCCTCATCCTCGTCGAGCAAGAAGCGTTCGACAGCGAGCCGCACGGTCCCCTCCAGAACAAGACGATCCTGTTCGGTCAGGTCACCCTTGAAGAACTGATCGGCAAAACGCTCGATCTCTTCCTTGTTGATGTAGGTCGAATTGGAGATCCGCTGTTCGAGATCGTAGACCTGATTGAGATCCGTTCGTTCTTCGAGGGCCGTCGCTTCGAAGAAGGGAGCGAAGGCTTCCTTGATGTCCTCCATCGTGTTCTGGAAATCGAGCACGAAGGTGCGGTCCTTGCCGGGATAGGTCCGGTTCAAACGCGCGAGGGTCTGCACGGCCTGAAGGCCCGCCAGCTTCTTGTCGACATACATCGCGACCAGTTTCGGC
Source organism: Thioclava sp. F28-4 (assembly GCF_002020045.1). Lineage (NCBI taxonomy): Bacteria > Pseudomonadati > Pseudomonadota > Alphaproteobacteria > Rhodobacterales > Paracoccaceae > Thioclava > Thioclava sp. F28-4. Next base: position 515,250 of record NZ_MPZQ01000003.1, on the reverse strand, counting down.
TGGTCGAAACCAGTCTGATATTTCTCGGCGACCACGAGAACCTGGTAGGCATCCGTGTCGAACTTCTTCGGCAACTCGGTTTCGGCGAAGCCGTTCGCAGTCGCTTCGGCCCACTCATTCCCATCGACCGTCAGATCGCCGGAGAACGCGACGAGCGCCTTGAGATCGGTATAGCCCTTGCTTGCGATATAGTCGTTCAGACGCTGCCAATAGCGCAGCGCGTGCTCGCGGCTCTGCGTCACGATCATCGCCTTCGCCTTGCCCTCAAGCTCCCGCGCGACGTGGCGGCGGAAATGCTCGACGATGACCTCGACCTTCTGGTCAATCGCGGTCGGGTGTAACGAGGCATAGCGCGCGACGCGCGCTTGCGCCTTGCGGCCCTTGAAGGCCGGATCGTCGTCGATCGTCTTCTCGAGTTGATAGTAGGCCTTGTAGGTCATGTAGTTCTGGAGCACGTCCAGAATGAACCCCTCCTCGATCGCCTGCCGCATTGAGTAGAGGTGGAACGGATGCGGTTTGCCATCGGATCCGATGTGGCCGAAGCGCTCCAGGGTGACGTTGCGCGGGGTCGCGGTGAAGGCGAGGAACGAGATGTTCTTCTGCGGGCCGCGCGCTTTCTGGAACGCCAGAACGAGGTCCTCGATATCCTCGGGGCTGGTGTCATCGCGGGTCAGCGCGTCTGTCATCGCCTGAGCCGCCTTCCCGGATTGCGAGGAATGCGCCTCGTCGATGATCACTGCGAAGTTCTTGCCGGCCTGTCCCGAAATCGTCGCCAGATGTTCGGTGCCGAACTTCTGGATCGTCGTGATGATGATCCGCGCGCCCTTGATGATCGCGTCTTTCAGATCGCGGGACGTGCCGTCGATCTTCTTAACCACGCCGTCAGTCTGCGCGAACCCACCAATGGTGTTCTGCAACTGACGGTCCAGCACCAGCCGATCCGTCACGATGATCGCGGTGTCGAAGAGGGGCTGGTCGTTCGCATCATGCAGGTTGATGATCTGATGCGCGGTCCAGGCGATCGTGTTCGACTTGCCCGACCCTGCACTGTGCTGGATCAGGTAGTTCTGCCCTGGGCCTTGGGCCTTCGCGTCTGCGAGCACCTTGCGCACCGCATCGAGCTGCTGGAAGCGCGGGAAGATCAGCACCTCTTTGCCACCGCCGCGCTCGAGGTGGATGAAACGCCCAATCAGATCGAGAAGCACCTCGCGCGAGAAGACCGCCCGACCATCGGGCAGATCCTTGTAGAGATAGGCCACGCGGTTTTCGCCCGGCACGTCTGGATTACCGGCGCCGCCATTGCGCCCGCGGTTGAAGGGGAGGAATCGGGTCTTGCCGTTCATTAGCCGCGTGGTCATCGACACATTGTCTTGGTCGACTGCGAAATGAACGATGGCGCCGCGCTTGAAGGTCAGCAGCGGCTCACCCGCAGGCGACCGATCCTTCCGGTATTGCTTCTCGGCATGTTTGACGTTCTGACCTGTCAGGAGGTTCTTCACTTCGAGCGTCGTGACCGGAATGCCGTTGACGAAGGTCACCAGATCGAGGGCGTTATTGTTCTTCGCCGAATAGGTCACCTGGCGCATCACCGAGAGTGTATTGGCCTCGTAGAGCCGCGTCAGATCCGGGTTCAGGTTCGAGGCAGGCTTGAAGAAGCACAGCGAGAAGCGGATGTTCGGGACCAGCTTGATGCCCTCGCGCAACACGACATGGGTCGGGTGCTCCTTCAGCGCCTTGTCGAGACGCTTGAGAACCTCCGCCTCGGCCTGCGCGCTGTAGTGATCCTCCAGCACCTGCCACGCATCGGGTTGCGTCGTCCTGAGGAAGTCGAAGAGCAACTCGGTGTCGAGCGCATGGGCGACGTCATAATGGGACGCGCAGCTGCGTTCGAGATACCCCTGTTCGGAGGTCAGGCAGGAGACAATATGCGCCTCGAAGACCTTCTCTTGGTGGATGTCGGCGGTGGTGTGGGTGGTGGTCATAATTGTTTCACTCGCTTTCACCGATGGTTGCGAGATCACTTTCGCTAGCAGTGTTTTGTTCGCGGAACCTCTCGCAAAACACGTCTACCATTTTGCCCGCGATCTGCACTTGAGCGCTGCGGTTCAGTTGCGTCACGCTGGACCATGCCGGAAAACCGCGCGGATTTGATAACGGGAACTCGAATCCAACTAACTGCTTGGGGCGATTTACTGGTTTGACACTTCTTCCATCGCCATGAGCGACTGCATTTCTAAGAGATACCAAAAATGCCAAGGCAGATATCGGATTACCCTCGTCATCTTCCAACTTTAGCGTGTTTAGATTGCCTGTCGCCTTTGGTAACTTTCCAAAGAACCCCTCAATAGATTCATTATGAAGCGAAATCTGTATCGCATCAAAGACTTCAAAGTTCGGGTCGTCTTCAGGGGGAACGCGTGCATAGATATCTTTATCTGGACGGATTGGGCACGTTCGTATTCTTTGCGTGGTCCAGCAAAGGATTGCCGTAAATGTAGAGTAGGTATGGGTCGTTTTGAAAGTAGAGTGAGGAGATTTGAGCATCTTCCCAAGTCTATCAATCGCTGCCCATTCGTAGTTTTCGTCCCTGATTTCCACGATTACCCGTCCTCTCCTTCATCAGGCACGAGCGTCCATGTTCGGCGAAGGGGCAGTTCTGCGCGGATCGCTTCGGGTAGGTCTTCATAGACCGAGAATAGATTGTCGACAATCTCCTGCCGACCCCAGAACCGAACGCGGAAATAGAGTTCGTTCAGGCGTTTACGGACAGGCGGCGTGAACCCGTTCCAACTGACCAATAGACCATAGTCTGCCTGTGTGTCCTGCACCGCGCCGATCAGCCCTTGAAGGTCTGGGTGCTGCACTGTCATCGTGCCGGACTTCACCTGTGCGACAATGCGCGGACTTTCTAGACCGAGAGGACCGCTGCCTGCTACCAGATCGATCCCGTTGTCCGCACCGGGCGGCGAGACGCGCACCTTCATGCCCTGTGCTTGAAGTATCGCGGCGACGAGACTTGTCAGATCGTGTCCAGTAAAGACCGACGCGATGCGCTTCTCGATCTGGTCGCGAGCGATCTGGTCGAGATCGACCATCGCATCGACGTCAGCCGCGATTTCGGTATCGGTGATGGTCGTTCTCGGCGACGTGATCGGGGTTGTCCCGTCGCCCGGGTCTTTGCCTGTCGTGATGACCTGCTCGACACGGGCGAGAGCATTGTTCCGACTGATTTCGCAGACGGTCATGAACGCGCCGAAGCTGTAGAGAAGATCCTGCTTGAACGTGTCGCGGGGCAGATCCGTTTTCAACCATTCGACTGCGCGCGTCGGACTGCCGGTTTCGGGGTCGGGCCTGTAAGCCCCCGTGACGCGAGCGATGGAGATCGTGCTAGAGGTCTTGACTGGGCAGACTACGAGATCGCCGATCTCAATTACGTTGATGAACTGGTTCATCTGTGCGGCGAAGTTCAGGTGAGTCTTGTGCTTCGCGTCGGGAAACGCCGCTTCCATGACCGGGATTAGACTGTCCCGATCCTTGGCATGGGAAATGTCGGAGTGGATGTTGAAGTGTATGGTCAGGGCACTCTTCGCGAAAGCACCTGCCTCGTATTCTCCATTCTTGCCGAGAGCGACCTTCCAGAGGCGTTTCATAGTGCCGCCTCCGCACAGAGATCGGAGGGCAACGGGAGACAGGTATGTGGCGCTCTACACATTCGCTCCACCTTTCTTGAACTGCCTGAAATGAACTTCGAGCAATGCCGGGGCGACTAGATGATCGATCTCGCGTCCGTCGAGTTTGCCATACGTTGTTGTCTTCAATCGCTCCGCCACGCGCACTCTGCTTGTCTTGGGATCAATGCTCCACAGCAGCGCATCGAACAGAGAATGAAGGTCTCGACGCAGCAACATACCATTGTCGGGGTGATCCCATTTCGGATCACCGGTGTGAGGCATAACATGCGCCGCTTCCAATGCTTCGGGGATTGCGCATTTCGAGATTACGCAACGCCCCTTGTATCGCTTCATCAGCGCGTCCCGAAACTGAGCTTGCCCCGGCCGTGCCTTCTGCATCGAGGTCTTTCGGCCCTGCAGTCCGGCCAGTAGATCGTCTTTATGGTTTAGGACTTCGCGTTCCCACCCCTCGGCGTGGCTCTGACGAACCTCTTCCGGCAACCCGCGGGACCTGGCGTCCACGACTTTCCGGAAGTCCGCGTAATCATCGTCCTCGATCAGATATGCTTGAAGATGTCGGTGCGCTCTCGCGTGGTTGAGAAGACGGCTGCCCGTTTCGCCCTCACCGAGATCACGAAGGCCGAATGGGCGTGGCAATCGTTGAACATTCCGCAAGACGATAGCGATGCAGTCATCCAATTGTCGCTGCGGACCTGCAATTGCCTTCGCAGTCAGCCCCCAACCCCGACCGAACTCCTCGCCTTCGTGCGTCCAGATCCAGAGTTCGTCGCCCTGGTGAATCTCCGGTGCGCTTGGGCGTGATCCGTCGACTGCGTAAATAGGTCCTCTTTCCGGGATGAGCACCTCACCCCCTTCCCAGTCAGATGAGGAGACTGGTCGGCAAATGCCTTTCGGACAATGCAACTCCCCGTTCACCTTCAGGAAATAACGGTTCATGCGTCCATCTCCTCTTGAATGGCATCGAGATGGCGGTCGGAGGTGCCGGATTTAGCGTAGGTGGCCACGTCGATCTGACCCGTGACAGCGGCGGTGATCAGGGCGGAGCGGTATTCTTTGAGGCGGTCGATGGATTTCTCTGTGCTGCTCTGCACCCTCGTAATCCTGTCACGCTCCTTCACGGCGGCGGTCGCGCGCTTCACTTGCTCTTCTCGGTCGACGTATTCGAATCTGAACGAACTCACTTGGTCAGGACTAATGTGGGGGACGCTGACGCCAGTCATGATCGGTTCGAAATAGGCGAGAAACTGGCGACTGGTGAGCAACAATTTCATGAACTGCTTGTCCAATGTTTTCCGGGGAGCGATCCGGCAGACACGTTGGAGGAGCAATGCTGGCGCGTCTTTTTCCGTCAGTTCTGCAACACGAATGCCGGATGAGATCCACGGGCGGTCCATCCCAAGCACAACATCGCCTGCATCCAGCAAGAAGCGTGATACCTCGCCCAGTCGTTCACGCGACCAATAGACGGTATCATCCCACCTGATCGAACCGGGGGATACATTTGCGCCTCTAAGTAGAGGCATGTCGTCAGGATCGATTGAGAAGTCACTGCTCGGGAAAGCATAACCAGACAGAATGTCGATGTGGTGCCCGAGTTTCGTTCGCTTGCCGTCGGTCGAGATCGCGCTTTCGACCACGCTCTCCCATTTCTCCCCCAGCAACGCCACCAACCGCTGCTTTTTCTCGATTAGCAGGTCTATTCTTGCGGTCTCACGGTCCAGAAAGTCGGCGATCTGGCGTTGGGTCGCGAGGTCGGGGATACGCAACCGGATGTTCTTCATATCGCCGTAACGGGTCGTCCACAGGTCTGCGACGATGCCGTGCCCCCAGCGATAGAACTCTTCTTGAAACGCGGGAGAGCGGAGAAGATGATGGGCGAAGCGTGGATCGATATTTCGCGGTTCGAGGACAATGCTGATCAGCGAGACTGAACCTTCATAATCTGAAACTCCGCCCGATCCTTTTCGGTCTGACCTACTGTTGATCACATAGTCGCCGACCCGCACGATTTTTCTGTTGTCGCCGTCATCTGTCTTGGCGGCGGTTTCAAGTTGCGGAACGATGCCGCCCATCGTCACAGAAAGAGGCGGAAAGTCTTTGTCGCTGCCCTTTTCCTTGCGCTCTCGGAAGAGTTGTCCGAGCCGGTAGAGAGACCAGTCTGGTGGACTAGCGAGTGTCATTATGTCTGTCACTCCACGACCTCCTGCAGCAGACCTGCGATCTCTGCTTCCAGCGCCTTCAACTCGGCGTCGATCTCGTCGAGCGGGCGGGGCGGCACGTATTTGTAGAAGTAGCGGTTGAAATTGATCTCATATCCGACACGCCCGACGCCGCCATCCTGGGCGTCGGTGTAGCTCTCATCTACCCACGCATCCGGCACGAAAGGCAGAACCTCGCGCTGCACATAGGCGCGCCAGTCCTCGTTCAGCGGCACCAGCTCGTGATCGCGCAGATCGGTGTCAGGTTCGGGATTGCCGTTCTTGTCGGTGCAGACCTCGGCGTCTTCGTCGCGCTCGGAAAGCGCAGACAGAACCGCCTTCTTCACCGACGCCCCCAGCTTCACGCCAGCGGCCCGCAGAGCGCCGCTGAGCGCCCTCTCGAACTCGTCGCGGGACATCCAGCGCTCACCGACCGGAAGCCTCCCTAGGGCCTCCAAAACGCCCGCCTGCTCACCTTCTTCCAGCTTGGCGAAGGGCTTGGCTCCGCGCAGGGCCTCCAGACCTTCGGGCGTAACCGAGAAGGCCAGTTTGAGCGGCCGTTCGACCCGGATCTCGCGATAGCCAAAATCGGTGGTGTCGAAGATCTTTGACACGTCAGCCCAGTCCGAATTGCCGTTGAGCATGTCGTGGTAGATCCGCGCGATCTCTTCGGTAGCTTCCTGGGGGATCTCGCGACGCTTCGAGCCGAGCGACTTGCGCATCGATTTCCAGAACCGCTCACCACTGGCGTCGATCAGCTGCACCTTGCCGCGCCGGTCCTTGTCCTTGCGGTTCGTGAGCAGCCAGACATAGGTTTGAATCCCGGTGTTGTAGAAGAGGTCGGTCGGCAGCGCGATGATCGCCTCGACCCAGTCGTTTTCCAGCATCCAGCGCCGGATCTCGCTCTCGCCTGAGCCAGCCCCGCCGGTAAAGAGGGGGGAGCCGTTCATGACGATCCCGATGCGCGAGCCTTGCTCGTCATTGCGCATCTTGGAAATCATGTGCTGGAGGAACAGGAGCTGGCCATCCGAGATTCGTGGCAGGCCCGCACCGAAGCGCCCCTCCCTACCGAGATCCGCGGCCTCTTCCTTGATCGGGTCTGCGTATTTCTTCCAGTCGACCCCATAGGGCGGATTGGAGAGCATGTAGTGGAAGCGATTGCCCTGGTGCGCGTCCTGGGTCAGCGTGTTGCCGAAAGCGATGTTCTCGGGATTGTGCCCGGTCACCAGCATGTCGGATTTACAGATCGCGAAGGATTCCGGGTTCAGCTCCTGGCCGAAAAGCTCGACCCGGATGCGATCGTTAAGATCCTTCATCTCCATCTCAGCGATCGAAAGCATCCCGCCCGTGCCTGCCGCTGGATCATAGACCTGTCGGATGACGCCGCTGCCGGTCAGGGCTTCCTTGTCGTTGACCAGAAGAAGCGAGACGATGAGGCGGATGACTTCGCGCGGGGTGTAGTGCTCCCCGGCGGTTTCGTTCGAGATTTCCGAGAAGCGACGGATCAGGTCTTCGAAGAGGTAGCCCATCTCGATGTTCGAGATGGCGTCCGGATGCAGGTCGATCTGCGTGAAGCGGTCGAAGACCTGGTAGAGCAGCCCCGCATCATTGAGGCGCTTGAGCTGATCGGTGAACAGGAACTTGTCGAGGAAGATGTCCCGGACATTGCCCGAGAACTTGGTAATGTATTCGACCAGATTCTTGTGGATGTCCTTCGCGTCCTGCCCCTTGAGCGAGGCGAAGGTGAAGCGGGACAGGTTGTAGAGCCGGATGTTCTGCCCGACGACGCCAGAGAGAAGTGTGTCGCGCGCGTCATCGTCCATATCCGCGGGCAGGCTCTCGGCCATGGCGAGCACGTCAGGCTTGCTCGCCTCTAGGATGCAGTCGAGACGGCGTAGCACCACGAAAGGCAGGACGACCTTGCCATATTCGGATTGCTTGAAGTCGCCGCGGAGAAGTTCGGCAATTGACCAGACGAAACTGCTTAAGCTCTTGATGTCGTTGTTGCTCATGGATCCCTCAAAATTCGCGCACAGGATGTTCTCTCGCCGGTTCCAGTGCAAGGCGCAATTGGATGCGTGTCCGGGGCAGGGCGCGGCGCGGGGTTTTCTCGTTCAACGCCCAGCTTCTCATTTGTGTGATTTTGTCTGCCGGTTTTTTCAGGTCCGCTTTCCATACTGAGGACACCATCAAGTGAACCCGCGTGCCGGGTATCCCATGTCCATGGAGAAGCGCAGATGAAGGACACAGAAGTTGAATGTGGGGTCGACGTTAAGCGCAAGCGGCGCGAGATCCGGGCGACGGATGCCGAATGGGCCGGGATCAAGAACGCGGCTTCGACGGCCGATCTCTCGATTTCCGATTACGTCTGTCGATGCGCTCTCGCGACGGATAACTCCCCGCGCGGCAAGCCGTCGTCCGCAATCCTGATCAGGATCGAATGGGCGCTCTGTGAGCTCAACGATATCCTTCGCGGCATTGCGCGGAAATTGGTCTCGACGGGCAAGATCGAGCCAAAGGCATTGAATGTTCTCATACAATGCGAAGGCATGCTGATCAAAATTGAAAGCGCGCTGCACAAAGGTGGGCCGTCGCGATGATCATCGGCTGGACGACATTCAAGGGACACAGCCTCGGCGACTATCAGCGGCTGGTCAATTATTTCGCCGCAGAAACGGCCGAAAAGCGGGTGAACACCTCGTTCATTTTGGTGCGGCGGCATCCGTCACCCGAGCTGCTGCGCGGCGGTCCTGCGCACGTCCTGACCACGCTTGGGGCCCTGAACCATAAGCACCGTTTGTCGGCCTTCACACTCACATTTTCGGAGGCTGATATTCCGGTCCGGGCGTTCAATGCGGGGGACCCGGTCCTTCGCGACACGGTGCGGCGTATTGTCGATTTGGCCCTGGAGGTCGCGTTTCCCGCGGTGCCCAACGATCGTCGGCCCGCAGTTCTCGTAACGACGCATACGCATACCGGAAAGCTCGAGTTGAACTTCGCGCTCCCGCGGTGCGTGAACCGTGCGGATGGCCGGGTGCGTGCGCACAATCCTTCCCCACCGGGCGAGCGCGCGCATGACCTTTGGTGGGCTTTCGTCGACACCGTCAACGCGCATTGCGGCTTCGATGACCCGGGAAATCTGGATCATGCCCGGCTCATCAAACTGCCGAATGGTATCGTCAAGCAGCTGGCTGAAGCGCGGCGAAACCTGCGACGCTCCCCGTATGAAGTCCTGGAAGGGTTCATCCCCGCAGTCATCAACGAGGCATCGAGTATTCTCGCCGAGCGCGGGGCTCTGACCCGCCAGGATTTACAAAAGGCGATCATGCCAGTCGCGAAAGACTTCGGCCTGACGTTTAGGAAAAGCTCGGATTTCGGAACTACCTTTGTCTTTCGCTCCGAGGGGATTGAACGGCTGGTGACCTTCCGGGGCCCACTGATGAGCGAGGAATGCGATGAAACCGTTTCGCGCTGGCCAAGCTGGAACGAAGAGCGCCAGAAGATATTGAGAGCCGCCCCCGAGAGGCTCGCCTCGCGCTGGCTCGAGATGGCAGACGATGTTTCCGAGCGGCATAAATTCGCGAAGCCCGACAGCTTCGAAGCGCTGTCTGAATTTCTCGAACCCGCACCCAAGCCAGCGCGACGCGCTTTTCGTCAGAAGGACAGGGGGCTGCGGCCGATCGCTGGCCTCCTCCATCGTCTTGTAACCGAGCGCCTTATGGGCGGGCTCGTCGCGCGCCTCGTTACCGCGCTTCCCGAAAACCTCTTTGCCGAACCACACAAAAAATTGGAGGCCCTCAATGCCCGATACACAAAGCAACACGAACCAAGTGAAACGTCAGGACATTCTGGATTTGATCGAGTCGAACCGACGTATCGCGGAACTCATTCCAGATCTCCAGGCGCTCCTGGCAATCGAGAAGGAGCGCGGGGTGGTCGAGCGACTCGATCAGATGATCGAGGATCTCGGCGCGATCTCGCAGCAGATCGCGAAAGCCGCGAGTATGATGGGCGACGCGATCGAAGCGCTTCACCAGGAAGCGCAGAAACGCGAGAAGCGCGAGCAGGAGATCGTCGATCTGATGGCCCTCGTTCACGAACGCTTGCGGCGTTTGGGCTGAATGAACTGGACGCAAGTATCAAAGCGCTGCTCGAACGCCTCGGAGCGGCTCAGGGACAAGGGGGCGGAAAGTTTGAAGACGCGCTCGAGCCGGCAGAGATCGGCGCGCCCGAGGAGAACGACGAAATTCTTCCCGACGGACCGTGAGCGCTTTGGGCGTCACGAGATCAATGGGCGATCGGCAGTCGCTCGATAGCGTATTTCACCACCTCCACTCCGATCACCTTCCGTCCCTAGGGTCGAGGAAAACTTCTGCATAGTTGTTTTTCAGGCCCACGAAATTAGTCGCACTAGTTGAGCGCACGAATACTTCGTAGTTTTCGGCGGTTGCGCCCTCCCGCAACCAAATCTTCTAAAGCATATCAATACGTTAAGCGCCTCCTTCGGGCGGAGTCTTGCGCTTCAGCTCGCCTGAAGGCAGACCCCACCCCTGCATTGACCGCAGCCTGCGCAGTGTGCCCCAGGCTCTCGTGTCGTGGGTGAGCGGGGCGTGCCGTTCCCCTGCAACCGAGATCAGACCGTGCGCATCAGCCGCAGGGCGTCGTAGATTGCCGCGTGGGTGTTGCGCGCGGCCACGGCGTCTCCGATGCGAAAGAGCTGGTAGACGCCGCTCGGGTTTCGCGTGACCGTTTGCGGCTGGCCGGCAATCAGGGCTTCGTAATCGACTTCGCCCTGATTGGTCGCGTCCTCGCGCAGATCGAAATAGATGTCGTCGAGAGGGCGGGTGCCGTGATTGACGACGACCTGATCGACCTGCCGCTCGCGGGTGAAAGCGCCATAATCGCTTCCGACGCTCGCGACCAAACCGTTGCCGTCCTTCGCCACGCCCGTCAGTTTCCAAAGCACGGTGAAGGTCACGTCGCGGGCCTGCAATTCGCGCAAGGACGGGGTTAGCGACATCGCCATGACTTCGGAGGAGAAATTGCGGTCGCGCGTCATGACCTCGACCTTCGCGCCGCTGGCGGCGAGGGCTTCGGCGGCCTGCAGGGCAGCGTAGTCGCCGGCGTCGTCATAGACCAGCACGTTGCTGCCGGGGCGGGCGTCTCCCGACAGGATGTCCCAGGACGAGACGACGAGATCGTCGCCTGCATCCAGCACCTCGGTATGCGGCAGGCCGCCGGTCGCGATCACGACGACATCGGGCTGTTCAGCGCGGATCGTGTCCGCGTCGGCATAGCTGTTGAACCGGAAACTCACACCGAGACGCTCGCACTCCGCGAACCGCCACTGGATCAGCTGGATCATCTCGTGGCGGCGCTTGGATTGCGCGGTCAGGCGGACCTGTCCACCCGGATCGTTGGCGGCCTCATGTACGATGACCTCATGGCCGCGTTCCGCGGCGACCCGGGCGGCCTCCAACCCGGCCGGACCGGCGCCGACGATGACCACGCGGCGCGGCGCATCGGCCTTGGCGATCTCATGGGGGACTTCCAGCTCGCGCCCGGTCGAGGGGTTGTGCAGGCACAGCGCCATGCCGCCCTGATAAATCCGGTCGAGGCAGTAATTCGCGCCGACGCAGGGGCGGATACGCTCTTCCTCGCCGCGCATGATCTTGGCGACGATATGCGGGTCGGCCATATGGGCGCGGGTCATGCCGACCATGTCGAGCTTGCCCTCCGCGATCGCGTGCCGCGCGGTGGCGACATCCTGAATCTTGGCGGCGTGGAAGGTCGGGAATTTGGTGGCGGCGCGGATTTCTCCGGCGAAATCCAGATGCGGCGCGCTGCGCATGCCTTGCACCGGGATCACGTCGGTCAGGCCCGCATCGGTGTCGATATGGCCCTTCACCACGTTGAGGAAATCGACCATGCCGCTGTCTTTCAGCCGCTGCGAGATTTCCAGCCCCTCTGCGCGGGAAATGCCGCCGGGCAGGTCCTCGTCGCCGGTGTAGCGCACGCCGACGATGAACTCGTCGCCCACCCGCGCGCGGATCGCCTTGAGCGTGTCGAAGGTGAAGCGCAGACGGTTCTCGAGGCTGCCGCCATAGGGGCCGTCCAGTTCGTTGGTCAAAGGCGACCAGAACTGATCCATCAGGTGGCCATAGGCCTGCAACTCAATCCCGTCGAGCCCTGCCGCTTTCATCCGTTCTGCGGCGTCGGCGTAGTCCTCGATGATGCGCGCGATGTCCCAATCCTCGGCCTTCTTCGGGAAGGCCTTGTGCGAGGCCTCGCGTTCATGGCTCGACGAGACGACCGGAAGCCAGTCGGCCTTGTCCCAGCGGGTGCGGCGCCCGAGATGGGTCAGCTGGATCATCACGGCGCAATCGTGCTCGTGACAGGCATCCGTCAGCTCTTTCATCCAGCCGACGACCTCGTCTTTCCATGCGAGGATGTTGTTGAAGACCGGCGGGCTGTCGCGGGCGACGGAGGCAGAGCCCGCCGTCATCGTCAGCGCCACGCCCGCGCGCGCCCGCTCGACGTGATAGGCGCGGTAGCGATCCTTGGGCATCCCGTCCTCGGGGTAGGCGGGCTCGTGGCTCGTGATCATCAGGCGGTTCTTCAGCGTCAGATGCTTGAGCTGATAGGGCTGCAGAAGCGGATCACTGGACATGGGCGGACTCCTTGAGGTCGGGTCTTGAGGGTAGGGGGCTGTCAGGCGTCGATCGAGACGTCGCCGATCGGGTTCGAGCAGCAGGCGAGAACGTAGCCTTCCTCGATCTCGTCATCGGTGATGCCGCCGTTGTGGACCATGTGGACCTGACCGCCCTTGGTCTTGATCTTGCAGGTGCCGCAGACCCCGAAGGTGCAGCCCGACGGCAGCGGCACGCCCGCGGCCCTTGCGGCGGCGAGCAGGGTTTCGGTCTCCTTGATCTTCGCGGTCTTGCCGGATTTGGCGAAGGTGACCTCGACGGCGGCATCCTCGTCGGGGGTCACGTCGTCTTCGGGTTCGACTGGGCGATCGGCAATCGGGGCGTTGAAGCTCTCCTGATGGTAGTGGTCCATGTCGAACCCCAGACCGGTCAGCGCCTCGCGCACCGCGCGCATGAAAGGCTCGGGGCCGCAGCAGAACACTTCACGCTCGAGATAGTCGGGGGCTGCGAGACCGAGGATGAGCTGGTTCAACTGCCCTTTGATCCCGGTCCAGGGCGCGTAGCGATCCTGCTCCTCGACCACCCAGGTCAGCGCGATGCCCGGCAGGCGCGAGGCCATATGCTCCAGCCGTTCGCGGAAGATGATCTCCGACGGACGACGCGCGCAATTGATGAAGACGATGTCCGGGTCGCTGCCCGCGTCATAGAGCTGCGTCGTCATCGACATCATCGGAGTGATGCCGGAGCCTGCCGAGATGAACAGGTATTTCGACGCCGGATGAACGACGTTCGAAAACATCCCCGCCGGTCCCAAGGCCTTGATCCGCATGCCGGGGCGCAGATTGTCGAGCATCCAGCGCGTGCCAAGCGAGTCCTGTTGCGCCTTCACCGTGACGGTGAGCGAGGTGGGCCGCGATGGCGAGGAGGAGATCGTGAAAGTCCGGTGCAGCGGGCCGCCCGCCACCGGCAATTCCAGCGTCACGAACTGCCCGGCGTTGAAGTGGAACAGCGCCCCCGAGGGCGGGCGAAAGGTGAAGCTCGCCGTATTGGGGGCCTCGGGCAGGAAGTTGACGCATTCCAGCGGTTCGTCATCGGTCCAGAACTGAAGGAGCGGTTGAGCACTTGCAGCCATGAGCCTACTCCGCCGCGACGCTGCGCGGGGCAAGCGCGCGGGTCATGGTGTCGGCATACCAGTCGACGAACTGGATCACGCCGGACTCCCAGTCCGGGCTGTAGGGGCCCGGCGTATAGGCGGGAGAGTTGATGCCGCGCTGGTTGTCCTCGACGATCTCGCGGTCCTGATCGTTGGTGGCGATCCAGACTTCGGTCAGGCGATCCAGATCGTAATCCACCCCCTCGACCGCATCGCAATCGACGATCCAGCAGGTCGTCACCTCGGTTTGGGTGGGGCTGATTGGCATGACCCGGAAGGTCAGCGTGATGTCGGGCAGGAAGTGGTTCCAGGTCGACGGGTAGTGGAATTTCAGCAGCGATCCCGCATCGGGCAGGGCGACGCGCCCGAGGGGGCGGCGCACCGCCGCCTGACCGTCCATCGTGTAGCTGACGGCATTGTCCTGCAGCGGCATCCGCGCCAGACGGTATTGCCCCTGACCGCCGAGACGGAATTGCGCCGGCGCGCCCGCCGCCTCGCAGCGGTCGAAATGCCCCTGAAGCCGGGCCGAGATCGAACCATCGGCGGAGACGCCCGCGACCTCCGGGTCCAGCGGGAAGGAGTTGCACAGCTCGGGGTGGTTGCTCGAGCAGTGATAGCACTCGCGGTTGTTTTCCCAGACCAGTTTCCAGTTGCCTTCCTCGATGATCGACGAGGTGAAGGCGACCTTGCCCCGGTGCAGGTCGTGGACCTCCAGATAGGGGCGCGCCATGGCCGCGAAGGCTTCGAAATCAGGGGCGTCATCGGCCAGACAGATATAGATCAGCCCGCAGAGATCGCGGGTCTGAACCGCATGCAGGCGATGTTCTTTCGGGTCGAACTCCGGCCCCATCTCGCGCGCCCAGAGCAGGCTGCCGTCGAGATCGTAGGTCCATTGGTGATGGGGGCAGACGAGCTTGGCCACACGGCCCGCAGACGCCTTGCACAGGATCGAGCCGCGGTGGCGGCAGGTGTTGTGAAAGCCCCGGATCTCGCCATCGCTGCCTTTAACCAGAATGACGTCATAAGCCCCGATCTTCAGGCGCGCGTAGTCGCCGGTCTTGACCAGCTGACAGGCAGGGATCGCATAAAGCCACTCGCGGTAGTAGATATGCTCGAGATCCTCCTCGAAGATGCCAGGGTCGGTATAGAAGGCCCGGTCGAGAGAATACCCGGGTTTGCGATGTGCGAGCAGATCGGCAAGAGGAGGTGTCACGGGCGCGGCCTTTCCTATCCAAGCGTGATTTCACCTCATTTCAAATTTGCTTTTTCGTGCCTCTCAACGTCATAAATATTCATCCCGGGTGAGTTCAGCTCACCTAAGACATATTTCGACACGGAATGGTTCGAAACCGACATCATGCAGCGCCCCTATGATCTTCCCTCGCTTAGCTCACTGAATTGTTTCGAGGCTGCTGCCCGAAAATTAAGCTTCAAGGCGGCGGCGTCAGAGCTGAACGTGACCCCGACCGCCGTCAGCCATCAGATTCGGGCGCTCGAGTCGGAGCTCGGTCAGCAGCTTTTCCGCCGCCAGCATCGCGGCGTCGAATTGACCGAGGCCGGGGCCTATCTTTTCAACGCCGTGCAGCGCAGCTTCGAGGCGATATCCGACGTCGTGAGGGATATGCGCGGGCCTGTCGCGGAGGACGACGTGATGGTGCTGGCCTCGACCGCGGTCAGCTCTTTGTGGCTCACTCCCAAACTGACGGAATTCTGGCTGAACCATTCGGATATCAACGTCTCGCAGATCGTGAGCGACGCGGTGGATTTAGAGGCGACCGTCGATCTCAGCCTGCATTACGGCGAGTTTCCCGAGGGGGATGAAAGCTGCACGCAGCTTTTTCAGGACTGCATCTGCGCGGTGGGCTCGGAGGCTTTTGCTGCGCGCTATGCCATCACCGCCGCGCATGACTTGCACCGCGTCCCGCTGATCCACATCACGCGCGAGCGCCATCGCTGGACCGAATGGCCCGATTGGCTGTCCGAGCTCGGCGCTCCGCAGCCGACCGGCAAACGGATCACCGTCAACAACTACATGATCGGGCTGCAGATGGCGAAGGAAGGCGTCGGCGCCCTGCTTGGTTGGGACGGTCTGGTCGGCCACCTGATCGACGCCGGAGAGCTCGTCGCGCTCGGGTCAGAAAGCGTGGTGTCGCCACAGTGCTTCTACATCAAGGTTCACCGTCGCGCCTCCGCAAAGGCGAAGAAATTCCGCGACTGGCTGGTCGCTCAGAGCGTCACGAAGTTAGATGGCTGACCGGAGATAGCCGCGAGGGTTCACTCGCTTCGAACGCATCGCACAGGCACGCGCCACGTTCCTAAGCGCTCAAGCGTGAAGGTTTAGGGCCGGGGGGGGGGGGGCACCGCCCGTGAGCGGTCGCGCCGACAAAGAAGGCTCACAGGCCGCAACGGTCAGGTTTTGCTCTCTTCCGTTTCCTCTGCGACTTCGGGATCGTTGTAGTCGTTGGGATCGAAGTCTTCAGGATCGAACGCGTCCTCTTCTTCCGCGATGCCGGTCACGTAGGAGGTTCCCGTTTCTTCATCGAAGATCAGACCGTAATTCGCCCGTCCCTCCGATCTGAACCGGAGAAACTCGTGAATGCCCGCGTAGAGTGCGACGAACAGGAAGGGCAAAAGTATCACTGCAGCGAGTATCTGAGCGCTGATGGCGGACCTCCTCCGGGCTGAACAGCAAAGGCGGATTGTCTGTGGCTGCAAGCCGGGTCAATGAAACAGCAGGCTAACATCGTCTGGATGCAGGTTCGAGCACTCGGGCGTTCAGTGTGACCTGCATCTGAGCAAAAAGATGGGTCAGCGGACCGTCGAGGTCAAGGCTGGGCGCCGACAGGGCCTGCGCTTTCGCACCCCGCGTCGACTGCCGGAGACCCCACCGTCTCAGGCGTCGACGGGTTTCACCTTGGGCGGGATCGGGGCCCCGGACGGGTCGATCCCGTGTTTCTGCAACGCCTTGTGCATGTAGCTGCCGCGCCGGGGGCGGTTGTTCTCGGCCTCTTCCAGACGGGGCTTCATCCGGCGTGCCCACATATGCACCGCATAGGTGTCGTCGGTCAGGAAATCCGTCTCCACGTCGAAGCGCGACATGATCATCTTGTTCCGGTTCTTGAACGGGATCGGATAGAAGGCCTGTTGCGAGAGCGCATGGTCCCATTCGCCGGTCTCGCGCAGGAAGTGGCTCAACGCGGCAGGGCCGGTCAGCCCCCATTCCTGCTCGGAGAAGTGCACCGGTCCGCCGCGGTCGCGGGCCGCGCGCAGTTCCTCTTGCTGCTCTTCCTTCAGCCATGGCCCGATCGCGTAGGGATCGGCCACGAAATCCAGCAGCCCGCGCAGCGTCTGCGACTCCGCGGGCAGGCGCATCACCGCGTTGCAGATCAGGTGCGGCTTCTCCAGCCCGAAGACGTAATCGTCTTTGAAATCGAAGGGCTTCACGCAGAGCACATCGGCATCGACCCAGATGTAATCGGTCTTCTCCATCAGATGCAGGCGCCACAGATCGGCATGGATCGCGGGGCTGCCGGTGCGCTTGTGGCGGATGATCTCGTCGCCCGGGAAGATCTCGCGCGCATCGCGCAGCGTCACGCCGGGCGGGGCGTTCGGGATCAGGTTGTAGCAATAGAGCAGCGTATCATGGCCCGCATCGACGAAGGATTTCAGGCTCAGCTGTTCGAGCCAGGACAGGCGGTCTCCGATCCACAGGGTCGCGATCGTCGGCAGTTGGGACAAGGGTAGGCTCCTGTTTGGAAAGGTCTTTCGCGGCGGTCAGGCTGCGTGGGGGCGGTATTCGGTAAGTTCGGTGGAGACGTCGGGCGTCCAATGGGCGCGAGAATGCACGAAATCTCGTTCACAATATGACGTGGTCGACCCACTCCGCATCCTGCGGCTCAGGCCACGTTCTGCGCTCCGCTTCCCTGTTGCCATAAATGTGCCCGATCTCTTTGGTTTTTCTTATCTCGCCTTCGCCGTGACGATAGCACCAAACCATCCGTATGTAATTGATCGGCGCAAGAAAAAATGTCAGACCTCAATCGATCCCGAGCAGGAAAAAGCGATCTCGATGGCCGATGATTTCGAAGACGACGCCGCAGGTGATGTGTCCGGGCTCGAGGAGAAGCTGCCCGACTGGTATCGCGAGATTTTCCCGGCAGGGCCCCGTGACGGGTTCTATGAAAAGCTGGGCGAGCACGCGCTGATCCATGTCGCGCGCGATCCGGGCACGTTGGTCGTGACGTTCGATAACCTCTCGGATGCGGGCTATCCGGGCTATGACATCCGGCCCTGGGCCGAGAAATTCATCCGCGACAATGGCTGGAGCCATCTGGGCGTGGTTGCGCAAGGCCCGACATGGTTTCGCGACGCGCGGCTGATCGCCCGGATGGAGGCATTGCGCGATCAGGGCTTTTTCGAAGGATACGCGCGGGTCGTGATGACGGGCACCTCGATGGGCGGCTTCGGCGCGCTGGCCTTCGCCGATCTCGCGCCGGGCTGCGAGGTGGTGGCCTTCAGCCCGCAGACGACGCTCGCGCGCGATCTGGCTCCGTGGGAGCGGCGCTTTGCCCGGGGGCGCGATCAGGACTGGTCGCTGCCGCGCTCGGATGCGGCTGAACATAGCAGTGCTGCGGCCAAGGTTTGGGTGATCTGCGATCCGTTCCTGCAAGAGGATATGCGACAGGTCGGGCGTCTGCCGCGCGATAACGTCACGCTGCTCAAGGCGTTCGGGCAGGGGCACAAGACGGCGCTGGTGTTGCGCCGGATGGAGCTTCTGAAGGCGGTCATTGCGCGCGCGGTTGCGGGCGAGCTGAGCGAGGATTGGTATTATCGGTCGACCCGAGGCCGCAAGGATATCTACCTTTACCGCAAGGTGATGGAGGACCATCTCGCCAGCCGCGGCAAGGAACATCGCATCCCGCGTCTGGTCGCGGCCTTCAAGGCGCGCAGGCAGGCGCAAAGACAGGCGCGCGCTGCGGCGACCTCGCCCGGATCATAACGCCTTTTGAGGTGTAATACGCCGGGGCAGGGCGGCTTGCCCGCGCCTCAGGTGGACGTCGCCTCGCGCATCCGGGCTGCCTCATGCATCATCGCGGTCAGCCGGGCGACTTCGGGGCGCTCGGTCATCTCGTGCTTCATCGTCAGCCCGACCGCGCCCGACATGAACTGCGCGCCCAGCGGCAGGCTCACCAGAAGCCCCGAGGCCAGTTCGCGCGCCACCACACCGCGCGAGATGAACCACAGCATATCCGACCCCTCCAGAAGCCCGAGCCCGGTCGCGAGCGAGACGGTCTCGATCGGGCAGCGCGGCTCGGTGATGCCCTGCGCGCCCAGATAATCGTCGACGATGCGCCGGATGATCGCGCCGCGCGTGGGCAGGATCACGTCGCATTGGCGCAGTGCCTCGGGGGCGGGGCTGTTCGCGAAAGGATGGCCCGCGCGCGCCGCGAGGATGACCTCTTCCTCATAGAGGAAATCGAAGCGCAGCCCCGGCATGTCGCCCGCCGCCGGCATCCGCCCGATCATCAGATCCAGCGCGCCGGAGCGGATCCGGTCGAGCAGATACAGGTTCGGCCCGGTGCTGATCGAGAGCCGCGTGCCCGGATGGGCGCGGCTGAAGTCGAGCGCGACGCCCGGAAAGATCGAGCCCGCCACCGTCGGCAGCGCGCCCACATTGATCACGTCGCCGATCCCGTCGCCGCTCAGCGCGGCCGCCCCGGCTTCCAGTTCCTGCAGCGCCTGTATCGCATGGCGGCGAAACGCCTCGCCCGCGGGCGTCACGGTCAGCCGCCGTCCACGCCGCTCCAGCAGCGCGCCGCCCAGCATCGCCTCCATCTCGGAGAGCGTTTTCGACAAGGCAGGCTGTGAAATCCCCTGTTTACGCGCCGCAGCCGACACGCCGCCTGCCTCGATCGTGTCGAGAAAGGCGCGGATGTGCCGCAGCTTGAGACCTTTATGCATAGCCATGGGGTTATGGATTAACGTGCATTTTATATTTGGCTCAAGCGAAAACTTCAGAAAAGATTATGGCGGGAGGAAGAGGATGCACGCACTTATTTGCGACTGGGGGCATATCCATTACCGCGAAGACGGTGTGGCACAGGGCGTTCCGGTTATATGTCTGAACTCGCTGGGCACCGATCTGCGGATGTGGGATGGGCTTGTCGCCCCGCTCTCCGGCTATCGTCTGGTGCGCATGGACAAGCGCGGCCACGGGCTGAGCGCGACATCTGATGTCGCCCCCACGATCACCGATCTGGCGCGCGATGCGCTTGCGGTGGCCGATCATCTGGGCATCGAGCGGGCGGTTTTCGTCGGTTGTTCGATCGGCGGCATGATCGCGCAGGAAATCGCGCGGATCGCCCCTGAACGCGTGCGTGCGCTGGTTCTCAGCAACACGGCGGCCAAGATCGGCACCGAGGAAAGCTGGGCCGAGCGGATCGCCACGGTGGAAAGTCAGGGCCTGCCCGCGATGGCGCAAGGCGTGATCGAGCGTTGGTTCGGCCCCACCTTCCGCGCCCATCCCGATTGCGCGCTCTGGGTGACGGAGGTCGCGCGCACCGACGCCAAGGGCTATGCGAATTGCTGCGCGGCGCTCGCCGGGGCCGATCTGCGCGACGCTCTACCTGAGATTTCCGCACCGACCCTCGTGATCGCGGGCAGCCATGACGGCGCGACGCCGCCCGAGCAGGTCATGGAGATGGCCGCCGCCATTCCGGGCGCGCGGGCCGAATTGATTGAAGGCGCGGGGCATATTCCCGCAATCGAGGCGCCCGAGCAGGTGGCGCGCCTCATCACTGAATTTCTGAAGGAGCATGAGCGTGTCTGAGCGATATGAAGCAGGGATGGAAACGCGCCGCCGCGTCTTGGGCGACGCCCATGTCGACCGCGCCGATGCGAGCAAGACCGAGTTCGACGCGCCGTTTCAGGAATTCATCACCGAGGGCGCCTGGGGCTCGGTCTGGTCGCGGCCCGACCTGACGCCGCGCGAACGTTCCATCGTGACGATCGCGCTTCTGGCGGCGCAGGGCAATCACGAGGAGATCGCGATGCATACCCGCGCCACCGCCAACACGGGCGCCACGCCGGAAGACCTGCGCGAAGCGATGCTGCATGTCGCGGTCTATGCGGGCGTACCGCGCGCCAATCACGCGATCAAGATCATCAAGGAAACGCTGAAGGAGATGGGCCAATGACCGGTCGTTTGATCCCCCGCGAGGCCGGTATCCATCCGCCTCTCTTCACGCCGACCTACAAGACCTCGGTGCTGCGCAGCCCAGAGCGCGCGCTGATCGCCTTCGACAGCTCGCCCAGCGAGGAGACCGGCCCGACCTTCGGACATGTGAAGCTCGGCGCGCTCGATAACGACCTGCTGCTGAACTATGCCCGCCCCGGCACCAGCGCCATCGGCGAGCGGATCATCGTGCACGGTCGGCTTCTGGACGAGAACAACCGTCCGATCCCGAACGCGCTGATCGAGATCTGGCAAGCCAATGCGGGCGGGCGTTACCGCCACAAGAAAGACGGCTATCTGGCGGCGCTCGATCCCGATTTCGGCGGTTGCGGGCGCACGATCACGGGCGCGGACGGCTCCTATGCGTTCCGCACCGTGAAGCCCGGCGCCTATCCGTGGCCCAACGGCCCGAACGAATGGCGTCCCGCGCATATCCACTTCTCGATCTTCGGGCACAGCTTCGGCCAGCGCCTGATCTCCCAGATGTATTTCGAGGGCGATCCGCTGATCGCGCGCTGCCCGATCGCACAGACGATCCCCGACAAGGCCGCACTCGACCGGCTCGTGGCGGCGCTCGACATGGGCGAGACGAAACCGATGGACGCGATTGCCTATCGCTTCGACATCGTGCTGCGCGGCCACCGCCAGACCCATTTCGAAAACCGCCCGGAGGGATTGTGATGGTGCAGAAATTCGACAAGCCGATCCTGACGCCTTCGCAAACGGCAGGGCCTTACGTCCATATCGGTCTCGCCCCCGAAGCCTGCGGCATCGAGGATGTGCCCTTCGAGACGCTGGGCCGCGAGATCGCCGGGCCGGAGGCGAAAGGCGACCGGATCAAAATCACCTGTCGCGTCGTGGACGGGGGCGATCTGCCGCTGCGCGATTGTCTGGTCGAGACCTGGCAGGCTGACGCCGCCGGTATCTATCCGGGGCAGGAGGGGGCCGACCCGGCTGTCTCCGGTTTCGGTCGCATCCCCGCCGATTTCACCACCGGCGAGATCATTTTCGAGACGATCAAGCCCGGCGCGATTGCGCTTTCGGGCGACCGCAAGACGCCGCCGCATATCTCGTTCTGGATTTTTGCGCGCGGGATCAATCACGGGCTGCACACCCGGATGTATTTCCCCGAGGACGATCTGTCGGGCGACCCGCTTCTGGCGCGGATCGAGCATCGCGACCGGATCGCCACGATGGTCGCCGAAGCGACCGGCCCGGGCGAATACCGTTTCGAAATCCGTCTGCAGGGCGCAGGCGAAACCGTCTTCTTCGATATCTGAGCCATGACCCAGGACCCTTGCATCATCTGTGTCGCGATCACCGGCTCCGTGCCGCAGCAATCCGACAACCCCGCCGTGCCGATCACGATCTCCGAGCAGATCGAGTCGACGCAGGCCGCGTTCGAGGCGGGCGCGACCATTGCGCATTGCCATGTCCGCAACGAGGACGGCTCGCCCAGCTCCGACCCCGACCGCTTCGCGCGGCTGATGGAGGGGCTGCACCAGCATTGCCCCGGCATGATCGTGCAGCTGTCCACGGGCGGGCGGTCCGGCGCGGGCAAGACGCGGGGCGGGATGCTGCCCTTGCGGCCCGACATGGCCTCGCTCTCGGTCGGGTCGAACAACTTCCCGACGCGGGTCTATGAGAACCCGCCGGATCTGGTCGATTGGCTGGCTTCCGAGATGAAGACCTACGACGTGCGCCCCGAGATCGAGTGTTTCGACCTCAGCCACATCTTTCAGGCCGCGAAGCTGGTCGGCGACGGGCGGCTGCCCGCGAATGTCCATGTGCAATTCGTGATGGGTGTGAAAAACGCGATGCCGGTCGACCGCGCGGCGTTCGATTTCATGCGCGAGACCCGTGCGCGCGTTCTGCCCGAGGCGACATGGTGCGCGGCGGGCGTCGGGCCGGGGCAGGTGGTGATCAACCAGTGGTGCATCGAGACCGGCGGGCATTGCCGCACCGGGCTGGAGGACAACATCCGGCTTGATCGGGACACGCTCGCGCCCTCGAATGCGGCGCTGGTGCAGCGCACGGTCAATCTGTGCGAAAAGGCGGGCCGTCCGGTTGCCACATGGCAGCAGGCGCGCGAGATCCTCGCGCTGCCGATGAAGGGGGCCGCATGAGCCTGTCGCCCCTCGACAGCCCGCTCTGGTCCGGTCTCTACGGTGATCCGGAACTGGGTGCGATGCTCGACGATGCCGCATTGCTGGCTGCGATGGTGCGTGTCGAGGTGGCATTGGCCGAGGCCTGCGCCGCAGAAGGCGTCGTGCCCGAGGCTGCGGCTGCCGAGATTGCGGACAAGCTGCATGGCTACCAGCCCGATCCGGCGACACTGGCCGAAGGTGCCGCGCGCGATGGCGTACCGGTTCCGGCGCTGCTGGGCGATCTGCGCGCGAAGCTGTCGGAAGAGGCGGGGCAGGCGCTCCATTGGGGGGCGACCTCGCAAGACATCATCGACAGTGCAACGGCGCTTGTGATGACGCAGGCGCTCGCCGTGATCGCGGCGCGGCTGCGGCGCGTGATCCGTGTGACCGGCGCGCTGGCCGGGCGCGAGGCCGAGACGGTGATGGCCGGGCGCACCCGCAGCCAGATCGGCCTGCCGGTGACCTTCGGCGCGCTGGTGGCGTCCTGGGGGCAGCCGCTGATCGACGCGGCGGCGCGAATGGCCGTGATGCAAGGCGCGGGCCGGGTCGCACTACATGGCGCCGTCGGCACTGACGCGGCGCTGGGCGACAAGGCGCAGCCGGTGCGCAACCGCGTGGCTGCGGCGCTGGGCCTGCAGGCCGAGGATCAGCCCTGGCACAGCCGCCGTGACGCGATGGCCGCGACCGGCGCGCAAGCGGTTCTGCTGACCGGTTCGCTGGGCAAGATCGGCACGGATGTGGTAACGCTCGCGCAGTCGGGGATCAACGAGGTGCGGATCGCGGGTGGGGGCTCGTCCACCATGCCGCACAAATCGAACCCCGTGGCCGCCGAGGCGCTGGTGGCGCTGGCGCGGCACGCCGCGCATCTGCAGGTCAGCCTGTTCGAATCCGCGCTGCACGGTCAGTTCCGCGACGGCGCCGCCTGGGCGCTGGAATGGATGAGCCTGCGCCCGATCCTCGTGGCCTGTGGCGCGTCGCTGCGCCTCGCCGGAGAGATGCTGGGCGGGCTCGAGGCCGACGCGCCCCGGATGCGCGCCAATCTCGAGGCGGCGGGCTTCGGCCCTTATGCCGAGCGCGCGATCTTCACGCTGGCCAAGACGCTGCCGCGCAACGCGGCGAAGACAGCGGTGCAAGAGGCGATGGCCTCACCCGATCCGGCGGCGGCATTGCTGGCCGCCCATCCCGAACTCGACGGGGACACCCTGACCGATCCGCTTCTCGCGGCAGGGCAGGCCCCGGCGCAGGCGCGCGCTTTTGCGCAGCGCTGCAATGACCTTTGCGGAGGAGACGCATGAAGACCCAAGTCGCTATCATCGGTGGGGGCCCGGCCGGGCTGCTGCTGTCGCAATTGCTCGACCTGCATGGGATCGAGAGCGTCGTGCTGGAACGGCGCTCGCGGGACTACGTGCTGTCGCGGATCCGCGCCGGGGTGCTCGAACAGGGCACCGTCGATCTGCTGCGCGCCGCTGAAGTGGGTGCGCGGATGGACCGTCAGGGCGAGATCCATGACGGCGTCGAAATCTCGTGGCATGACGAGCGGCTCAATATCGACATCAAGGATCTGACGGGCCGCGGCGTGATGGTCTATGGCCAGACCGAGGTGACGCAGGACCTGTATACCGCCCGCGACGCGCGCGGCGGTACCGTGCTGCACGAGGCCGAGGTGACCGGGATCGAAGGCATCGAGGGCGACGGCGTCACCGTGCATTTCACCCATGAGGGCGAGGCCAAGACCCTGACCGCCGATTTCGTCGCGGGCTGCGACGGCTTCCACGGGCCCTCGCGCAAAGCGATCCCGGAAAGCCATCGTCAGGAATTCGAGCGCGCCTATCCGTTTGGCTGGCTCGGCCTTCTGTCCGAGACGCCGCCCGCCGCGCCCGAGCTGATCTACGCGGCCCATGATCGGGGCTTTGCGCTGTGTTCGATGCGCTCGCCCACGCTGAGCCGCTATTACGTGCAGGTGTCGCTGAGCGAGAAGCTGGAAGACTGGCCCGCCGAGCGGTTCTGGGACGAGCTGCGCACCCGCATCCCGGCCGATGTGGCCGAGACGCTGGTCACCGGCGAGCCGCTGGAGATGTCGATCGCGCCGCTGCGCAGCTTCGTCTCCGAGCCGATGCGCCACGGGCGTCTGTTCCTTGCGGGCGACAGCGCCCATATCGTGCCGCCGACCGGCGCGAAGGGCCTGAACCTCGCGGCGTCCGACGTCTACTATTTGCACCGCGCCTTCGATCGGTTCTACAACCACGGCACGTCCGAAGGGCTCGACGCCTATTCCGAGACGGCGCTGTCGCGGGTCTGGAAATGCGAGCGCTTCTCGTGGTGGATGACCTCGATGCTGCACGATTTTCCGGAAACGGGGGCGTTCGAGCGCCGGATGCAACGCGCGGAGTTCGAGTATCTCCAGATGTCGGAGACCGCACGCAAGAGCTTTGCCGAAAACTACGTGGGCCTGCCTTACTGACAGGCCGAACCGCCCCCGCGCGAGGGGCATAAAGGGAGGAAATAACGATGAAATTTATGAAACTGCTGGGCCTGAGCGCCGCGGCCATGCTTTGGGCAAGCGGAAGCTTCGCACAGGAGATCACCCTCAAGCTGCACCATTTCCTTGGCGCCAAGGCGCCGGTGCAGACCCAGATGCTGGAGCCCTGGGCCAAGCGTGTCGAAGAGCTGTCGAACGGCAAGGTCAAGATCGACATCTACCCCGCGATGACGCTGGGTGGTCGCCCGCCCGAGCTGGTGCAGCAGGCGCGCGACGGCGTGGTCGATCTGATCTGGACGCTCAACGGCTACACGCCCGGTCTCTTCCCGCGCACCGAGGTGTTCGAACTGCCGACCGTCTTCAATAACGACCCGGCCGCGACCAACCTCGCGATGCGCGACATGTTCGATAAGGAGCTGAAGCAGGAATACGAGGACAAGGGCCTCGAAGTGATGTTCCTGCACGCCCATGCGGGTAACGGCATCCACACCGTGGATACCCCGGTTCACAGCCCCGCCGACGTGAAGGGCATGAAGCTGCGCACGCCGTCGCGCACGGGGGCCTGGGTGATCGAGGCGCTGAACGCGCAGCCGGTCGCGATGCCGGTGCCGGAACTGCCGCAGGCGCTGTCGAAGAAGGTCGTGGACGGCGCGCTGATCCCGTGGGAAATCATCCCCGCGCTGAAGCTGCAGCAGCAGACTCAGTACCAGATCGAAGGTCAGGACCATTGGCGTCTGGGCACCTCGATCTTCCAGGTGTCGATGAACAAGGCGAAATGGGACAGCCTGCCCGATGACGTCAAAGCGGCGTTCCGCAAGGCCTCCGACGAGGCGTGGCTGAAGCAGGTCGGTGATATCTGGCGCACCAGCGACAATAACGGGATCAAGGCTGCCGAAGCGGATGGCAACGAGCTGATCACGCTCTCGGCCGATGAGACCCAAGCCTTCAAGGATGCGATGCAGCCGGTCGTCACCCGTTGGGAAGACGAGGTGAAAGGCCAAGGCATCGACGGTCCGGCGCTGGTGAAAGAAGCCCGCGAGCTGACCGCTGAAGAAGAAAAGAACCTGGCGAGCCAGTAACCAACGGAGCGGCGACGATCATGCATTCTGCAACTGAGACTTTCTTGCGCAAGGCGATCTATGCCTGGGCCCTCGCCGGAGGCGGGGTGCTTGCAGCGATCGTCGCCGTAAACGTCTGGACAGTGGTGGGCGGCTTTATTGGGCTGCCCTTCGCGGGAGACTTCGAGCTGACGGAGATGGGGGTCGCCATCGCGGCCTTCATGTTCCTGCCCTATTGCCAACTCGCCGATCAGAACGTGACGGCGGATATCTTCACCTCGAAACTGAGCGCCGCCGTGCAGCGCCGCTTCTCGGCCATCGGCTCGGTGCTGGCGCTGGGCTTCGCGGCGCTTCTGCTGTGGCGGATGTATTTCGGGATGCTCGACCAGAAATCCTATTCGCTCGCCACCACGATCCTGCAGATCCCGGTCTGGTGGGCCTACCTTCCCGCGCTTGCTTCGCTGGCGCTACTTTTCATCGCCGCAGCGCTGAGCCTGCGGGACAACTGGACGGGGCGTGCCTGATGGACCCGATTACTCTCGGCCTGCTGGGCCTCGCCATTCTCGTGGGGCTCATCGTGATGCGTGTGCCCATCGCCTATGCGATGATCGTCGTTGGCGCTGGCGGCACCGCGATCATCAACGGCCCGGCGATCCTGCTGAGCCAGCTCAAGACGCTCGCTTACGGCCAATTCTCGATCTATGACCTCTCGGTCGTGCCGATGTTCGTCCTGATGGGGGCGCTGGCCACCAAGACGGGCCTGTCGCGCGATATGTTCCGCGCCGCCAATGCGTGGTTCGGCTGGATGCGCGGCGGCACAGCGATGGCCTCGATCGCCGCCTGTGCGGGCTTCGGCGCGGTCTGCGGGTCTTCGCTCGCCACCGCCTCGACGATGGGCAAAGTGGCTCTGCCGGAGCTGGAGCGCTATAACTACTCGCCCGCACTCGCGACCGGTTCGGTCGCGGCGGGCGGCGTGCTGGGCATCCTGATCCCGCCCTCGGTGATCCTCGTGATCTACGCGGTGATCGTGGAGGCCAATATCGTCACGATGTTCATGGCCGCGCTGATCCCCGGTCTGATCGCCGTCGTGCTGTTCCTGATGACCATCGCGATCTATGTCCGCCTCGTACCGAGCGCGGGCCCCGCGCAGGGCGTGTCGGACAAGGCCGAGTTCTGGGCGGCCACGCGCGGCGTGCTGCCGGTGCTGGGCATCTTCGGCGTCGTGATCGGCGGCATCTATGCGGGCTTCT
Source organism: Thioclava sp. F28-4 (assembly GCF_002020045.1). Classification (NCBI taxonomy): domain Bacteria; kingdom Pseudomonadati; phylum Pseudomonadota; class Alphaproteobacteria; order Rhodobacterales; family Paracoccaceae; genus Thioclava; species Thioclava sp. F28-4. Next base: position 487,389 of record NZ_MPZQ01000003.1, on the reverse strand, counting down.
ACAACCCGACGCCCGCCGCTGCGATCGGTGTCTTCGCGGTCTTCGTCTACGGGCTCTTCCGCGGGCTGATGTCGCGCGAGGCGATGCGCTCGTCGATCCTCGAGACGGCGGGCACCACGGGCATGATCTACCTGATCCTGCTGGGGGCCGAGCTGCTGAAGATCTTCATGTCGCGGGCAGGGGTGCCGCAGGCGGCCGCCGATATGGCGGTCAATTCCGGCCTGCCGCCGATGATGGTGATGGCGATCCTGCTGATCGCGCTGATCGTGCTGGGCTGCCTGATGGACTCCATGTCGATGATCCTGCTGGTGTTGCCCTTCTTCTGGCCGGTGCTGGTCGAGATCAATGGCGGGCTCTACCAGATGGCGGACGGCTCTGGCTTCGGCCTCTCGACCGACGAGCTGAAGGTCTGGTTCGGTATCCTCGCGCTTGTCGTGGTGGAGCTAGGGCTGATCACGCCGCCGGTGGGGATGAATGTCTTCGTGATCTCGGCGCTGGCGAAGAACGTGCCGATGGGCACCACCTTCCGGGGCGTCTTCCCGTTCTTCCTGTCCGAGCTGGTGCGCGTCGCGCTTCTGCTGGGCTTTCCGGCGCTGACGCTATGGCTGCCACGAGTGCTGGGCGGCTGAGCCACTTCAGACAAGCGGATGAGACAAAACGGGGGGCGCAATCGCCCCCCGTTTCGCATTCAGCCCGCGCGCATCGGGGCGAGGGCCTTGTTCTCGACCCCGATCCGCACCCAGAGCATCGCCGCGTTCAGAACGGTGAACAGCACGGCTACCCAGAGCAGGCCCAGCACCATCGGGGCCACGAAAATCTCCGCCACGACCAGCATGTAGTTGGGATGCGAGACGTATTTGAACGGCCCGCGCGCGACCAGCGGCTCGTCGAGGATGATGATCCGCGTCGTCCAGCGACCGCCGAGGCTGGTGAGAATCCAGACGCGCAGCACCTGCAGCACCGCGAAGATCGCGAGCCAGCCGAGGTGGACCGGCTGGCCGAGCCCGAAGACGATCAGGCAGAGGATCCACGCGCTGTGCATCGCAACCATCACCGGGTAATGCGACGCGCCAACTTCATAGGCCCCGCGCGCCAGAAGCCGGGCGGTGTTGCGCTTGGCGATCACCAATTCGCTCAGCCGTTGCACGACGATGAAAGCCAGGAACAGGAGGCTCGGAAGGACCATCAGGCGGCCTCTGTCTCGCTTTGGGACGGGCCGACATGGAAGGGCAGGAAGGAGGCGGTAAAGCCCGGCCCCAGCGCGCAGCCCATCATCTGCCCGGTCTTGCCCGCGTCCAACACCGCCCGCATCACGAACAGCATCGTGGGGGCGGACATGTTGCCCGCCTCGCGCAGCACCGCGCGTTCGGCATCCAGAACGCCCTGTTCCAGATGCAGCGCACCTTCGATCGCCTCCACGACCTTCGCACCGCCGGGGTGGCAGACATAGCGGTCGATCTCGTCATGGTTGAGGTTCGCGGCCTTGAGCGCGCCATCGGCTGCCTCCGCGAACTCAGACGTGACGAAGCCCGGGATCGAGCGGTCGAAGATCACACCGAAGCCGATCTCGTCCACGTCCCAGCCCATGATGTCGAGCGTGTCGGGCCAGGTCTTCTGGTGCCCCTGGCCGAGCGAGATCACCTGACCCGCGCCGGGCGTGTCGGTGCTGACGCAGGCCGCAGCCGCGCCGTCCGCAAACAGCACGGCCGCCACGATGTCGGCCTTCTGCATCCGGTCTGCGCGGAAGGACAGCGAGCAGGTCTCGACCACGACGAGCAGCACCTTTGCGCCGGGCCGCCCCGCCGCGATGGATTGCGCCGTCGACAGTCCCGAGACGCCGCCCGCGCAGCCCAGACCGAAAATCGGCACGCGCATGATGTCGTCGCGAAAGCCCATCTCGCCCAGCACCTGCGCCTCGAGCGAGGGCGTCGCGAGCCCGGTCGAGCAGACCGTGACCACGCAATCGACCTCCGAGCCCTGCCAGCCTGCGGTGTCGAGGGCCGCCTGCGCCGCGTCAATGAACAGCGCCTTCGCGCCCTCCATGAACGCCGCGTTGCGATCCGCCCAGCCGTGCGGCTCCGAGAACCAATCGATCGGCACGACCGAATAGCGCCGATCGATCCCGGCCGTGTCGAAGGTCTTCGAGAGCCGCTCGAATTGCGGGTAGGTCTCGCCGAAGATGATCTCGGCGCGCTTACGCACCTCGGACTGCGCGAGGCAATGCGGCGGCAGGGCAGTCGAGAGGCCGTGGAGATAAACTGACATGGCAATTCCTTTCCGCTGAAGGCTGATGCTGGTCAGTCCTTGAGGAAACTTTTGAAAAACTCGGGGGCGCGTTTGGATTGCCCTGTAAGTCAACGGACTGGATCGGCCTTTGGTTCAGCCGCAAGGAAAGGGAACTGGTGCCGGGTGGCGAAGCCGAGTCGTTTAACTGTGGCGCGTAACAACTTGTGAATAAATAATTTTCTCGCATGGAAGTGCGCGGCGGTTTTGTCTTCAACACCAAGCTGTGATCGCAATGGGGCGATGTTTCCCCGGGCCGGGCGCTGGCGGACTACCGGTGCAGCGAGAGAGGACGGCAAACGCACGGTCTGCCGTTGTGTCAAAGTCGTCCTTTAATGACATGATTTCGCGAGCTTTTCCAAAAATTCCCGGGCTTCGACATCGCCCGTCGATAGCCACATTGCCGCGGCGCGGCACACGGCGACTTGAGGCCGAATTCGTGTTTCGAAACCGGTTTCGGCTTTACGAAATCGGTTTCGTTAACCTAGTCTCTCGCCATGGAGGAGATTCGCGACACAGATAAGAAACCGTCCGAACCGGCGCCGCGCCGGGTGCGGATTTCTGATCTTGCGCAGGCGCTGGGCCTGACCAAGAGCACCGTGTCGCGGGCGCTCAACAATTATTCCGACATTTCTCCCGAGACCCGCGAGCGCGTGGCACGCGTCGCCGCCGAGATGGGCTATGCGCCGATGCCCTATGCGCAGGCTGTGCGCACGGGGCGGGTGCGGGCGCTGGGTCTGGTGCTCGAACTGGATGCGCCGGACCGCTACGGGCCGTTTCTCACGGATTTTCTGGGCGGGATCACGCAGGAGGCCTCGCTCGAAGGCTGGACGCTGACGATCGCGTCGTCGAATTCGCGCGAGGAGATGGAGGACACGGTCACGCGGCTTTTGCAGGAGCACAAGGTCGACGGCTTCATCCTGCCGCGGACGCAGGTCGTGGACCCGCGGGTGAAGTTCCTGCAGGCGAAACACGTGCCCTTCGTGCTGTTCGGCCGCACCGGTCACGGTCAGCCCGATCCGGGCCTGTCGTGGTACGACGTGGATGGCGAGGGCGCGATGCGCGCCGCGGTCGCGCGGCTGGCGGGCTTCGGTCATCGCCGCATCGCCTTCGCCGGGTCGCATGCGAGCTACAATTTCGCGCTGCTGCGCCGGGACGGCTATCGCGAGGGGCTGGAAGAGGCCGGTCTGCCCTTCGATCCCGCGCTCGAGCTGATGGAGATTTCCGACCGCGCGGAAGGGGCGCAGGCCGCGCGCGATCTGCTCGATCTGCCCGATCCGCCGACCGCGATCGTCTATTCCACCGACGCGACTGCGCTCGGGGCCTATGACGTGGCGCGCGAGCGGGGGCTGACGATCGGGCGCGACCTGTCGATCATCTCCTATGACGGTATTCCCGAGGGCCGGATCGTCGATCCGCCCCTCACGACATTCGCAGTCGACAGCCAGCACGCGGGCGCGCGTCTCGCGTCACTGCTGATCGCGCAGCTCCGCGGTGCGCCGCCCGGAGAGCTGACGGAATTGGTGGCGGCGCAACTGGAACCGGGAGGCTCCGACGGGCCACCCGTCGACCCATAAGAGAAACGCAATCTACCGGGAGGAAAGTAAATGAAGCTAATTCGAGGACATAAAACGGCGATGCTGATGGGCTCGACCGTGCTGGCGCTGATGGCGGGCGCCGTCGCGGTGCAGGCCGAGACGATCAAGTTCTGGACCACCGAGGAACAGCCCGAGCGTCTGGCCAAGCAGCAGCAGATGGCCGACGACTTCAAGGCCAAGACCGGCATCACCGTCGACGTGATCCCGGTGACGGAAAGCGACCTGAACCAGCGCGCCACCGCGGCTTTCGCGGCGGGTGATCTGCCCGACGTGATCTACACGCCGCTGCAAAACGTGCTGCCCTGGACCGATGCGGGCATCGTCGACACGCTGGCGAGCACCGATGTGGTCGACAAGCTCGATCCGGCGACCTTCGCGCCCGGCGCGCTGAAAATGGTCGAGACGGATGGCGATTACGCCGCCGTGCCGGTCGACGGCTGGACCCAGATGATCCTTTACCGCAAGGACCTGTTCGACAAGGCGGGTCTCGCGCCGCCGACCGATTTCAAGTCGATCGAAGCCGCGCTCGACAAGCTCAACAATCCGCCGAGCATGTATGGTTTCGTTGCCGCGACCAAGGTCGACGAGAACTACATGAGCCAGATCCTCGAACAGATCTTCCTCGCCAACGGCGTCTCGCCGGTGGGGCCGGACGGCTTCAAGCCGCTCGACGAGAAGAAGACGGTCGAGGTGCTGAACTTCTACAAGAAGCTGGCCGACGCCTCTCCGCCCGGCGAGAACTACTGGAAGCAGTCGCGCGAGCTGTATTTCGCGGGCAAGGCGGCGATGATCATGTGGTCGCCTTTCATCCTCGACGAGCTGGCCGGTCTGCGTGACAGCGCTCCGCCGATGATCAACGACGATCCGACCTCGACCGAGCTGTCCAAGGATACCGGCGTCGTGACCAACCTCGCGGGCCCGTCGAACCCCGACGGTGCGAGCTGGGCGGACCTGCGTTACTTCACCATCACTGCAGATGCCGACACCGAAGCGGCCGAGCAGTTTGTCGATTACTCGATGAATGACGGCTACGAGCAGACGCTGTCGATCGCGCCGGAGGGCAAGTTCCCGACCCGTCGCGGCACCGATGCGGATCCGGAGAAGTTCACCAAGCTCTGGGCGACCCTGCCGGTGGGCGTGGATCGCAAGGCGCCGCTCAAGGATCTCTACGCGCCGGCCGTGGTCGACGAGATCACCAAGGGTCTCGACACCGCACAGCGCTGGGGCGTGAAGGACGGGCAGCTCGCGCTGGCCTCGAAGATGCTCAACAGCCAGGTCATCAACCGGGTTGTGCGCGACTTCATCGACGGCAACATCTCGGCCGAGGATGCGGTCGCGAAGATGAACGACGAGCTGGGCAAGATCAACTGATCCGACCTCTGGCCGGGGCAGGGCGGTTGCGCCTTGCCCCGGGACCAAAGCCCGCTCTGACTGCATGGATTGGAGACTGTCATGACTGACATATCGCCGCCCAAGGGGCGCGGCGCGCTTGCCCGTCGCGAGGCGCGCCTGGCCTGGGGCCTGCTGTTCCCGACCATCGCGATCGTGGCGCTTGTCGTGATCGTGCCGCTGCTGGCGATCTTCTGGATCTCCTTCAAGCCGGTGACGCTGGGCGATCTACGTCCGGCCGAGATCCGCACGCGGGTCGCGCTGCGCGAACGCGGCGATCAGGCGCTTCTGGAACTGCGCGTCATCAACCCCTCGCGCGAGCAGGAGATGCGCAATGCGGCGCTCAATGTGACCCTGCCTGAAGGCGTTGCGCTGACCGGCGATCTGCCTCAGGGCTGCGCAATGGACGGGCAGGACCTGTCTTGCGATTTCGGCACGCTCGAGGCCGGTGCAAACGAACGTTTCCGCGTCGATGCGCAGGTGACAGGGGACACCCGCGAGGCAGAGCGCGCGATGCGTGACGCCAAGGTTACGGCAACCGGTCACGTCTCGAACGTTCTGACGAATTCCACCTTTACGCTCGACAACTTCCGCCAGCTCTTTTCGGGCAGCGAGTTCTGGAGCGTTCTGGGCATCACGCTGTTCTATACGGTCTTCGGCACGCTGGGCGCGCTGGTCGTGGGGCTGTTTGCAGCGCTGCTCCTGAACAAGAGCTTCCGCGGGCAGGGTATCCTGCGCGGGCTTTACCTCTTTCCCTATGTGGCCCCGGTGATCGCCGTGGCTTTCACATGGATCACGCTGTTCGATCCCTATTCGGGCTCCGCCAACGCGCTGCTGGTGCAGATGGGCGTGAGCGAAGGCGCGATCAACTTCTTCGGGGCCAAACCGCTCGCACTGATCATGGTGACGGTGTTCGAGATCTGGCGCTATTTCCCGCTCTCGTTCCTCTTCATCCTCGCGCGGATGCAGAGCATCGACACGGATATGTATGAGGCGGCGGATATGGACGGGGCCTCTCCGTTCCAGAAATTCTGGTATCTCTCGATGCCGCAGCTGCTGGGGATCCTCTCGGTCCTGTTCCTGCTGCGCTTCATCTGGACCTTCAACAAGTTCGACGACATCTTCCTGCTCACCGGCGGCAATGCCGGCACGCGGGTCCTGACGGTCAATGTCTACGAACAGGCTTTCGCGGTGTCGAATATCGGTGCGGGTGCCGCGGTCGCCGTGGTGATCTTCGCCTGCCTTCTGGTCTTCTCGGGGCTGTTCTTCCGCACCATGAGCCGGGAGGAAGGGCTATGAAAATCCTGCATAAAGGCTACCTTACCGGGCCGATCATCGGGGCGCTCTGGGCGCTGGTCATGTCGGTCACGCTGGGGGTCGCGATCTCCTTTGCCACCGGCGCTGCGGCCAAGCCCGCTCTGATTGGGTCGCTGATCCTCGGCCTCGCGACCGGGTTTGCCCGCGTGCGCATCGCCAATCGCTGGGCCGCGGATGCGGTGGCGGTGATCGTGGCGCTGGCGCTGATGGCGGTGGGCCTCGGCGCGCTGCAATTCGACGACAGCTTCAACTTTGTCTGGCGCGTCGCACTCAGCGTGGTGCTGGCGGGAGCGGTCTCGATCCCGCTCAACTCGATCCTGCGCGAGCTACGGTTCGGTGCGCTCACGCGCCACCAGTTCGAGGATGCGGTCATCCGCTTCCTCACCGGCTTCGGTTACATCTTCTTCACCGCGATCGTGGTCATCCCGTTCTACGTGATGGTCATGACCTCGATGAAGTCGCAGCAGCAGCTGATGCTCAACCCGCTCGATTTCTCGATCGACCTGAGCCGGGGCTGGCACCTGTTCGACAGCTATTACGAGTTGATGACGCGGTTCCATTTCGGGCGCTACCTCTGGACGAGTTTCTATGTCTCGGTGCTGACCGTGCTGCTGACGCTGCTGTTTTCGGTGCCCGGCGCCTATGCGGTCGCGCGGCTGCGCTTCCGCGGGCAGAAAGTGTTCTCGCGCGGCATTCTGCTGATCTACATGGTGCCGATGATCGTGCTCGCGCTGCCGATCTACATCGCCTACTCGATGGTCGGTCTGCGCAACTCGATCCTCGGGATCGTCATGATCTACCCGGTCACCACGATCCCGGTCGCGCTTTACATGCTGCAGGGCTATTTCCGCGGCCTCCCCGCCGAGGTCGAGGAGGCGGGCCTGATGGACGGGCTCTCGCGGCTCAAGGTGATCTGGAAGATCACGCTGCCGCTGGCGCTGCCCGCGATGGCTTCGGTCGGGCTCTATGTCTTCATGATCGCATGGAACGAGTTCCTGCTCGCCTTCATGCTCCTCGACGATCCCAGCAAATTCACCCTCACGCGAGGCATTGCCTCGCTCAACTCCTCCGAAATCCCGCGCCAGCACCTGATGGCGGGTGCCGTCATCGCGACGGTGCCGATCATGGCGCTGTTCCTCGGGCTCGAACGTTTCATGACCCGCGGCCTGACGGCCGGCGCGGTGAAAGGATAAGATATGATGACCGAAACTCTGGCTGCCGCAGACGACTTCTCCGACCGGGACGCCGCGGCGCGCGACATCCTCACCCAGAACGACCGGGGCGGCTATACGGTGCCGACCGACGGCCTCTATCCCTACCAGTGGAACTGGGACAGCGCCTTCGCGAGCCTTGGTTTTGCCGAGTTCGATCTGAACCGGGCCTGGCAGGAGATCGAGACGCTGTTCTCGGGGCAGTGGGACAACGGCATGGTCCCGCATATCATCTTCCACAAGCCCGATCCGGGTTATTTCCCCGGCCCCGACGTCTGGGGCTGCAACGGGCCGATCGCGTCCTCGGGCATCACCCAGCCGCCTGTCGCACTCAGCTTCGCGACGCGGCTTCTGGCGGCCGACCCGGAGGCAGGCGCGGCCCGCTTCGCAGCACTCTATCCGAAGATGCGCAAATGGGCGGAGTGGTTCCTGAAATGGCGCCGCGACGAGAAGGGCGCGATCTTCGTGATCCATCCGTGGGAATCGGGCCGTGACAACGCGCCCGACTGGGATGACGCGATGAGCGGGATCGACCCGCAGGATGTGGGCTATTACGAACGCCGCGACACCCAGCATGTCGACGCCTCGATGCGCCCGACGAAATACGATTACGACCGCTATATCTGGCTGGTGCAGCGCGCCAAGGCGCTCGATTGGGACGATGCGAAAGTCGCCGAGGGCAATCCGTTCAAGGTGGCCGATCCGACGATGCATTTCATCCTGATGCGCGGCCTGCGCGATCTGTTGGCGGCAGGCGAGGCGCAGGATCTCGACACTGGCGACATGGCCGCGCAACTGGCCGAGCTGGAAGCCGGCGCGGAGGCGCTGTGGAACCCCGGCATGGGCTATTACGACAGCTACAACTGCAACAACGGCATCTGGTCGAACGCGCTGAGCAACGCCTCCTTCCTGTGCTGGTTCGGCGGGCTCGACGCGCCGCATATGGAGCAGCATCTGGCCCGCGTGCTCGACGCAGCCCCCTATGGCGTGCCGTCGCTCGCACCCTTCGATCCGCGGTTCGACGCCAAGCGCTACTGGCGCGGCCCGACCTGGGGGATGATGAACATGATGATCGGCGAGGGCGCCTCGGAACGCGGCGTCGCGCTTGGCGAAGAGGTCCGCAAGCGCACGCGCGAGGTGATCGGGCGCTACGGCTTCGTCGAGTATTTCGATCCGATGACGGGCGCTGCCGCGGGCGGCAAGGCATTTACCTGGACGGCGGCCGTCTGGCTCGCCTGGGCCGGCAAGGAGGGGTGAAATGGGTTCGATCACGCTAAACGGTGTCGAGAAGTGGTTCGGCGACGTCCAGGTCATCAAGGGCATCGACCTTGAGATCAAGGATGGCGAATTCGTCGTCTTCGTAGGCCCCTCGGGCTGCGGCAAGTCCACGCTTCTGCGGATGATCGGCGGGCTTGAGGATACCTCGCGCGGGGCGATCGAGATCGACGGCGCGAATGTGACCGATCAGCCGCCCTCGAAACGCGGCCTCGCGATGGTGTTCCAGTCCTACGCGCTCTACCCGCATATGTCGGTGGCCGAGAATATGGGCTTCTCGCTCAAGATGGCGGGGGCCCCGCAGGAGGACTGGCGCGCCAAGGTCGACGAGGCGGCCGATATTCTGAAGCTGCAGAGCTTCCTCGACCGGCGGCCCAAGGACCTGTCGGGCGGCCAGCGTCAGCGCGTGGCGATCGGGCGGTCGATCGTGCGCGACCCGACGGCGTTCCTCTTCGACGAGCCGCTGTCGAACCTCGACGCGGCGCTGCGCGTGGAGATGCGGCTGGAGATCGCCCGGCTGCACCGCAACCTCCAGCGCACGATGATCTACGTCACCCACGATCAGGTCGAGGCGATGACACTCGCCGACCGGATCGTGGTGCTGGAATACGGTCGTATCGCGCAGGTCGGCACGCCGCGCGAGCTCTACGAGAAACCCGCGAACCTGTTCGTCGCGCAATTCATCGGCAGCCCGAAGATGAACGTGATGCCCTGCGCGGTCTCGGGCGGCAGCTATAGTCTCGAAGGCGGGCGCGGCGGGGTCTGTCCCGCACCGCAAGCCACGCAGCTTGGCATCCGGCCCGAGCACATCTCGCTGGTGGCCGAGGGCGAGGGGCAATGCGACGGGCGCGTCGATGTGGTGGAATTCCTCGGCGCGGACACGTTCATCCTGTTCGATTGCGGCCCCCTGGGCGCCGTGAACGTGCGCGTCGCGGGCGATACCGATCTACGTCCGGGCGACGTGGCGGGGCTGAGCTTCGAGGCCGAGCGCACGGTCTTCTTCGACGCGGACGGCATGGCAGTCTGATCCCGAGCGCCCGGGCGTACGGCCCGGGCAACGCGGAAAATTGCGCGGGCAGGGGGCGACGCGACGTCGTCTCGTGCAGGGGCGTCAGTGCGTCAATTCACGCAACGGAGGCGCGCCCAGCGGCTTCGCGCGCACATGCTCAAAAATTGTCGGTTCGGTATCCCTGGGGTGCCGGATCTCTTTGCCGTTCTGTCGCCCCTCAAGTGTCTCCTTTTACAAAATTTCCTTCAGTTATCATTGGGTTCCCTGTCTCTTTTCTCAAATTAATGTGACCGGCGGACGATTGCTGATCGGGAGCACCGGCGCTACCGTTCGCGGCAATCGTCGAACGGGCGCATTCGCGTGCACTGCGCAACCTGAAGATCGACGATGGGCCGAGACGCTCCCCCGGGTGGAAGCACGCCCGCGCGGGGAGGTCGGACGGTCTCATCACGCGCAAGGCGAATGCGATCCGAAAACGATCGTGAACAATCCAACGGATGAGAGGAAAACATATGCGGAAGACGACACTTCTCGCGGTCGCCGGTGCGACCGCTATGGTCACCGGCTTTGCAGCCCAGACCGGAACCGCCCGTGCCGCCGAGCAATGCGGTGACATCTCGATCGCTCAGATGAACTGGGCCGCTGCCGAGGTCACCACCAACATCGCGAAGTTCATGCTGGACCAAGGCTATGGCTGTAACACCAGCCTGGTCAAATCCGACACGATTCCCGCGATCACCTCGATCGCCGAAAACGGCCGCCCCGACGTCGTCACCAACCTGTGGCTGAACTCGGCCGGCGACGCCTACAAGAAGCTCGAGAGCGAAGGCAAGATCAAGCGCGTCGCCAAGACGCTCCAGCCGGGTGGCGTCGAAGGCTGGTGGATCCCCACCTACCTCGCCAAGGAGCACCCAGAGCTGAAGACCATCGAGGGCGTGATGGCGCATCCCGACTGGGTCGGCGGCACGTTCAACAACTGCCCCGACGGCTGGGGCTGCCGCGTCGTGAGCGACAACCTGATCAAGGCGCTCGACCTCGAGAGCTCGGGCATCAAGGTGTTCAACCACGGCTCCGGCCAGACGCTCGCCTCGTCGATCGGCTCGGCCTTTGCCGACAAGAAGCCGTGGTTCGGCTACTACTGGGGCCCGACCGTGGTCATGGGCAACTACGACATGACCCGCGTGAAGCTTGGCGATTACGACAAGGCCAAGTTCGACAATCTCCAGAACAAGGACGCGTCGAACCCGCAGGTTTCGGACTTCCCGGCAGCTCCGGTGCTGACCTCGGTGACGAGCGACTTCGCGAAGGCCCACCCGGCCGAGACCGAGTTCTTCTCGAAGATGAGCTTCAAGACCGACACCATGTCGAAGCTGCTCGCCTGGCAGGACGAGAACAAAGCCTCGGGTGAAGAGACGGCGGTCTACTTCATCAAGAACTACCAGGACACCTGGAAGAACTGGCTCGATGCCGATGCCCAGAAAAAGCTTTCGAAGCTGATCGGCGGATGATCGTGACGCGCGCCTGACGCGCAATACATGGACGGGGCCGGGACAGGCCCCGTCCTTTTTCGATCAATCACGCAACAATATGGGACGGGTCTCCCTGTGCGACCCGGAAAACCAATGGCAGCTTACGAGAATTTCTTCAACGCGGTGGGGCTGAAGGACTGGTGTTCGGCCGGCGGCGACGGTGGCGGCGGCATGACGTCGATGGCCGACCTGATCGCGCAGACCGACGGCACCACGACGCAGGGCCCCAGCCTCTGGAACTGGCCCTTCCCCTCGCTCGACGCACTCAACAAGGCCTGCGGGGCGATCCCGCCCTCGCGCGATGTGACGCAGGGCCTCGAGGACGGGTTCCTCGCGATCCGTGGCGGGCTGCGCGCCATCGTGGACCCGCTGACCCAGCCCCTGAGCTGGGCCCTGCGCGACATGCTCTGGATCATGACCAACACGCCGTGGTGGCTGATGGTGCCGATCCTGATGCTGATCACCTGGCTCGTGACGCGGTCCTGGAGACTGGTGGTCTTCGTGCTGGTCTCGATCGCCTTCCTCGCCTTCATCAATCACTATGAGGCGGCCATGCAGACGCTGGCGATCATCTTCGTCTGTGCCTTCATATGCGTCCTCTTCGGGGTGCCGATAGGCATTGCGATGTCGCGGAGCGACCGGCTCCAGCGCACGGTGATCCCGATCCTCGACATGCTGCAGACGCTGCCGCCCTTCGTCTATCTGATCCCGCTGATCTTCCTGTTCTCGGTCACCGAACCGAAGCTCTACGGTATCGCGATCATCCTCTATGCGATCGTGCCCGTGGTGCGCCTGACCGATCTGGGTATCCGTCTGGTCGATCCCGACGTGATCGAGGCGGCCGACGCCTTCGGCATGACCAAGCGCCAGAAGCTGTTCGGCGTGCAGATCCCGCTCGCGCTGCCCAACATCATGGCCGGTGTGAACCAGACGATCATGATGAGCCTCGCCATGGTGGTGATCGCTTCGCTCGTCTCGGCCCCGGGTCTGGGCGTACTCGTGCTGCGCGGCATCCGGTCGCTCGAACTGGGCACGGGTCTCGTAGCTGGCTTCGGGATCGTGATCATCGCGATCTTGCTCGACCGCGTGACGAAAGCTTCGCTCGCCCGGATCGACACCAGCAAGAGCCGGAAGTGAGGAGACAGACATGACGAAAGAAATCAAAGTCTCGATCCGACACCTCTACAAGATCTTCGGGTCGGATCCGCAAGCGGCGCTCGAAGATGTCAAGGCGGGCATGGGCAAGCCGGAACTGCTCGAGAAGCGCAACCACGTGCTCGGGCTCAACGACATCAACGTGGACATGAAAGAGGGTGAGATCACCGTCATCATGGGGCTTTCGGGCTCGGGTAAATCCACACTGATCCGGCACCTCAACCGGCTCATCGAACCCACCGCTGGCGAAGTGATCGTCAATGGCGAGAACATCCTCGACTATAACGAGGCGCAGCTGCGCAAGCTGCGGCGCGAGCGGATGTCGATGGTGTTCCAGAAATTCGCCCTTCTGCCGCACCGCACGGTGGCGGAGAACACGGCGATGGCGCTGGCCACCCGTGGCTTCCCGGCTTCCGACTATGTTGCCGAGGCCGAGAAATGGCTCGACCGCGTCGGGCTCGGCGGCTATGGCGATCACCACCCGCACCAGCTCTCGGGCGGGATGCAGCAGCGCGTGGGGATCGCCCGGGCGCTGGCGTCGAACTCGGACATCATGCTGATGGACGAAGCCTTCTCGGCGCTCGATCCGCTGATCCGGACCGACATGCAGGACCTGCTGCTCGAGCTTCAGGCCGAGCTGCACAAGACCATCATCTTCATCACCCACGATCTGGACGAGGCGCTCAAGCTCGCCGATCACCTGGTGATCCTGAATGACGGTCGGGTGGTCCAGCAGGGCGAGCCGCAGGAGATCCTGCTCAACCCGGCGGATCCCTACATCGAGGACTTCGTGGCCGACATCAACCGCGCCCGCGTGCTGCGCGTGCGCTCGGTGATGGAGCGCGGCGCGCCGGAAGGCGAGATGTCGGGCGATATCGACGGCAACGACAACCTCGAGAGCGTCATCGCCAAGGCCGAAGGGGCGCTCGATCGCCGCTACCGCGTGATGATGAGGGGCGAGCCGGTGGGCAGCCTCACCATGCCTTCGATCATGCGCGCACTGGTGCCCGCGCAGTCCTCGGGCGAGACCGCCAAGAGGTAAGAAGAAAGGGATCCGCCCCTGATTGGGGCGGATCCGACCCGCCGCGCGACAGGCGCGGGCTTTTCCCGAATATCAGCTTGTGCTGCCGTGGAAGCGGGGCGCGCGCCGGCCCGTGGGGTGGCGCATCGAGAGGGCAGCGCCCGACCTCGGGTGGGCGCATGTCCCCGACCTTGGTGGTCTACGCTTTATCCCGCCGCACCCTTCCGACATTCATCCGCGCGCAGGTGGCGCAAAAGCGCCCTCCCGGGGGGAGGTCGGGCGCTGCCCGGTGTGCTGGTCGCACCCCGGGCCAGCCCTTAGCTCCGCACGACGTAGACCGAGCACTCCGCATGGGTCACGACATGGGACGCCGTGGTGCCCAGAAGGTAGTCCTGCACCTTTGGGTTGGCCGCTTCCATCACGATCAGGTCCACCTTGCGCTCATCCGCCAGCTTGACGATCTGGCGGTGTACCGCGCCCTTGCGCACGACCATCTCGACCTCGGTCACCCCGCTGGCGGGATTGTCGTTGAGGAATTTGCGCAGCTGCTGGCCCCAGTAGGTATCCGAGTTGTAGATATTGAGGTTTCGCTCGATTTCGGGCGCAATCGTCGCCACGATCAGCTTCGCTCGGCGCCGCCGCGCCATCTCGACGGCTTCCATATAGGCATGATGCTCGACCTGGGCGTGGCGCAGGTTGATCGGGCAGAGGATGAGCTTTGTCTGGCGTGCCATGATGGCCTCCGGGGGAAATTCGAGGCGGAGAATGAACCGCGTGGCGACCGGGCGCAAACCCGGATTAAAGGTGCCCCGCGCCTACGACGATTTTTCATCCTCCAATCGAGCACATACGTCGCTCCAATGCCCCGATGCGACATCGATGAGCGCGTATTCCCGCAGCGCATAGCACGGCTCGGGCGCGGCTCGCTCGGGGGCAGATCGGTTGTGCAGACCCGCGCGCCGTCCACCGCATCCCGCGCCGGATGATCTCGGTCATCTGATCGACCCGAAGGTCGTCGAGCGTGTGGCCCATCGAGCAATAGAAGATGCGCCGGGCTGATCGTTCAAGACGGTGTGGCCGAGGATGATGTGGGGTGTTCACGCGTGGCGAAGGGCTTTTGCTCTGTCCCGACAACCGATTGGCAGGAACAGATTAGATTTTCCGCACTGGGTGATGGCGGAGACGAAGTCCGCTCCATGCTCGGCATTTTCATAGTTAATATAGTTAAAACAGATACTTGCAAAATATCCGCGACGCAAAATGTGTTGCAGTGTGTGTTGCAAAATCTGATTGTCACCTTCCGGGCCACGATGACACGAAGCCCGCTTCCCCGCTATCCTGAAATGAGTAACCCGTCCCCTCTGCGAAAGGGACGGGCTACCTGAAATTTGGCGTGCCGGGCCTGCAAGCCCCCGCGCCGTGGCATCTAAGAAAGGCTGAAAGATGCAAACAAAACATAACTCGAAAGCCCCCAAAGGCCAAGTCTCCGACAACCGCCAAGCTGCCCATGATTTGGCTGCTGAAGGCTACTTCGTGATCCCGTTGGGAGCGAACAAGCGCCCTCTGGTCAAGGGCTGGCAAGACAAGGCAACTAGTGACGCCCGGCAGATTGAGCGCTGGTGGGCGAAGTGGCCCGATGCCATGCCCGGGCTGCCAACTGGCAAGCTCAACGGCTTCGTGGCCTTGGACGTAGACCTGAAAAACGGCAAGGACGGTTTCGCTGGACTTAGTACTTTGGGGCTGGACGTGGATACCTTGTCGCCCGGCCAGACTTTCACCCCGACCGGAGGGCGACACCTCCATTTCAAATACCAAGGAGAAGGTAATAGCGCCGCCGGGCTGCCCGCTGGGTTGGACGTGCGCGGCGAAGGGGGCTTCGTAGTGGCCCCCGGCGCGACAAACGACAAAGGCGTCTATACGGGCCGTCTGACGCGCGAGTTGCCGGAGTGGCCCGAGGCTCTGACAATCCGCCGCAAGGTCGTGGAGCCGGGGCGGGGTGAGCCCACGGGCCTTCCCTTCCGCGTGATCCGAGATGCGCTCATGAAGTGCCCCAACGATGGCGACGCCTACGCCAGCCGGGACGCGTGGCTGCACATAGTCATGGCCGTGCATTGCGAGACCGGGGGCAACGAAGAGGGCCGCGAACTGGTCCATGAATGGAGCAAGCAACACCACGACTATGACGCGGACCACACGGACGCGCTTTGGGACTCGTGTAAAGCTGACCGTGGCCTGACCGGCTGGCACGTTATTCATGAAGCCGAGCGGCACGGCTGGCACGACGACACCGTAACCGACCTTCGCCACATGGAGCTGCTGGAAGACTTCGACGACCTTTGGGACGAAATGGGATGGCTGCTGCCCGAGGAAGAGGCGGACATTGCCGAGCTGGTCGGCGTCCTGCCGGAGCAACAGACCGAGCCGCTTTTCCTTCCCGCATCGGAATGGGCTGGGCTGCCTATCCCGCCGCGCAAGTGGCATGTGGACGGCCTTATCCCCGGCAATACCGTCACCCTGTTGGGTGGCGATGGCGGCACCGGGAAGAGCCTTTTGGCGCTTCAGCTTGCCGTCTCTACCGTGACCGGCAGGCGGTGGGTCAACCGAGGAATCGACCAGCCGGGCAAGGCATTGGTGCTATCTGCAGAAGACGACAACAACGAACTGCACCGCCGCCTGTCTGACATCTGCGACAGCAACGACGTTCCGTTGGCAGCTCTCAACAAGTTACTAATGCGTTCTTTGGCGGGGGAGGACGCCTTGCTGGCGGTGCTGGACCGCAAGACGAACGCACTGAAGCCCACGGCACTTTATGCTGAAATCTGTAGAACGATGGAGCGCGAACGCCCCAAGCTGATCATTCTCGACACGCTGGCGGACTTGCACGCGGGGAACGAAAACGACCGTGCGCATGGCCGCCAGTTTATCGGGATGCTGCGGCACTTGGCGATTGAATATGAGTGCGCAGTTGTCCTGCTGGCGCACCCTTCGCTGACCGGGCTCAACAGCGGCACCGGCACGTCCGGTTCGACCGCGTGGAGCAATTCCGTCCGTTCCCGGCTTTATCTGCGCAGGGTGAAGGATGATGGGTATGAGGCTGACCCCGATGCCCGGATTCTTGAAACCATGAAAGCCAACTACGGGCGCACGGGCGAGGAAATTGGTCTGACGTGGATGGGGGGCGTCTTCGTTCCCGACGCCCCCACACGCGAAGAGCGGAACAGTAAGGCCGAGCGGGTTTTCCTTTCCCTGCTGGCCGAGCACACCAAGCAGGGCAGGAAGGTTTCGCCCAAGGCTTCGTCGGCCTACGCCCCTAAGGTCTTCGCAGGGCTGCCCGGCAGCGAGGGCGTGAGCAAGCGCGCTTTCCAAGCAGCGATGGAGCAGCTTCTGAGCAATGGCGCAATCCGAGTGGAGGAAGAGGGGCCGCCTTCCAAGAGGCGGGCTTTTCTGGTGGGGGATTCCTGATGGTTGTTCTCTTTACCGGCGTTCCGATGTGGGCCTTCCAACCCTCTTCCAACCCCTATTTTGGGGGCTTCCAGCCTACTACCAACCCCCATGCCAACCCCTGTTCCAACCCTATGCCAACCTATGTTCCTTCCAACCCCCATACCCCCATAGGGTTGGAAGGCCGCCCTTTGGGCGTGCGGCCACCAACCTTGGCCGGGCATTCCCAGCGTTCCCGAGCTTCCCGCCGTTCCCGTGGCGGCTCCCTACTGGGGATATGCGTCGGGGGGGACGCGGAGCCCCGGCATTTCCCGCTTCAGAAAAAATTTCAAATGGGAAACCCGGTTTTCCCGAATTTACCGGCGTTCCCGCCGTTCCCAACTTTCCCGAGAGGCCCGCATGATCCCCAAGACTGAAATGGCAGAAATAGACGCGCTGGTGGGTGGTCCGGAACCTGAAGGCGTGACCGCTGGCGAGCTGGCGGAATGGCTCGGCCTGACCGCCAACCGCGTATCGACCCTCGCCCGGCAAGGCGTGATCCCCCGGAATGCTGACAAGCGGTTTCCGCTCCGGGCCGCCGTCAAAGCCTATTGCGAGCACGCACGCGCCGGGGCCACTGGCCGCCGGGCCGACTCCGAACTGGCCGCCGAAAAGCTCCGGCTGGCGAAAGAGCAAGCTGACAAGATCGCCTTCGCCAATGCCCGAGCCCGTAGCGAGCTGATCGCCGCCGCCGAGGTAGAACGCGAGTGGGCTGGCGTTCTGCGCGACGTGCGCGCCGCCTTCCTCGCCTTGCCGAGCCGGGCCGCTGGCAAGCTCGGCCACCTGACTCCGCATGACCTTGCCGCGCTGGACGCCGAAGTCCGCGACGTGCTGATGGAGCTGGCCGAGCATGAGTGACACTCTAACCCGAACCCGCCGCAACGCTATGGCCGCGCTGAAGCCGCCGCCGCGCCTGAGCCTGCCCGATTGGATCGAAGGCACCATGCGGCTGCCTGAAGGCGTCTCGGCTACCCCGGGGCGTGTCACGCTCTGGCCGTATCAACGGGGCATCGCGGAAGCCATTTCCGACCCGCTGATTGAGCGCGTGACCGTGGTGAAGCCGGTGCGCGTCGGGCTGACCACACTGCTATCGGGCACCGTGGCTGCATATATCTCCAATGAGCCCGCGCCGATCATGGTCTTGCAGCCGACCGAGGCGGACGCCCGCGACTACGTGGTGAGCGATCTGGAACCGATCTTCTCGGCCACGCCGGAGCTGAAAGGGCTTATGTCTGCCGAGACCGATGAGGCCGGGCGCAACACGCTGCTGTCCCGCCGCTTTCCCGGTGGCAGCCTCAAGGTCGTGGCCGCCAAGAGCCCCCGCAACCTGCGCCGCCACAACGTCCGCGTGCTGCTGATCGACGAAGCCGACGCGATGGACCCGGGGGCCGAGGGCTCGCCCCTCACGCTGGCCGAACGCCGCACCCTGAGCTTCCCCAATCGCAAGATCGTGCTGGGAAGCACGCCCACGCTTGAGGCCACATCCAACGTGCTGCGGAGCTACGCCAACAGCGACTCCCGGGTCTATGAGTGTCCGTGCCCGCACTGTGGCGACTTCCATGAGATCACGTGGGCAGACATCCAATGGCCCGAGGGCGAACCCCTGAAGGCCGCCTATGTCTGCCCGAGTTGCGGGGCCGTGACCGATGAGCGGCACAAGCCCGCGATGGTGGCCTCCGGGCGCTGGCGGATCACGCGGCCCGAGGTGGAGGGCCACGCCGGTTTCCGGCTCAACGCGCTTGTGTCCACGTTGGTGAACGCCTCTTGGGGCAAGATTGCTCAAGAGTTCCTTGAATCGAAGGCGCACCCTGACAAGCTGCAAGTCTGGACCAACACCCTCATGGGCCAAGGCTGGCGTGAGGCTGCCGAAGAGATCGACGACGCGGCACTGGCCGCCCGGGCCGAGCCCTTCGGGCTGCCCGACTCGATCCCGGGGGACGTGCTCTTTGTCACCTGTGGCGTGGACGTGCAGCGCGACCGGCTGGAAATGGTCTTCGTGGGCTGGGGCCGGGATGAAGTCTTCATCTTGGCGCAAGACGTGATCTATGGCGACCCGATGGGGGACGACGTGTGGGCCGAGCTGGACGACGCCCTGCGCACCGTCTGGAAGCACCCCAAGGGCGGCTTCCTGCGGGTGGACGCCACGGGCATTGACGCAGGCGACGGCGTGACAATGGACCGAGTCCTTGGCTTCTGCCACCCTCGGATGGGCCGCCGCATCTATGCCTTGAAGGGGGCATCGGGCGACCGGCAGGCGATCAAGGCCAGCGACACGCGGGGCGCGCGGCTCTTCATCGTGGGCGTGGACGGGCTCAAGGGGCAGCTTATCAACCGACTGACCCGTGGCCACTCTGTCCGCTTCTCTGACACGCTGGAAGGGCGCTTCTATGAAGAGCTGGCGTCCGAGCGGCTGGTGATCCACTACCGAAAGGGCGCACCGATCCGGCAATGGGAACGCACTCCGGGCCGCCGGGCGGAGTCCCTCGATTGCGTCATCTACGCAATGGCCGTGCGCAATCTGGTCAGTGCCAACGTAGACCGCCGCGCCGAAGAGGTTCTGGCGGTGACAATGCCCAAGCGGCGGGCTACCGTGGCGAAAAGTAAATGGCTTGAGGGACGGTAATCTGAAACTGAGCGCCAAGATAAACCGCAGAAGGAAGTTCTGCAGTCCCTTCTGTCGTCACCATATGCGTAGAAAACGAATTCGGCTATGTGAGGACTTGTTTTGAGACTATATGGCTACGGTTGGATTGGAAGAAATCTGAGCCCAATAGAAGTCAGGCAATTGGCTACCTACCATGCTGGCGCAGCTTCCTCAGAGAATTTGGGTTTAAACAAGCCCCTTATCGAACCCGCGAATGAAGCTGATATTGAGCTGATGGTCGTGCCCTCACAGCGCGTCGCGAAAATGACAAAGCAAAAATACTTAGAGGACTTTTTCAATAAAGGAATTATTCAATTAGGAACTTACGACCTTTTTCGTAACGCTGGGAATCCTGAGGTGCGAGATCATCAAGAAGGGGTCGTTACCTTGATTGGCCAAGGTTATAACCGCACAGCTTGGGGCCGATTTCAGGGGGGCGATAGTAATTACCTATTTTGCACGTATTTAGGTGATCCCGATCCGGCTGTAGTAAGAGCATTTGAGTATGAAACATGTTACTACATTGATGACCCAGTGGGATTTGCAAGCGCAGTAGGCGCTGCTTTGGGTGCCCAATCATACTCTTTTGGAAAATGTGTATATTGCCAAGAAAAGGCTCTTATTGGCGAACTAAAACCTGAGTACTCTTTCGAGCGAATGGATCGCCGGACCATTGAAATGGTTGGCGAGGCAATGCATTTTGTCAAGCCAGTAAGGTATTCACACCAGATGGAGTTCAGGTTCGCTTGGAGGGTGCCCTCAGACGTAAAGGGCTCGCTTATTGTTGAATGTCCCGACGCAGTGAAGTTCTGCTCAAAGAAATAACGCGTAACTCTGCTCGAAGCGGTCTAGTTGTCCGGGTTTTCCAACCCGCGTGCCGCTAGGGCAGCAATGCTTTCTAGAAGGTGCCAGTTGTATTTGGAATCGTTGAGTGCAGCGGTTCGTATTTGGTTCACACATTCAATAAAGTCATGATTGCGCACCAAATCCTCGATAATCTGCACGCCAGCCGCGCGGCCGTTCTCTTGGGCTTCTGCGAGTCGATCACTCATTGACTTATTCCCTTTCTGATTTCGCCTGATTCTAACCGAAAAACGTCTGATGCAGGCGAAAAATTTTCTCTTCAAGCTCCGCCTGCGCGTCCAGTGGCATGTTTTCGACCTTGCCCCACCTCTTCCGCGCTTCGTCAATCAAGGCGTCCTCCGCTTTGACGTAGGCTTTCCGCCGCTGGCGGGCTGAGCGCAGCACCGTGTTGCTGCCCCGTTTGCGTGAACCATTCATAGAGGCGAGCCCAGCCAAGCCAAGCCGCTTTTGGTGCGGTGCGTGCATGTGATTTTCCTTTCTGCCGAGCGGGCCCGGACGGGTGAGGAAACAGCCCCCGCCCGGGCACTTTGGCACTCGATTTCCAGCCACCCCATGGCTGGCGATTCGAACCATAAGTGATTTCTGGCATCGCTCGCAAGTCATTGTTTTTATTGTCTACTTTAGGTAGCCAATGCCATTGTCTACTACAGGTTGCGAATTTACCTGAGCCCCGATTCTGGTCATCGTAAGGCGAATCTCCGCTAGTGAGGATTTGCCCGATGGCCCTTCAGACGACCCAAAACGAAGCCGAGCGCGCGGTCTACATCGCCCATGATCGCGTCGGGCTGACCCACCAAGTTCTTGCAGAGGCATTGGCCGAACCCGGCCTGCCCATTGCCGACGCAAAAGCCTTCATCCGCAATATGGGCGCGGCGGGCTACGTGAAGCCCTATGGTCGGTGCCGAACCGACAAGCGCACGCCCCACCTGTATCGCCCGGACGCCGCGCTGGCGCTGGCCGTGCTGCTGCGGGCAAGTGAGGCGGGCTTTTCGTCGCCCGACGCCCGGGAAGCTCTGGGGCAGGCAATCCAGAACTGGCGGCCCGGCGACGAACCCGGCCCGCTTGATCTGATCCCGCGTTCCCCGGGCGCGCTTATTATGGCGTCCTATGCCGAGGGCTTCCGCAACTTCGCGGCGGACATCGTGTTTTTCCGGCAGCCCGGCGCGCGCAAGCCGCTGGTGGCGGCCCGCTATCGGCAAGTCCAGGACGGCGTTACGCGCGGCACCAACTTCCCGCCCGAAGCCGCCGCGCTCGAAATCCGGTCTTCGTGGACGTGCCCCCTTGATCCGATCCTCTCGCATTTGATGCGCCGTCGGGGGGCCACCCACTAATGTCCCTGCTGTCCCGCCTCAATCCCTTCAAGCGCGAAGCCGCCCCGGTGGCTGTCCGATCCTTTGACGCGGCTGCCGGTGGCCGTCGCGGCGCGGGCTTCGGGCGGCACTTCGGCTCGCACGGCACCGAGACGCTGGCCGCCGCCATTCCGACCCGTGGCCGGGCTCGGCACGCTCACGCCAATAACGGCTATGTGCGAAACGCCGTCGAAGCGATTGTGGCCGAGGCCGTTGGGGCGGGCGTCGAAGGCAATTCGGCCTATCCCGACAAGGACGTGGCCGCCTTGATCGACAAGGCGTTTTCCGACGCCGATCTGGACGCCGAGGGCCGCACCGACTTTCGCGGCATGACCGCCGCCGCCGTGCTGGCCGAGATCGTGGACGGGGAAGCCCTCTTCGTGGCCGAGCACCGGGACGGGCGCACCGTCTGGCGTCAATACCCTGCTGAGGCGCTGGACGAGTCCGACACCCGTGAGCTGGGCAACGGCGGCTATGTGGTGGCGGGCGTGGAGTTCGCGGCCAATGGCACGCGCCGCGCCTATCACTTCCGCCCGCAACGCCCGACCGATCTTTTCCCGACCGCGCAAGAGGTCATCCGCGTTCCGGCTGAAGACGTGATCCATATTTTCCGCCAGCTCGGCCCGGGCCAAGTGCGCGGCATTTCCCAGCTCGCCCCGATCCTGCTGACCGTCAATGAGCTGGACCAAGCCCTTGATGCGATGCTTGTCGGGCTGAAAATCTCTTCCATGTTCGCGGGCTTCGTCACCGATACCACGAACATGGGCGGCGCTGGTGAAACCTTCCCCGAGGCCGATGGCGGCGACATTTCCCTTGAACCCGGCGTGGTGCGCGTCCTGCCGGGCGGCACCGACATCAAGTTCGCCGCGCCCGAGCAAGCCAAGGAGTCCATCGCCTTCGCAAAGCTGACGCTCGGCCAGATTGCCGCCGGGCTTGGCGTGCCCCAGCACCTTGTTGACGGCGATCTGAGCCAAGCGAACTATTCCAGCCTGCGGGCCGGGCTGCTGCCGTTCCGGGCCAAGGTGGAGCAATACGTCTATCACACGCTTGTCCCGCAATTCCTGAATCCGATCTTCCAACGCTTTGTCACCGACGAATACGTGGCCGGGCGTCTGGACGTGTCCGACCTTGCCGCCGCGCGGAAAGCTGAATGGCTGCCGCCGCGCCCGATGCAGGTGGACCCGCAAAAGGACATGGAGGCGGCCCGTTCTGCCCTCGAAATGGGGCTGACCAGCCGCCGCCAAGCCGTCGCACAACTCGGCTGGAACGTGGCCGAGCTGGACCGCGAAATTGCCGACGACCGCGCCCGGGAAGCCGAGCTTGGTTTGACCTTCAGCGCGAAGGGGGCAGCCAATGACCAATGACATCACGTGGCGAAAGCTGGTGAAAGACACCGGCGCGCGCACTGACCGTTACGGCCCCAAGCTGACCATGAACCTCGCCCGCGCCAGCGCCGTGCGCTGCCCCCGCTCGGGCAAGCTCATGACACGCGATACCGACACCTTCAAACGCATAGAGGCCCGCCTTGCCCCTCGATAACGCCCTGACGCGGGCCGCCCAGACCCGCCCCAACAGCTATGACCCGGAGACGCGCACCGTGTCCGCCGTGATCGCCACGCCGTCGCCCGTGACCCGGCGCGACGCCCGGGGGCCGTTTCTGGAAGTGCTGACCGCCGACACGCTCGAACTGCCCAAGCCGGATGAACTCCGAATCTTGGATTCTCATCGCACTGACTCGGTCATCTACACTTTGGGCCGCGTCCAATCCGTCGCCGTGGAAGGCGACAACGTGGTGGCGACGCTCCGCTTTACGTCCGCCGATGACGCCGCGCCGATCCGGCAGCGCGTGGAAGAGGGCACCGTGAGCGGAGTCAGTATCGGCTACCGCGTCTCGGGCTGGATCGAACGGAATACGCCGCAAGGCCGGGTGAAGAGCCCGACCCGGTGGCGTCTCACTGAGGTCACGTTGACCTCCAACCCGGCGGACCCGTCCGCCCGTCTACGGCAGAAAGAGGAACCCATGCCCGAGACCATCGAAACCCTTTCGCCGCAAGAGGCGGAAGCGCAACGCCGGAGCGACATCCGGGGGCTTGTCCGCGCTGCCGGGCTTGGCCCGGAGCTGGCCGACCAGCTCATTGACGAAGAGGCCGACATGACCGCCGCCAAGGCTGCCGTCTTCGACGCCCAACAAACCCGCCGCTCGGCCCCCGTGGTCCGCGTGCATGGCTCGAACGAAGACCCGGCCACCATCCGCACCCGGCAGGCGGAAGCGCTGGCCTATCGCATGGGCGGGCTGGAAGAGCTGCCCGAGGCGTCGCGCACCTATGCCGACGTGAGCCTGATGGACATGGCCCGCGAAGCCGTGGAGCGCATGGGCACCAGCACGCGCGGCATGAGCAGGGACGAAGTGCTTCACCGCGCCGCCGCGCACGGCAGCAGCGACTTCGCCCTGACCGTCATGGACGCGACCGGCAAGACCGCGATGGCGTCTTACCGGGCCGCCGAAAGCCCCCTGAAGGCGCTTTGCCGCAAGCAGACGCTCCGGGACTTCAAGACCAGCACGGCAATCCGCCTTGGCGAAATGGGCGAGCTGGAAGAGATGGCCGAAAATGGCGAGTTCACCGCCACCAGCCGGGCTGAAGAGGGCGAGTCCATCAACCTCAAGACCTTCGGGCGGCGCATCGACCTTACCCGGAATCTCATCATCAATGATGACCTGAACCTTCTAAGCGACACCGTGCGCGCCTTTGGCGAGGCGGCTGCCCAGACGGAAGCGGCGATCATGGTGGCGATGCTGACTGGCAACCCGGACATGCGCGACGGCACGCCCGTCTTCGACGCCAGCCGGGGCAATACGGGAGAAACCGCTGGGCTGCCTTCCAAGGCGACCTTGACCGAGAACCGTGAAGCCATGCGTCTGCGCAAGGGCACCGATGGCAAGACCATCATCGACGCGCCGCCGCGCTACCTTCTGGTGCCCGCCGATCTGGAAACCGAGGCCGAGGAAATCCTTGCCGCGATCCAGCCCGGCACCACGGCGGACGTGAACCCCTTCGCGGGCAAGCTGAAGCTGCTGGTGGAGCCGCGCCTGCCGTCGGGCACGTGGTATCTCTTCGCGGACCCGGGCCGTCTGGCCTGCCTTCGCTACGCCTACCTGAGCGGGGCCGAGGGCGTGCAAGTCCAGCGCCGCGAAAGCTGGGACACGCTGGGGCTGTCCTTCCGGGGCTTCCTCGACTTCGGCGCGGGCTGGCTCGACTGGCGCGGCGCGCAGCGCGTGGCGACTTCCTGATGGCCCTGACGCTCGACCAGCTCACGCAGGCCCGTGACGCGCTTCTGACGGCGCGTGCGGGCGGCGTGCGGCGCTTCCGCGACCAGAATGGCGAGGAAGTCGAATACAAGTCCGACGTCCAGATGGCCGCCGCTCTGGCGTCGCTGGACCGGCAAATTGCCGAGTTGGCCGGGCGTCGGACGCCGACCACCCTTCATTTCCGTACCTCGAAAGGAACCTGAAATGCGCAACTTCGTGCAACCCGGTGAAAACATCACCGTGACCGCCGTGGCCGCCGCCAGCTCTGGCGATGGCGTCAAGCTCGGCAATATTTTCGGCATTGCATCGGGGGACGCCGCCATTGGCGATCCGCTGGTGCTGGTGACGGAAGGCGTCTTTGAGATGCCCAAAGTCTCCACCGACGAACTGGCCGTGGGCGATGCGGTCTATTTCCGCGCGTCCGACGGGGCCGTGACCAGCACCGCCAGCGGCAACACCAAGATCGGCGTGGCCGTCTCGGCAGCGGGCAACCCGTCCGGGGGCGTTCGCGTCCGCCTCAACGGGGCGTTCTGAGTTAGAGGCCGAGTGATGGGACCGCTCGGCCTCTCAACGCGGGACTGACCACCCCGTTTGTCCCAGCGCGGCGCGTCTACTCTCCACGCAATGCGCTTGCCCTTGGTATCAACAGATGGAGAACCTTGAACGCCTGAAAGCTGCACGCGCCAAAGTCGCGCGCATGGTGGTGGCCGATCCTGTCTATGCTCCGATTTTCGAGCGCATAGAATCCGACATTGCCGAGCTGGAAGCCATCGCCGCCAATGACGTGGTGGCCCGGGCGCGTGCCCTTGTTCAAAGCGCGACGCGCTGAATCAATCGCTGCAAGTCGGCAAGGGACGCACCCTTGCCATACCGTTCACGGTCAAGGGCGTGGCCGAAAAGGTCGCGCCTGATCCGTTCATCAATCCCCGCCGCCAACATCCGGTCTTCAAAGCTATGTCTCAATCCGTAAAGAGAGTGCTCCGGTGTCTCCAAGAGCCTGTTGGCCCGGAGATACTTGTTGATCGTGGCCGAGAGGCTGGCGGAGCTGGCACGATACTTGGGGAAGCCGTCAGGGCATTGTGCCATAGCTTTCAGGCTCACGCCGGTCAGGGGGATGACACGGCGCGCGTTGCGCGTCTTGAGCTGGCGTCCAACGGGCTCAATCGAAATGTGCGGCGTGGTCGCGCCAAGCCGTATCTGGTCTCGTGTGAGGGCCGCCAGCTCGCTCGGCCTCGCCCCGGTGTTGACCATCGCCAGAACGATGCAGCGGGCTTCCTTGTTGAGCCCGTCCAGCGCTCCCGGAGCCAAAAGCTTGTCGCGTATCCAGCTTTCGGAGAAAGGCGGACGCTGCTTTGCCTCGGCTTCCTTGAAACTGAGATCGGAGAGGGGCAGCACCAGCCCGAGCCGCTTCATGCGGTTCACGGTCTTCAGCACGTCGCCAAGGTGGATAAGGTCTTTGTTGCCAGAGTTCGGCGTGAGTCCTTCGTCCCGCATCCGGTCAAACCACCAGTCGCGAAATTCCAGCATGTCGTCGCCGGTAATTTCGCCAATGGCCTTGTCGCCAATCACGTCTACGAAGTTCTTCACGGCTTTCTTGCGCGGGTTTTCCCAACGGCGGAGCTGGTCCGGGCTCTTTCCAAGCGTTTTGTCCGCTACCAAGCTCCAATAGAGTTCCAGCGCCCGAGTCACCGTGATCGCCGGTTCACTCACCCCGCCCATAAGGGCAGCCGTGTCCCGCATATCCAATTCACCGTCTTTGCGCTCTTTGACGGCTTCGACACGTGCAAGAATCTGGTCTTGAGGCAGCTTGGCGACTTGGGGCGCGGGCAGGTAGCGAAAGCCCCGGACGGCGGCGAGATTCTTGGCCGCCTCGAAACGCTTTTCCGCGTCGCTTGTGTCTCCAGCGAGCCGGGCTTCCCAGCCTTCCACGATGTGCTGCCACGCGATAGGGGCTTTCTGTTGCGCGACGGTAAGGGAGTCCGTGTGCAGGCTGACCCAGATGCTCTTGCGCTCTTCAACGCCCTGATAGCGGCGCGGCACGCGCTTGCGCAGGTGGTAAGTGCTGCCCCGCTTCATGATGGTCATGGCCGTTCCCCCGCTGCTGGTGTGTGCGGATTGTGCGGCGAAATGTGTTGCAAAACAAGGCGAAACGACGGAACGCGCGCTGGGTGCGAAGACCTAATGGCTTGTTTTTATTGGGAAAATGTCCAAAACAAGGCGAGTTTTGGTGGCGGAGACGAAGGGATTCGAACCCTCGAGACCCTTCCGGGCCTACTCCCTTAGCAGGGGAGCGCCTTCGACCACTCGGCCACGTCTCCGCGGACCCGTATAGGGATCGTCTCGGGGGGAGACAAGCGGTTTTTCGGCGGAATTTCGGGTGGTTTGCGATTTCCCTCGCGTGGGGCGACGGGGACGCAGGCGCGGGCGCGGGGCGGCATGGGGCAGGGGCGCCGGGCGCAATGAAAAACGCGCGCGAGATGTCTCGCGCGCGTTTCGTTTTCAAGAGGTTTCGCTTGGCTTAGCGGGTGGTCTCGCCGCGCCGGCGTACCACCACGTCGACCGTGATCGATGCAAGCAGCACTGCCGCCGTCGCCATCAGCTGTACCGCCGCCGGCAGACCCAGAAGCGCCATGCCGTTGACGATCGCCGCGATCACGACACCGCCGAGGATCGCGTGGATCGGATGGCCGCGCCCGCCGAAGAGGGACGTGCCGCCGATCACCGCGGTCGCGACGACATAGAGCACGATCGTGCCGCCGTCGAAGCTGGTGGAGATCGAGCGCAGGCGCGAGGCGTAGATGATGCCGCCCAGACCCGCCGTCGTCGCGGCCAGCGTGAAGGCTGCGGTCCGGATCAGGCGCAGGTTGATGCCCGCCCGGCGCGCGGCCTCGGCGTTGCCGCCGATCGCGAGGACATAGCGGCCGAATTTCAGCCGTCCCAGCAGGAAGGACCATGCCAGCAGCACCGCGAAGACGATCGGGATCACCCACGGCATGCCCGAGAGCGGGAAGCGTGCGACGCCGCGGTTCATGTTGGAGATCGTCACCAGCACGATACCCGCGATCACGGCGGCCGCGATCTTCGCGATGGTGAGGCCCATCGGCGGCGCGACGAGGCCGCTCTGGCGGCGTTTTGCATCCTTGCGGAAGGTCATGATCGCGAAGACCAGAACCACCGCTCCGGTCATCAGCCAGCCCATCAGCGGGCTCAGCGTGCCATTGGCGAAGTTGTTGATCGTGTCACTCGCGACAGGGATCGTCCCCCCGGCGCCGAGCAGTTGGATCATCAGACCGTTGAAGCCCAGAAGGCCCGCAAGCGTCACCACGAAAGAGGGCAGTTTGAGCCGCGTGATCAGCGAGCCCTGGAAGATACCCAGTACCGCCGGAACGGCCAGGCCCGCCACGACCGCCGCCCACCAGGGCCAGTCGGTACCCGGCGCGACCAGCAACGTCGCAACCGTCGCCCCGATCCCGGCCACGAAGCCGAGCGACAGATCGATTTCCCCCAGCAAGAGGACAAAGACCTGTCCCATCCCGATCATCATGAAGACCGAGCCCTGAACGAGCAGGTTCACGACATTCCCCGGCGAGAGGAATTTCGGGTTCTGCAGCTGGAAGATCAGCGAGATCAGCACGAAGCCCAGAAGCACCGGCAGCACGCCGCTTTCGCCCGCCTTGATCTTCGCCCATGTGCGCGAGAGGTAGCTTGCAAAGCTCTGATCTTCGGTCGTGGCGCCCACCACGGCGGAGGGGCCGCTGTCGCCCGATGCCTCGCGTTGCGCCGCGACATCCTTGGCGTTCTCTGCCGCGATCGAGGCGGCGGCGCGCATCGCGCCCGCTTCGACGACGTGATCGGACTTGCCCGTGGTCATCAGTTCGACCACGCGCTGCGTGTCGTATTCCTCGATCGGGCCCTGGCTGACCATCTCGCCCAGACGCAGGATCGCGAGCCGGTCGGAGACCGCGAAGACGTCATTGAGGTTGTGCGAGATCATCACCACCGCGAGACCCTGATCGGCGAGGCGGCGCACGAGTTGCAGCACTTGACCGGTCTGGGCCACGCCAAGCGCCGCCGTGGGCTCGTCGAGGATCACCAGTTTGGAATTCCACATCACGGCCTTGGCGACCGCGATCGATTGCCGCTGGCCGCCCGAAAGCGCCGAGACCGGCGCGCGGATCGAGCGCAGCGTGGTCACGCGCAGCCCTTGCAGAGTCTCTGCTGCGGCGCGCTCCATCGCGTCCTCGTCGAGCATCCCGTTGGTCAGAATCTCGCGGCCGAGGAACATGTTCTGCACGACGTCGAGATTGTCGCACAGCGCGAGGTCCTGATAGACGACCTCGATGCCCAGCTCCGCACTGTCGCGGGGCGAGCGGACGCGGACCTCGTTGCCTTCCCATTTGATCACGCCGCCATCGGCTTCATGGATGCCAGCGATGGTTTTCGTCAGCACGGATTTGCCCGCGCCATTGTCACCGACCAGTGCCGTCACCTCGCCGGGGCGGACGTCGAAATCGACCCCGCTGAGCGCCTGCACTGCACCGAAGCTCTTTTCCAGACCCCGAATACGGAGGATCGCGTCGCGATCCTCCGTCAGGGACCCGGTACCGTTACCCGTGTCCATCATTGGCTATCAGTTCCCGATGCCAGCGGCTTTGCACGCATCGGCTGCGTCGCCCGCACAAAGCTTGGAGGTGTCGACGAAGCCGTCTTTCACGACGGTGTCGGCCATGTTCTCCGGGGTGACCCAGATCGGCTTGAGCAGGATCGAGGGCACGTCCATGCCGCCCTGGCTGTCATTGACCTTGCCGTTGACGAGGCCGTCGGGCGGAGTGTCGCCAGCACGCATGTAGAGCGCGAGCGCCGCTGCCGCCTGAGCTTCGAGGTAGATCGGCTTGTAGACGGTGCCGCACTGGTAGCCGGTGAGCACGTTCTGCAGGCCGGTAACCGTCGCGTCCTGACCGGTGGTCGGGAAGGCTTTCGGCGGAACTTTCAGCGTCTTGAGATAGGAGATGACCGCGTTGGCGTTGTCGTCATTCGGGGTGACGACGGCGTTCATGTCCTGATGCGCGGTGAACTGCTGCTCGAAGGTGGTCCGTGCGACCGACGGATCCCAGGTGCCCGCGGGCTCGCCCGCATTGGTATAGCTGCCATCGTCGAATTTCGGCTTCAGCACGCTCATGTAGCCCTGCTTGAACAGGGTGGCGTTGTTGTCATCGGGCGAGCCCGCCATCACGAGGATGTTCGGCTTCTCGATGTTCCAGTCGCTGAGGCACTGTTCCATGCCCTTGCCGATCAGCTCGCCGACATATTCGTTGTCGAAGCTGATGTAATAGTCGCGCGAGCCGCCAAGCGTGATCCGGTCATAGTCGATGACCGCGACGCCGTGCTCTTTCGCGTATTTCTCGACAGCCGCACCGCCGCCCGAGGAGATCGGGTCGATCAGCAGAACGGTCGCGCCCTGGCTGATGTCGGTTTGCGCCTGCGTGAGCTGGTCGGCTTCGGAGCCCTGCGCGTTGGTGATGATCAGGTCGTCCGCGGAGAGGCCTGCTGCCTTGAAGGCTTTCTTCAGGTAGGGCTCGTCGAACGAGGTGTAGCGGGCCGAGCTTGCTGTGTCGGGCAGCAGCACGCCCACTTTGCCTTTGCCTTTGGCGGCGACGTCCTTGAGCTGGCCCATGGCCGAGAAATCAGCGCCGAAGCTGTCGGCGGTGACGCCTTGAGCCTGCGCGGCACCTGCAATCAGGCCAAGCGCGAGAACGCTGGTTCCAGCGAGACGCGCGGCGGTTCCGCACGTCGAGCGACGAATGTCTTTCATTATTATCCTCCTAAGGCCGGATGGGTTCCTCCCGTGGGGTGGCATCGCCTTGCCCCAGCGCGCCGCCTGTGCCGGTTACGGACAGGGCAGCGCCGGGGCGCGCATCCGGTACGCGTCCCGTTAGCGCAATCATGGCTTGAAATGTTGCTCTGAACAGGGGGGTGGCGAACACAAAACACTCACGAAACTGCGAGGCTGT
Source organism: Thioclava sp. F28-4 (assembly GCF_002020045.1). Lineage (NCBI taxonomy): Bacteria > Pseudomonadati > Pseudomonadota > Alphaproteobacteria > Rhodobacterales > Paracoccaceae > Thioclava > Thioclava sp. F28-4. The sequence continues at coordinate 455,947 of NZ_MPZQ01000003.1, read as the reverse complement.
GGCGTTCCGGGGCGACTCAGAAGAGTAGGGGGAACGAGCGGCTGGCTTCGCGCGGCACCGATGTGGCGCCCGGAGTGGTTGACACCCGCGCGCGCCGCTGTATAAGCCCGCCATTCCGGTAACGCGAGTTGCCGGGATTATTCATTGGTGTTGGTGGACCTCGCAAGAGGAAACCTGTCGCCGGTCGCCGCAAGGCCCGGAGGAGGACAACGCCCTTCGAAACTATAATGAAGGAGACCAGCCGTGACCAAACGCACGTCTGCCAAGTACAAAATCGACCGCCGCATGGGCGAGAACATCTGGGGCCGCGCCAAGTCGCCCGTCAACCGTCGTGAATACGGCCCCGGCCAGCACGGCCAGCGCCGCAAGGGCAAACTGTCCGACTTCGGTATCCAGCTCCGCGCCAAGCAGAAGCTGAAGGGCCATTACGGCGACCTGACCGAGAAGCAGTTCCGCCGCATCTACGCCGAAGCCGAGCGTGTGAAGGGCGACACCGGTGAAAACCTGATCGGTCTGCTCGAGCGCCGCCTCGACGCGCTGGTCTACCGCGCCAAATTCGTCCCGACCGTCTTCGCTGCGCGCCAGTTCGTGAACCACGGCCACGTGCTCGTGAACGGCAAGAAAGTGAACATCCCCTCCTACCGCCTGAAAGAAGGCGACGTGGTGGAAGTCCGCGAGAAGTCCAAGCAGATGGCTCTGGTTCTCGAAGCCGTTCAGTCGCCCGAGCGTGACGTTCCGGATTACATCGAAGCCGACCACAACAAACTGACCGCGAAATTCGTGCGCACCCCGGCCCTGTCCGACGTGCCCTTCGCGGTTCAGATGGAACCGAACCTCGTGGTCGAATTCTACGCGAAGAACTGATCTCTCAGTCTTCGCCGATCATTCGGAAAGGCCGTGCCCCCGGGGCGCGGCCTTTTTCTTTTGGGCGATGGGCGAGGGGGCGCCTTTGCCCGGAACAGCCGCGCAGCGGCCCGGGCAGCGCCCGACCGCCCCCTCGGGCGGGCGCTTTTGTGGCCTCATCGCGCGCGGCGAGGTCGTGCGGATCTGGAGAGATAAAGGGGCGACCTCTGAAGGAAGCGCGCCCACCCGGCGGTCGGGCGCTGCCCTGCGGCACCCTTGGGCAATACATCTCTCATAGACGTGCTATGACATCCGTTGCATCCCTGCCGCGTCTGCTATGCGGGTGATCTTCTCACTAGCCCTGTCGCGCCATGGCAGATAGAACTCGGGCCACGATTCAGGAGTGCACAATGACCACGCATATTCGCCCCCAGCCCGGTATTATGGACATCGAGCTCTATCAGGGCGGCGCCTCCCATGTGGCGGGGCGCACCGATGCCGTCAAACTCAGCTCGAACGAGAACCCGTTCGGCCCCTCTGACAAGGCCAAGGACGCGTTCGCGAAATGCGCCCATTCGATGCATCGCTACCCCCCGACCGACCATGCCAAGCTGCGCACGGCGATCGGCGAGGTGCATAAGCTCGACCCCGACCGGATTATCTGCGGCGTGGGCTCGGACGAGATCATCCACTTCCTGTGCCAGGCCTATGTCGGCGCGCGCGACGAGGTGGTGTTCACCGAGCACGGCTTCCTGATGTATCGCATCTCGACCATGGCCGCGGGCGGCACCCCGATCGAGGTCAAGGAGCGCGACCGCACGACCGATGTCGATGCGATCCTGAGCGCCTGCACCAAGAAGACCAAGCTCGTCTTCCTCGCCAATCCGAACAACCCAACCGGCACGATGATCCAGCTGGCGGAGCTGGAGCGGCTGGCGGCTGGGTTGCCGAAAGGCGCGCTGCTGGTGATCGACGCGGCCTATGCGGAATATGTCGAAGGCTATGACGGCGGGGCGGAGCTGGCCACGCGCCTGCCCAATGTCTTCATGACGCGGACCTTCTCGAAGATCTACGGTCTCGGCGGGCTGCGCGTCGGTTGGGGCTATGGCTCGCGCGAAGTGATCGACGTGCTCAACCGCATCCGTGGGCCGTTCAACCTCTCGACCGCGCAGCAGGAGACCGCAGAGGCCGCCGTGCGCGATCAGGACTGGGTCAACAAATGCCGCGATGACAACACGCGCCTGCGCGCTTGGTTGGCCGAGGCGCTGGCGGAAAAGGGCGTTCCGTCAGACACTTCCACGGCGAACTTCATCCTCGCACGTCTGGCGTCCGAGCAGGAAGCGGCGGATTGCGATACCTACCTGAAATCCGAAGGGATCATCGTGCGCCGGGTCGCGGGCTATAACCTGCCCAACTGCCTGCGCATCACGGTGGGCGACGAGCCGTCCTGCCGTCGCGTGGCGCATCTGATCGGCGTTTTCAAGGCAGGCGGGATCGAGGTGCCCAGATGAGCCAGCTCTACCAGCGGGTCGCGCTGATCGGGCTCGGCCTGATCGCCTCGTCGATGGCCCATGCGATGCGCGAGAAGGGTCTGGCGGGCGAGATCGTCGGTCATGCGCGCTCCGCCGAGACGCGCGACACCGCGCTGGAGATCGGGCTTGTCGATGCCGTCTATGAGACCGCTGCCGAGGCCGTCGCGGGCGCGGATCTGGTGGTGCTCTGCGTGCCGGTCGGCGCGATGGCGAAGATCGCCGAAGAGATCGCGCCGCATCTGGCCCCCGGGGCTACGATCACCGATGTCGGCTCGGTCAAGCGCGCGGTGATCGACGCGGTCGGCCCGCATGTGCCCGAAGGCGTGCATTTCATCCCCGGCCACCCGCTGGCAGGGACGGAGCAGTCCGGCCCGCGCTCGGGCTTTGCGACGCTGTTTGCCAATCGCTGGTGGCTGTTCACGCCGATCGAGGGCACGGACCCCGAGGCGCTGACCCGGTTGAAATCTCTGGTCGAGGCGATGGGCGCGAATACCGACGAGATGGCGCCCGATCACCACGATCTCGTGCTCTCGGTCGTGTCGCATACGCCGCACCTGATCGCCTATACGATGGTAGGAGTGGCGGATCATCTTCGTCGTGTAACCCACGAGGAAGTCATCAAATATTCCGCTACGGGTTTCCGCGATTTTACCCGGATTGCGGCCTCGGACCCGACGATGTGGCGCGACGTCTTCCTGACCAACAAGGAAGCCACGCTCGATATTCTCGGCCGCTTCACCGAGGAGCTGTTCATGCTGCAACGCGCGATCCGCATGGGCGATGGCGACATGCTGCACGACTATTTCACGCGCACCCGCGCGATCCGCCGCGGCATCATCGAGGCCGGGCAGGATACCGATGCGCCCGATTTCGGGCGCGGTGCTCCGAAGAAAGACGCATGAGAGTAGCGGCGCTGATCGCCTTGGCGGCCGTGGTCGCGGTGGGTTCTTGCGGGCGCGGCGACGACCGGCGCTCGGCGCGCTATTCCTCGTCGGGTGAGCTTTGCGGCATTGCCGGTCTGGAAGGCGCGCATATCGCGCCGATCGACGGGCCGGGGCGCTGCGGCATCGCCGATCCGGTGCAGATCACCTCCGTCTCCGGTATCCGTCTGACCTCGCCGGTACGGGTGAATTGCTCGGCGGCGAAGTCCTTCAAGCGCTGGGTGGATCGTGGGATCAAACCGGCAGTGGGGCGGCGTGGTGGCGGGATCGAGGCGATCCGCATCGCAGCCTCCTATTCCTGCCGGAGCCGCAATTCCCAGCCCGGGGCGAAGCTTTCCGAACATGCCAAGGGCAACGCGATCGACGTCTCGGGCGTGGTCCTGCGCAACGGCAAGACGCTCACCGTGTTGAAGGATTGGCGCAAGGGCCGCGTGATCAAGAAGATGCACAAATCGGCCTGCGGTCCGTTCGGCACCGTGTTGGGGCCGAAATCGGATCGCTTCCATCAGGACCACATCCACGTGGACGTGGCCAGCTACCGCGGCGGGGCTTACTGCCGTTAACCTTTATTGACGCTGGGCGATCAGTTGCGGTGCCGGGCCGAGCGGCACCGGGCCGAGGTTCATCTGCCCGTCCTTGAAGACAAGCGGCACTTCCAGCGCGCCGTCGGGGTTCTTCGCGGCCAGCATCGCGCCGATTCCGGTCACGAGCTTCACTTGGTCCTTGCCGATCAGCCCCATGCTCTGCGCGATGCCGACCCAGTTGCGCCACGAGGCGGAGCGGATCGTCAACGTGCCGTCGGGATAGCCCGAGGGATCGACCGTCAGGTTGCCCTCGACCGAGACATCGTTGCCGCCCCAGCTCAGCGAAAGGTCCGAAACCGAGAACGTCATCAGCCCCGGCATGCCTGCCTCCAGCGCGGTCTGGTCGATCGGCTCGCGCGTGCCGATCAGCGCGTCGAAATGAACGCGCGCGATGGTGTCGGACAGCTCGCCCTTCGGATCGATCCGCTCCAGCAGATCGCCTGGGAGTTTCAGCGACTTCGCCTCCGCGCCCAGACGATATGCGGCGGCGGGCATCACCAGATCGGCGGCTTGTGCCGAGCCGCCAAGCGCGCCCTGCGCCTTGTCCTTGCGCTCGATGGCGAAGCGCAGCTGATCGGCTGAAAGCGCGGGGGCTGTTTCGCCCGCGGGCGTCAGCACCGGCGCGGTGATCACGGCGATCGCCCGCTCCAGCGGCAGCGCGGTCGAATAGCCCACCGTCAGCGAGGCGCGCATGTCCTCTTGCGTCAGCTTGTAGCTTCGATCGCCCAGTTGCAGCGACTGGCCCGAGGGCAGGTAGGCGATCACTTTATTGGGTTCGTATCCCAGAGCGAAGAGCTGCGCAAAGGGTGCGCTCCAGTGCCACAGGCCGCCCTGATCCTTCAGTTCGGGCTTGTCGAAGGTGAGATCGAAGCGCGAGGGGAAGCCCGCCAGCGAGACCGATTGCGCATCGCCCCAGCCTTCCTGCCGGGCCTGCGCGAGCATGTCGCGCGCGCCGTTTTCGATCTTGTGCGCGCCGTAGAACCAGTAGCCGCAATAGGCCAGCGTCGCGACCAGCACCAGAATGATCAGTTTGCGCATCTTCGCCTCTTTGCAAATCGGGTGAACCCCATGTAAGCCGTGTTCTCATGCAGGACCAGTGCGACGACAACAGGATCTGGGTCTTCGGCTACGGCTCGCTGATCTGGAACCCCGGCTTCGATTTTGACGAGCGGATGCTCGCCCGTGCGCCGGGTTGGGAGCGCAGCTTCTGCCTGCGCTCGCTGGTGCATCGCGGCACGCCCGAAGCGCCGGGGCTGGTGCTGGCGCTCGACGAGGGGGAGGGCGCCTGCGCGGGGCTCGCCTTCGCGATCCGGCCCGGACAGGAAGACGAGGTGATGGCCTATCTGCGCGAGCGCGAGCTGGTGACCTCGGCCTATCTGGAACGTGAAATCGATGTGGAACTCGACGACGGGCGGCGCCTGCGCGCGGTGACCTATGTGATCGACCGCCATCACGATCAGTATTGCGGCGGTCTTTCCGATGACGAGCAGGCGCGGATCATCGCCAGCGCCACCGGCGGGCGCGGGCCAAACCGCGATTATCTGTTCAATACTGCCCAGCATCTGCACGAATTGGGCATCCCGGATCCCCATCTTGATGCATTGGTGGCACGGCTGCACGACTTGTCGTGATAGCCCTTGGCGAAGGGCTGCACCCTCGCTAGGCTCTGCGCAAACAGGCAAGAGGGGCAATAATGGAAGAGCCGATCCGGCTGGAGCCGCAATTCTCACAACCCGTGCGTCAGGTGATCCTGATGCTTCTGGTGCTCGGCTTGGTCGCTACGGGGGGCTACTTCGCCTATTCGCGCATCTTCCCGATTTTCCTCGCCAATCCCTGGCTGAACGGGGTGATCCTCGCGGTCTTCGTCTTCGGCATCCTCGCCTGTTTCTGGCAGGTGGTGCAGCTGGTGAAGGCGGTGAACTGGATCGAAAGCTTCGCCGCTGACCGCCCGGGCCGCCCGCAGGTGCGCCCGCCGTCGATGCTCGCGCCGCTTGCGTCCCTTCTGGGCTCGCGCGAGGCACGCCGCGCGGTGTCGTCGTCTTCGGGGCGCTCGATCCTCGAATCCGTCGCGACCCGGATCGACGAGGCGCGCGACATCACGCGCTATATCGCGGGGCTGCTGATCTTCCTCGGCCTTTTGGGGACGTTCTACGGCCTCGCCACCACCGTGCCTGCGGTGGTCGAGACCATCCGCGCACTGGCGCCCAAGGAAGGCGAGAGTGCGATCGGCGTGTTCGACAACCTGATGACGGGGCTGGAGGCGCAGTTGGGCGGCATGGGCACGGCGTTCTCCTCCTCACTCCTGGGTCTTGCGGGCTCGCTGGTGGTGGGCTTGCTGGAACTGTTCGCAAGCCACGGTCAGAACCGGTTCTACCGCGAGCTGGAGGAATGGATTTCCTCGATCACGCGGCTTTCCTTTACCGCTCTCGAAGGGGGCGATGGCGAAGGCTCGATGGTGGCGGGTGTCCTCGACCACATGTCCGAGCAGATGGACCAGATCCAGACGCTGTTCGTGCGCTCCGATGCCGGTCGCGTGCAGACCGAGGCGCGGATCGCGCATCTGTCGAACGCCATTCACGACCTGTCGGAACGGCTCTCGGCAGAGATGGATGCGCGTCACCGCCAGCAAGGCGCGCTGCAGCAGATGGCCGAGGGGCAGGAGCGGCTGATCGGCGCGCTCGATCACCTCGCGCAACGCACGGCTGAAGGCGCTCCCGAGGCGGAGGCGCTGATGGAGACACGGATGCGGCTGCGCTCGATCGACCAGCAGATGATGCGGATGCTCGAGGAAGTCAGCGCCGGGCGTCAGGAAAGCATGGCCGAGCTGCGCCACGATTTCGCGGGGCTGACGCGCGCGATCCTCGGCTACAAACCGCATCGCGAGGATTAATTCATGGCTCTGGCACGGCGCGGTGGCAATCGGTTCTCGACCAATATCTGGCCGGGTTTCGTAGATGCGATGACGGCGCTTCTTCTGGTCCTGATGTTCGTGCTGTCGATCTTCATGATCGTGCAATCGGTGCTGCGTGACACGCTGAGCACCAAGGAAGGCGAGCTGATTCAGCTGAACGAACAGGTGTCGAACCTCGCCAAGGCGCTGTCGCTGCAACAGACGAAGACGCAGCAACTGACCGGCGAGTTGGAGAATGCGAAGGACAAGGCCGATCAGCAGGACTCGCTGATCTCGACGCTGACCTCGCAGCTCGATGACCGCAAAGCCGCGCTGGCCGATGCCAAGCAGAAGATCACCGAATTCGAGGCGCGTGTCGCGCAATTGGTGGGCGAGCGCAACGCCGCCCAGCAGGATGCAAGCGCGAAGGCCGACGAGATCCGGCTGAGCAAGGAAACCATCGCCGATCTGCGCGACAAGCTGACGAAATCGGGCGATGAGGTCGCGGCGATGACGCTGCAGCTCGAAGAGGCGCGCAAACAGGCCGAAGACACGCTGACCAAGCTCGCCGCTGCGCAGACCGCGAAGGACGACCTGGAAAAGCAACTCGGCAAGCAGCTGTCCGAGGCCGAGAAACAGGCTGCGCTGAAAGCCACCGCGCAGAAGGCTCTGGCAGATCAGCAGGCGATCTCGGAAGGCGCGCAGAAGAAAGTCGCGCTGCTCAATCAGCAGGTTGCGGCGTTGCGCGGTCAACTCGCGCAGCTGCAGAACGTGCTCGACGAGGCGCAGCAGAAGGATGCCGCGGCCAAGGTGCAGCTCGACAATCTCGGCCAGCAGCTGAACGCGGCGCTCGCCCGTGCGGCCTCCGAGGAGAAGAAGCGCGCGGACCTGCAGGAGAAGATGCGCAAGGAGGCCGAGGCCAAGGCGAAGGATCTGGAGAACTACCGCTCTGAATTCTTCGGCAAGCTGTCGCAGCTTCTGAAGGGCAAGCAGGGCGTGAAGATCGAAGGCGACCGCTTCGTCTTCTCCTCCGAGGTGCTGTTCGCGCCGGCCTCCGCCACCCTGTCGGATGCGGGCCGCGCGCAGATCAAACAGGTGACTTCGCTGCTCGATCAGCTGCGTGGAGAAATCCCGGGCGATATCCCGTGGATCATCCGCGTTGACGGCCATACCGACGACACGCCGCTGTCGGGGCAGGGCGAGTTCAAGGATAACTGGGAGCTGAGCCAGGCCCGCGCGCTGTCTGTGGTGAAATACATGGTCGAGAGCCTCGGCTTCCCGCCGCAACGCCTCGCCGCCGCCGGCTTCGCGCAGTTCGACCCGGTGAACACCGCCGACACGCCCGAAGCGCGCGCCCAGAACCGCCGGATCGAGCTGAAACTGACCGAGCGCTGAGGCGTCGGTCAGCTGGGTTCCGTCAGCCAGTCGAGAAACGCGCCGAGCCGCCCCTCGGCACTGCCCTGCAAGCTGCGGAATAACCGCGCCCAGATGACAAATGAAAAGGCTGCCGGGCAAAGCTCCGGCAGCCTTCTGCGATAATCGCGTTTACCGAGGGCCGCGAAGCCCCCGGCTGCGTGCTTATTTCGCGATCCGGTCGAGGATGCGCGCCCAGGAGCGGATGCCCTTGTGGAAGCTTTTCACGTCGTATTTCTCGTTCGGCGAGTGGATCGCGTCGTCGTCATTGGCGAAGCCGATCAGCATCGCGTCCATGCCGAGGATCGACTTGAAGTAGTAGCCGATCGGGATCGAGCCGCCCATGCCGACGATGACCGCCTCGCGGTTCCACTCGTCCGAGAGCGCTTGACGGGCAGCTTCGAATTCGGGGCGCGACGTGTCCATGACGGAGGCCGGTGCGCCATCGAGATCGCCGTCCCAGGTGATGCGTGCATCGACCGGCAGGCGTGCCTCGACATGGGCGCGCAGCGCCTTGCGGACGTGGGCCGGATCCATGTCGCCCACGAGACGGCAGGTGATCTTGCAATGCGCCTCTGCAGGGATCACGGTCTTCGAGCCCGCACCCTGATAGCCGCCCCAGAGGCCGTTGATCTCCAGCGTCGGGCGTGCCCATTGCTGCTCCAGCGCCGAATAGCCTTCTTCGCCATGCGGCACGGTCATGCCCGCGTGCTGAAGATACTCCTTCTCGTCGAAGCCGCAGGTCTTCCACGCTTCGAGCTGCTCGGCCGGGACTTCGTGGACGCCCTCGTAGAAGCCGTCCACCGCGACGCGGCCCTGATCGTCATGGAAGCTCGCGATGATCTTGGAAATCTCGCGCAGTGGGTTCAGGGCAGGGCCACCGTAATGGCCCGAATGCAGATCGATGCGCGGCCCGTGGAGGGTGAATTCCTCTTTCAGCATCCCGCGCAAGGAGCCTGCGATCGAGGGCACGCCGGGCGAGACCATCGAGGTGTCGCAGATCAGCGCCAGATCGGAGGTCAGCTCTTCGCGGTTGTTCTCGAGGAAGGGCACCAGCGAGGGCGAGCCCGATTCTTCCTCGCCTTCAAGAAAGATCACAAGATTGCCAGGAAGCTCGCCGTTCACGGCCTTATAGGCGCGGCAGGCCTCGATGAAGGTCATCAGCTGACCCTTGTCGTCGGACGCGCCGCGACCGCGGATGACGCGACCGTTCTCGGTATCCTCGATCTGCGGCTCGAAGGGGGGCGTATTCCACAGCTCCAGCGGGTCCACCGGCTGCACGTCATAGTGGCCGTAGAACAGCAGGCGCGGGCCGTCGCCCTTGGAATGCGCAACCACCATCGGGTGGCCCGTGGTCGGACGCAGTTCGGCGTCGAAACCCAGCGATTTCAATTCCTTGACGAGCCATTCCGCAGCTTCGTGGGTCTCTTCGCGATAGGCCGGATCGGTCGAGATCGAGCGGATTTTCAGCAGCTCGAAAAGACGGTCCATCGCGGCATCCAGGCCGCTATCGATTTCGGTGAGAACCTCGTTCAGTGCCATGCAGGCCTCCTTTATTTTGGCCTCAGCCTAGGGCTGCGCGCGGGACTGTCCAGAGGGGGTGACGCAAGGGCGCGACAAATTGCGAAAACTGAATGTTTGCTTTTCATGACTATTTGCGACATTTTTGCGCTTCAGGGAGAGGAATTTGACATTTATCAATGTCGCGCTTTGTGGTGCCCGGTAGGGCAGACCCAGCGAACAGTCATGCAAGGGAAGCACGAGATGGATTACGACCGCGCACTCGATCAGGCGATTGACAAGCTGCACGAGGAAGGCCGCTATCGCGTCTTCATCGACATCGAGCGCGAGAAGGGTAATTTCCCCCACGCCGTCTGGACCAAGCCGGACGGGTCGAAGCAGGACATCACCATCTGGTGCGGCAACGACTATCTGGGCATGGGCCAGCATCCGGTCGTGCTGGCCGCGATGCACGAGGCGCTGGACGCCACCGGCGCAGGCTCGGGCGGCACGCGCAACATCTCGGGCACCACGGTCTATCACAAGCGGCTGGAGCACGAGATCGCCGATCTGCACGGCAAAGAGGCCGCGCTGGTCTTCTCCTCGGCCTATATCGCGAATGACGCGACGCTGAGCACGCTGCCCAAGCTGTTCCCCGGCCTCATCATCTATTCCGACGAGTTGAACCACGCCTCGATGATCGAAGGCATTCGTCGCAACGGCGGGGCGAAGCGCATTTTCCGCCACAATGACGTGGCCCATCTGCGCGAATTGCTGGCCGCCGACGATCCGGCTGCGCCGAAGCTGATCGCTTTCGAGTCGGTCTATTCGATGGATGGCGATTTCGGCCCGATCTCCGAGCTGTGCGATCTGGCCGAGGAATTCGGTGCGCTGACCTATCTCGACGAGGTGCACGCGGTGGGCATGTATGGCCCGCGCGGCGCCGGTATCGCCGAGAAGCTGGGCGAGATGGACCGGATCGACATCTTCAACGGCACGCTGGGCAAGGCTTTCGGTGTGTTCGGTGGCTATATCGCGGCTTCGGCCAAGATGGTTGATGCCGTGCGCTCCTATGCGCCGGGCTTCATCTTCACCACCTCGATCCCGCCGGCGGTTGCGGCAGGCGCTGCCGCGTCGATCGCCTTCCTGAAAGGCGAGGGCGGTCAGGAACTGCGCGACAAGCAGCAGCTGCACGCGAAGATTCTCAAGATGCGCCTGAAGGGCATGGGCATGCCGATCATCGACCACGGCTCGCATATCGTGCCCGTGATCATCGGAGATCCCAAACATACCAAGGCTTTGTCGGACATGCTGCTCGACGAGTTCGGGGTCTATGTCCAGCCGATCAACTTCCCGACCGTGCCGCGCGGCACCGAGCGTCTGCGCTTCACGCCCTCGCCGGTGCACGACACCGGTATGATTGACGGTCTGGTCAAGGGCATGGACGCGCTTTGGGCGCGCTGTGAGCTAAATCGCGCCGAAGCCAGCGCGTAAGCCACATAGGCGCGTGCGCGGCTCGCTTGCTTGTGATAAGCCTTTGTTAATCGAAGGGGCTATTGGCTCCGAATCGACGCAGGCGGGAAAACGGCAGGGACAGGCAGCATGATCGGGCGAAGGGCTAAACCTTCGACGGGGGACGAAGTCAAACCTAAAGGGTTCGACGATTTCGAACTTCGTCTTGGCGATGTGATGCGCGGCGAGCGGGCGACGCTCGCCAAATCGCTCCTTGATGTCCAGCGCGAACTCCGGATCAAAGCAGCCTATATCGCGGCCATCGAAGCCTGCGATGTCGAAGCTTTCGACACGCCTTCTTTCATCGCGGGCTATGTGCGCTCCTACGCGCGCTATCTCGGCCTCGACCCCGAATGGTCGTTCCAGCGTTTCTGCAACGAGGCTGGCTATTCGCCTGCCCACGGCATGTCCGAAGCCGCCTCCGGTCCGAAGCCGCAGCGCGACCCGAAGGACATGGCCGAGGCGCTCGCCAATCCCGCCTTCATTCCGCGCAAGGAATCGATCTGGACCAAGATCGAGCCGCGCGCCGTCGGTGCGCTCTTCGTGCTGGCGCTGATCGGTGGCGGTATCGGCTATGGCGGCTGGACCGTGTTGCAGGAAGTGCAGCGCGTGCAGCTGACGCCTGTGGATCAGGCCCCCGGTGTGATGGCCGATCTCGACCCGCTCGACTCGGTCAAGGACGGGCCCGAGATGGCGCAGGCCGACGACACGCTGCCCGAGGTCAACCAACCCGAGCGCTCCGCGCGCATCTACCGTCCGGCGGCCCTCGACGCGCCGGTTCTGGTGTCGCGCGACGGGCCGATCGCCTCGATCGATCCCAATGCGACCGGCGCGCTGGCCGGGCAGGGCGTGGGTGCAGCCGCTCCGGGTCTGACGCCCAATCTCATCGGTCTGGCGCAATCCAACACGTCCCCGAACACGCCGCAGGGCACGCAACTCGCCTCGGCGGCGGGCCCCGAGAACAATATCCAATCCGCCGTCGCCAAGGCGCTGGGAGCGGATCAGCCCGATGTCGTCGTGCTGGCCGTGCGGCCGTCCTGGGTGCGGATCAAGTCTGCCGATGGCGCGACCCTATTCGAGAAGGTCATGGATGCGGGCGAGCGTTACGTGCTGCCCAAGCTCGAAGAAGCGCCGACGATGCGCACCGGCGAATCCGGCGCGATTTATTTCGCGGTCAACGGCGTGACGCATGGCCCGGTCGGCAAGCGCGGTCAGGTCACGAAGAACATCAAGCTGTCTTCGGCCGCACTCGACGAGGACTATCCGGTCGCCAATCTCGCGCAGGATAAGGACCTCGCGAAGATGATCGCCGTGGCGGATGCGGGCGATGCTGCCGCGCCGGCGCAGACCGACCAGCAATAAACCGCAGATCACGATCCGCCCCGGCCCGTTGCACCGCAGCGGGCCTTCGCGTATCAGGAGCCGAGGTCTCGAAGGAGCGTTTGCATGTCTCTCAACCCGGTCCGTCCGTGGCGCAATATCTATCGCCGCAAGTCTCGCCAGATCATGGTCGGCAATGTCCCCGTCGGGGGTGATGCGCCGATCTCGGTGCAGACGATGACCAATACCGACAGCTCGGACGTGCGTGCGACGCTCGATCAGGTGATCCGCGCGGCGGAAGTCGGCGCGGATATCGTGCGTGTCTCGACCCCGGACGAGTCCAGCACGCGCGCCCTGCGCGAGATTTGCCGCGAGAGCCCGGTGCCGATCGTGGCGGATATCCATTTCCACTACAAACGCGCGATCGAAGCGGCGGAGGCGGGGGCGGCTTGCCTGCGCATCAACCCCGGCAATATCGGCGATGAGAAGCGTGTGGCCGAGGTCGTGCGCGCCGCCAAGGATCACGGCTGTTCGATCCGGATCGGTGTGAACGCGGGCTCGCTCGAGCGCCATCTGCTGGAGAAATATGGTGAGCCGTGCCCCGAGGCGATGGTCGAGAGCGCGATGGACCATATCCGCATTCTAGAGGATCACGATTTCCGCGAATACAAGATTTCGGTGAAGGCCTCGGATGTGTTCCTCGCCGCCGCGGCCTATCAGGGCATCGCCGAGGCGACCGACGCGCCGATCCACCTTGGCATCACCGAGGCAGGGGGGCTGACCTCCGGCACGGTGAAATCCGCGATCGGGCTGGGCAACCTCCTGTGGATGGGTATTGGCGATACGCTGCGCGTCTCGCTCTCGGCCGATCCGGTCGAAGAGGTGAAGGTCGGTTTCGAGATCCTGAAGTCTCTGGGGCTGCGCACCCGCGGCGTGCAGATCATCTCCTGCCCGTCCTGCGCGCGTCAGGGCTTCGACGTGATTGCGACCGTGGCGGAGCTGGAAGAACGGCTCGAACACATCAAGACGCCGATCTCGCTGTCGATCATCGGCTGCGTCGTGAACGGTCCCGGCGAGGCGCTGATGACCGATATCGGCTTTACCGGCGGTGGTGCCGGATCGGGCATGGTTTACATGGCTGGCAAGCAGGATCACAAGCAGTCCAACGCGGATATGATCGACCATATTGTTGAATTGGTTGAGAAAAAATCGGCCGAGATCGAAGCGGAGAAAGCCGCCGCCGAATAAGCGGAAAAGTGCCGCAGTGCCCCCGAAATCGGCCCTTATCACGCTGCCGTGATGAGGTGTCGGGGGAACGAATTGGCCTCCCTCCTCATTTCCCTCCCCACAACGGAGAGAGGCCGTCCCTCGCGACGGTCAGGGTAATAAAGGAGGTAATTCCAATGACCCGCAAGTTCGCAACTATCCTCGCTGCTGCCGCCAGCACCACGATGATCGCCGGTACCGCTTTTGCCGAAACCAGCCCGCCGCTGATGGCCACCGCCCAAGGTGAGTTCGATATCCACGCCGGGATCGAGGCCTCGTCGAAAACGATCGCGACGGTCTCTGACGGCACCATCGTTCCGGTGGAAGGCTGTCTGCCTGATGGCACGATCTGTCAGGTGACTTTCGATGGTATGAATGGTTATGCGCCCGCAGGTCAGCTGGGTGTGATGGTTGACGGCCAGATGGCGCTTTTGTCGACCGGCCCGCAATCGGTGACCGTGAACCAGATTCAGGTCCCGGGCGACAACGCTAACAAGGATGGCCAGGGTGCCGCGGCGCTGACCGGTGCGGCTGCCGGTGGCGCAGCCGGTGCGGCCGTGGGTGGTCCCGTGGGCGCCGTGGTCGGCGCGCTGATCGGCTCGGCCGGTGTGGGCGCTGCGGCCAAGCCCGAGCCGACCACGATCACTTGGGTCGAGAAGCACCCCGTCGCGCCGGTCTATCTCGACGGGGAAGTCGAGACCGGCAAGGTCATTCCGGACATGGTGACGCTGACGCCGGTGCCGGACAGCACCTATGCCTATGGCAACATCAACGACAACACGGTCTTCGTGAACCCTGATAGCCGTGCGATCGTCTACGTCGTGCCCGCCTCGTAAGGCTCGATGATAGAGACCATAAAGAAAGCCGGCGCCTCACCGCGCCGGCTTTTTTTCATCGCGGTAGGCATTTTGCACGCAGTCCTATCCGGTTCGCGGCCCAACGCGATCGGCTTGCCGCGTCGCGGGCCTCGGCGAGCGGCATGGTCCTCGCCGCGGTCGAGCGCTCCGGCTATTGAGCCGGGCCAATCGTCAACTCGCTCGCGGAAGCGCGTCTCGGTCCTCCATCACAGCGGGGGAGGTCGAGAATTGCGTCACGGCTTCGCGCAGCGCCTCGGCGAGGTCATCGAGCATTTTGCTTGCAGCGGTGGTTTCTTCGAACATCGCGACATTCTGGCGGGTGGCGTGGTCGAGCTGTTCGACCGAGCCGTTGATCGCTGCTAGTGTGCGGGACTGCTCCTCGGAGGAGCGGGCCATCTGGGCGACGCGCTGTGAAATCTCTTCGACCGATTTAACGATGCCTTCGAGAGAGGCGACGGTCTTGCTGACCAGTTCGACGCCAGTGCTGACCTGTTGGCCCGAGGCTTCGATCAGTGCGGTGATCTCTTTTGCGGAGGCGGAGGAGCGCTGCGCGAGGTCGCGCACTTCAGAGGCGACGACGGCGAAGCCGCGACCGGCCTCACCTGCGCGGGCGGCTTCCACACCGGCGTTGAGCGCAAGGAGGTTGGTCTGGAAGGCGATATCGTCGATCACCGAGGTGATGCGCTCGATCTGTTTCGAACTGGTTTCGATTTCGTTCATCGCGCGGATCGACTCGCTGACCACCGCAGCGCTTTCCTTGGCGACGGTTTCCGCATTGCTGGCCGCACTCGCAGCTTCGGCTGCCATTTTCGCGCCCGATTGCACCGAGGAGGTCAATTCGTTGAGCGAGGCGGCTGCGTCGGCAAGGGTGCCCGATTGCTTCTCAGCCCGGGTGGAGAGCGCGGCCGAGGCGGCGCTGATCTCGCCGATCTGTTGGCGGATGTCGACGCTGTGGCCGGTAACGAGGGCGATGGCGCCTTCGAGTTGTTCGATCGCCGTGTTGAAATTGACGGCAAGCCGAGCGTAATCCGCATCCACCTCACCGAGCCGGGCCTTGAGGTCCTTGCGCGAGAGCTGTTGCAGTGCGATTTCGAGCGCCTCGACGACGCGAGTCTGGCGCGCTGTGGTTTCGGCGCGTTCCTGGGCGAGATCCTCTTCGGCCAGGCGAGCGAGGCGGGTCGCTTCTTCGACCTCGCGCGCGTTGCGTTCCGCATCGATGCGCAGCGCCTCTGCCTTGTGGGCGGCCTCGCTGGCGGCGTCCTGCATCTGCTGGGCGCGCGTGGTCTCTCCCTCCGCTTGGCGACGGGCTTCGTCGGCTTGGGCGGTGGCGTCGATCGCCTCTGCCATACGCTCTTCCATCGAGCTTTCCATGCGGCGGCGGTTGAGAACGGCATAGACGAGCACCGCCGTTTCGATCGCGACGGTCGCGCCGTGGAAAAGCGACCGCGAGACATTTTCCCAGATATCCGCGCTGGGATAGATCAGGCTGGGCATCAGGACGGAGAGCGCGAGGTGGTGCACCACGATGGTCGCTGCGGCGAAGAAGATCGCGCGGTTGTCGACCATCACGATCAGCACGGCCATCAGCGCGAAAAACGAAAGGTGCGCATCGATTTGCCACGGATGCCCGGAGAGTGCGGCGGTGAGGGCCACGGCCTGGCCGATCACCCCTTGCGCGAGGATGGTGTTGCCGCGCCGCCGATCGCGCATCCGCCACCCGAGCAGAGCGGCAGAGGCGAAGACCCAGGCGGTCACGCTGGCCACGAGGGAGGCCGTGCCCACCAGATAGGCGGTTGCCGTGACGATGGCGGCCATGGCGACTGTCCCGAAGGCCAGCAATTTCCGCACCTGGCGCATATGCGCGTCTTTTTGTGGCGCTTGCACAGTGGTCGGCCCAGCGGTGTTCCCGTCAATCATCAGAGGTCCCTCAAATCTCGGCCGCCCCGCAGAGCCAGGCCATTTTCTTGGCGTCGAGAACGACCCATGCGCCCGCCGCCCGCAGCCGGGCGAGCGTGCCCGGCGCATCCGCTGCCGCGAATTCCCCCAACGGAGCGCGCACCGGTCCCACGGGATGCGCCCCTGCGGCGGTGATCACCTGATCGGCGGCGCGCCAGGGCGGAACCACGACGAGGTAAAGCCCCGGTCGGTCCTCTGGCAGCATGCCGAGGGCGGCGATCGGCGCGCAGAGCACCGAGAGGGTCATAAGCAGCAATTCGAGTCGCATCACAGTCCTTTTCGAGGGCAGGCTACGCCCGATCCATTAACGGCCCCCTAAGATGTGAAAACTTCGGACTCTCACGGTAAACGACATGAAAACGCCGCCCGGATCGCGATGGACCCGGACGGCGCTTGCTATCTTAAAAATCTCAATCCTAAGAAGGCCTTGTGCGGCGTTCTTCAGATGCGGATCACTCGGCGTTGCGCTCTTCTGCGACCATTTTCGCCATTGCCGCTTCCGGCGCATAGCCGCGCAGCAGCTGCCCGCCGATCACGAAGGCCGGGGTGCCCGAAATCGCCATGCGCTGTGCCAGTTGGTAGTTCTGGCGCAGCACCTCGGTCACCTTTTCGTCGTTCATCTGCTTGAGGATCGGAGCGGGATCTAGGCCCTGATCCTTGGCGATCTGGCTCAGGCTCTCGACGGTGAGATTGCCGCGCGCTTTCATCAGGGTGTCGTGCATCTTCGCATAGGCGTCGTCGCCGTCGATCTGCTTCGTCGCGACCGCGAAGCGCGCCGCCAGTTCCGACTGCTGGCCGAGGATCGGGAACTCCTTGACGATGAAGCGGATATTGCCGTCCTTCGAGATCAGGTCCGAGACCTCGTCATAGGCTTTTTTGCAGTAGGTGCATTTGTAATCCATGAACTCGACGACGGTGATGTCGCCATCGGGATTGCCGCCGACCCAGCTGTAACCGTCCTCGAAGATATCCTTCGCATTAGTCTTGATCAGCTGCTTGTCATTATCGGCCTGCTGCGCCTGCTGCTTGGCTTCCAGCTCGTTGATCGCCTCGACCAGAACCTGCGGATTGGCCATCAGATACTCGCGCACGGCGTCGCCGAATGCGGATTTCTGGCTGTCGGTCATGTTGGCGAAGTCGAAATCCTGCGCGGCTGCCGGGGTGAGCGGGGCGGCCGTGGCGAGCGCGGCGAAGGCGGTCGCGGCCAGAAGCGTGCGGAGCATGGGCGTATCCTTTGGATCGGGTCCTGTTGGTTCGCAAGCAACCTGACCGCTCGGGCGCGCGGGATCAAGAGGGCGTTAGCGCGCAGGGCGCGGCTTCATCGCGAGGCGCGCGCCGACAGATGCGTGCAGTGACGCCGCATTGACGCTCGGGCGGCTTCGGCCTAACCCCTTGGGCGAAATCTCAAGCGGCAAGGAGTTGGCAGGATGCGGCAGTCGAAACGCGGGCAGGTGGAACCGTTCATCGCGATGGATGTGCTGCGCATGGCGGCAGAGGCGGAGGCTGCGGGCCGCGACATCGTGCATATGGAAGTGGGCCAGCCGGGCACCTCCGCGCCGAAAGCCGCCAAGCGCCGTCTGGCCGAGGCGCTCGAGAGCCAGCCGATGGGCTACACGGTGGCGCTGGGGCTGCCCTATCTGCGCGAGGGGATCGCAAAGCTCTACAAGCGCTGGTACGACATCGATCTGGATCCCGCGCGCGTGGTCATCACGTCGGGCTCTTCCGGGGCGTTCCAGCTGGCCTTCACGGCGCTGTTCGATGCGGGCGACAAGGTGGGGCTGGGCGAGCCGGGCTATCCGAGCTACCGCCAGATCCTCAAGGCGCTCTCGATTGAGCCGGTGGGCATTCCGACTGAGGCGCAGAACCGCTACCAGCCGACGCCCGAGGAAATCCCGGACGATCTGGCCGGGCTGATCGTGGCCTCTCCGGGCAACCCGTCGGGCACGATGCTGGGCAAGCCGGAGCTGCAGGCGCTGATCGAGCATTGTCAGGCCCGCGACATCGCCTTCATCTCGGACGAGATCTATCACGGGCTGCAATATGAGGGCCGTGCGGTCTCGGCGCTGGAAATCAGCGACGATGTCTTCGTGATCAACTCCTTCTCGAAATACTTCTCGATGACGGGCTGGCGCGTGGGCTGGATGGTGGTGCCGGAAAGCCATCTGCGCACCGTGGAGCGTCTCGCTCAGCACATGTTCATCTGCGCCCCCCATGCGAGCCAGGTGGCGGCCTTGGGCGCGCTGGAGAGCCTCGACGAGATGGCCGAGAATGTCGCGCGCTATGGCGAAAGCCGGCAGATGCTGCTCGAAGAGCTGCCGAAGATGGGCTTCACCCGGATCGCGCCGCCCGATGGGGCGTTCTACCTCTATGCCGATGTCTCGGAACTGACCGAGGATAGCGCCGCTTTCGCCGCGGAAATCCTCGAGAGCGTCGGGGTGGCGGTCACGCCGGGGATGGATTTCGACCCCCATCGCGGCGCGCAGACGATCCGGTTTTCCTATGCGCAAAGCCCCGAGCGGGTCGCCGAGGGGATCAAGCGACTGCGGAGCTTCATGGAGAACCGCTGAGGTTTGCGATGAGGGGTGAGCCGGATCAAGCGGCCTTCCTGTGGAAGGACGTCCGGCGAACGCCCGTAGCGCAAGCGGAGGGCCAGACAGGCGCGGCTCGGGCTGGTCGCCCGCGCCAACGTGCCCATTCGCCCTTTGCTCCGCGCGACCCCGGCCGCTATAGTGCCCGCAAAACGAAAGCGCATAAAAACGGGGCGCGTATGATCGGGCGGTTCATTCTTCTTCTCGCGATGTCTCTCGCGCTGGCTCTGCCTGCGCGGGCGCAGGACCTGTCGGCCTTGGCGCAATATGCGCCCGACCGCAGCCAGATCGCGCAAAACGGCGATAAGGTCGCGATCACGCTCGGGATCAGTCAGCCCGTGCCGTATCGCGCCTTTCTGCTGGCCGATCCCTACCGGCTCGTCATCGATTTCCGCGAGGTGAATTTCGGCGCTAACCCGCCGGAAACCCTGCTGAAAGGCAGCGATGCGATCAAAGGGCTGCGCTGGGGCAAGTTCCGGCCCGGCTGGTCGCGGATGGTGGCCGAACTGGCCCATCCGATGCGCCTCGTCACCTCGGAGGAACGCACCAAGGGCGACCCCGAGATCGCGCTCACGCTGGCGCAGGTGCCTGCCGCCAAGTTCAGCCCGCGCAAGGGGGCTGCCGATTCCGCGCTGTGGGATCTGCCGCAACCCGCGCCGACCGTCGCGCCGCATCGCCGTCAGGACGGGACGCGACCGCTGAAAGTGGTGCTTGATCCCGGCCATGGCGGCATCGATCCGGGGGCGGAGGATGGCGGCGCGCATGAGGCCGATATCGTGCTGGGTTTCGCCCGCCAACTGCGTGACGCGATGCGCCGGGCAGGGATGCAGGTGGTGATGACCCGAGATCAGGACGTGTTCGTGCCGCTCGAAACCCGCGTGACGGTGGCGCGGGCGTCGGGCGCGGATCTCTTCATCTCGCTCCATGCCGATTCCATCGCTGAGGGGAAGGCGACCGGCTCCACCATCTATCGGCTCGCGGATCACGCCGAAACCGAGGCGACCCGCAAGCTCGTGCAGCGCCACGACCGCGACGATATCCTCGCGGGCGTCGATCTGAACGGGCAGGGCGATGCGATCACCCATATTCTCGTCGATCTGGCGCGGCGCGACACGCAGCCGCGCTCGGTCCGGCTTTCGCAGGTGCTGGCGGGCGCGATCAAGGGCGCGGGACTGCATATGCACAAACGCCCGGTGCAGGGCGCGAATTTCTCGGTGCTGAAATCGCCCGATATCCCTTCGGTCCTCGTGGAGCTGGGCTTCCTGTCGTCGCCCGCCGATCGCGCGCGGCTCAAGGATCCCGATTGGCGCGCACGAATGGCCGAGGCGATCACGAAAGGCGTCGAGACATGGGCGCAGGGCGATGCGGCGGAAGCGAAGCTTTTGCGCCAGTAATCGCGGGTTGTTCCCGGTCTGACGCGCGGTCATCCGCCCATTGAGCGGGATTGTGACCACGCGGAGTCTTCTCGGAAGCGTGAGCGCACGTTACTTTGACCGTCACGAAGGCGCGATGTATAGGCTGGCGCGATGGGGTGATCTGCCCCGAGGCAAGGGGTGTATCTGTGATCCGTTTCATTCTCGGCTCGATCGGCGGCGTGTTTTCCTGGGTTGTGACCGGGCTGTTCTTTGCCGCGCTCACCATCGGGGCGATCTTCTGGATCTATTCGCGCGATCTGCCGAGCTACGACCAGCTTGCGCAATACCGCCCGAAGACCATTTCGCGCATCTATAACGGCGACGGCCGCCTGATCGACGAATTCGCCGAGCAGCGCCGCCTCTTCGTGCCGATCCGCGACATCCCCGACCGGGTGAAGGGCGCCTTCGTCTCGGCCGAGGACAAGAATTTCTACATCCACCCCGGTTTCGACCCGCGCGGGATCGCGGCGGCGATGTTCACCGCCGTGAAGTCGGGCGGGCGCGACGTGCGCGGGGCCTCGACGATCACCCAGCAGGTGACGAAGAACCTGCTTCTCTCTGCAGACCGCTCGGTGGAGCGCAAGATCAAGGAACTGATCCTGTCCTCGCGCATCGAACATGTGCTGAGCAAGGATCGTATTCTCGAACTCTATCTCAACGAGATCTATCTCGGCCAGAACTCCTACGGGGTCGCTGCTGCCGCGCAGACCTATTTCAACAAACCGCTCGCCGATCTGACGGTGGGCGAGGCCGCCTATCTCGCGGCACTGCCGAAGAAACCCGCCGATCTGCATCCCGTGCGCGACTACAAGACCGCGGTGGAGCGTCGCAACTACGTGCTCCGCCGGATGTATGAGGATGGCCGGATCGACAAGGCGACGATGGAGGCGGAGCAGAACAAGCCGCTGAAATCCGTGCAGAACGGCGATTACGCCCCGTTCCGCGCGCAGCTTCCGCCGCGCGACTATTTCACCGACGAAATTCGCCGTCAGCTGTCGAAGAGCTTCGGCGAAGAGGAATTCTTTGGCGGCGGCCTCACGATCCGCGCGACCGTGAACCCCGATCTGCAATCCCATGCGACGAAGGCGCTGCAACATGCGCTGGAGAAATACGACCGCGAGCAGGGCGTCTGGCGCGGCACCGGGGCGAAGATCGCCGAGGACAAGCTGAAGAACGAGGCCGACTGGCGCGCCGCGCTCTCCGATGTCTCGACCGCGAAAGCCCCGCGCGACATCGACGGCTGGCACCCGGCTGTGGTGCTGGGCTTCGAAGGCAGCTCGGCCCGCATCGGCATCGAAGGCATCGAGCAAGACAAAGACGGCCACTGGATCCCGCCCGAGGACGTGACCTGGGCGCGCAAACTGAAGGATGACGGCAAGCTCGGCCCGCGCGCGAAACAGGCGCAGGACCTGCTGGAGACTGGCGATGTCGTCGAGGTCCGCGCGATGACGAAGGATAGCGATGGCTCCTTCATCCGCTGGACGCTGCGCCAGGTGCCGAAGGTCGAAGGCGCCTTCATGGCGATGGACGTGAATACCGGCCGCGTGCTGGCGATGCAGGGCGGCTTCTCCTATCAGTCCTCGGTCTACAACCGCGCCACGCAGGCGATGCGTCAGCCGGGCTCGAACTTCAAACCCTTCGTCTATGCGGCGGCGCTGGATTCCGGCTTCTCGCCCGAGACGATCGTGGTCGACGCGCCGATCGAGATCAACACGCCCCAAGGCATGTGGCGTCCGAAGAACGCGTCGAACAAATATTACGGCCCGACGCCGATGCGCACCGGGCTCGAGCATTCGCGGAACCTGATGACGATCCGGATCGCGCAGGAAATCGGCATGGAGACGGTTGCGGCCTATGCCGAGAAATTCGGCGTCTACGACCATATGCGCCAGTTCCTCGCCAATGCGCTCGGCGCGCAGGAAACGACGATGTTCCGCCTGATCTCGGCCTATGCGATGTTCGCCAATGGCGGCGAGCGGGTTGAGCCGACGCTGGTCGACCGGGTGCAGGACCGCTATGGCCGCACGATCTACCGCCACGACCAGCGCAGCTGCGCCAATTGCGAGGATCCGAACCTGCCCGAGGGGCAGGGGCCGAAGATCGTCAGCCACCGCGACCAGATTATCGACCCGATCACCGCCTATCAGATGATCTCGCTGATGGAGGGCGTGGTGAAGCGCGGCTCCGGCTACGGCGTCGACCTGCCGGTTCCGATCGCGGGCAAGACCGGCACCACGAACGACGCAAAGGACGTGTGGTTCACCGGCTTCAGCTCGAACATCGTGGCCTCGTGCTACATGGGCTATGACAACCCGCGCTCGCTGGGCCGTCACGCCTATGGCGGCACGCTCTGTGTCCCGGTGTTCAACGAGTTCATGCGCGAGGCGATCAAGGAATTCGGCGGCTCGAAATTCAAAGTTCCGCCGGGCGGCACCTGGGCGAAGTTCAACCGCTATACCGGCGAGCGTCTCTCGGATTCCGCCACCGGCGAGTTCGTGCAGGCCGAATATCTGCGCCCCGGTCAGGACATGTCGGGCCTCGGCTCGCTGGTCGTCGATGGCGGCTTCGCGATGGGCTCGAACCTGCCGCTGTTTGCGCAGGGCGAACGCGACGATGCGGGCTCCACCACGGTCACCACCTCGACCGGCCAGCAGAAGGTCATTCCGAAGAAGAAGGCCGATTTCGGCTCGCTCTCGGCGGGTGGCCTCTACTGAGCGCGCCGCGCGTCACAACCGACAGACATTAAAAAAGGGGGGCGCTGGCCCCCCTTTTTCCGTTTCTGCTCGATTATACGTGCAAGAGCCCTCGCGGTGCGGGGGCCGCGCCCCCGATCCCCGCTCAGAACCCTTCGTTTCCGTCGCCCTGCCAGGGCTTGGCCAGATCCGAGAAGCGCGTGAACTGGCTCTCGAAAGCCAATTCCACCGTGCCGATCGGCCCGTGACGCTGTTTGCCCAGGATCACCTCGGCCTTGCCATGCACGCGCTCGGCCTTCTGCATCCACTCGGCGAATTTCGGATCGTCTTCCGGTGGCTTGAGACGCTCGTGATAATATTCGTCGCGATAGACGAACATAACCACGTCGGCATCCTGTTCGATCGAGCCGGATTCCCGAAGGTCGGAGAGCTGCGGGCGCTTGTCCTCGCGGCTTTCCACCGTCCGCGACAGCTGCGACAGCGCGACCACGGGGATGTTCAACTCCTTCGCGATGGCCTTCAGACCCATCGAGATTTCGCCGATCTCCTGCACGCGGTTATCGCCGCGACCCGAGCCGCGCAGCAGCTGCAGGTAGTCGACGATCACCACGTCGAGCCCATGCGTCCGCTTCAGGCGGCGACACCGCGCGGCGACCTGACCGATCGGCAGAGCGGGCGTGTCGTCAATGTACAGCGGGCATTTCTCCAGCGCCTTCGCGGCCTCGACGAAGCGGCGGAATTCGCTCTCCGTCATGTCGCCGCGGCGGATGCGCTCCGAGGGCACTTCCGAGGCTTCCGACAGGATACGCGCGGCCAGCTGTTCGGCGCTCATCTCGAGCGAAAAGAACCCGACGACGCCGCCTTCGATCGCGCCCTCGACCCCGTCATGGCGCATGCCCTTCTTGTAGGCCTTGCCGATATTGAAGGCGATGTTGGTCGCAAGCGAGGTTTTCCCCATCGAGGGACGCCCTGCGAGGATCAGCAAATCCGACGGGTGGAAGCCGCCGAGCTTCTTGTCGAGATCGACAAGCCCGGTCGAGACGCCCGCAAGCCCGCCATCGCGCTGATAGGCGGCATTGGCCGATTGCACGGCCTCGGTCACCGCCGACAGGAACGAGGTCCAGCCCTTCTGCGCCTGACCCTCTTCGGCGAGGTTGTAAAGCCGCTGCTCGGCGGAGGCGATCTGCTCCTTGGGATCGTCGTCGATCTGCGGCTTGCCCGCGCGAGACGAGATATCCTGACCCAGTTCGATTAGCCCGCGCCGTACCGCCATCTCGTAGATCATCAGCGCATAGTCGCGCGCCGCATAGGCCGAGATCGCCGCCCCCGCCAGACGCGCCAGATAGGCCGGGCCGCCCAGTTCCTGAAGGCCCGCATCGTCTTCGAGATAGGCTTTCAGCGTCACCGGCGAGGCGAGCGCGTTCTTCTGAATCTTCGCCGCCGCGACTTCGTAGATGCGCTGGTGCACCGGCTCGTAGAAATGCTCCGGTTTGATGACGGATGCGATCCGGTCGAAGATGTCGTTATTGGTGAGGATCGCGCCCAGAAGCTGCTGTTCCGCTTCGATATTATGGGGCAGTGCGGTGCCCTCTGCGGGCAAATTTCCGGGCTGTCCCTCATCGGGTCGTTGTGCCTGATCGTTCATGTACCTGCCTCGGTGTCCCCGTCCCTCTGCGCGGTCTTCTAGCCGCAGTCGGGGGAAAAGGGAATCTGGATAAGATTGGGGAAAACCCCGCTGTTTCAGCGGAGTTTTCGGAATTTATGGTGTTTGCTCGTAGGGAGCCTACCACATCTCGCGATTATTTTCGAAGCGCGAGATTCGGGGCCAAAACGCTCCCCAGAGCATCCACAGGATCATCCACAGGAATCTCCGGGCTGTTTCAGCCCTTGCGCGCGTCCTGCCACGGGCGCGGATCGCTCAGGAAGGCTTCGACCTCGTCGAGAGTCTCTTTCGAGAAGCTGCCCTGAGCGCGCGCCTCGGCCAGCACATCCCACCATGTGCACAGGTGATGCAGCTCGACGCCATGTTCGCGCAGTTTCGGCACGGTCTCGGGGAAGATGCCATAGTAGAAGATCACCGCCGTATGGCCGCAGGTCGCGCCGGTGTCGCGGATCGCATCGACGAAGCTGAGTTTCGAGCCGCCATCGGTGGTCAGATCCTCGACCAGCAGCACGCGCTGGCCTTCGGTCATCGCGCCTTCGATGCGGGCGTTGCGCCCGTAACCTTTGGGCTTTTTGCGCACATAGGTCATCGGCAGGGCCAGACGCTCGGCCACCATCGCGGCGAAGGGGATGCCCGCCGTCTCGCCGCCCGCGATATTGTCGAAGGCCTCGAAACCGGCCTCGCGCATCACCGTCACGGCGAGGAAATCCATCAGGGTCGAGCGGATACGCGGGAAAGAGATCAGCTTGCGGCAATCGATATAGGTCGGCGAGGGCAGGCCGGAGGCGAGCGTGAAGGGCTCGTCGGCGTTGAAATGCACCGCTTCGATTTCCAGAAGCATCCGCGCGGTCAGGCGGGCGATTTCTTCTTTGCTGGGGAAGGAGCTGGGGATCATCATCTCGTCCTTATCAAGGCTGGTTTCGGCTTGGTCTAAATATCCCCCGCGGAGCGTCCCTCGGCTGGCCCGGGAGCCTCCGGCGGGGATATTTGCGCCAAGGCGAAACTCAGCGTTTTACATGCCAATGGACCGGGAAACCCGGATCGAAGAGGGTGACAGGGCCCGCGCCGGTTTCGATCTTGGCGGGCCAGCTGTTGGGCTGGTCGGTCTTCTCGAGCGTCAGCGTGCCCTCGTTGACCGGCAGGCGGTAGAAATTCGGCCCGTTGCGCGAGGTGAAGGCCTCCAACTTATCGAGCGCGCCCTCGGCTTCGAATACATGCGCCAGAAGCGGCATCGTATGGGTCGCGGTGAAACAGCCCGCACAGCCGCAGGCGGTTTCCTTGGCGGCGTCTACATGGGGCGCGCTATCGGTGCCGAGGAAGAAATGCGGGTTGCCCGAGGTCGCGGCCTCGACCAGCGCCAGCCGATGCGTTTCGCGCTTGGCCACCGGCAGGCAGTAGTAATGCGGTTTGATCCCGCCCACGAGGATATGGTTGCGGTTGATGATCAGGTGATGCGTGGTGATCGTGCCGCCCATGTCGTCGCCCTGCGCGGCCACGTAATCCACGCCGTCTTTCGTGGTGATATGCTCCATCACCACGCGCAGACCGGGGGTCTTGCGCCGGATCGGGTCCAGCACGGTCTCGATGAAGACGGCCTCGCGGTCGAAGATGTCGACCTCGGGGCGGGTCACCTCGCCATGCACGCAAAGCGGCAGGCCGATCTCGGCCATCTTCTCCAGCACGCCGCGCACCTTGTCGAAATCGCGCACGCCGGAATCGGAGTTCGTCGTGGCGCCCGCCGGATAGAGCTTCACCGCCTTGACCAGACCGGAGGCGGCGGCCTGCGCCACGTCTTCCGCGTCGGTCTTCTCGGTCAGGTAGAGCGTCATCAGCGGCTCGAAATCGCTCCCTTCCGGCAGCGCCTTCAGGATGCGCTCGCGATAGGCGGCAGCATCGTCTCCGCGCACCACGGGGGGCACGAGGTTCGGCATGATGATCGCGCGGGCGAAATCACGGGCGGTTTCGGGGGCGACACCTTCCAGCATCGCGCCATCGCGCAGATGCAGGTGCCAGTCATCGGGGCGGGGCAGGGTGATCGTGCTCATGAGAAAAGTCCTTAGCCCGAGGCTGCGTGCAAATCCAGAGGGAGCGCGCATGCCGCGCTGCAGCATTTGCATGGCGGGGATGCGGAGATGGCGGTACCACTGGCAGTAAAGCTGACCTAAATTCAGTGCCAAGGGAGAAAACGACCTGAACGCTGAACCTCAGGAGGTTTCCAATGGCATTCGTTACCACCGCCCATGGCGAACAATCGATCTTTGCCCGTATGGGCCACGCAATCGCACAAGGCTTCGTCGCCTATATGGAGCGCCAGTCGCGCCAGGAGCAAATCCGTGCGCTCGACGCGAAAAGCGACGCCGAGCTGGCCGATATGGGTCTGACCCGTGACGGCATCGTGCGCCACGTGTTCCGCGACCGCTTCTACATCTGATCGCGGTCCGGGGCGCCCGGGCGTCTCGCATTGAAAAAGGGCGTGCCCCCGCCGGGGCGCGCCCTTTTTACGTTTCAGTCTCTCGATCGGGGTTCAGGCCGCGCCAGCCCGTTCTTGTGGCTCCGGCAACTCGACCCCCTGCTCGGCGAGCTTCTGGGCGAGCGCCTCATAGCGGTTGCGGAATTTCGGACGGTTCTGGCTGGTCCCGACCGCGCGGCACAGGATCGCTTCCAGCACCGGGCGGCGCGCTCGGCGCAGGTGGTCGACCAGCCGGATCACGTAGCGTTTCGAGAGCCGCCGGGCGCGGAAGAAGGTCCAGAACAGGGACGGGGTCAGCTTGCCCGCGCCTGCCGCGATCAGAATCTCGTCGAGAATATCCATATCGAGCAGCCCCGCCGCCGGGTCCGGGCCGATATGCCGGCACGGCATCAGTGTCACGCAAGGCCGCGCGAACAGGGCCGCGTGCATCGCGTCGAGCCGCTCGAACGGGTCATAGAAGACGAAGGCCCGCTCCACGCCGTCGAGCATTTCAGGCGCGAAGCCGTAGCGGTCGGTGAAAGACATCCGGCGGGTTTGCGGGAACCGGTCATCCCAGCCCGCGAGTGTCGGATCGAGTGTCGCCTGCGGTGCGAGCGCGACCACCGTGGCGCCGGGTGCTGCGACCGAGAAGGCCGCCGCCGCGTAGCCGCCGGGGCCCGCGCCGTAGAACACCACACGGTCGAAATCTTCGAAGAAGGCCTCGTCGACGAGACGGTCGAAATAGGCATAGATGGCGGGGTCGCGGAACCAGCTCTCGTCCGAAGCGATCACGCTGAGTGCAGACCAGCCCTCATCGCGGGCGATCTTGTAGCCGAAGGGCAGGGCCTCTTCGCGATCGGCCTCGATCTGTGCGCGAGTCTCGAAGCTGACGATCAGGACGGGCGAGTCGTCGTGGAACAGCACTTCGTGATCGGCGCCGAGCGGCTCGTGATAGCCGGTCTCGTCCGCGATCGCTTCCAGCCGTGCACGCCAGTCCGTGTCTGCCTTGTTCACCTTCGCCTCTTTTCAGCTTTCGTGCGCGCGTCGCTTGCTGCGGGCGCGGGCGGGACACCGCCGGTTCTGCTCAACCAACGTATCACCGCAAGAAAGGGGCACAAATAGGAGCCAAGCGAGGAATCTGCCGCCACATTTCTTAATGGGCAACAATCGGCCTAGTTGGCGGCGTTTGTTCACGGGTTCTCGGTAATTGCCGCTTTTGCGAGGCGGACCATGAGTTTAGCGGCCTGCGGTGAGAGCGGGCGGCTCTGCGGACAGAGGAGAAGCCTGCCAAAAAGCGCGCGATACGGCTCCTCGCGCAGAAGCGCGCGGGCCTTCTCTTTGCGCCACATAATCGCCTTTTTGTGCAGGCCGGGCAGGTCGGAATCGGCGGTCAGCTCGGCAAGGGCGGCCTGCGTGCCCGCATCGTGGCGACGGATCGAATCGTCCTCCACGTCCGAGAAATTGCGCTCCACCCAGTAGGACATGTCGAAGGCGCCTGCCTGCCGGTTCGAGCGGCCGCGGTCGCATTTCACGAGGTAGCCCTCCATCGACCCAAGCGGATAATGGTTGAGCTGCACCAGATCGTAAGGCGCGCTGCCGGGCGGGGTGAACAGTTTCTGGCGCTGATAGTGAGGCGGCAGTTTGCGTCCCGATCCGTCGACCCAGAGCGTGCCCGGCAGCTTGTCGTCCTGTGGCGCGCGGGGGCGGTGGACGCCGAGCTTGGCATAGGCGCCGGTATTGGCAAACAGCGTCTTGAACATCGACGCGCGCCACGGCCAGAGCATGTCCGGCGGCGCGCAGCGGGGGAACTGTTGCGTGACGGGGCGATCCTCGAAGCCAACCACGCCGCAATTGCCGAACAGTCGCCATGTCATCGCGAAAGCGGTGGCCTGCGGGACGGCCTCGATCAGCGCGTCCAGCGTGCCGTCGCCGGTCTTTATGGTGACGAATTCGTCAACGTCGATCACCGCGATCCAGTCGGCCTGAGCCACCAGCGGATGCGCATCGCCCTGTTTCAGCGCGGCCCATTGCGGCCCTTCCTTCCACGGGCCGGGATTGGGCACATGGGTCAGCCAGCCGATTTCCTGCAACCGATCCAGCATCGCATCGGTGCCGTCGTCGCAGTCATTGGAAAAGACGAGGAAATCCGTGAAGCCGATGGCGCGGTGATGGGCCAGCCATTCCAGCAGAAACGGGCCTTCATTCTTGACGGATGTGATCGCAAGCGCACGCATTTCGCCACTGTAGTGAGGCCGCGCGCGCCCGCAAGTGTCTGGGATCACACGGCGACGTGGCGCGGCAGGGCGGCCACGCTTGCCGCGATTTCCTCGGTGCCGTCGGTCAGCTCGAGGATTTCGTGGCTGATCTCGGGCGTGTCGATCAGCGCCGCCAGCACAGCCGCGACATGGCCACGCGCGACCGAGCCGTAATCGAGCGCATGGGCCAGCGCCACGCGCCCGTCGCCGTCCTCATCCATCAGCGTGCCGGGGCGCAGGATGACATAGTCGAGCCCGCTCGCCACCACAGCGGCGTCGGCCGTCTTCTTCGCCAGCATGTAATGCTCGAAGCCCGGCTTGATCTCCTTGCCGCGCCCGGCATCGGGGAAGGCGGAGACGAGGTAAAGCCGAGGCACGCTCATCCGGTTCATCGCGGCGATCACGTCGAGCGGTGCCTCGCCGTCGATCCGGGTGGTGCGCTCGAGGCCGGAGCCCGCAGCCCCCGCCGAGAAGACAACCGCGTCATGGCCCTCGAACATCGGTTCGAAATCGCCTGCGGTCAGTTCCATCAGGTCGCCTTGGACGGGCGTCGCGCCCATCGCGCGGAGGCTGTCGGCCTGCTCGGATTTGCGGTGCAGCGCGGTGACCTCGTGTCCTGCCTCAATTAGAAGCGGGACCAGTCGATGCCCGACGCCGCCTGTCGCGCCGATGACGAAAATGCGTGCCATGTTGTGTGTCCTTTCCTTTGCTCGGAGAGCTAGGTCAGGGCACGCTGGGGTAAAGGCGCCGCCTTCAGTGCGTCGCCTCGTCGGGCGCTTCGACCGTGAAGAAGAAATCGTCGGGCAGATCGCGGGCATGCAGGTCGTCGGGGATGACATGCGGGCCGGTGTTGAACACGGCTGAGCCGAAGACATGCAGCATCCGCGAGAGCGCTTCGAACCGTTCCGAGGTCAGGGTCTCGTAGAACTCCCGCTGATCGGCGCGCGCCATCAGCTCCTCGATCTTCGCGCGGTGGCAGGCGACGGAATGGTGGTGCGCGGCGGCGATCTCGGGATCGGCCATCATGCGGTCGAACTCGGCGCGAGCGGCCGGCAGCATCCGCTGGATCGAACGATCCTCGACCGCGTTATGGTTCATCCGGAACCAGTAGTTCAGCCCCTGATCGCGATCGACATGGTTCACCCGGCCCCGGTCGCGCTTAACGAGGAAGCTCTCGGCCGAGCGCACCGCGTAATGGTTAAGCTGCACCCAGTCATAGCCATAGGTGTCGAGCGTCGAGCGCCAGCCGTTGCGGAACATCTCGCGCGGCATCGGCTGGCCCGAGCCGTTGAGCCAGTTCACCTGATCCCAGAGGTCCGGGTTCAGCCCCTTGGGACGGTGGACGCCCAGTTTCTTGTAGAGCGCGATATTGCGAAACAGCGTCTTGAAGCCCCAGGCCTGATGCGGTTTGCGCACGATCTCGGGGGCGCAGCGGGTGAATTGCCCGGTGATGAAGCTGTCCTCGTATGCATGGACATCCGCATTGCCGAAGAGCCGCCAGGTGAGCGCGATCATGTTCGCCTTGCCCATCGCTTGATACAGCGATTTCAGCGTGCCGTCGCCGATCTTCACATTTATGAACTCGTCCACATCCATGCAGATCGACCAGCCCGCCTTGGTGATGACCGGCTCATTCTCCGCCGCCGCCAGCGCCGCGTGCTGCGGCTTCATGTCGACCATCGTGCGGAACGGGTTCTCGCGGTGCTGGACGTAGCCCTTCGCCTGCAGCAGGTCGAGCATCGTATCGGTGCCGTCGGTGCAGTCGTTGGTATAGACGAGGAAATCATCCACCCCGATCGCGCGGTGATAGGCGATCCATTCGAGGATGAAGGGGCCTTCGTTCTTCATCGTGGTGACGATGGCGGTGCGGCCTGCCTCGACCGCCTGCGCGGGCGCGTCTTTCACCTTCGAGACCGGCGGGCGCAC
This sequence comes from Thioclava sp. F28-4, assembly GCF_002020045.1. Lineage (NCBI taxonomy): Bacteria > Pseudomonadati > Pseudomonadota > Alphaproteobacteria > Rhodobacterales > Paracoccaceae > Thioclava > Thioclava sp. F28-4. Next base: position 424,344 of record NZ_MPZQ01000003.1, on the reverse strand, counting down.
TGGCTTGAACCCCCAAATGTCGCGCGACAGATGTAACAGGCGCTCGTCCTCGATCAGCGAGGTCTTGGGCGCGAGTTCCGCAGGCGAGGTCCCCGGCACCCGCAGCGCCATCGCGCGCCAGAAGCAGTAGGTCAGCCCCGGATCGGGCCGGCAATAGCTGACCCGCAAGAGGCGCCACGTATTCTCGAGCCCAGCCTTTTGCGGCGCGCAGCCCCAGCGGGCGATACCGCGCCGCGCGTCGAACTGGCGGCAGATATGGTCGGGGAAGCGCGCGGGCTGATCGTTGCGCACGCGCCAAGGGTAGATGCGGCGGCCCACCAGAAGGATTACGCCGTTCTCGGCCTCTTGCGTGGCTTCGAAGGCCGAGGGCTGCCCCGGCTCGCGCGCCGCCAGCAGATCGGTCACGTCGAGCACCAGCACTGAGGCCGCCTTCGCGAAGAAACGCCATTTCGCGATCTCGAAGATCAGCGCCTGACCCAGCGGGCTGCGCTGCGGATCGGGGGCAGGCGGCTCCATCCGGTCCTTGCCGGGGGCGTCGGGGGCGAGGAAGACATGGTTCTCCGGTCCCATCCCCGGCTTGCCGAGCGGCAGCGGGCTTTCAAGGATCGCGACCGGCAGGTCCAGCTCGCGCAGCGCCATGCCCGCCTCGAGCGCATCGGCGAAAGTCTCGCCGGTGCCTGCGGGGCTGTCCACGGGCGCGCGGTTCACGATCACCGCGCCCGTCGCGCCGTGATAGTCGTGATGCCAGCTCAGCCAATCGAGCACCGTCTCGACGCTTTCCTCCAGCCGCAGCCCGAACAGGCAGTTGCGGCCTTCGAAAATCTCCCAGTCGGGGGTGGCGGGGGTGATCTCGCGCAGGGTAGGGCCGTCCGGCCCAGTCATCGCGGCCTGAATCGGGCCCGGCGCGGTCGGCTCGTAGATCGCCATCACCGCGCCCGCGACATTGCGCCCCTCGGCCAGATGCGCGGCCCCGGGTACGGCGTCGAAGCTGAGATCCTCGGCTTGCGCGGGGGCGGCGAAGAAGGCGCGCAGGTGATGGCGGGGCCCGAGATCGGTATCCTCGGTCCAGCCCACCGCGTCGAGCAGCGCGGGCTGGCCCGTTTGCGCCTGCAGGATGCGCCGGATCACTCGTTGCTTGCCCATGTCGATCTCGAAACTGCCTCTCGTTCCACCTAGCACGCCGGGAGCGGCCCGATAAAGAGCGCGCAACCGCCGGTCACCCGATTCCGGGTCGTGCCTGTCCGGGGTTCGATTTCGCCTCCGAACGGGGCGATTTCGCGCGGTGGGAATGGCGAAACCGGGGCAATCGCGGAGGAGCACGCGCAAGACCGGATGGGACGGGAAGAAAAAGGCGCTGAAAGTTCGATCGGGGCGAGTCGCTCGCGTGATCGCGCCGTGTGTCTTGAGAGCCCGAAAAGACAGGTCCGAAGCCGGAGCGTCGGGCTTCCGGTAAGGTTTTCCTCACACGCGGCTCACCAACCCTGCCAGAAACGTGACCATTGGAACAGTTTGTCGCAGTTCAAACCGGATGAATTTTGACCTAAGTCAAGTTCAGCACACGGATACTCCCATATCACAAGTGCATCGGGTTCTTGATCTCCCTGACGCGGCCCAAACCGCACAGAACCCGACCAGAGGAACAGACGTTCTCCCTCGTCTTTTCCCCAAAATGCGCCGCGGGTCTCCCTCCCGCGGCGCTTTAATTTTCCATCCCCCCGAAACGCGAGAACCGCCCGCGACGGGTCATGAAAAAACCCTCCCGGTGAGGGGAGGGTTTAAACCATCTCGCGATGCTCGGGCGCTTATTTCGCCGGGGCGATCATCATCACCATCTGGCGGCCTTCGAGCTTGGGCATGTTCTCGACCTTGCCCAGTTCGCCCACATCGGTGCGGACGCGGTTGAGAAGCTCGAGACCGAGATCCTGGTGCGCCATCTCGCGACCACGGAAGCGCAGGGTGACCTTCACCTTGTCGCCGTTCTCGAGGAACTTCACCACGTTGCGCATCTTGACGTCGTAATCGTGCACATCGGTGCCCGGACGGAATTTGACTTCCTTGATTTCGATCGTCTTCTGCTTCTTGCGGGCTTCGGCTTCGCGCTTTTGCTGTTCGTATTTGAACTTGCCGAAATCCATGATCTTGCAGACGGGCGGATTGGCGTTGGGCGAGATCTCGACGAGATCGAGCCCGGCCTCTTCGGCCATGGACATCGCTTCGCGCGGGGTAACCACGCCGACATTCTCGCCTTCCGCGCCAATGAGTCGAATCTCGTTCGCGCGGATACGGCCGTTCACTCGGGGGCCGGTGTCACGGGTCGGCGGGGCGTTATGGGGTCTGCGGGCTATGGTGGGAATCCTTCTGTAGCCATTGAGTAATTTCGGGCGGAAAAGATAGTCCCGAGTGCCGCCGTATTCAACCGCAAAGGCACGGGAACCGGGCGGTGAGGATTTGCGTTGTGTCCTGCCGGGCAGGGCAAAGGCATTTGCGGCGCGATTGCGGTCCGTATGCGTGGCTGCGCCCAGTGGTCGAGGCGGGGTGAATAGCGCCCGCAGAGAGAGACAATCAAGGGAAAAAGCGTGATGAACAAGATTGTGGCAGCGGCGATCGTGGTGTTGGCGGTGGCCGCCGGATTGATCATCCTCAATACCGATATCACAGACTCGCCCGACGCGACCGATACGACAACCAACGCAGCGGCTGGCACTGAGTCTGGCGACAAGAGCATGGCGGACAAGGCCAGCGATGCGGTGAAGTCTGCAGGCGAGTCGGTGAAGGCAGCCGCTGACAAGGCGAGCCAGGCGGCGTCCGACGCGGCCGACAGCGTGAAGGAAAAGGCCTCGGGCGCGATGGATACAGGCTCGAACGCGGCGGCGGATGCTGCCGATGCCGCGAAAGAGGCGGCGCAGAGCGGAGCCGATCAGGCACAAAGCGCCGCCACCGACGCCGCTCAAAGCGCCGCCGACACCGTCTCGAAAGCGACCGAGACCGCGCAGCAGGCGGCAAGCGACGCGAGTGACGCGGCCAAGGACGCCGCCTCCGCAGCAAGCAAGGCCGCGACAGCCACGATGGATTCCTCAAGCGATACGGCCAGCGCGGCTGCCACCGATGCCGCGAAGGCCGCCACGGCGGCGGCGGAAGCGGCCGCGAAAGCTGCGAATGCGGCCGCCTCGGCGGCTAGCGGCGCGCAAGAGGAGGCGACCGATAGCGCTGTCGAAGGCGCGAGCACGGCGGCGAAAGCGGCAGCCGATGCCGCCAGTCAAGCCGCCAATGCCGCAGCCGATGCCGCAGCCGCTGCGACCAATGCCGCACAGTCGGCGGCCCCCGCAGGTGCCGCGAGCGGTGGCGACACGCAAAAGCCGGTGCCGGCGCAGGGCGTGATGAGCGCGGCGAAGGCGCTGACCGTGGAAGGGTTCGACGCGGACAGGGTGATAGATATCGTCGACACGTCCGAGCTGCCCGAAGCGACGAAGGAGCAATTGCGCACGGCGGTGCAGAGCGCGCGTGACAATCCGCAACTCGTCGAAGGCGTGGTCGATCAGGTCCGTGCGGCGCTGGGCTTCTGATCCCCATCTGCCGCCACATTGGCTGAGACCAAAGGGTCGCGCGATATCCCATCGCGCGGCCCTTTTCTTTACCCATTCGGGGGGCGGGGTGGGAACGTCTGCGCAAAGCCTCGCGTTCGCTCTTCAACGAAAGGAGCCCGCCATGAGCACCCGTCTCGAATTGCAAAGCATCTCACCCGTCACCCATGACACGCATCACCTCGTCTTCCCGCGCCCCGAAGGGTTCGACTTCGCCCCCGGTCAGGCGGTCGATCTGAACCTGACCCGCGAAGGCTGGCAGGGCGAGCAGCGTCCCTTCACCTTCACCAACCCGGTGGATGGCGACACGCTGGAATTCGTCATCAAATCCTATCCCGACCATGACGGCGTGACCGAGCAGATCGCGACGCTCACGCCCGGCGAGACCGTCGAGGTCTCCGATCCCTGGGGCGCGATCAAGGACGAAGGCCCCGGCACGTTCATCGCAGGCGGGGCAGGGGTGACGCCCTTCATCTCGATCCTGCGTGCACGTCTGGCCCGCGAAGGGACGCTGGAGGGCTGCCGCCTGATCTTCTCGAACAAGACGGAAGCCGACATCATCCTACGCGACGAGTTCGAGGCGATGAAGGGGCTGGAGACCGTCTGGACCGTCACCGATCAGGACGATCCCGGCAAGGGCGTCATTTCGATGTATGTCGATCGCGGCTTCCTCGCGCCCTACGTCGAGAAGGAGAGCGGCAAGTTCTACATCTGCGGCCCCGACAAGATGGTCGATGAGATCGAGGCCACGCTGAAGGAGCTTGGCGTCGAGGAAGACCGAATCATCCGCGAGGATTTCGACTGAGGTTGTCCGATCACGTCTAAGTGGCCTGTGACCGCGCGCCCTGCGCCTTCCCGCCCCCTTGCCCCCGGTGAGGGGGCGGCCTAGTTTGCCCTCGCGCAACTTTTTGCCGAGAACAGGCGACAGACAAGCCGGGGGTCCGCACGCATGAGCGAGAAACGCAGCATCTTCGAGGAAGTTGGATCGGAGGGCACCACCACGCGGGCCGAACCCAAGGGCGGCATGATCGACGCAAAGCCGCGTGGTGCGCGCCGGGCGATCCGGATGTGGCTGTTCGTGCTGTTCACGCTGGTCGTGGCGATGATCGCCGTGGGCGGGGCCACGCGCCTCACCGATAGCGGGCTGTCGATCACGCGCTGGGATCCGATCTCGGGGGCGATCCCGCCGATGAGCGATGCGGACTGGCAGGCGGAATTCACCCATTACAAAGAGAGCCCGCAGTTCAAATACATGAACCCGAACATGACCGTGTCCGAGTTCAAGGGCATCTTCTGGTGGGAATGGGGGCACCGGCAGCTGGGCCGCCTGATCGGCATGGTCTGGTTCATCGGATTCATCGGCTTCTGGCTGACGAAGAAGATCCCGACCGGGTGGACGGGTCGACTGTTCAGCCTCGGGATATTGGGCGGTCTGCAAGGCGCGATCGGCTGGTGGATGGTGTCTTCGGGCCTCGTGGGGCGGATGACGTCCGTGGCCTCCTATCGGCTCGCTACCCATCTGGGCCTCGCCTTCATCATCCTCGGCCTGATCTCGTGGTTCGCGCTGCAACTCTCGCGCCCGGAATCGGCGCTTCTGCAGGCCCGCCGCCTGGCGGAGCCGCGCCTGACCCGGATCGGCTCGGTGCTGATCGGGCTCGTGTTCGTGCAGATCATCCTCGGTGCGCTCACGGCTGGGATCGATGCAGGGCTCGCCTTCCCGACATGGCCCTCGATGAACGGGCAGTTCCTGCCCTCCGAGAGCTTCGATTACACGCCGCTGTGGCGCAACTTCTTCGAGAACCCGGCGCTGGTGCAGTTCATGCACCGTATGGTCGGCTATCTCGCCTTCGCCTCCGGCCTTTACGCCGCATGGCGCGCGCGCAGCTCTGCTCATCCGCGCACCAAGGAAGCCTTCGCGCTGATGGCCGCGATGATTTTCTTCCAGATGGTGCTGGGCATCACCACCGCGCTTGAGCTGGTGAATTACTGGTGGCTGGGCCTCATCCACCAATTCGGTGCTATCATCACCTGGGTCCTCGTGATCCGCGCGCGTCACATGGCGCGCTTCCCCCTTGTTCGTTCCATCCGGGAGGGCCGCGTATGAGCGCCTATCAGGACCTGCTCGCGCATCAGCGCGAAACCGAAGCGCTGGGCAATATCGCCGGGCTGCTAAGCTGGGACCAAGAGGTGATGATGCCGCGCGGCGCCGCCGATCAGCGCGCCGAGGAATCCGCCGCGCTGGAATCGGTGCTGCATGCGCGCCGCACCGATCCGCGTATCGAGGACTGGCTGGCCCGCGCCGAGGCCGATGACGCGGTCAGCGCGCGCGTCCTCGATCTGGTGGGGCGCAGCTACAACCGCGCGACCCGCATCCCGGCGCGCCTTGCGACCGAGATGGCGCGTCTGACCTCGCTGTCCCAAGGCATCTGGGCGGAAGCCCGCGCGAACGAGGACGCGTCCGCCTTCCTGCCGACGCTGGAAGAGGTCGTGCGCCTCAAGCGTGAAGAGGCCGAATGCCTGTCCGAGGGCAATCTCTACGATGCGCTGCTCGACGATTATGAGCCGGGTGCGACGTCGAAGGAAATCGCCACCGTCTTCGACCGGATGCGCGGCCCGCTGGTGGAGCTGCGCGACCGGGTGCTGGGCTCGGAGGTCTCGCCGCAGCCCGTCGACAAGGTCTTTCCCGAGAACGCGCAACTGCGGCTCGCGCGCAAATGCGCCTCCGCTTTCGGCTATGACTGGACGCGCGGGCGGCTGGATATGTCGGTGCACCCGTTCTCCTCGGGCGGCGGCGACGATGCGCGCATCACCACCCGGATTTCTGAATCCGACCCGTTCGGCAATATCTACTCGACGATTCACGAGGTCGGCCACGCCACATACGAGCAGGCGATCAACCCGGCCTATCGCTTCACGCCGCTGGGCCATGGCGTCTCGATGGGCGTGCACGAAAGCCAGAGCCGGATCTACGAGAACCAGCTTGGCCGCTCGGCCCCGTTCACCGGCTGGCTGCATCAGCGCATGACCGACGCCTTCGGCGATCTCGGCATGGATACGGAGGCCTTCCACGCGCTGGTCAACCGCGTCGATATGGGCTTCATCCGCACGGAATCGGACGAGCTGAACTACAACCTCCACATCATGCTGCGCTTCGATCTGGAGCGCGATCTGATCTCGGGCAAGCTGGAGGTCGCGGATCTCGAAGAGGCGTGGAATACCCGCTTCGAGCAGGATTTCGGCGCGAAGGTCACCAAGCCCAGCCAAGGCTTCCTGCAGGATGTGCATTGGTCAGTGGGGCTGTTCGGCTATTTCCCGACCTATGCGCTGGGCAATGTCTATGCCGGTTGCCTCGATCAGGCGATGCGCGCGGTCACGCCCGGCATTGACGCGGCACTCGCCGAGGGCGATGCGAGCCCCGCCAAGCAATGGCTCGACGAGAACCTGCGCGTCCATGGTGGGTTGCGCACCCCGCGCGAGACGATCCAGAACGCCTGCGGCTTCGAGCCGACCGAGACGCCGCTGCTGGCTTATCTGACGCGGAAATTCGAGGGCATCTACAAGCTGTGATGCGCCGCACTGGTTGAGGGGGCAGGCGCCTCCGGCGGGGATATCTGGATTGAAAAGAAGGGGCGCGCGGCCCCTTCATCGATCTCAGTCCTGCTCGGCGGTTTCCAGCTTTTCCAGCGCCGCCATCCAGAGCGCCTCGGCCTTCTCCATCGCCTTGGTCGCCTCGGTATGCTTCGCCTGCCAGATCGCGAGATCCCTCGCTTTTTCAGGCTCGTAGAGCGTGGGATCGGCGAGTTTCGCGTCGAGCTTCTCGAGCATGTCGCTCAGCTTCTCGACCCGGGCCTCGCAGTCGCGGACCTCACGCTTCATCGTCGTCATCGCACAGCGCGACGGCTTCGCGGCTTTCGATGCGGCCGATTTGGCAGGCTTGTCCTCCGGCGGCGGCGCCAGCAACTCGGCCCGGTAGCTTTCCAGATCGCCCTGATAGGGCGCGACCGCGCCGCCTTTGACCAGCCAGAGCCGGTCCGCGACCAGACCCAGCAGGTGCATGTCGTGGCTGACAAGGATCACCGCGCCGGAATATTCGGTCAGCGCCGTCACCAGCGCCTCGCGGCTCTCGATGTCGAGGTGGTTGGTCGGCTCGTCGAGGATCAAGAGATGCGGCGCATCGAGCGTCGCCAGCAGCAGCGACAGCCGCGCCTTCTGCCCGCCCGAGAGCTTGCCCACCGCCGTCTCCGCCTGATCCGCGCCGAGGCCGAAGCCCGCAAGCCGCGCGCGCAGCTTGGCGGGATGCTCGTCGGGGCGCTCGCGTTTGAGATGGGTGAGCGGCGTCTCTTTCAGGTCCAGCTCGTCGACCTGATGCTGCGCGAAATAGCCGATCCGCAGTTTGGACGAGCGCGTGATCTTGCCGTCCATCACCTGAAGTTTGTCCGCCAAGAGCTTGGAAAGGGTGGATTTCCCCTCGCCATTGCGTCCCAGCAACGCGATCCGGTCGTCCTGATCGATACGCAGGTTGAGCTGCTTGAGGATCGCGGGCCCGCCATAGCCCACGGCGGCACCTTCCATCGCGATGATCGGCGGCGAGAGCTGTTCCGGCGCGGGGAAGGTGAAGACCTGTTTCGCCGCTTCTTCCGGGGCGGTGATCGGCTCCATTTTCTCGAGCATCTTGACGCGCGCCTGCGCCTGCTTGGCCTTGGTGGCCTGCGCGCGGAAGCGATCCACGAAGCCTTGCAGATGGGCGCGGCGGGCCTCCTGCTTCTTGGCCTGAGCTGCCTGCGCCTCGCGGCGCAGCCGGCGAGTGCGGGCAAACGTGTCGTAGCCGCCTTGATAAAGCGTGAGTTGCCGATCCTCGAGATGCAGGATCGAGCCCACGGCGCGGTTCAGAAGATCGCGGTCGTGGGAGATCACGATCACCGTATGCGGGTAGCGCATCAGATAGCTTTCCAGCCAGAGCGCGCCTTCGAGATCGAGATAGTTCGTCGGTTCGTCCAGAAGCAGCAGATCGGGCTGCGCGAACAGCACGCCCGCGAGCGCCACGCGCATCCGCCAGCCGCCGGAGAAATCCGAGCAGGGGCGCTTCTGCGCCTCCATGTCGAAGCCGAGACCCTTCAGGATGGCGCTCGCCCGCGCCTCGCCCGACCACGCGTCGATATCGACCAGCCGCGTCTGCACCTCGGCGATGCGATGCGCGTCGGTCGCCGTCTCGGCTTCGGCCAGAAGGCTCGCGCGTTCCTCGTCGGCGGCCAGCACCGTATCGAGCAGCGAGGTCGAGGAGGACGGCACTTCCTGCGCCACGCCGCCGACCCGGGCGCGCGAGGGCAGGCCGATCTCGCCGCCATCCAGCGTCAGCTCGCCGCGGATCAGCCGGAACAGTGTCGTCTTGCCCGCGCCGTTGGGGCCGACGAGGCCGACCTTGTGGCCTTCGGGAATGGTGGCGGAGGCGTTCGCAAAGAGCGGACGGCCGTCGATCGAAAAGGAGATATCGGAGATGCGCAACATGGGGCCTGACTTGGCGCAGGGGCGGGCAACAGTCAATCGCTGCTGCGCGCCGCTGCCCCTTCGGCTTGGCAAAAATATCCCCGCCGGAGGCATCTGCGGGCGCAAACCCGCGCAACGACCTGCCGATCGGCCTTGACCAAACGGTCACAAACCCAATCTAGAGTCGCCGCAGCCCCGCCCATGAGGGCTTTTCAAGGCTTCCCCTGCATGGTAGCAGGCGCGGCAGATATTTCGGACCGGATACCGGCCACGAACCACAAGGAAAGGGTCACACATGGCCATCGAACGCACGCTGAGCATCATCAAACCCGACGCGACCAAGCGCAACCTCACCGGCAAGATCAACGCCAAGTTCGAGGAAGCGGGTCTGCGCATCGTCGCGCAGAAGCGCATCCAGCTGACCATGGATCAGGCCGGCAAGTTCTACGAAGTCCACAAAGAGCGCCCCTTCTACGGCGAACTGTGCGAGTTCATGGCGTCCGAGCCGGTCGTCGTTCAGGTGCTCGAGGGTGAAGGCGCGATCGCCAAGAACCGCGAAGTGATGGGCGCGACCAACCCGGCGGAAGCCGACGAGGGCACCATCCGCAAGGAATACGCGCTCTCCGTGGGTGAGAACTCGGTGCACGGCTCCGACGCTCCGGAAACCGCTGCGGAAGAAATCTCGTTCTTCTTCTCGGGTCTCGAGATCGTCGGCTGATCTAGCGTTTCGCGATCAGACCAATTTCCGAGAGGGCCGCGTCCAGCCGGGCGCGGCCCTTTTCTTTTGCGGATTGGGTGGTGCTGTCGCTCGCCGCGATCCGCGCCTTAAGTGCATCGAATTTCTTGCGGAATTCGGCCTTCTCCGTGCCGCGACAGTCGTTCCACGGGCGCCCTTGCAGTGCCATGTGCAGGGCGTAATAGCCGATGAAATGGGCGGGATTCCCGACCTCGATCCAAGCGGCATAGGCGGCGTCCGCGCCGATCTCGCGCAGTTCCTCTGCCGAGGTGATCCCGGCGCGGATAAAGCCCTCGGCGGTGGCGGGGCCGATCCCCTTTATGGATGTGAGAGAGGTGCTCATCGTGCCGGACGGTCCTTCGGGGCGCGCGGTATCAGTGTCGCGCGGGCTGGCGTCGGGACAGTTTGAGAGCAGACTTCGCGCCACGCAAGAGCAGCGCGAAGGAGAGATCGAAGGGGAGGCGGCGCGAAAACCGGCGGTGAATGAAGATGCCGGTTGCGGAGCCTGCCTGCGCCGCTATCATAGCGACGCGAGAAAGGGCGTCAGATGGACGCCCAGTCGTCGAATACGGTGCCGTTCTGTTGGGTCGTATTGCCCGTTTGGCCTTGTTGCTGGCCAGGACGGTTCGTGCCGCCTTGCTGTTGCTGGCCTGATTGAGTGCCCGATTGCTGTTGCATGACCTAAGCCTTGTGATGAGTCGCGTTTAGCGGGGTCTTCCCGTTGGTGCGACAAGTAGACACAGGCTCTCGCCGGGAAAAGGGGTGGTCAAGCGAAACTGAATTTTGATCTCTTTGCCGTGAGCGGGTGTCATGAAACTGTGACGTTGCCGCCACGAAAACGCTGCTGCGCACGGGAATGCGTCAGAAATAGGGACCTATCGGCGCGTCATGTCGCGGCGGTTATTCCGCGGCGCGTGCGGTTGCGCAGATCGACAGCGGCTGCAGGCCGGGCAGGCTGAGCATCGCCTCCAGCGCGGTGTTGTTGTCGACCAGATCGGCGAGCGTCTTGCGGTCCAGCGTCCCGTAGAAGGCCTCGAGCGCATCGGTCAGAGCATCGCGGAACAGACAGGCGTCGCGCAGCGGGCAGGTGTTGGTCTCGGTATCGAAACATTCGGCGAAGGGCAGGGCGGCCTCGAAGGCGCGCAGCACTTTGCCCACGCCGATCTCTTCGGGCGGGCGGGCAAGTTGCATCCCTCCGGCGCGGCCGCGCAGGGTGGTGATGAAATTCTCGCGCGCGAGCGTGTTGATGACCTGCGCGAGATGGTTCTCGGACGCGTTACAGGCCTCCGCGATCTCATGTTTGCGCACGGTGCGATGCGGATTGACCGCGCAGAACATCAGCACGCGCATCGCGAGATTGGTTCGTGTGGTCAGACGCATCGCAACTCCTCCAGCTCACGAAGCGGTGATATAGGTAAGTTTACCTCGCAGGTTTGACCTATGTCACGTTCCTTGAAAATTTTCGTCACAGAGCGGGGCTGGCGCAAGCGGGGATCCGCCAGAGGCAATATGCGCGGGACGTAGATGCGCGCTGCGCCCGGCGCGGCGAATGCGTCCATTTGTCAGACTCCTCACACACGGATGCGTGAGTAAATGAGAGGTGTGATCCCGCCGCGTGGGTTGGTCCGGCGCGGCGCGGGTGATCTGATCCGTCGCGTTGTGGGCCGTTCGGCCCCGCGCGGCGATGGCCACCGGGAGGGCAAGATGAGCAGTCTGGCTGAAACGAGTGCCGCGCATAGCCGGCTCGAGCATTTTCCGATCACCTTCTATGCGACGACGATGGGGCTCGGGGGCTTCACGCTGGCGCTGCGCGCGGCGGCCAAGCCGCTCGGGTTGGGACCGTTGCCCTATCAGGTGATGTTCGCGGTGACGGCGACCGTTTTCGTGCTGATCTCGGTCTTCTATCTCGCCAAGGCGCTGAAGCATCCGCAGGGCGTGAGCGCAGAATGGCATCACCCGATCCGGCTGGCCTTCTTCCCGACCGTCGCGATCTCGCTGTTGCTGCTGGCGACGGGGGCGTTGACGGTCTCGACCCCGCTTGCGCTCCTGCTGTGGCTTGCAGGCACGACCCTGCAGGGGATCATGACGCTCGCGGTCGTGACCAACTGGATCGGGACGCGCAGTTTCAAGCACGGGCAGCTGAACCCGGCATGGTTCATCCCGGCGGTGGGCAATGTGATCGTGCCAGTGGCGGGCGCGCAGCTCGGTTTCATCGAGATCAGCTGGCTGTTCTTCTCGGCCGGGATGCTGTTTTGGCTCGTGCTGCTGACGCTGGTGTTCAACCGTCTGATCTTCCACGATCCCCTGCCGAGCAAGCTGCAGCCGACGCTGGTGATCCTGATCGCGCCGCCCGCGGTGGCCTTCATCGCGTGGCTGCGCCTGACCGGCGAGCAGATCGTGCCCGGGGCCGAGATCGGACAGGGCGTCGATCCTTTCGCGCATATCCTTCTGTCGCTGGCCTATGTCTTTGCGGCGCTCGTCGCGGTGCAACTGCCGCGCATCCTGCGGCTGCCCTTCGCGATGAGCTTCTGGGCGCTGAGCTTCCCCATCGCGGCGCTGACCATCGCGACATTCCTGCATGCCGAATACGCCCATTCAGAGCCGCATCTGCGCATGGCGGTGGCGTTTCTCGCGATCCTTGCCGTGGTGATCGTAGGGCTCGTCTGGCGCACGGGGCTTGCGATCCTGCGCGGAGAGATTTGTCAGCCGGAGTGAGGGGGCGCGCCCCGAGGGGATGATCGTTTGTCTTTGCATGAGGTCAGGCGCTGCTCGGGGCTCGTCGTCCCGGGCGGAGCTATGCCCAAGCGCTGGAAGTCGGACGCGCCCCTCATCCCCTCGCACGGCAGCTTGACCTCCCGCGAGGGCTGGCGCAGATTTCGCGGGCGAAAAGGAGGGGCGATCATGGCTCTGGAAGATGCGAAAACCCAAGTGGATCAGGCTTTTACGCGGGCAGAGGCACGTGGCCTGAGCTTCGAGAATACCTTCGGCGGGGCCACCAGCTTCCTGCGGCGGCGCTATACGAAGGACCTCGCGGGCGCGCAGATCGCCGTGACCGGCATCCCCTTCGATCAGGCGGTGACGAACCGCCCCGGTACGCGTTTCGGGCCGCGGGCGATCCGCGAAGCCTCGACGCTGCAGGCGTTCGACGCGCCCTATGGCTGGGGTTACGACCCGTTCTCGGAACTCGCCATCGTCGATTACGGTGACATGCCCTTCGACTATGCCAATGTGCCGGAAGTGCCGGGCCGGATCGAGGCGCATCTGGGCGCGATCTTCGGGGCGGGCGTGGTGCCGATCACGCTGGGCGGCGATCACTTCATCACGCTGCCGATCCTGCGTGCGGCCGCTGCCAAACATGGGAAGATCGCGCTCGTTCAGTTCGACGCGCATTCCGACACTTGGGCCGATGACGATATGGACCGGATCGACCACGGCACGTTCCTGTATAAGGCGATCAAATCGGGCGTCGTGAAGGCGGAGAACACCGTCTCGGTCGGTATCCGCACCGACAATCCCGATACGCTGGGCGTGACGATCGTGGATGCGCCTTCGGTGCATCGCGAGGGCGTCGAGGCCACGCTGGAACGCATCCGCGCGGTCGTGGGCGACAAGCCCTGTTACATCACCTTCGACATCGACGGGCTCGACCCGGCCTTCGCGCCCGGCACCGGCACGCCGGTCTGGGGCGGTCTGGCCAGCTGGCAGGCGGCAGAGCTGTTGCGCGGGCTGAAAGGGATCAACCTGATCGGTGGCGATGTGGTCGAGGTCTCTCCGCCCTACGATCCGACCGGCGTGACGGCCATCGCGGGCGCCCATGTCGCGACCGAGCTGATCGCGCTGGCCGGTTGGGGGCTGCGGGAGGGCGCGGCATGAATCGGGCCGTGACGATCCTCGCGCTCGGGTTGGCTGCGGTTGCCGTAGCCGATGGCTGGGTGCGCTTCGCCCCGATCGACCCTGCGCGCTACAAGGTCGAGGGCTTGGCGAAAGCGCCCGGCGATCACCCCGAGACGGGCGGGTTTCAGGCGGCCCGCGAGGTCTCCGATCCGCTGGTGCAGATGGCCGCACTCGACAAGATCATCCGCGCCACCGCGCGCACGAAACAGGTGGCGGGCAGCGTCGATGAGGGGCATGTGGCCTATGTCACCCGCTCCGCCTTCTTCGGCTTTCCCGACGTCACCACGCTTTGGGTCGAGGGCAACACGCTGCAAATCCGCGGCCATCTCGTCTACGGCAAATCTGACCTTGGCGTGAACAAGGCCCGGATCATGGGCTGGCTCGACGAGGCGGGGCTGTAGGGGGGGCTGATCCGAGGCGCGCTTGCCGGGTCACAGCGATCAACTCTGACGGCGCGCTCCCTTGCGAAGAGAGGGGGCGAAGCCTAAGTGAGGCTCCATGCAGCCGGAGCCAGCATGACCACCATGTACCGTTATTTCTCCTGGGCCATCGCCGTCACCATCGCGGGGCTGGTCGGGTCGTTCGCGCTGGGATTTGCCCAGACCGGCGGGCTTGGCGGCGCGGTCTCTTTCCTGATGATCACGGCGGTGCTCGCCGTGCTGGAAATCTCGCTGAGCTTCGACAACGCCATCGTCAACGCCAACAAGCTGCACCAGATGACGCCAAAATGGCAGCGTCGTTTCCTGACCTGGGGTATTCTGATCGCGGTCTTCGGGATGCGTATCCTGTTCCCGCTGCTGATCGTCGTGATCGCCGCCGGGATCGGACCGTGGGAAGCGGTGCAACTGGCCGCGAAACATCCGGCGGAATATGCCGAGATCATCGAGGACGCGCATCTGTCGATCGCGGGCTTCGGCGGCGCTTTCCTGATGATGGTCGCGCTCACCTATTTCATCGACGAGGGCAAAGAGGTTGACTGGATCCGAGCGTTGGAGCGCCGTCTGCGCGCGCTCGCCTCGATCCGCGGCCTCGAGATCGGGCTCGTGCTGCTCGTCATTCTGGCCTTTACCTGGATCCTGCCCGAAGGGCGTGAGGACGAGTTCATGTTCGCCTCCATCTGTGGGCTTGCGACCTTCCTCGGGGTCGAAGTGCTGAGCCACGTGCTCGACCGGACGAATATCGCCGCCGAGACGGCCAAGGCGGGCCTCGGCGCGTTCCTCTATCTCGAAGTGCTCGACGCGTCCTTCAGCTTCGACGGGGTGATCGGGGCCTTCGCGCTGACCCAGAACCTGTTCCTGATCGCGATCGGTCTGGGGATCGGCGCGATGTATGTGCGCTCGATGACGCTGATGCTGGTGGAGCGCAACACGCTCAGCGAATTCCGCTATCTCGAGAACGGCGCCTTCTGGTCGATCCTGATCCTCTCGGTCGTCATGTTCGCGCAGACGTTGGTGGAAGTGCCCGAGGTGATTACCGGGCTGATCGGGGCGGGGCTGATCGGGCTGGCGCTGCTGTCCTCGATCCGTTTCAACAAGCGCAGCAGAGCCGCCGTCGAGAGTTGAAATTTTCTTGACAGACTGCGGCGCGCGCGGCACAGCAGGGGCACTTCGGTTCCGCCTTGGCGGATGAAAAGGGAACCCGGTGCGATGCGTGCATTCATTCCGGGGCTGCCCCCGCAACTGTGAGCGGCGAGTGACGGCTGACTGAGCCACTGGGGCGACCCGGGAAGGCCAGCCGAAACCAAGACCCGCGAGCCAGGAGACCTGCCGAGGCGCTCATCCTTTCTGCCTGTGCGGGGCGCGCAGCGGAGGCGGTCTTCCGTCAGTGGTGACATTCTCACCGTCGGCGGAAATTCCAAATTTCCAAAGACTTACGATACGAAGTTCACGCGACCACAGAGTCGCGATACGAGGGAATTGGATATGATCCGCACCCGTTTGACCGTGGGCCTGATGCTCACCACCGCGCTGGCAGCCCCCGCGCTCGCGCAAGACAGCCAACCTTACCAACTCGATGAGATCGTGATCTACCACGGCGCGCTCGAGCCGCAATCGTCGGACAAGACCGCGCAGGCGGTCACCGTGCTGTCGCGCAACGAGCTGGAGCGTTCGGGCCAGACCCGCCTTGCCAATCTGATCGCGCAATCGCCGGGCGTCGGCATCCTGTCGCGCGGGCCGATGGGCGCGCAGACCGGCTTCACCATCCGCGGCGTGTCGCAGAACTACGTCAAGGTTATGGTGGACGGGATCGACGTCTCCGATCCGTCCGCGACGCAGGTGCTGCCCGATCTGGGCCGGTTCAACACGTTCAACTACGACCGGGTCGAGATCATGCGCGGCTCGCAATCGGCGGTCTATGGCGGGCAGGCGGTCGCCGGGGTCATCAACCTCGACACGCCGCGTCCGACCGAGGATGGCGTGAGCCAAAGCGTCAAGGTCGAGCTCGGTTCCTACCAGACCGCGAATGCGGCCTATAACTTCGGTTGGAAGAAGGGTGACGACGAGCTCGCGATCCAGCTCTCGAAAGTCTACACCGCTGGTTTCTCAGCCGCCGACAAGAAGAACGGCAATACCGAGAAGGACGGCTACCGCGCCGACCGCGTGAGCCTGCGCGCGCAGAAGCGCATCTCCGACAATCTGCTGATCGGCTTCAACGGCTTTGCGCAGAACGACCGGGGTGAGTTCGATAACGGCTTCAGCTCGCCGCCCACGGACAGCAACGAATACACCATCCACAAGGAGCGGGGCGGGCGTCTCTTTGCCAAATTCGCGACCGGTCCGCTCGATCACGAGCTCGGTCTGACCTATTACACCACCTCGCGCTGGTATCCGGTCTATGACTATGGCTACGAGGGCAAACGCCGCAAACTCGACTGGAAAGCCTCGACCGATCTCGGGCCGGGCCGCGTGACCTTCGGCGCGGATCGCACGCTGGAAACCTATACCGGCACCTATGTCACGGGCGATGTTCTGACCGCGGATACGGGCGTCTTCGGCGAATATGCCTTCTCGCCGATGGACGGCGTGAACGTGACCGCCTCGGCGCGCCATGACGATCACTCGGATTTCGGCGGCAACACCACGGGCCGTCTCGGCGTCACCTGGCAGGCCGATGCCGCGACCCTCTTGCGTGCCTCGGTGGGCAACGGGTTCCGCGCGCCGTCGGGCTACGAGCTTTATGACGGCTATGCGGGCAATCCCGATCTCAAGCCCGAGAAATCGCTGAGTTACGACCTTGGGGTCGAGCGTGATTTCGGTGCGCATAAGCTGACCGCGACGCTGTTCCATATCGAGGTGAAGGACCTGATCGACTACAGCAACACGACCTACAGCTATTACCAGACCTCGGGCACCGCCAAGCGGCAGGGTCTGGAGCTGGGTCTGAAGGGGCCGATCTCCAGCACGGTCAATTACAGCCTCGGCTATACCTATCTGGATTCGAAGAACCCCGACGGGCTCTCTGCCGGCTCGACGTGGAACTCGGCCTTCGGGCGCCACACGCTGACCGCCGGGATCGACGCGCAGGTGACTGACAAGCTCACGCTCGCCGCCGATATGCGCGTGGTCACCGATCGTCAGAGCCAGCCCGATTACGGCCTGCTGAACGCGCAGATGACCTACGATCTGGGCAATGACAAAGAGGCCTATCTGCGTATCGAGAACCTGACCGACACCGATTACCAGCTCTGGCCGGGCTACGGCACCTCGGGTCGCGCCGCCTATGTGGGGCTGCGTGCGCGGTTCTGATCTGAAAGGGGCGGTTTGCGCCGCCCTTTTCGCCGCCTTGGCGGCGACCTCCTCCGCATGGGCGGGGGAGACTGCGGACGACGTGCCGCAGCGTGTCGTGTCCATGAACCTCTGCACGGATCAGTTGGCGCTGGCGCTGGCCGATCCGTCGCAGATCGTCTCGGTCAGCCATTTCGCGACCGATCCGTCGATGTCGGTGCATTGGAAACAGGCTGAAGACCTGCCTGTAAACTACGGGCGTGCCGAAGAAATTTCTATTCTCCATCCCGATCTCGTTCTGGCCGATACATGGTCGAACCCGGATACGATCCGCATGTTGCGCACGCTCGGGATCCGGGTCGAGCAACTGCCGCCCGGCACCTCGCTGCCCGAAATTCGGGGCCGGATCGAGACGATGGGTAAGCTGCTTGGCCATCCCGACCGCGCGGCAAAGATGCTCGCGGATTTCGATGCGCGGCTGGCAGCGATCGAGACGCCCGCGCCGGGGCTGAAAGCTGCGATCATCGGGCCCTCGGGCTATGGCTACGGGCCGCGGACCCTTGAAGGGCAAATCCTTGAAATGGCAGGGTTTGAGAACGTCGTCAGCGGGCCGGGGCTCGACTGGGGCGGACGGTTGCCGCTGGAAGATCTGGTGATGGATCGCCCCGATCTGGTGGTCGTCGGCGGCTCGCAAGGCGGCACCGGCACGAGCCGCGCGCAGGAGGTGTTGGCGCATCCGGTGCTGCGCGATCTGCCGGTCGTGCGGGGGCTGCGCGATGCAAGCTGGACCTGTGGCGCGCCCGCGATGCTGAATGCGGTGGAGATGCTGGCAAAGCTCGGGCGTGAAATCGAGAAAAAGAAGTTGACGCAATGAGTTATCGCACGATCTTCATTCTTCTCTCCGTCCTCTGTGCGGTGCTTTTCGCAGCCTCGCTGCTGATCGGGCCGTCGGGCATTTCGCCGCTTCACGGCCTCTCCGCGCTGATCTCTGGCGATGGAGCCGCAGGGCTGGTGATGCGCGAGTTGCGCCTGCCGCGCGCGATCCTCGGGATCGGCGTCGGCGCCGCACTGGGGCTGTCGGGCGCCGCGATGCAAGGCTTCCTGCGTAACCCGCTGGCCGAGCCGGGACTGATCGGGACCTCTGCCGGCGCGGCGCTCGGCGCTGTGATTGCGATCCAGACCGGGCTCTACGCGCTCTTCGCTCTGGCTCTGCCGCTGGCGGCGCTGGCGGGCGCGGGTGTGGCCGTCGCACTGATCCTGATCCTTGCGGGGCGCGAGGGTCGGGCGCTCGTGCTGATCCTTGCGGGGATCGCGGTCTCGGCGCTGGCGGCGGCGGCGACCGCGCTGGTGCTGAACCTCGCGCCGTCGCCCTATGCCGCGGCCGAGATCGTGTTCTGGATGATGGGCTCGCTCGCCGATCGCTCGATGACCCATGTGGCGCTGGCGCTGCCGTTCCTGATCGTCGGCGCGCTGATCCTGCTGCGCGCGGGGGCTGGGCTGGATGCGCTGAGCCTTGGGGAAGATGCTGCAGCTTCGATGGGCATCTCTTTGAAAAAGCTCAGGCTTCAGATTGTCTTCGGCACGGCGCTGATGGTGGGCGCGGCCACGGCTGTAGCGGGCGCGATCGGCTTCGTCGGCCTCGTCGTGCCGCATCTGCTGCGCAAATCCGTGGGCGCGCGGCCCTCGCGGCTGCTTCCGGCTTCGGCGCTTGGCGGGGCGGCGATGCTGACGCTGGCCGATATCGCGACGCGGGTGATCGCGCCCGAGCGCGACCTGAAACTGGGCGTTCTGACCGCGCTGGTCGGGGCGCCGTTCTTCCTGTCGATGATACGCAAAATGGGGCGCGAGGGCTGATGCTGGAGTTGGAAAACCTCACCGTTCTACGCGGCGAATGTCCGGTGGTCGATCGCGTCTCGGCGCAGGTCGGGCCGGGCGAGGTGATCGGGCTGATCGGGCCCAATGGTGCGGGCAAGACCTCGCTGCTGCGGGGCGCGATGGGGCTTTTGTCGCATCGCGGGGACAGCTCGCTTTCCGCGCTCGACCCGATGGCGCGGGCGCGGGCGGCGGCGTGGCTGCCGCAGGCGCGCGAGATTGCCTGGGGGCTGTCGGTCGCCGATCTCGTCGCGCTGGGGCGGCTGCCGCATGGCCGCGATCAGGCGACGCGCGGGGCGGCTGCAGTGGAGGAAGCGCTGCGTCGGATGGGGCTCGACAACTACCGCGACCGTGCCGCCACGCAGCTCTCTGGCGGCGAGCAGGCTCGGGTGCTGATCGCGCGGGCGCTCGCGCAGGAAAGCCCGCTGATCCTCGCCGACGAGCCTATCGCAGGCCTCGATCCGGCGGCGCAGATCGCGACGATGCAGGTCTTCACCTCCCATGCGCAGGCGGGCGGCGCAGTGGTCACTTCGCTGCATGATCTCGGGCTGGCGGCGCGCCATTGCACCCGACTTTGGGTGATGGATCGCGGGCGGCTGGTCGCGGACGGTGCGCCCGGCGAGGTGCTGACCGCGACGCTTCTGGCCGAGGTCTTCCACATCCGCGCGCACTTCAAGAACACGCCGGAAGGCCCCGTTTTTCAACCGCTTTCCACATTGGGGGTCTGATGGCATTTCCGGCCGAGCGCATCGTCTGCCTGACCGAGGAGGCGGTCGAGACACTTTACCTTCTGGGTGAGGACGCGCGCATCGTCGGCGTCTCTGGCTACGCGGTGCGACCCAAACGGGTGCGTCAGGAAAAGCCGCGCGTCTCGGCCTTCATCTCCGCCGATCTGCCGAAGATCCTCGCGCTGAAGCCGGACCTCGTTCTGACCTTCTCGGACCTTCAGGCCGATATCGTCGAGGGGCTGGTACGCGAGGGCGTCGCCGTGCACGCGTTCAACCAACGCTCGGTCGCGGGCATCCTCGACATGATCTGCACGGTGGGCGCGCTGGTGGGCTGCACCGAGCGTGCGGAACTGCTCGCCGCGGGTTACGAAACGCGTCTGGCGGAGATCGCCGCGAAGCCGCGCCCCAACCGTCCGCGCGTCTGGTTCGAGGAATGGGACGAACCGCTGATCTCTGCCGTGGGCTGGGTGTCGGAGCTGATCGAGATCGCAGGCGGGCGCGATGTCTTCGCCGATCTGGCGAGAGAGGGCAAAGCCAAGGATCGCATCGTCACTCCCGAACAAGTGATCGCCGCCGCGCCCGAGGTCATCGTGGGGTCGTGGTGCGGCAAGAAGTTCCGTCCCGAGAAAGTTTCCGCAAGGCCAGGCTGGCAGGACGTTCCGGCTGTTGCGCGAAACCGGCTGCACGAGGTCAAATCCACCCTGATCCTGCAGCCCGGGCCTGCAGCGCTGACCGACGGGCTCGACGCGCTGGAGGCCGCGATCTGGTCCGATCCGGGGTTGCGGGCGTAATAGTTCTTAGACATAGAGCCCTCGCGCGCTAGAGTGTCCGCGCAGGAACAGAGGCTACTTACCCCGCGGGAGGGGGCATGTTCACGCGTTTTATACGGTTTTCACCACTCGTCTTGTCAGCTCTGCTGACGCTCGCAGCAGTTTCCGGTTTGATCCTTACCGATTGGTTTCTGGTCATCGCGATCCTCTTCGGTTTCCTGACGCTGGTCGGGATCCACGATCTGATCCAGACCAAACACGCGATCACCCGGAACTATCCGATCCTCGGCCATCTGCGCTTCTTCTTCGAGGAAATCCGCCCCGAGATCCGCCAATACCTGATCGAGGGGGACGACGAAGACATTCCGTTCTCCCGCGCGACCCGCACGATCGTCTATCAGCGCGCCAAGGATATCGAGGATGCCAAACCCTTCGGCACCCGTATCCGCGTCTCGGAATCGGGCTATCAGTGGATCACCCATTCGGTGAAGCCGCGCCATATCGAGGATAGCGATTTCCGCGTCGAGATCGGCGGGGAGGCGTGCAAGCAGCCCTACAAGGCGTCGATCTACAATATCTCGGCCATGTCCTTCGGGGCGCTGTCGGCGAATGCGATCATGGCGCTCAACAAGGGCGCGAAGATGGGCGGCTTCGCGCATGACACGGGCGAGGGCGGGATTTCGCGCTATCACCGTGAGGGCGGCGATCTGATCTATGAGGTCGGCTCGGGCTATTTCGGCTGTCGCAACCATGATGGCAGCTTCAACCCCGAGAAATTCGCCAAACGCGCGCAGGACCCTCAGGTCAAGATGATTGAGCTGAAGCTGAGCCAGGGCGCGAAGCCGGGCCATGGCGGCATGCTGCCTGCGGCCAAGATCACCCCCGAGATCGCCGAGGCGCGCGACATCCCGATGGATCGCGACTGCATCTCGCCCGCCTCGCATTCGGCCTTCTCGACCCCGCTGGAGATGATGGAATTCATCGGCCAGCTGCGCGAGCTGTCGGGCGGCAAGCCGGTTGGCTTCAAGCTCTGCGTCGGTCACCGCCGCGAATTCATGTGCATCGTCAAGGCGATGCTGGAAACCGGCATCACCCCCGATTTCATCGTGGTCGATGGCAAGGAGGGCGGCACCGGGGCCGCGCCTCTGGAATTCGCGAACCACATGGGCTTCCCGCTCGTGGAAGGCTTGAGCTTCGTGCATAACACGCTGCGCGGGGCGGGGCTGCGCGATCAGGTGAAGATCGGGGCGTCGGGCAAGGTCGTGACCGCCTTCCACATCGCCAAGGTTCTGGCGATCGGGGCGGATTGGGCGAACTCGGCGCGGGGCTTCATGTTCTCGATCGGCTGCATTCAGGCGCAGTCGTGCCACACGAACAAATGCCCGACCGGGGTGACCACGCAGGACCCGATCCGTCAGCGCGCTCTCGTCGTGCCGGAAAAGTCGACCCGCGTGGCCAATTTCCACCGCAACACGATGAAGGCGCTGGCCGAGATGACGGGGGCTGCGGGCCTCACCCATCCGGGGCAGTTCCTGCCGCATCACCTGCTGGTGCGCGACCGCGAGCGCGATTTCAAAGTGGGCGACGAGATCTATCACTACATGCCCGAAGGGTTCCTCCTGCGCGAGGATGACGACCGCTTCGGCTATCTCAAGCGCTGGAAACGGGCCCGCGCCGAGGCGTTCGAGCCCTTCGACAGCGGCGTGTGAGATCGGATCTCACGGTGTCTTGGGAGAGGCGGCGACGGAGGTTGCCGCCTCTCTTTTTGGCGATGAGGGAGCGCCCGACCTCGGGTGGGCGCAGGCAAGGTCTCAGTGGTCTTCGCTTTATCGTGCCTTACACCTCCAACGCTGATGCGCGCGGTCTGGCTGCAAAAGCGCCCTCCCGGGGGGAGGTCGGGCGCTGCCCGGTGTTGGTCACACCGGGCTGGTCTTACTCACTGCGCGAGCAGGGCTTTTGCCACGGTCTGTTCGGCTGGCCCTTCGAAAGGGCCATGCGTGAAGGCGGCGGCGGTGCGGCCTGTCTCGGGGCAGCGATAGACGGCGTTGGAGCTGAACGGCCCCGCGCCGGAATGGCCGAAGACGCGGGTGTCGCCCCAGTCGCCGCACATCAGCCCCAGCCCGTACCCATGCCGCGTCCAGGGGCGGTCGGGCAGTGCGCCTCCCAACTCGCGGCAGGCGGTCATGCGGGCGAAAGCGCGTGGCGGCAGCAGCCCGCGCAGCCCGTGCAATAGCCGCGCCGCATCGCCCGCCGTGCCGATCAGCGTGCGGTGATAGACCCAGCCGGGGTGGTAGTCGCGCGCCTCGGGCCAGTGAAGCGGGGCGAAATCAGCGGGCGCTTCCGCGAGCCGGACGCTCTCCAGCCCTAACGGCCTCGCGATCCTCTCTTGCACCAGCTCCGCGAGGCTCCGGCCTGCGGCGCCTTCGATCACCTCGCGGGCGAGCATGTAGCCGAGGTTGGAATAGCGCCACCCTTCGCCGGGCGGAAATGGCGCGCGCTGTGCCAGAACCCGCGCCACCAGCAGATCGCGCGGCCAAGGCGTGCGCCCGGCTACGACATCCGCGTGATAGGCGGGTAGGGTGCCGTAATCGGGCAGGCCCGCGCTGTGCTCCAGAAGCTGCGCCAGCGTACCCCCCGCAACCAGCTCCGGCAGATCGAGCGGCGCGTCCAATTCGAGCCGCCCCTCGGCCTCGAGCATCAACGCCAGCGCCGCGATCACGGGCTTGGTGAAGCTCCAATAGGGAAAGAGGGGCGCGCTTTCCTGCGCCGTTTGGCAGCGAGCGTCGCGGTCAATCGTCGCGGTGAAGACGGTGGCGGGTTGGGTCAATGCTTTGTCTTTAAGTGATTTTTCCGGCGGGTCGGGCAGGGCGTTTCCCGAGTTTATGTCATTTGCCGCATCGCGGCGCTGAAAAAAGTTGAAACGGCTTTGGCGATTTGTATCATCACCTATGAATATGATCATGGGAGGAAGGGAGGCTTTCATGAGAGACGCACCCAAAGCATTTTGGTCACCGCTCGCCGCCGGCACCGCGCTCGGCCTAGCGCTGCTGTTGACCTTCGTCGTGACCGGGCATGGGCTCGGCGCATCCGGCTTCGTGACCCGCTTCGCGGCACAGGCCAATGACTGGGTCGCCCCGCAGGCGACCGCTGACAATTCCTATTTCGGCCCCTTCATGGCGGCGGGTAGCCCGCTTCTGAGCTGGATCACCTGGGAAGTGGTCGGCGTCCTGATCGGGGCGTGGCTCGGCGCGAAAGGCGCGGGCCGAATCTCGGTCAAGGTAGAGCGCGGCCCGCGCACCACGAGCGGTAATCGCCTCGTTTACGCGCTGATCGGCGGGGCGCTGGTGGGCTTCGGCGCGCGTCTGGCGCGCGGCTGCACCTCGGGTCTGGGTCTGTCGGGTAGTGCGACGCTCGCCGTGGCGGGCTTCGTCTTCCTGATCGGCTTCTTCGCGGCGGGCTTCGCCGTCTCGATGATGATGCGGAGGATCTGGCAATGAGCATCCCTCTTTACGATAGCGGCATAGCCTCGGGCCTCCTGTCGGGCATTCTCTTCGGCTACGCGCTGGAGGCGGCGGGCTTCGGCTCTCCGCGCAAGCTGACGGGGCAGTTCACCCTGCGCGACTTCTCGGTCTTCAAGGTGATGTTCACCGCCGTGATCGTCTGCGCCGTGGGGCTTTACGTGCTGCGGACGATGGGCTGGATGGGCCCCGCTGCGGTCTTCATCCCGACGCTCTTCTTCTGGGCGATCCTGCTGGGCGGCGTCTTCATCGGCGCGGGCTTTGCCGTGGGCGGCTATTGCCCGGGCACGTCCGTGGTCGGCGTGGCCTCGGGCCGGATCGACGCGGTGGTCTTCGCGATCGGCATGGTGCTCGGCACCTCGGTCTTCGCCTGGGTCTTCGACCCGATCAAGGATTTCTACCTCGCAGGTCAGGGGCCGACGGCACAGACCCTGCCGCAGCTCCTCGGGCTGCCGGAATGGGTGATCCTGCTGGCGCTGATCATCATCGCCGCCGTGGGCTTCCGCCTCGGCACGATCCTCGAGCGGTCGCGCGGCGGTCCGTTCACCGCCGAAGAGGTCTGCGCCCCGGATGACGAGGCCGACGAGTTCGCCCTCACGTCCGCATCGGCAGATGCGCGCGGGTAACGGTTTGTAATACGGACGAAATTCTAGGGAGGAAAAAGTCCATGAAACTGCATAAGAAACGCAAGAGCCTGCTGCGCGCCGCGATGGTGCCGGTGACTGCGGTCGCGATGAGCGCCGCCGTTCCCGCCACCTCCAGCGCGCAGGCGACCAACCCCTGCGCTCCGGCTGTGACGAACCCCTGTGCGCCGGCCAACCCCTGCGCACCGGCGGCCGCCAACCCTTGCGCACCGGCGGCTGCAAACCCCTGTGCGCCCTCGGCGGCCAAGGCCGCGGATGCGGGCAGCGACGCGGCACCGATGGCCAGCGGGCCCTATGACACCACCGTCAAGGCCACGCAGGCGCCCTATGGCGACAAGATGCCCCCGATCGTCGACAATTACCTGCGCGCGACGCCCTATGTCGGCACCGGTGGCTTCATCGATCCGACGGGCATTCCGATGCTCAAGATGCTCGGCTTCAAGACCGTCGTCAGCCTGTTGAAGCCCGACGAGGGTGCGCCGAACGAGGGCGACTTGGTGCAGAAGGCCGGGATGAACTACATTCAGATCTCCGTGCCGACCAAGGCGCCGACCGAGGAACAGGTGGCCGAATTCGCGAAGATCGTCGAAGACCCGGCGAACTACCCGATCCTGCTGCATTGCGAGAGCTCGAACCGGGTGGGCGCGATGTGGGCGCTCTATCGCGCGTCGAAGGGCGTGCCGAACGAGATCGCCATCGAGGAAGGCCGTCAGGTCGGTCTGAAGACCTCGCGCGAACCGGCTGTGCGTGAAATGCTCGGCATGGAGCCGCTCTGAGCGCAGATGTCGCGATGACAAGGACGGGGTCAGCGCCTAGGCTGGCCCCGTTCGCATGAGGAGAGACCGATGACCCGACCCGAAACGCCCTCCGAGATGTCACCCGACAGCGCCAACCCGGCGACGCCAGCGCCCACGCTGCGCATCGCCAATCCCGGGATAGAGGGGCTGCCCCGCGCGCGCCTGGAAGAGATGCATGACGCGGCCGAGACCGTGCTCGAATGCGAGACGGTGCTGGCGAAGTCGGGGATGAGCGTGGTGTCGGAAGTGCTGCGCGGGCAGGGGGATTTCCTCGTCTGGTCGCGCTATCCGCAGGGCGATGTCTTCGACACCGAGACGCATTGCCACTATTTCTACCACGCCCATGATGCGCGCGAGATGGCCGAGGGCGAGAACGGGCATTTCCACCTGTTCATGCGCCCCGAAGGGATCATTCCGGGGCTGGAGCCGTGGGACCTGCCCGGTGCGAAAATCCCCGAGGATACGGCTGCGCGCTTCGTCCATATCGGCGCGATCAGCGTGGATGCGAAGGGCCGGGCGATCCGCATTTTCACCACCAATCGCTGGGTGACGGATGAATGCCTCTACCGTGCCGAGGATATGATCCGGCTGCTCGATCATTTCGCGATCGAACTGGCGCATCCGAACTGGGCGGTGAACCTGTGGCTGAGCGGAATGGTCACGCTCTATCGTCCGCAATTCGCGGCGCTCCTGCGCGCGCGGGATGCGCAGATCGAGGCATGGCTGGCGGATCATCCGGGCAGCGAGGTGCTGGAGGATCGCAGCTTGCAGAATATCAGCCAGTGGCCCGTCGATCCGGTCGCCCAGATCGGCGCGATCGAGGACAAGCTCGACCTCTGAGGCGCGGGGCTACACCGGCACGCTCGACGGCGCGCAGTCATTGACCGAGAGGATCTCGGGCGCGCGGGTCTTCGCGTTCCATTCCACCTCCCAGGCGCGGCAGGGGCCGGATTTGTTCTTCAGCTGCCGCCAGCGCAGCCGGGGCGAGTCCACCCCCTCGCGCAGCAGCTTGTCGTAGACGGGCATCGCGTGCCAGCGCGTCTCCGCCGCGTTCGAGCCGCCATCGGGCAGGATCAGGCATAGCCCCGTGGCGCGGCCCTCCTTGGCGGCCAGTTGCAGCCGCCGCCCGGCCGTCAGCCCGATCTCGCGCGGCAACTCCCCGATCACCAGCGGCACCGAGCCGTCGCGCAGCGCCTCTTCCATCACGGCAAGCGTGTCGGTCTGGTCCTTGCCGCGCGCCAGCAGCAACCGCGCCGGGTCGAAGAAGCTCACCAGCCCGCGCGGATTGAGCCCCTCGCGGCGATGGCGTTCGTTCACCCAGAGGATCGGCCCCGTGGTGCTGGCGCAGACCGCGCAGGCGAAGCTCGTGGCGCCGATGCCGCAAACCTCATGGGTGCGGCCTTCGCGCAGGGGGAACGGGTGGGGCGTGGTCATCGGTGCGGCAGCGGGTCGGGGTGAAACAAAGCATGAACATTGTAGGCAAGAGAAACCCGGCCTGCAAGGGATCGCAGGCCGGGTAAACAGAATGCCGAAAGCGGCGGGGCGTTACCTCAGGAACTCGAGCAGCGCGATGTTGAACTCTTCCGAATGGGTCACGTTGCAGCCATGCGGCGCGCCCTTGATCGTGAAGAACTGGCTGTCGGGGATCGCGTGGTAGGTACGCGCACCAGAGCCTTCGAGCGGCACGATCGCGTCGCTGTCGCCGTGGATCACCAGAACGGGCACGCGCACCGCCTCCAGATCCTCGCGGAAATCGGTGGTGCCGAACGCCTCCATGCAGCCAAGCGCCGCGCTCTGGTCGGACTGGTTGCACAGGGTCACCGCCTGTTCGCATTCCTCGGCAGAGGCTTTGAGATCGCCGTCGACGCTGTAGAAATTCTCGACGAATTGCGGGAAGAACGCGTCGCGCCCGTCGCGCAGGCCCTGTTCCATCTCGCCTGCGGCTTCCTTGGTCAGCGGGCCGTCGGGATTGTTCTCGCTTTGCATCAGGCAGGGCGTCACGGCGGAGGCGAAGACAGCGGCGCGCAGTCGGCCTTCGCCGTAATTGCGGATGTAGCGCGCGACCTCTCCGCCACCCATCGAGAACCCTACCAGCGTCACGTCGTGCAGATCCATCGCGGTGAGGATCGCATCGAGATCGGCGGCGAGCGTGTCGTAATCGAAGCCCTCGGTCGGTTTTTCCGCCAGACCGAAGCCGCGACGGTCATAGGTTATGACGCGGTGACCGGCAGCGATCAGCGCCGGGACTTGTTTTTCCCACGCCTTGCCCGAGAGTGGCCAGCCGTGGATCAGGACCACGGGCCGACCCGAGCCGCCATGGTCGATTGCGTTGAGTTGGCCGGGGCCGAGCGGGGCTGCTGTCATGGGGTCCTCCTGCGTCTTCAGCGTTTGAAGATCTCACCTGTTCACTGAAGTAACGCGGGCGGCGCGGGCAAAGGTCCGAAATCTCATATATTTTTTGCATGTTTTCACGCCTCGGCGGGAGGGCGCCGAATTCCGTCGATCGCGGTGCCGTGCAACCCCCTCACATGCTTTGATCATTGCAATTAGAGCCCGTTCGCCTTATGTATTCTCTCGCTACGTTTGATTCCCAGATGCACTGTCTCCTTACGGCTTCAGTTTGCTTTCAAGAACTGACTACGCCGAGCTGACGCATTTCGCAGGCAGCATAATTTAATAGGAGACTCACGATGGCCGAAGGCACCGTGAAATGGTTCAATAGCACCAAGGGTTATGGCTTCATCGCACCGAACGATGGCGGCAAAGACATCTTCCTTCACATCTCCGCCGTTGAGCGCGCTGGCATCCAGCGTCTCGATGACGGTCAGAAAGTGACCTACGATCTGGAAACCGGCCGTGACGGCCGCCAGTCGGCAGGTAACATCGCGCTCGCGTAAGCTGAGCCCGTGTGACGGTTTGAGACGGCCCGTGCGATCGCACGGGCCGTTTTCATTTGGGCCTTACCAAACGTCCGGGTCGATGCCCTTCGCGCTGAGTTCCGAGAACTTGTCCTGCAAGAAGCGCTGGAATGGCTGATCGGCGTAAGCGCCGCTCGCCACGTATTCGAGTCCCGCCAGATGGTGGAAGGGCTTGAAATAGCCCGGCATTCTGAAGGCTTCGGCCTCGCTCAGGCTTTGCGCGCCTGCATTCGCGGCCGGGATCAGCACCTGCGTCGGCGTGAAGTTTACCGCCCATTTCTGTGCCAGCGCGCGCTCCTCCAGCGCCTCGCCGTCGAAATCGGTGACCTCGCGCGCGCCCCAGAGATCGAGCTGCACGACCATGTAGCTCTTCTCGATCAGCCCGGTAATCTCGGGCCGCTCGAAATTCACCAGATGCATCTCGCGGCAATAGGGGCAGCCGCGCTGCTCGAAGAGCACCAGAAGCCCCTTGCCCTGATCGGCGGCCTCCTGAAGGTCCTCTCCCAGATCGAGAAAACCCTCGTGGAAGAAGGGCTGCTGATAGAGCCCGCCATCGCCCATCACCGCCTCGGCCTGCACGGGCCACGCACCTCCCAACGCGCCTCCCACTGTCATCGCCCCGACTGTCAGGGCCAACATCTCGCGTCTGTTCATCGCGTCGTCCTCCCTTGTGAGAGGTCAAGTATAGCACAGGCCGGGCGAATGGCGGGAATTACGCGCTGAGGGCCGCGCCCGACCTCGGGTGGGCGCTCGTGAGATATGGGCGAGGGAACTTTATTTCTCCATCGCCCCGACGGCCTAGTCTCAGTGGTGCAGTGCAGTTGCGCCCTCCCGAGGTCGGGCGCGGCCCGGGCTGGCCGCCCGGGCGGCTCGCAGTCGCCTGACCCGCAACAAAAAAGGCCCCGCGTTCGGCGGGGCCATGGATTTCTTCGAATGGATTCAGACAGTCGGAATGGCCGGAGCCATCGTGCCACCGAGCTGCATGCGCATCTTTTCGCGCGACTGCGTGATGATCGAGGGGATTAGGAACGCATCGACAAGAACCCACACGCCTAGCGCGAGCAGGAGAAATATGCCGACATAGACGACGAGCGTTAGCCAGCCGAGAATGCACAGAATGAGCTGAGCGACCCCAGTTCCGGTCTTGCCAAGGTAGAAACGATGCGCGCCGAGCATTCCTAGGAAAAACCAGAGAAGATACGCAACGACGGGGGATTTCGCGTCATTCGCAATGCGTTGTTCAATAAGAATTTGTTGTTCAGTTGTCAGAGCCATGATGTCCTCAAAAATTGCCTCTAGAGGTTGAATCTCAAGGTTTCGTGAAGACTTCAGGGTGAAAGCAAGGCGAGAAAAAGAACTTATGTATATTTTGGTCTGGGAGAAGTAGTCGCGCGGGTTCATTGCGCCTTGCAATGCTTGCCGAACGAACGGTTCGTAAAAACTTGTTCACCAAACGAAAAAGGCCCCGCGCTCGCGGGGCCTTTTCCAATCTCGTGACCGTCAGCCTCAGGCTTTGGCGAGGTTGCGCAGCACGTAGTGCAGCACGCCGCCGTTCTTGAGGTATTCGATCTCCACCGCGGTATCGATCCGGCTTTTCAGCTTGATCTCCTTGGTGGTGCCGTCCTTGTAGGTGATGGTGCAGGGCACGATCGACTGCGGCTTGATTTCGCCTTCGAGACCTTCGATCGAGACCTCTTCCTCACCGGTGAGGTTCAGATCCTTGCGGGTCTGGCCTT
The DNA here is from genome assembly GCF_002020045.1 of Thioclava sp. F28-4. NCBI lineage: Bacteria > Pseudomonadati > Pseudomonadota > Alphaproteobacteria > Rhodobacterales > Paracoccaceae > Thioclava > Thioclava sp. F28-4. Next base: position 393,941 of record NZ_MPZQ01000003.1, on the reverse strand, counting down.
CGGTGAACTCGAAGGGGATCACGCCGAAGCCGACGAGGTTGGAGCGGTGGATACGCTCGAAGCTCTCCGCGATCACGGCCTTGACGCCGAGCAGGTTGGTGCCCTTCGCCGCCCAGTCGCGCGAGGAGCCAGCGCCGTATTGCTCGCCCCCGAAGATCACCAGCGGCTTGCCGGCTTTCTCATAGGCCATCGCCGCGTCGAAGATCGTGGTCTGCTCGCCATCGGGGCCCTTGGTGTAGCCGCCCTCGACGCCGTCCAGCATCTCGTTCTTGATGCGGATGTTGGCGAAGGTGCCGCGCATCATGACTTCGTGGTTACCACGGCGCGAACCGTAGCTGTTGAAGTCCTTCGGCGCGACCTGACGCTCGACCAGGTATTTCCCGGCCGGGGTGTCGGGCTTGAACGAACCCGCCGGCGAGATGTGGTCGGTGGTCACGAAATCGCCCAGCACGGCGAGGATGCCCGCGCCCGAGATGTTCGAGATCGTGCCGGCTTCCGGCGACATGCCTTTGAAGTAGGGCGGGTTCTGGATGTAGGTCGACTGCGGCGGCCAGTCATAGGTTTCGCCGCCTTCGACTTCCACGCCCTGCCACTTCTCGTCGCCTTTGAAGACATCGGCGTATTTCTCGATGAACTTCTCGCGGGTGACGACCTTCTCGACGAGATCGGCGATCTCCTTGTCGGAGGGCCAGATGTCTTTCAGGTAGACGTCCTTGCCATCCGGCGTCTGAGCGATCGGATCGCTCGACAGATCGATGTTCATGTCGCCAGCCAGCGCGTAGGCCACCACGAGGGGCGGGGAGGCGAGGTAGTTGGCGCGCACGTCGGGCGAGATCCGGCCTTCGAAGTTCCGGTTGCCCGAGAGCACCGAGGTCGCGATCAGATCGTTGTCGTTGATCGCCTTCGAGATTTCCGGCTGGAGCGGACCCGAGTTACCGATACAGGTGGTGCAGCCGTAGCCCACGAGGTTGAAGCCCACCGCGTCGAGATCTTCCTGAAGGCCCGCGGCTTCCAGATATTCCGACACGACCTGCGAGCCAGGTGCCAGCGAGGTCTTCACCCAAGGCTTGCGGTTCAGGCCCAGTTCGCGCGCTTTGCGCGCCACGAGACCCGCGCCGATCAGCACGTAGGGGTTCGAGGTGTTGGTGCAGGACGTGATCGAGGCGATCACCACCGAACCGTCGCGCAGCTCGTAATCTTCACCTTCGACCTTGGCGGTCTTGCCGATGGTGACCGATTTGGTCGCGATCGGGCCTTCGTCGGCCATGTCCTTGGCGTCTTCCGAGATGTCGATGCCGCGATAGTCGGCCACGACGTTCTCGAAGGCGTCGGCGGCTTTGGTCAGCGCGACATAGTCCTGCGGGCGTTTGGGGCCCGAGATCGCCGGAACGATGGTGTTCATGTCCAGCTCGAGCGTCGAGGAGTAGACCGGCGCGTAATCCGCGTCGCGCCACATGCCGTTTTCCTTGGCATAGGCTTCGACCAGCGCGATGCGGTCCTTGTCGCGGCCCGTCTGCTCGAGATAGCGCAGGGTCTCGTCATCGACCGGGAAGAAGCCACAGGTCGCGCCGTATTCGGGCGCCATGTTGGCGATGGTCGCGCGCTGAGCCAGCGGCAGGTTGTCGAGGCCGTCGCCGTAGAATTCGACGAACTTGCCGACAACGCCATGGGCGCGGAGCATTTCGACGACTTTCAGCACGAGGTCGGTGCCGGTGGTGCCTTCGACCATCGAGCCGGTCAGCTTGAAGCCCACGACTTCCGGGATCAGCATCGAGATCGGCTGGCCGAGCATGCCGGCTTCAGCCTCGATACCGCCCACGCCCCAGCCGAGAACGGCCGCGCCGTTGACCATGGTGGTGTGGCTGTCGGTGCCCACGAGCGTGTCGGGGTAAGCGACTTCGGTGCCGTCCTGATCCTTGTCGGTCCAGACGGTCTGGGCGAGATATTCGAGGTTCACCTGGTGGCAGATGCCGGTGCCCGGCGGAACCACGCGGAAGTTCTCGAACGCGGTCTGACCCCACTTGAGGAACTTGTAGCGCTCGATGTTGCGCTCGTATTCGCGGTCGACGTTCATCTGGAACGCGCGCGGGTTGCCGAATTCGTCGATCATCACCGAGTGGTCGATCACGAGGTCGACGGGCACGAGCGGGTTGATCTTCTGTGCGTCGCCGCCAAGACCCTTGATGCCGTCACGCATTGCCGCGAGGTCGACCACGGCCGGAACGCCGGTGAAGTCCTGCATCAGCACGCGGGCGGGGCGGTAGGCGATCTCGCGCGGGTTCTTGCCGCCTTGCTCGGCCCATTCGCCGAAAGCCTTGATGTCGTCGGTCGAGATCGTGAAGCCGTTATCCTCGAACCGCAGAAGGTTCTCCAGAACCACCTTCAGCGAAGCGGGCAGCTTCGAGAAATCACCCAGGCCAGCCTCGGTGGCGGCGGGGATCGAGTAATAAGCATAGGTCTTCGAGCCGACGCTGAGTTCGCGGCGGGTCTTCGCGGTATCCTTACCGGTAACGATGGGCATGAGAATGGCCTCCCTTCAAGGGTCCTAAGGGTGTCGCTGGCGTGTGTTTGCCCCAAGCGCGCGATCCGTTCAAGAGGGTCGGGGCATTTTTAGTATACCATTGCACACAAAAACACGCGACTGGAGCGACCCAGCGTCATCTTGAACCGCGCTTGGGCCGTATACGTTGGACATATATCGTTTCGCGCGCCCGGACAGAAAGAAATCTCTCAAAACATTGATTAGGCATGGTCTGAGCAGAAACGCTAGGTATAAAGACGGCGAAGTGAGGAGTGTTTTTCGAGTGCGCGCAGGACGTTTGACCGCGATGGGAGCTGCTTTCGCCGCAGGGCTGGTAAGCTTTGCGGAATTTGCGTCTGCCCAAGGGGCAGCCGACGCGCCGCCCGGGATGCGTCTCAACGCGTCCGAGGCGCTTCTCGACCAGATGGCCTCCGAGAAATCCGACACCCCCGCGAAGCCGAACCCCGTGGCGCCCGATCCCGACACCGAAGGCGAGCACGACCCGGTCGTGGTCGAGCTTTATACCTCGCAGGGCTGCTCGTCCTGCCCGCCGGCGGATGCGCTCTTGAAGGAGCTCACGGATCGGGACGATGTGATCGCGCTGGCGCTGCATGTCGATTACTGGGACTATCTCGGCTGGAAGGATCCCTTTGGAAAGCCTGAGTTTTCCGCCCGGCAGAAATCCTATGCGATCGCCGCGGGCGAGCGCACGGTCTACACCCCACAGATGATCATCGCGGGCCGCGAGGCCCTGATCGGGCCGCAGGAAGCGGCGCTCGATACCGCCATCGCACGCGAGAGCGACGCCCATCCCGAGGTCGATCTGAAGATCACGGGAGAGGGCGATCATTACGAGATCGCGCTGAGCCCGGTCGATAAGCTGGAGACGCCCGCGATGGTGCAGCTCGTGCGCTACAAGCCCTCCGCCACGGTCGACATCCTGCGCGGCGAGAATGCCGGGCGCACGGTGACCTACAAGAACATCGTCACCAGCCTGACCGGCATCGCCGAATGGGACGGGCGCGCGCCGGTGACGCTCTCGGTCGATCTCGACGGGGACGCGCCCGCCGTGGTGATCGTTCAGGAATCCCGCCCCAGCAAGAACGGCCCGCTGCCTGGGCCGATCCTCGCCGCGGGTCAGCTGGACTGACCGGGGCGGATCGAGCTGCGCCGAGCCCGTCAGGGCAGGGCGCAATCGCCTCTTTGGCACCCTGATTTTTCCTTGCATCCAGACGCGCATCCCGTATAAGGCCGCATCTTCCGCGTTTGCTATGAACCGGCGGAGCCTCTCGTGTTGGGTTGCGGAAGTGTCAGACGCCCAACTTTGAAGCCGCCTCGAAATACAGGAGTTCGCATGCCGCTTTACGAGCATGTCCTCATCGCGCGTCAGGATCTGTCCAACGCGCAGGCCGAAGGCCTTGTCGAACATTTCTCCACGGTCCTGTCGGACAACGGCGGCAAAGTCGTCGATTCCGAATACTGGGGCGTGAAGACCATGGCCTACAAGATCAACAAGAACCGCAAGGGCCACTACGCCTACCTGCGCACCGACGCCCCGTCGGCAGCCGTGCAGGAAATGGAGCGTCTGGCCCGTCTGCATGACGACGTGATGCGCGTCCTGACCATCAAGGTCGACGAGCACGAAGAGGGCCCCTCGGTCCAGATGCAGAAACGTGACGAACGCGACAACCGTCGCGAGCGCCGTTGATCGGTAGACAGGAGTAGACACCATGGCAAAACCGTTTTTCCGCCGTCGTAAAGTCTGCCCGTTCTCGGGTGAGAACGCGCCGAAGATCGACTACAAGGACACCCGTCTTCTGCAGCGCTACATCTCTGAGCGCGGCAAGATCGTCCCCGCCCGCATCACCGCCGTTTCGGCGAAGAAGCAGCGTGAACTGGCCCGCGCGATCAAGCGCGCCCGTTTCCTCGCCCTGCTCCCCTACGCCGTGAAATAAGGAGACCGACCGATGGAAGTGATCCTTCTCGAACGCGTGGCCAAGCTCGGCCAGATGGGTGACGTCGTCACCGTCAAGGACGGCTTCGGCCGTAACTACCTGCTGCCGCAGGGCAAGGCACTGCGCGCCAACGAATCCAACATCAAGAGCTTCGAAGAGCGCAAGGCGCAGCTCGAGGCCCGCAACCTCGAAACCAAGAAAGAGGCCGAAGCTCTGGCGTCGAAGATCGACGGCGAGACCTTCGTCGTGATCCGTTCGGCTTCGGACGGCGGCAACCTTTACGGTTCGGTCACCACCCGCGACGCGGCGAACATCGCCTCCGAGCAGGGTTTCTCGGTGGACCGCAAGCAGGTCATCATCCGCCAGCCGATCAAGGTTCTCGGCCTGCATGACGTCGAAGTGCACCTGCACCCCGAAGTCGTCGCCGAGATCCAGCTCAACGTCGCACGTTCGCCCGAAGAGGCCGAGCTGCAAGCGTCGGGCAAGTCGATCCAGGACGTGGCGGCCGAGGAAGAGGCTGCAGCCGAATTCGAGATCGCCGAACTGTTCGACGATATCGGCGGCGCGACCTCCGACGACGACGAGGGCGGCCCCGTTGCCACCCCCGAGTCGGCCGAAGACGAAAACAACGCCTGATCGGTCGCTTCGACCTTTCAGTCCGAAAGACAGAGAACCGCGCCTTCCGGGGCGCGGTTTTTTCATGCTTGCCTGTCAGGGTATTTCTACTGAAATATGTCTAATGACATAGTCGGGCCGCGACGCGCGGCGCAGACCCCGGAACCGCGTGCCGCAATCCGGCGTTGGCCCCTAAATGGCCCTCAGGGCTTTGAAAACAGGGGACATGCATGACGAAACGATCGGGACAGGGCCCACGCGACGACGCATCGAGCCGACGCGACCGGCTCGTGCAGGCGGGGCTACTGGGCTTCGGCGCCTATCTCATGTGGCGGCGCTATCAGGACGATCGGCAGGCCGCGATCCACGGCCCGACCGAAGGCCGCAGCGCCCGTCATGTCCCCGCGACCCGCACTGACCGTTATGACCGCCCCGCCGATCGCGCGCTGGGACGTCAGGCGGAAAGCCCGTTCGACATCCCCCGCGCGGGCTGGAAGGCCATCGCAAAGCGCGCCTATGGTCAGATCGACGAGGACCGGGTTCTGGCGGTCGCGGCGGGCGTGACCTTCTACGCATTGCTCGCGCTCTTCCCCGCCCTGACCGCCACCGTCTCGATCTACGGCATCTTCGCGGATCGCCAGACCATGCTGCAGGACCTCGATGCGCTCAAGAACGTCATTCCGCCCGAGGCGCTGACGCTGATCCGCAACCAGTTGGAGCAGTTGATCGGGTCCAGTTCAAACGCGCTCGGGCTGGCCTCGATCTTCGGTGTCCTTCTGGCGCTATGGTCGGCCAATGGCGGCGCGAAGGCGATGATCGGTGCGCTCAACGTGGCCTATGGCGAGAAGGAGCGGCGCAGCTTCGTGCGGCTCAACGCCTTCGGGCTGGGCATGACGATCACCGGGATCGTCATGGTCTGCGCGCTGATCCTCGTGGCGGCGGTGCTGCCGGTGTTGCTCGATTATATCCCGATGGGCGGGGCGCTGGATGCGGTGCTGCGCTGGGGGCGCTGGCCGGTGATGGCGCTGGTGCTGATGGGGATGCTGATGCTGCTCTATCGCTTCGCGCCCGCACGCAACGCGCCGCGCTGGATCTGGGTCGCGCCCGGGGCGATCGTGGCCTCGATCCTGCTGCTGATCGTCTCGGCGGTTTTCTCCTTCTACACTTCGAACTTCGCGAATTACTCGAGCACCTATGGCTCGATCGGCGCGGTGGTGGTGCTGATGATGTGGATCTGGCTCTCGACGACGGCGGTGCTTCTGGGGGCCGAGATCAATTCCGAGGCCGAACATCAGACCGCGCAGGACAGCACCATCGGCGCGCCGCGTCCCTTGGGCGGCCGCAATGCCGTGGTCGCCGATGCGGTGGCGCCAGCCCCCGCGCGCGAGCGCTGAGCGGGGCGGGGCGCGCAAGACGAGCCTCAAAATCGCCGTTTTTACAGGGAATCCTGTCCGGGCAAGCAATCCTGACGAGGCCCTGCCATGCGGCTGTTTTCGATCCTGCACTTCGCGCTGACCCACACGATCCTCGTGACGGGCGGGCTTTTGTACCTGCATGATCCCGAAGGCGCGCGCGACCGGCTCGCATCGGCGGGCGAGGTGCTGCGCACGGCGATTTATGACCGGATCGAGCCCGGCAATCCCGCGGCGGATCGCACCGCGTCCCTGCATGTGGACCGCGCGGCCCAGAAGCTGCGCGAGGTTGCGACCGCGACCGATCTTCCCTCGCTAATCCCGAACGCGAAATTCCTGAAAGTGCCGACTGCGGAGTGAGGCGCGAAGAGAGTAGCGGCAGGCGCGACCCGCGCTACCTCCCATCCGCAAACGCAAAAGGCCGCCCCGAGAGGCGGCCTTCGTTATTTTCAGGCTAAGCGCCCGAAGATCACAGCTCGTCGAGCTTCTCGATCTCTTTCTGCAGCTCTTCCTTGGTGACTTCCTTGTCGTCCACCTTGGCTTCGCCAGCGATGTAGTCGACGACCTTGTCTTCGAAGAGCGGCGCGCGCAGCTGCTGCTGCATCTGCGGGTTCTGCTGCACGAATTCGAAGAAGGCGCGCTCCTGACCCGGGTACTGACGTGCCTGGTTCATGATCGCCTGGGTCATCTCGGCGTCGGAAACCTCGATCTCCTGCTTGCGGCCGATTTCGGCGAGCAGCAGGCCAAGACGCACGCGGCGCTCGGCGAGGGTGTTGTGCTCGTCGGTGGTTTCGATCTCGCCGTGGTCATGGCCGTGATCGTCCGGGTTCTCTTCGTGATAGAGCTGGTGCGCGATCTGCTTGGCCTCGGCTTCCACGAGCGAGGGGGGCAGGTCGAACTTCACCTGATCGTCGAGCTGGTCGAGCAGGCCACGCTTCATCACCTGACGCGCTGCGCCCTGATACTCGGCTTCCAGACGCTCTGCGACCTGCGCTTTAAGCGCGGCGAGGTCTTCGGCGCCGAACTGCTTGGCCATCTCGTCGTCGATCTCGGCAGCCTTGGGCGCCTTCACTTCGTGGACCTTGCACTTGAACAGCGCTTCCTTGCCCGCGAGATGCTCCGCACCGTATTCGGTCGGGAAGGTCACGGTCACTTCGACGTCGTCACCGGCTTTCGCGCCGACGAGTTGCTCTTCGAAGCCCGGGATGAACGAACCCGAACCGACTTCCAGCGGGTAGCCTTCGCCCTTGCCGCCTTCGAACGCTTCACCGTCGACGAAGCCTTCGAAGTCGATCACGACCTGATCGCCGTTCTCGGCCTTGCCTTCTTTGGTCTCGAAGTTCTTGGCGGTCGCGGCGAGGCTTTCCAGCGCTTCGTTCACTTCGCCTTCGTTGGCCTTCACGACCAGACGCTCGAGCTTGACGCCCGACAGATCGACATCCGGGATTTCCGGCAGCGCTTCGTACTCGACGGTCACGACCACGTCGTCACCCTCTTTCCAGTCTTCGCCGTCTTTCATCTCGATCTTCGGCTGCATCGCGGGGCGGTCGCCGGTTTTCTCGAAATGCTCGCTCATCGCGCCGTCGACCGATTCCTGCATCGCTTCGCCGAAGATGCGCGGGCCGAATTGCTTGCGCAGCATCGCCATCGGAACCTTACCCTTGCGGAAGCCCTTCATCTCGATCTCGGGCTGCGCTTCGGAAAGCTTCGCGGTGACCTTCTCGTCGAGTTCCTTGGCGGTGATGGTGATCTCGTAGCCGCGCTTGAGGCCGTCGTTCTGGGTCTCGGTGACCTGCATGGTTTGTCCTTTGTCTCTGGGCGCCGCGCGGATCGCGGCCGGTTCTCGAATTTCAGGCGTCCTTCTATTGAGCCTCAGCCATGGTGGCAAGGCGAAAAGGGGCTGCGGGGCGGCCTCCGGGCGGTGAAATACGCGCGCGGGCGGGCGCGTGCGAGGAGATGCCGGGAACACAGGATCGAGAGCGGGCAGGGCGGGCGCTGACAAAGCGGCGCAAGGGGCTGGGCGCGGCTGCGGCGGATCGCGAGGGAAGTTGCAGCCGGGACGCACCACCCCACAATGGTCGCCCCGGCCGCGAATCCGGGATTGCGCCGAACGGGCGCGTTGTCGTGATCTCTCCCCGCTTCGGCGGATCCGCCCCCTTGTTTGCGGAGCCCAAGCAGGGACGTCACGATCTCCCTTACCGTCATCCTAGGTCAGAAGTGTTTGAAACTGATCGGTCATTTTCGGACAGATCGCGTCTTTGCGGCCCGTGTTGCGCCCGGAAAACCGCCCTCTCGTCCTTAGGCGACGGCGCGCCAGCCGCGCTCGACGCATTCGAACTTCACCGCCTGTCTGCGGAAGTGGTCGCGCACGAATCCGGGCGAGAGCCAGAGCCGGCCCCGCCTGCGCGGCAATTCCCATCCAAGGTGGCCCGCCTCTTCGGCCTTCTGGATCATCCGCTTGATCTTCGAGACCGAGATCAGGAATTGCTCCGCCAGAGCGGCGATGCTGACCGGTTCGAGATAGATGCGCCCGTCGGTCTCGCGCAGGTCGGTGAGCATGCGGATCAGCGCATGGAGCAGGATGCCGCCGGTGTCGGAGCCGAGGAAATGCGCCATCGAGGGGGGAGGCGCGCGCCATTCGGGATCGGCGCGGATGATCTCGACCATGTGCCGCTGCATCGCGAAGGGAAGATCGGGATCGTTGCGCGCCGCTGCCAGCCGCGCGCCACCGTCGAGCATGTCGAGGCAATGCAGATGCCCCTCGCACCAGCGCCGCATGCCTTGTTCGGCGATGGGCGTGGTGGTGACGGGCCGCAAGCGCCCGTCGCCTTTGTGCTCGGAGGGCGGGGCGAGCAGGCCATGCACCTCCATCTCGCCCAGATACTGGCTCAAAGTCTTGCGGTTGATCTCGAAATGGGGCGTCAGCGCCGCGAGAAGCCGGCTCGGCGTCAGTTCCGGAGCGTCCGGCTCCGTCTTCGCCCGCATCGCCAGCGCGAAACTGGTCTGGCTGACGAGCCAGCGCCGATGCGAGGCCATGTGCCGCGCGATCCGCGGCGTCTGCGCCTGCACGTCGAGCAGCATCGTCGCCACCGCCTTCTGTGTGGCGAAGAAATTCGGATTGGCCGCAATCGCGTCGCGGCTGAGCGCGTTGCTGGAATTGGGGGAGCGCGAGCCGAACTCCGGCGCGTCTTCGACAGGCCGCCGGGGCGGCATTTGCGGGCCTTCGACCATCACGCCTCCCACGCTTTCGGTCACCAAAGCGGGGGCGTAGCAGGCCCGCGCAGCCATCCGAAATTAGCACGCTCGCGTGATAAGGCGAGGGTATCTTGTGATATTCCGCAAGTGGGGAGTGGTGCGGGTGAAGGGACTCGAACCGTTGTAGGGGGTGCAAAATCCTACTGATTGATTGATCTCGTTGCCAGAAGGCCAATATTTTAGGTTGCTTCCACTGATCAGACTTATCAGTAGGTTAAGGTCGCTACTACTTTTAGGGCTACTGATATAGAGGTTCTCTGTCTATGAGTAGATCAGTGTGCCATCAGGTTGGTGGCAGTCAAAGCCAATCCCCTCACCGAATGTGTTGCCGCTTATGCCAAGACGGCGCCGCTCCTACGGCCGCTTCGAGCCCAAACTGCCGCGCCCGTTTCAGACTTTCATTTAGGGTGCATTCGTCTGCTCCCAGCTCTGATGTGCCAGTTATGTCAGGCGCAGTATAAACGAGTAGGCCGACACGAACGGCGGAAAGCGGGCCTTCGCTACGTGCTGGAAGATCGGACGCGGTGTGCCGACAGCGGGCATTGCAAAGTCTACGTCGCCAACCACTCCTCTGGGCGCAACGGGCTTGAAACCCCATACTTCAGCGACTGTGCAGCGTGCCTTCGATACACTCATCATCGGGTTCGAGGCATAAAAACGTTGAAATATATCTCTGTCCCCCATGCTCAATCGAACGGACCATCAATGAAGCATCGCCATAGTGGTAGGGATATTCATAGCTGAATCGGTTACACAGGAATTGATATGGCCCCAATTCGTAGGCGTCATCGTTATGAACACAGGTCGTTATTGCAGCGTATCCGGACCAGACTGTTTCATACCCCAAGGCTTTCAACTCATTGAAATTGTCGGCAGCAACTGAAACTGGGAAGGCGTATGTGAATGCGAAAAAAAATGCAAAATTAAATCGTGGCAATCTTGTCCTCTCTGCTTGGCTAATATGAAGGTCATGCTTGTGATGCTCTCACGATTCGAAGCTTGCCCAGAATGTGCCGTGCGAACCCTCTTGCATGGGGAAGTAGTCAGCTATGAAGGTCATCAGTGACTTTGTTAAGCGTTCACCTGGCCATCTTCCAAGATGGAGTATTATCGTAGGTTCGCAGATGCGGCCGGCACATACGCCTTCCACAATAACAGAACTTTCAGCGAGGACATCTGCTACTGCATTCTTCATGGCGGCCTCGTCAAAGCCCGGGGAATGCTGTTCTGGATCGAATTCCGGCCGCTGGTTAAAATTGAAATCGTCCAGATGGACCACCGGCCAACGGAGCTTTTTAGAAAGCCATATTGCTGTCGGCGATTTTCCTGAAGCGGGCCATCCATCAATAACTAAGCTTGAGCCGATAGGCGTTTTGCGACACTCAGCAATGACATTCTCCAGAACGCCAGCGGGCACAAATCTGTCCGGATCAAAGTTTTCCGAGCGGAGGAAGGTGATCATTGCTACTCCCATTTCCGTTTTGGGGCATTGTAGCAGTTTTACAAAATTAACCCACCGTAATACTTTTGTAGAGGCCGTTAAATAGTGTTGACGAATGTCCGAATTGGGCTGACACTACTCACTTTCGGTGCCCGGCAAGAACGGCAGTTCAGGGGTGAATAAAACGTTCCACGAGCCGGAGCAAAGCGGCATCACAGCAATCCGGTAGCTTCCTGATTGGAATGCCCTAAGGGGAAAACTACACTCATTATGGTAGCGCAGGTTTTCATTGATGGTGAGTGGGATTTCTGTAGGCGGCCGAGTTGATGACTGAACCAAGAATTCAGAAACATCCAAGTTCTCTATATTGCGAGGAATTCAAATGAACGAATTCGAGGAAGCCGTGATCGCGGAACGCTATCGCGATCTAATTTTTGCGAGCCTGGCGAACGGGATCGTGTCCTTTGCTTTCGGTGTCCTCTCGTTTGCCATCCTGCCCATCTATCAAGCGTTGGTCGCGACGCTGATGGTGATGGCAGTATTTTATGGAATGACGGTAAGCCGCGGACTGAAACACAACCAGGATTCGCAAGCCAGAATGACCGCATTGCGAGATTTGCGTCACCTCGAACTCATCGCCTTAAACCAACCGTGTGATGAAGAAGCTTCTCTCGAGCTGTCACAACGAGCTGACGCTGAAATGCTACAAGTAATGGGCAAGCAATTTGACCTTTTGGCTGCGGCGCGAAATATTGCGATCTACATTGCATTTCAGGTCGCCTTGCTATTCGCCAGCGCTTGGTTGGGAACCAGTTGGTCGATGCAAATCTTAAACTTCTTGGCGAAGGTCGAAGTATTCTTTCACTGATCGCGACAGACACGTTGGGCTGGCGTTGCGCTGTTCCGGACCTTTTCGGTGCTTTGCAGGACGGTCAGCGATGTATCCAGAGCGAAGAATGTCACTCTGAACATCTACGGCGGCTTGATCACGAAATCGGTGATTTCTTCAGCGTGACAATAGCCTCGATGGTCAACGCTCGGCTGACCATGCGCGAGCGCTGACCACCGCAATCGCCCGCCCCGCTACGCGAGATGATAACTCCGCGCGTCGGGCGATTGCTCAACCTGCGCCGATCGGCGTAAACACCAACCGGGCTCCGGTCGTGGCTGGATGAAAGACCCGTGGCGCGTCACTGGGACTTCATCGTTCGGGTGCAACGCATTCGGTAAGGGGCTTGCGTCATAGTAATCCCTTCCGTTGCAACAGGGCGACGAACTTACGTGAGTTAGTAGGCTTTCCGCCTTTCACGATCTCGCCGTCTTCCAGATCAAATCCGTAATCAAACAGGACTTCGAAGAAGTCGCGGACTATTGCCGTTTCCTCATCGGAATGATGTTCAATTTTGGTAGCAGCATTTCCACCACTTCCGTGGATAGCACCGCCGGATTGCTTGATCTTTGTTACAAAGGCATCCAGCAGACGCATTTGTGTAAGCGCCTTGCTACGATCTGCGACGATGTCGCGGAACATGCTTTTGAGGCGTGGGGTGGGTAAGGCATCCATTATTTCCTCCTCATCAGTGGAAAATGATGCCTTTGCGCTCCGAGCAACCTCCTTGGGGGTAGCTTCGTCGGCGAATGCATTGATGAGTGCCTTCAGATCATCCGTGTTGTAGATGGACTGGGCCTTCGGCCCCCCCTGTAATCCAAGGGCCTCGATCCTTTCTGCAACAGAAGCATAGGTTACCGTAGTGTTATCCTCGATGAGCTTCTGACACGCAGCTACAATATTCTTAACGGCTTTGACACGACGTGGCGATTTGCCATCGCTGATTTGCGAAGCAATGACGTGCGCCTTGGTAAAATCACCCATGTGCAATAATCCCCGACTGCCGTTTGTTGGCTGCGGTTTCCGAGCGGATAGCTTTCGCGTAGGCGTCGTATTCGCCAACAATGACAACCTGTTTCGCAGCGCGAGTGATGGCGGTGTAGATCAAGCTGCGCTCAACGAAGGAAGTCCTTGTCGAGCTGAAAAGCGGAACAATGACCCGGTCCCATTGACTGCCTTGGCTTTTGTGGACAGTCAGGCAATAGGCTAAGTCGATATTCTCGACGTCATCGGCGCTCAATGAGACAACATTGCCTTCAAAGTCAGCCAAGTCTGGCTTTAGGAGGCGTCCCAAGGAGCCGTTTCTGAGATCCCTATCCTGATCCGTGCTCAAGTAGACGATCGGATCTCCGACCCTAATGGCCTCGCTTCCGATTATGAATTCCCTGGCGGGTCGCAGCGACGACATGAATCGGTTGATATTATTTACCCCCCCATCGCCGCCTTTGACCGGCGCAATGATCTGCATATCGTCCCTATTGCAGCCGGCCTTGGCGAAATCCTTACCAATTTCGAAGATGGCTTGCGGTGCTCTCTCCTGACTAACCCGCAAATACTGAACACCGTCTTTCACGCCAGCGTAGCGCTCCAGTTCATCCGAGATCCCATAGCGAATGTTCTTCGCAATAGTTGGGATGCCGGTCGTTTCGTCCTGACGATGGACTTTATCAAGAACCACCCTTTGAACGCCGGGATATTCGACCAGGTTGGAAAAAGGCGCTCCGAAGCCGATCGGGGGCAGTTGAGCGGGATCTCCAATGAGGCAAACTTTCGCCTTTGTTCCAATCCTCAGAATTCGATAGAGGTCTGGCAGGTCTACCATGCTGGCTTCGTCGATTAGAATGAGGTTGGCCCTCTCGAGTTCCTTTCCCCTGTTGTCTCTCGTGAAGCGCGCGATAGTGCTCGAAGGATAGCCGGTGGCTTCGGTAATGCGCTTTGCTGCGCGACCGGAGAGAGCCATCAGGTGAATCTTCAAGCCACATGCCTCTGCAAGCCCACAGACGGCCCTCAGGACGCTGGTTTTGCCGCTACCCGCATATCCTGCGAATACATTGAAGCGGTTCTCCAGGGCGCTCCTTACGGCTGTAAGCTGCATTTCCGTGAATCCGAAGCCTTGCTGGCTCTCGATTTCTCGCACATGCCGATCGAAATCGCTTTCCGGCATCATGAGGCCGTCAAAGAGATCTTCTTGGTCAAGCTGTAGGGCGCAGGCTTGGTTTAGAGTGAATTGCTCCATGACCGCGGCACCGTAGGGCTGCAGTCCATTGTCATTGGAAATGGCGCCGTGATTGTCGACACACGCAGCGACTGCTTCAGCGCTGAGCTCTTGCCCCACAAGTGCTACCAAGCGTTTTTTGACATCTGCCACTGATGTCCATGTGTGGCCCTGGTTCAGCCGGACATACAAGACGTGCTCACAAGCTGCGCAAAGGCGCTTTGGGTTGCTTGGGCCGATGCCCACGCTCCGGCCAATGGCGTCCACCTTTTTCCAGTCCAGCCAGCTAATCAGCAGATAGGGGTTCGACTGTAGCCTCCTGACTCCCAGTTGGCCCCACGCATCGACGACTTTCCTGCCGAGCCATTTGTCCACACCCAGAGTGTCGAGATACATTGCAAGCTCGGCGCCTGCGGCTGCATCTGCAAAATTCTCAAACAGGGCAATTGCGGCATCCTCCGGTATTAGATTGAGTATGCCAGGATCGCGTTTGGCAATCGCAGAAAGAAGTCCTGCCCCAAACTTTTCCACCAGCTTGGAAGCGCGAACGTTCCCGATGCCGTGGAACATTTTTTCCCCTGCAAGAAAGCGAATGATGTTGGCCTTGGAGCTTTGCTCAAACAAACGCTCACCAAACACAAAGTCGTTTCGCATATCGGTCCGCTTGCCTTCCTCCGCTTCCAATTGGAATAGCCCGGGCCCAATATCAATGGGGCCGTGTCCTCGCTTCGCTGCGGGCCGCTCCACCTCCATTGACAATGAGCCCGTGCTATTCCCATCAATTGGCGCGAAGGCAGCGCGGCTCCGAACACAAAACTTTGCGCCAGATAGGCTCATAACTTAACCCTCCGACCTGTCGGGATGATGTCATCCAAGATTGCATTGCTCGACGCCAACTTTCGCTTAAGTTCTTCGTTCTCAGCGGTCTTGTTCGCAAGGCGCTCCCGAAGCGAGTTCAATTCTCGCTCCTTGCTCGCCAGCTTGGATTCGAGCGCGCTGGGATCAACTTGGCGTTCACCGCCGTCAGAGCGCTTTTCAATATACCCCGACTTCATGAACTCATTCTCCACCCGTGCAAGCGCTGCCTTTAGTGGATCGTTGCTACTGAAAAGGGAGCGAGAGAATCCGCACTCCAGCGCGATCTCGCTTCGATTTAGCATTCCTCGCCGGACGTAGCGGTCGAGGGTTCCTTCTCTGACTTTTTCCTCGACCCATGAATTAAAGTTCTGGACCGCCTCAATTGATATTTTGGCGGTGCTTTTGCCTTTAGTGCTCATCCTGAACTCCAATCAATTTACTCTGGTCGGAAACAGCTTCAATATCATCCCCGACGAGGTTGATCGCCCGACCCACCAAAGTCTCAAATGAACTCAGGCCACCAATCTCTTCAAGCATCAGCTTGCCCGACATAAGGTCATCGGTTTCTTTGGCGCCGTAGAATTCGGTCATCATGATCGTGAGCCGATTGCTGGCCCTAAGCAACTCATCGTCAGACAATTTCAGGAGCAGTCGCTTCAGGCCATTTTCCTCTGCCATCCGCTCGAGCAATATGCCTTTTCGGAACCTGGCGTTTGAGTCGGGAAGCTGAGGAAAGAACTCGAGCGCTTGGGACGCCCACTCGACGCTCTCGAAAATCGATGCTTCGGAAACGCGGGCCTCAATCTCTGGCTTGTCCAGCTTGGTGATTAGCGCTGTTTTCTCAGAACCTCTCTTGTCTTGATCGTCCATTAGATCAAGGCTCGCATAAATGTTCGCGATTCGAGATCCCAATGATGCTATGCGTTCTTCCAGTTCGATCGTGACCTTATCGAGATAGTCCTGCTCTTTGCGAGCAGCCCTGTTATTCCCACGAGCCCGCGCACCCTTAACGCGCTGGTAGATTTCCTCCTGCTGCTCACTTCGCTGTCGGATCGCATAGAATAGCGAGTTCGCGACGGTCACTTGGCCCGCGAGAAATGCGGGTCCGGTAACGTAAAATCGGCATAGTGCGCAGTTGAACCCGTCTGGATGGATTTTCTCATAGGTGACGATCGCAGTCTCTGGGTCCTTCCGCTCAAGACCTTGTTCACACATGGTTTTCCCGGCGGTGCAGATGCCGTCGATATCCACATGCCACAGGCCGGGATCACCGCTCGGTAGAAGCGCGAAGCCATCATCCCTTCCTACGAGGTTCTCTCTGAGCATATCATCAGACATCTCACGAAGCTTATCAAAGAATTCGTCCTCATCGGAATCTACGAAGTTCTTCGATGCCTCAGAAATTATTTCGTGGATCTTTCTTGGTCCGAGCTTGGTGTAGTAGAGCGTCATTACCAATGTCTGGTGACCAGAGAGGAACTCTGCGAGCACATGGAGAGGAACGCCGGCCTCAATGAAATGCGTGATATTGCTTACACGGAGCGAATGAAGTGTGAACTCCGTTTTGAGTCTGCCGTTGCTGTCCTCCCAGACCAGCCGCACAGGAGTTCCCTCGGCCTCAAGACGCAACTGTATTTCCTGCAACAAGCGGAGCCAGTGCTTGTTGATGTCGTTCCGACCGGGGAGATCCCACCGCCTTGAGCCCTTGGTGATGTCCCGAAACAAATATGTGTATTTTTCAAGTTGATCGGCATGAGCTCCATTGTAGCGCCAATCCTTGAAACTGAGCAGGCTCCTATCGACCATAATATCGATTGGGTTATATTGCTCTTGGAAAAGCCGCTGGGACGCAAGAACCTCCATCAGCTTTGCGTCGTGAAATGGGATCTCATATCCTTTTTGCTTATGCACCGCCTCTTTATTGGTGCTAACAAATAGACCACAGAATTGCGTTCCCGGGCTCGTTCCTGCGAAGCGGCGAGCATAGCCCAACCTTCTTCCTTTGCGTGCGAGTGGATGCTTGTTTTTGAACGTTTCCCCATCCAGTGAAACGATGACCTCATCTGCTTCTCCGCTGTCGAGCATGACAGCTTGAGCCGTTCTAATCGGCACAGAGAGAATGAGATACAGAAGATTACTGATAGTTGGGACGAACAATTCAGCCGCGGAGTCGCCACCCCGTGCCATATTGATGTGCTGATCTTCAAACCTCCGCGAAAAAGCGTAATCATCCTCGATGAGGATTTGCTTGGCTAACTCGATAATACGCCGAGGCAGAACCGGCTTGTTAGACTTCCCGCGTTCACTTGCACTCGTGTCAGCAAACCGTTTCTTGTCAGATTCGTTTAGCGGAGGATGCGTGACTTGTCCGTCTCTTTCCAGCCACCCGTCGCTACTATGAGTAAAGAAATCAACCAGATTTCGCACGATCCTCGATTTGGCGTTCCGACTTTCGACCCGAGACTTCAGGAATTCGAAGAACGAGACGGAATCGCGCGCCTCATTGACCGCCTTGATGAGCATCGGGCGGGTGATCTGGCATGACCTTTCATCCTTTAGGCCATTTTCTGACATCCATTCACACAAAAAGACAACATCAGTATATTGTGACAGGATGTTAGTGTGAGTGAGTGTCGACACCCACCTCACAATCTCAGCCAACCATTCGTCTTTGTGCATTATGTCCAGTTCGGTAAGCCGGGCTTCGACATATCTCCTCATCACGAGAATGGGGTCATGACTCGGCATGTCCTCCATTACCTCAGTAAAAACTCTCGTCTTCGCGAGAGAGCGCATTGAGCCGCTCGCGCTCAAATATGTGGTAAAAGGCTTTCTTCCGCTTTCTACTGTGCATTTGGAGGCGAGAACTTGCAGATATCGACGGCAATCCGACATTTCGTCGCCAGATATCCCGGCCTCTTTTAGGCCGTAAGAAATCTTCTCATCGACAGCTTCGACATATGCGTCGAAATCCGGCAGGCGAACACTCGAAAACATCAGCCGATGCCTGGCCCCGGCGCGTTTATACCGGCGTTTGGTTTCTGAGCATGTATCACGATACCACTTAAAGAGCGTCTCGTAGGGATTGCCGTAAATCTTGGGCTTTTCATGTGCGTGCCAACCAGGGGCATCCGTCGATCTTGGTGGCACCATGGGCAGGAGAACGCAATTAGCGTTTAGGTAATGCCCAATGACCTCGATGAGAGTCTTTCGAATGTCTTCCTTCACCTCATGATGGACGTCGAGTTTTTCCCTATTCGATATGTCTTCCAGAACTTCCTCCCAGAAGTCGAGATTGTTAACCTCGCTCGAATTATGAAAGTATTCTTTCCACAAAAATCTTCTGGATTTAACCTTGTAGAATGACTTATCGCCGTCCTTGCAGAGTTCGTGCTTTACAAGCTTGTTTGCAGTCGCCCAACCTTTAGCATTCTCGTCTACGAAAAGTCGCGTTTTGCTGAGGTTGATTTTTGCCTTGCCGACAACTTCAACAGACGCGGTTACATGCTTATACTCGGTCATTGTTCCTCCCCAGGACCTGTGGTGTAAATATTCCGGCCGGATCACTTTTGTATCTTCCGCCGAGCAGGTCAGGGGCTTCGAGAGCCGGAAGGTCTGAGTATTTACCATTTCTTTGTGCTTGCATGCGCTCCGCAGCGGCTTGTAGTTCTGCGTTCACTGCACCATCGCTTGGCCGAGTATATACTTTCTGGCTTTCAATACTGAGATGGTGCATAGCCTCTTGTATATAGAGTGGCGATAATTGCATTGACACGAGCGCCTGGCCGTAGCCATGCCTAAAGGCATGAATATTGGTATCATCAAATTTCGACTGCTCTATACCCGCCTTCTTCATTGCAGATTTGAAGGCATCTTTTAGGCCTTGGATGGTCCACGGCTGCCCGTAATATCGAGCGTCTGTGGATACAAACAAATACGGATGTGCTGGGTTCGAAGGGTAGATATGACGCCTATACTCGTGGAAAGTTTTGTAGAATAGTTCGTGGTAGTAAGGCAGAAGGAACAGCGGTGACCGATTTCTTGCGGCGTCGGTGATTAGAAATTTCTTCCACCCGGCCTTCTGAGTTCCACTGATCCTATTCCTGGGGAGAAGGCCGTATTGATCTCTGAGGATATCAGCTCGCCTCCTTGATTTCCGATCTAAACCGTGCTCGGGATGATACATCCAGATCTTATCGGGATGGACGTCCTCAAGAAATATGTGAAAGAGTTCTGACTGCCTTAGTCCGCCACCCGCCATCAAGATAATGGCCATGAGCAAATTGAGGTTGAACTCGCTGGCCAGCGTAGGCTTGCCATTTTTATCATAAAAGTCTGGGATTGACCTGCGTCGACGGCACCCGACTTCCAGAAGTTTTATCAATGCCTGTGGGTCGAAGCCTGCGCACTTTCGCCTCACTCCGATGGATCGATCGCCATAGCTGCGTTCGCCGGAGCTTTGCCTCGGTGTTCCTATATGAAATAGGATCGATCTTGCTTTGCTATACTCAAGGGCTCGCGAACTGATGGATGCCTGGCTAAACCGAGTTGGAATGATGGCTTCTTCGTCAGTCAGGTCCTGTAGAGCGTTGAGAAACAACCTGAGGTGGGACTTCCGGGTAGCATAGACCTCGGGGCTGCATGGCTTCCAGCGTAGCCCGGTGAAGTCACTGCCATCTTGCAGTATTGTCCCTCTCAGGAGTGCAAGAAGAAAATTTCGGACGAGTTGATTTTTGCTCAGCCCCTTTCCGAAATCATCGATTTCTGACGCTTTGAAAAAGTCGTAAAAGAGGCCAATGGTCTTAGCTACACCCAAACGCCAAGTATGACTGCGTTCGCTATAGCGTTCATCATGAAAAAAGTCGTGCGCTTCCCTCAGAATGAGGCCGTCTTCTTCATCGACGATGATGACCGGGACATGCTCTGATGCCATGAGCGGCGATGGCATGGAGCGTATGACGTGGTAGGTGACCGGAAGCGCCATTTTAACCCACTTTCACGTCTCGTTGGAGTAGAAAGTAGGCTGCCACCTACATGGTGTAAACCACTATTTCCGTTTTGTTCCTCCCTCCGCGTGCCTGTGCCTGAGTTGCAGACGGTGTTGGCCATGAGATCGCGATCGAGGGGGGCTTTGGATCGTCAAAGCACTTGCTTGCTCTGCGTCAAAAATATGCAATTAAAACAATAGGTTATTGGTGGGGACAGGGGGACTTGAACCCCCACTGATTGCTCAACAGGAACCTAAATCCTGCGCGTCTACCAATTTCGCCATGTCCCCTCTACGGGTTCATAAAAAGTAGCTTCCTTCAGCCCCATATATGAACCCCCACGCCAAAGGCGCTTGGACCTAAACCAAGTGCGTCTACCAATTCCGCCACACCCGCATCAGGGGCGTAATAGCAACAGCCTGCGGGCTCGGAAAGAGGAAGATGCGATTTTGCTCGTCTTAACGAGATGGTGAGGGTTAGCCTGTACCCAAAGGCGCGTCAGACGCCGAAGTTACGAGTAGGCAAGAGCAGGTATCGCCATGGGACAGGCACCAGGGCGGGGGGATGGCATGGCCATGCTCCGCCAGATCATCGAATCCAATCCACGCCACGCATTGCCGGGCCCGGCTGGCCCGAACGTGACAGAGCGCGTATCGCCGCCCGAGGCGCGCAAGCCGAAGCCGGATCTCAGCGCGGGGATCGCCGCCGGGGCGCGGGTCTACACGCTCGACGGGGCCATCCCGATCGAGTTTCTCGAACCCGGCGACCGGATCGTGACGCGCAGCGGGACATGCAAGCTCAAGGCGTTGCGGGCGGGCGATTATGTGGGCGCGCTGATCCGCATCTCGCCCGGCGCGCTTGGCCATGACCGGCCCGGGGCGCCACTTCTGATTGCGCAGGGCGCGCAGTTGATGATGCGCGACTGGCGGGTGCAGGTGATCTACGGCAAGCGCGAGGCGCTTCTGCCAGCGCAATCTGTCGTCGACGGCCACTATGTCACGCTGGGCCAAGGCCGCGCGCGGCTCTTCGTGCTGGAATTCGAGACGGCCGAAGTGATCTATGTCGATGGCGTGGAAATGGCCGCCGCAGTGGCAAGCGTCGACGCCTGATCGACGCGGAATTTCCGACAATTTTCATAAGTCTCAGAGGGTTGCGAGGCGTCGTCTCGTCACATCTGCGATAGTGATTTGACATAAACGTACCTGATCACGCGCTTATGTTGACAGGATGATATGTCATTTGCATAGTCTTATTATGCACTAGGGGACGAGTACGCAGTTTCGCTGCGAAACGCGTGGTTAAATCTGTTCGGAGATTTTGATGACGGCACCTTTGCGAAATGCAGAGGCGATCTTGCATTGCGCGGGTTGCGCTGGACGTAACCATGGCGTTTGCGGATCCCTCTCGGATCGAACCCTCGCCAGGGTCGCGCAACGGGCGCGCGCGATCTCCGTCGCGGCCAATGACCGGCTGTGCGAGGAAGATGTCACCTGCCACCACATCGCGCTGGTTCAGAGCGGCATGTTGCGGATGCAGAGCCATTCGCTCGCGGGGCGTCGCAAGATCACGGGGCTCGTCGTTCCGGGCGACAGCATCGGGCAGATCATCCGGGGCACGCGGGACACCGCGATCGAAGCCGTGATCGACACCAGACTTTGCCTGTTCGAGTCGGCGAACTTCGCTCAGCTGATTGAGCAGGAGCCCGAATTGCGCCGGGCCCTGTGTCATCAGGCGGAAAACTGGACCGAGAAAGCGCGGCGGTTGAGCTTGCTACTGGGCGCCTATGGACCTGCGAGCCGACTGCGCGCGCTGCTGCTGCTGGCGCCCAGTATCATGCCTTGGAAAGCCCTGCCTGACGGGGGTGGCGTGTTGACGATGCTCCTGCCGCGTCAGGACATCGCCGATCTCATCGCCACGACGCAGGAGACGGTCAGCCGCTCGCTGCATCAGTTCCAGAAAGACGGGCTGATCGATATCCTGAACGCTAGGCAATTCCGCCTGAACGACCTCGAGGCCCTGTCCGAAGGGCTGGAGGAGATCGTGCACCACTGAGCGCGCTCACTCGTCGCGCATCTCCAGCGAATTTCCCGAGATTTCGATAAGCCTCTCCAGATTGGCGAGCTCGACATCGTAAGGCGTGACGATCCGGATCGCGCCCGTGCGCTCGAGCTGGTGAAACGCCCGGCTCAGCGATTCCGGCGAGGTGCCCAGCAGATGCGCTATATCGACCCGCTTGATATGGATATGCAGGTTCAGCTGGATGGGCGCATGCGCGGTGCCTTCCAGGGTCCGGTATTTGTGGCGGCTCAGGATGATCAGGAGCGAGGCGAGCCGCTCGACGACTTTCGAGCTGCCCAGCACCATCACCCACTCGCGCGCGGCGTCGAGCTCGTCGAGAATGCTCAGCAGGAACAACCGCTCCGCCTCATGCGAGCGGGCGATGATCGCTTCGAATTTCTGCCGGTCGCAGGTCAGAACCGCCCCGTCGCTGAGCGCCTCGATCCGGTAGCCGGAGGGGCCGTTGAAGGCGCGCCCGAACATGTCCGACGGCGTGATCAGCCCGATGATGTGGCGGTGCCGGTCCTGCAGGGTTTTCGACATCGCGAGAAACCCGTCGGTCACGAAGCCAATCCGGTCCGCGACCTCGCCGTCTTCGATCAGCACATCGCCCGGCGAAAAGCGAATGCTTTGCCAGAGCGGCATCATCTCGCTGCGCAAATCCTCCGGGAGTACGTCGAGCAGGCGCTGCAATTTGCCCTGCGCCACCACGCCCTCGATCTCGACCGGCTGTCCGGATTTCGGATGCTCGTTCATGCGTCTCCTCTCCCTGTCGCGGGAAGGATTCTAGTCCGGGTCAGATCGGGATGCGAGAGCTACGAGGTCGAAAAGCCGGGATTGTGCCGGTCTTTTCTGCGCCTCTCATCATGAAGTTGCAGGAAAAATCGCGCGGCACGGGTAGCACGTTGATCGGCATCAAAGAATCACGCTGAACAGTCACGGTAAAATATCTTGCAACAAAGGAGAGACAGATGAAAAACCTGCTTATCATTCTTGGCGTGACTGCGGCTCTGGCTGGCTGCGAGACGATGACCGGTCCGGCAGCTTCCGACATGACCGATGAGGCGATGACCGCTCCGGCGGGCACCTCGACCGCCACCACGGACACCTCGGGCACCCACACCAATACGCAAGACCAGGATCGCTCGCGCGAGCAAGCGTCGCAATAATCTGACACGGGCGGCGAGGGGCTGATGCATCTCGCCGCCCGCATTGTCTGGGGCGCGCGACCTCAAAGGGGTGACGATGACCGAAGGCCATATCGACGGGCGCAAACTGCGGTGCGCCTGGCGTTTTCTGTGCGGCGGGGCGATGGCTCTGCTGCTTGTCTTGGGGCCCGGTCCCGCGGTCGCGGAGGCTCCCGTCGCTGGTGCTATCACCGACGCGGCGCTGTTGCAGGTGTTGCGGTCGGGCGATTGGCCCGCGGCGGAGGCAGCGGCGCGCGCGCGCTTGGCGCGCAATCCAGACGATGTGGGCGCGCTTGTCGTGCTGGCGCGGGCGCTGCGGGGGCAGGGCGACGCGGCAGGCGCGAAGGCGGCGGCCACCCGCGCCAATGCGCAGGCCCGGACGCAGCAGGAAAAATATGTCAGCGCGGTCGAGATGGCGGCGGCGAGCTACGATCTCGGGCATCCGTTCGCAGCCCAGCTCTGGCAACGCCGCGCGATCGAAATGGCGCCCAATGATGCGGTGCGCGCGTCGAGCGTGCGGGACTATCGCGTCCTGTCCGCGGCCAATCCGTGGAGCTTCTCGGTGAATTTCGACGCGGGCGCGTCGAGCAATGTCAACAATGGCAGTCTCGCGGATACGGTCGATATCGGCGGTATCGACTTCACGCTCAATCCCGATGCGAAGGCGCTGTCGGGCTACGAGATTTCGCTGTCGCTGAAGGCGCGCTACAAATTCGCAGGGTTTGGGGAGTTGCCCGCGAGTTTCGGGGCGCAGATCTACACCAAACAGGTGGTGCTGTCGGGCGATGCGAAGGACTCGGTGCCCGATGCGCGTGGCTCGGATTACGCGTTCAACGCGGTCGAGGTGACGCTGGGGCAGGCGCTCAGCCCGGCCGATGCACCGTTGCGCTATCGCCTCGATCTTCTCGCGGGCAAGAACTGGTATGGCGGCGACGATCTGAGCAACTATCTGCGGGTTTCGGGCAGCGCGCAGTGGGGCGATCCGCGGCGTTCGCTCACGCAGGTGACGCTCTCTGGCGAACGGCAGTTGCGCCTCGACAGTTTCCGCAATTCGGCGAATGTCGTCACCGCGAGCCTGAGCCATCACCGGCGGCTTGAGGGAGGGGATCGGCTGGGGCTGTCCTTTGCCCTGCGCGACGCGTCCTCGGAGGCGGTCGAGATCGATCATCGGGCGATGCTTGCGGGCGTGTCTTACGATTTCGCCAAGCCGCTGGCCGGGACCGTCACCGTCGGCGCGGCGCTGGAACTGGAGCGACGCGATTATGACGCGACGCTTTACGGGCCCGGCGCACGGCGCGACACGCGCGGGCGGCTGGCGCTGCAATTCGGGTTCCCGAAGCTCGACTTCTACGGCATCTCGCCAACCCTGCGGCTGGAGGGCGAAGAGACCCGCTCCAATGTCGATTTCTACGACAGCTCGCAGGTGAAATTGCGGCTCGGACTGCAGTCGAATTTCTGACCTCGCGCCCCGGTTTGGGGCTTTCATCTGTAAATATTGCGATTTCTGCGACTAAGTCGCCACGCTGCCCATCTCCTCTCGATTTCGTTGACACACATCAATGCGAATCACGAAGAACTCACGGGAATGTGAGTCGTGGCTGACGGTAAATTCGCAGTGAAATCAGATGGATAAGTCTCTATTTCCTGACTGGACGCCATTTGACGTGGGGACGCGGCGGATGACGGGAGGGCAGGTGCCTGAGGGGTCATCGGTTCGCTCATATGGATAGAGGGGACGCAGATATGGCGACACAAATTGACCCGAGTAACGTCGACGATTGGGACGAACCGCTGAACACCGACCCGATGTTCCGCTCGTCGCATGTTTTCAGCACAGCGGATATCACGGTGACCTTCGACGGGATGACGGTCGGGAACTCCGGAGACCCGCAGGCGGTCTTCGATACCGTCGACGATCCGAACGATCCCGAGGATTCCAAGATCACCAAGGAGGGGGTGACGCTTTATCCGATCGACAGTGAATTCGGCTATTACGTCAGTGATTTTCAGAATGCCGAGCAGAAAGAGCTCGATGGCGACTATGCCGAGGGTTGGGCGGGCGATATCTACGACTCCGAGGGCAATCAGCTTGGTCTCGTGATCTCGGATTCACCCACCGACACGTTCAAGACGCCCGCCGTCTACGGCACTTGGCTCGCGGGTCTGGGCGGCAACACGGTGAAGGCCTCGACCGAGCATTACGTCGTGATGCAGAACATCCTGTCGGACCAGCGTTTCCCGGGGGATACCGAGGCGCTCTATCCGCTCGACGACGAGCTTTTCATCGTCGGCGGTGAATATGATGGGAAGTCGGTGCGCGGCCTGCTCGAGGGAGAATATGAAGGCATCACGATCACCGACACCAATGGTGACGGCAAGGTCGACATCAAGGATATCCTCTCTGCCAACGAGACCGAGATCGACAGCAATATCGCGGTCAGCAGCGACTACTCGGTGACGCTGAAGGATGACGGAAAGCTGCTCTATCGCTGGGGTAACACGATCAAGAAGCCTAATGATGTGCGTCTTGAAGCGACGATGGACCTGCCCGACGAGTGGAGCGAGTACAACCCCTACACCTCGCTGCGTAACATCTACCACGTGACCGAGGCCGAGTTGGTCGTGCATCATACGATCACCAACAACCCCAACGACCAGATCCGTCCCGAGGATTTCGAGAACGAGGCCGCGATCGGCACGTTGCCGGAATATATCATCGTGCCGGACTACAACCTTGACGGGCAGGGTGCCCGTGAGGTCTGGATCACCGCCGATGACTACTATGCGGGGGATGGCACGCTCTACGAGGCGGGCACGATCCTGCGCGACGATCTTCTGGCGCAGCAATGGGCAGCGAGCGATCTCGCGACGATCGGGGCCGAGGATGGAGCGGCGGGCTTCACCAACGCGTGGTACACCACGATGGACCGCGAACCCTTCGAGCCGGTGCTGAACGAAGATGGCACCGAATATGCCGATAGCGGTCCGCGCTGGCGTCTGAAGACCGACAAATATGGGCAGGATCTGCCCTCGGTGGTGATCCCGATCGACCCGAGCGACGAGCCGCCTCCCACCAATGACGAGGTGAAATACGAGGTCGGCGCAGAGACCCAGACGGTGATCAACCTGCTCGATTGGGGCTATCCCGCCCAGCCGCTCTCGGTCAGCTCGGGCTGGCAGGACAAGCCCGGCGAGGTGTCTGTCAACGGGATGAACTATTCCGACGGCTTCGATATGGCGGTCTACATCAAGGGCGATATCAAACCCGCGACGATCTACAGCGCCGAGCTGCTGATGGATTACGAACTGGTCACGCCCTATGCGGTGGGGGCCAATGTCGTCGGCACGGACGGGAATGATTTCCTTGTCGGGATCGGCTCGAACGCCTTCACGGGCGGCGCGGGCACCGATCTCTTCGTCCTCACCTACGGCTCCTCGGTCGAGGGCGTGCCGCTGACCGCGAGCACGATCAGCGATTTCGAAGTTGGCACCGATGCGATCGGCCTGATCGGGCTGGGCGTCTCGGACACGAATTTTGCCGACAACATCTCGCAAGTGGTGAATGGGACCAATCTTGAAATCTACCTCGATACGGATGGGGCCGAAATCGGCGCCGAGCCGGTTCTGATCGCAACGCTGACCGACGTGGCTGGCGATCTCGGGCCGAGCGGAGGGCTCGTCATGGAGGAAGACTTCCTTCTGGCCAACCCGGGTGCGGGCGATGATCCGGGCACAACGGGCCCCAACGAGATCATCGGCACCGATGCGAGCGAGACGCTGATGGGGACCCCGGGCGACGACATCATCACGGCGCTGGGCGGAAACGATATCCTCTACGGCCTTGCGGGCACCGACCTGCTCGACGGGGGTGCCGGGCTCGACCGTCTCTATGGCGGTCTGGACGCGGATGGGTTCGTCTTCGCAGAGGGCACCACGCTCGACATCGTCTACGACTTCGAAGACGGGGTCGACATGATCGCACTCGACGGGGGGCTGACCTTCGCCGACCTCGAGATCACCAGCTACCGCACGACGGGCACTCAAATCACCGCAGGTGACGACCGGATGATCCTGCGCGATGTGGATGTGAGCCTGATCACCGAGGATGATTTCACAACCGTCGATCAATTTGTCGCCGACATGACGCTCGTGAGCGTCTGATCCGGGTTTCTAGAAGGACAATACGAATGAACAACAAAGTAACTTTCATTGCACTGGCGGCTGCGGCCGCCACTCTCTCGGCCTGCGGCGGCAGCGGAACCACGGTCAACACCGCCCCCACCTATGCGGAACTCGTGGCGCGCGCCGATACGGCGGCGGCTGGGGTCGTGGATCTGAGTACCGGGGATGTGACTGGCGGACGCGACGATGTGCCGAATTCGGGTACGGCCAGCTACACCGGTTACGTCAAGGGCGACCTTGACAGCGGCGGGACGTTAATCGGCGAGCTATCGCTCGACGCGAATTTCTCGGGCGGGACGGTCACCGGCTCGGCGACGAATTTCCAGCACTCGACGAAGGACGCCTATACCGGCTCGCTTACGCTTTCCGGCGGGACGATCACCGATAGCGGCGTTGTCGGGACGGCCGATACCTTCGGAGGCAGCCTCGATGGGACGCTCTCCAACGGCGGCACCGATTACACCACCTCGATTTTGCTCGACGGCGAATTCGTCGGCGGGAGCGGAGCAACGCTGCCCGACAATATTGCTGGCTATGCAGACGGCACGCTTGATGACGGGGTGACGAACGATGCGTTCACCGGAGCGTTCATCACCACGCAAACGCCCTGACCGACCCCACTTTCATCAGTGGTACCGGAAGGGCCCGGCGGAGCGATCCGTCGGGCCTTTCTCTTTCCTCCCTCGTGGCGCAACGCTCTGCCATCGATCACGAAAACGGCCCGGCGAGGTATCCGCCGGGCCGTTCATCTTGATCGTTAGTAACGCTGCCTAGGGGAGGCTAGATGCTCCCTCATTCCCCCCGGAAGGCGCGGTTGAAATAGATCGTCAGCGGCTGGGTCAGGTAGGACAGCGGCGTGCGCGCGTCGGTCTTGAGGAAGGCTTCCACCGGCATGCCGGGCATCAGCTTGACCTCGGGCAGGGAGGCCAGCGCTTCCGGGTCGGGCTCCACCGTCGCCTCGTAATAGGTCTCGCGGTTCGCCTCGTCGGTCTGCACGTCGGGCGAGACCCGCAGCACCTCGGCCGGGATCGCGGGCGTGGTGCGGCGATTGAAGGTCGAGAATTGCAGCGAGACCTGCTGACCGGAATAGACCTGATCGATGCTCGTCGGATCGACGCGGACCGAGACGTAGAGCGGCTGATCGCTGGGCACGAGGAACATCATCGGCTGAGCGGGCTGGATGACCGATTGCAGCGCGAAGACCTGCGAGCCGAACACCACGCCATCGACCGGCGCGCGCACGTCGAGCCGCGCGAGCTTCTCGCGCAGGGTGGTCTCGCGTTCGACCAGCGAAATCTCGTTATATTGCAGGTCGCGCAGCTGGGTGATCGCCGCCTCGCGGCGATCCTCGGACAGGCCCACGACCTCGATCTCGAGCGACGAGATCCGCACGCGGGCTTCCGCGATGACCGAGTTCAGCCGCCCGATTTCGCCGGTCAGCTTGGCGTGTTCGCGCTGGGTGGCGAGCACGCGCGAGGCTTCCATCAGCTTGCGCTCGTAAAGGCTCTGCTTGTCCTCCAGCTCCTGCGACACGAGATCGAGCTGTTCCATCAGCGAGACGCGCTGCGCCTCGACGCCTTCGATCTGCTTTTCGATCTGCTGCTGTTGCTCGCGCAGCTGGTTGATCTTCTTGGCCATCGTCGCCTGACGCGCGGCAAAGAGGTTGCTTTGGCCCTCGCGTTGCTGGGCGACCTGTTCGGGATCGAGCATCGGGAAGTCCGGCAGGACGGTGAAATCGACCTTTGCCAGATCGTCGCGTTCGGCGGCCAGCCGCGCCTTGCGCACTGCGATTTCCAGAAGCTGCGCCTGCACGATCGCAAGCTCCGAGCGCAGGAAGGTCCCGTCGAGGCGCAGCAGCACGTCGCCCGCATGCACCTGATCGCCGTTATGGGCGAGGATTTCGCCCACGACGCCGCCGTCGGGGTGCTGGATCACCTGCCGTTCGCTCTCGACCTTGACCACGCCGCGGGACACGACCGCGCCGTTGATCTTCGCGCCGACGCTCCAGGCACCCATGCCGCCGACAAGGAGGGTGATCGCGCCGAAGCCAGCGACGAGCAGAAGTCGGCTATTTGCGAAATCGGAGGATTTGCTCATTTCTCGGCCCTCATCGTCAGAATGCGTTGCACGTCCTGCGCGTTCTTGATCATCGACTGGATGACCTCGTCGCGCGGCCCCTGCGCGGTGATCTGGCCGCTCTCGAGGATCACAAGGCGCGAGCAGGCCTTGATCGCATTGGTGCGGTGGGTCATCAGCACGACCGATTTGCCTTCCTCGGTCATCGCCTTCACCACGGCGTTCAGCGCCTCGGAGCCCTCGGAGTCGAGTGCCGAGTTCGGCTCGTCGAGCACCAGAAGCACCGGATCGTTGTAAAGCGCACGGGCCAGACCCAGCCGCTGGCGCTGGCCGCCCGAGAGCTGCGCATCGCGCGCGCTGATATGGGTGTCGTAGCCCTTGGGCAGTTGCAGGATGATCTCGTGGATATGCGCTTTCTTTGCGGCGGCCACGACCCGCTCGGCATCCGGCGATTGGGCCATCTGCGCGATGTTCTCGGCGATGGTGCCGTCGAAGGTTTTCACCACCTGCGGCAGGTAGCCGATGAACTGGCCCAGCCGCTCGGGGCTGTATTGGTCGAGCTTGGCGGCGGCGAGGCGCACTTCGCCCGCGGTGGGGGAGACGAGGCCCACAAGCGCCCGCGCCAGCGTCGTCTTGCCCGAGCCGCTCTTGCCGATCACGCCGATGGCTTCACCCGGCGCGACATCGAAGCTCACGTTATACAGGATCGGACGCTCGCCGCGCCTGCGCGAGACCGAGACGCCGCGCACCGACAGATCGCCCGTCGGGGCGGGCAGTTCGGTCGGCTTACGCGCCTCGGGCACGGAGCCCAGAAACGCCCGCAGCGCGGCCCAGCCGTTGCGCGCGCGGTGCAGCAGCGTCCATTGGCCCAGCACCTGCTCGACCGGGGCGAGCGCGCGGCCCAGCAGGACCGAGCCCGCGATGATCGCGCCCGCCGTCATCTCGTGTTGCAGCACCAGATAGGCACCTGCGGCCAGCACCGCCGATTGCAGCAGCATCCGGAAGCCCTTTGAGAAGGCGCCGAACGCGCCGGTCCAGTCGGCCGCACGCAGCATCTTGCGCTGACCTTCGGTCTGGGTGTCCTGCCAGCGCGCGCGCATGGTCTCTCCCATGCCCTGCGCCCAGAGGTAGTCGGCCCCGTCCTCGACCTGCCGCGCGATCTGGTTGCCCGCGAAAGAGGTGCCCTGCGCCTCGGTCAGGCGGGTCTGGGTGAGCCAGTGGTTGAGCAGCGAGGTCACGATCAAAAGCGCACCGCCCGCCAGCGCCAGCCAGCCCAGAAGCGGGTGGAAGATGAAGATCGCGGCGGCGAAGACCGGCGTCCACGGAATGTCCAGCAGCGACAGAAGTACCGGCGAGGCGAAGACGGTTTTCACCGCATCGAGGTCCTGCAGCGCGCTCGCGCCCTTGTCGGTGCGCCCGAGTGCCGCGCGCTCCAGCGAGGCGCGGAAAACCCGGTCGGAGAGATTGGCGTGAAGCCGTGCGCCGACCCGCGCCATTACGCGGGCGCGGACGAATTCCAGAATGGTGTAGAACAGGTAGAGAAACACCACGAGGCCGAACAGCGCGACCAGCGTCTCTTCCGAGCGCGAACCGATCACCCGGTCATAGACCTGCAGCATGAAAAGCGGCCCGGTCAGAAGCAGAAGATTGGTGAAAAAGCTGAACAGAACAGCCGAGCCGATCAGCCCCCGGCTCCCGGAAAAAGCGCGCCGCATTTCCGACCGCGCGCCCGAAGATGAAAGTCCCACGCCAATACCCCAAAGTTGCGTATCCCCGGGTTCATTTTCACGACGCGGTGAGGGGCATCATTGATTGATGTCAATTTTGCGCGAGACAGGTCGAAAAAGCTGCGCGGGCAGCCGGGCGCGCGGGTGGCCTCAGCCCTGCGCCATCAGCGCGCGCAGCACCTGCGGGACCGCTTCGGGGAGGTCTTCGGCGATCAGGCCGGGGCCGAAGTGGCGCGCGGCCTCGACATGGAGCCAGGCGGCGGAGGTCGCGGCGTCGAAGGGTTTGAACCCGCGCGCAAGTAGCCCCGCGATCAACCCCGCCAGCACATCGCCCGCGCCCGCGGTCGCAAGCCAAGGCGCCGCGCGATCCTGCGTCGCCGAATGCA
The DNA here is from genome assembly GCF_002020045.1 of Thioclava sp. F28-4. Taxonomy (NCBI): domain Bacteria; kingdom Pseudomonadati; phylum Pseudomonadota; class Alphaproteobacteria; order Rhodobacterales; family Paracoccaceae; genus Thioclava; species Thioclava sp. F28-4. Next base: position 362,176 of record NZ_MPZQ01000003.1, on the reverse strand, counting down.
GCGCGACGCGCCCGTCGGTGCCCGCAATCGCGGTATCCGCCCCTTTGAGCAGCACCGTGCAGCCCGCGCGCGCAGCGGCTTCGCGGGTTGCGTCCAGTTTGGAATAGCTTGGATCGTCGCCTGACAGTTTCTCGGCCAGATCGGGGAAAAGTTTTTTGAATTCGCCCGGATGCGGGGTCAGCACGCAGGTCGCGTGAAGCTGGCCGAAGAGCACGCTCGGATCCTCGGCAAAGGTGCTGAGCGCATCGGCATCCAGCACCGTCGCCCGTTTGCCCCAAAGGGCCGCCGGCACCATCTCCTGCGCGCGGGCCATACCCAGACCGGGGCCGAGGCAGAGCGCGTTTAGCCGCTCATCGCTCAGCATCCCGCGCAAGGAATAGGCGTCGGGTAGGGCGCTCAGCATGATCGCGTCGAGATGGGCGGCATTCTCGGCCAGCGCCTTGGGCGGGCAGGCGAGTGTCACCAGCCCCGCGCCGATCCTGAGCGCCGCGCGCGCCGCCATCCGTGCAGCCCCGCCTTTGCCGGCACCACCCGAGAGCACCAGCGCATGACCGTGGCTGTATTTGTGGCCGGTCTGCTTCATCAGGAAATGCGACGGGCGGTCGATCAGGCGTGCGGCGCCCGCAATCGCATCCTGCGGCAGGCCGATATCGGTCACGACCAGATCGCCGCGCATCGACGCGCCGCCGCCGGGCCGGTCGGGCCCATCCGAGGGATCGAGGTAATGGCCGCATTTCGCGCGGTGGAAGCTGACGGTCAGATCGGCAGGGAAAGCGCCGCCGAGATTGCGCCCGCTATCCGAGGAAATCCCGCTGGGAATATCGACCGCGACAAAGCGCGGGCGCGGTCCCGAGGGATTGGAAAAGCGCCGCGGGTAAATCCCGCGCCATGTCTTGGCCGTGTCGTCGGGCATCGGACGGGTCAGGCCGGTGCCGAACAAAGCGTCGATCACCAGCCCGCCCTCCATATCGTCGATCCGGTCCTCGATCGCGGCATCGTCCCACGGCAGGACCGCGCCAATCTGCGCCCAGCGGTCGTGATTGGTCTGCGCATCGGGGGGCAGGCGGGTCGGGTCGCCATAGGCGTAACAGGCGATGGTCCAGCCGCGCTCGGCCAGAAGCCGTGCGATCACATAGCCGTCGCCGCCATTATTGCCCGGACCGCACAAAACCACCGCCTGCGAGGGCCCCGGATCGGGCCAGCGCGAGAAGATCGCCGTGACGACGCTTTCACCGGCGCGCTCCATCAATTCAAGGCCTGTCACCGCGCCGCTCTCGATCTCGGCGCGTTCGCATTGGCGCATTTGGCTCGCGGTCAGGATTTCGGGCATGGTCCTCGGGTCTTCAAAGGAATCGTTTTCAAACTGCTGCTTTTTTGTGCTACTTGCACGAATTGCGGGCGCGGCTTTCGGAATTCCGATCCCCTTTTCGCTCCCGTCCAGCCTAGCCGATTGCGGGGGCTTTGGGAAAGTGGTCTGAGGGGGTCGGAACGAAGACCTGACGGAGGAGTCGGCGGCATGAAAAAGGTGGAGGCGATCATCAAGCCCTTCAAACTCGATGAAGTGAAAGAAGCACTTCAGGAAGTTGGTATTCAGGGCCTTTCGGTGATCGAGGTGAAAGGGTTCGGGCGCCAGAAGGGCCATACCGAGCTTTATCGCGGCGCCGAATATGTCGTGGATTTCCTGCCCAAGGTGAAGATCGAGATGGTGCTGCCCGACGACCTCGTCGACGCCGCCATCGAAGCGATCACGAATGCCGCGCGCACCGAGAAGATCGGCGACGGCAAGATCTTCGTCTCTCCGATGGAGCAGGCGATCCGTATCCGCACCGGCGAGTCGGGCGACGACGCGCTGTAACTTCCGCCATTCCCGCCGGGCCTCGTTGCGGGTCCGGGGATAACCCAAGCTCAACGAAAGGGTAATGTGACATGAGCATCAAGGACGCTCTCAAACTGATGAAGGACGAAGACGTCGAATACGTCGACGTTCGCTTCACCGATCCGCGCGGCAAGCTGCAGCACGTGACGCTGATGCATACCGAGGTCGACGAAGATTTCTTCGAAGAAGGCTTCATGTTCGACGGCTCCTCGATCGCGGGCTGGAAGTCGATCGATCAGTCCGACATGAAACTGATCCCGGACGCGTCCTCGGTCTATATCGACCCCTTCTACGCCGAGAAAACCATGTGTGTGCACTGCACCGTGGTCGAGCCCGACACCGGCGAACCCTATGCCCGCGACCCGCGCGGCACCGCCGAGAAGGCCGAAGCCTATCTCGTCGCCTCGGGCATCGGTGACTCGGCCTTCTTCGGTCCGGAAGCGGAATTCTTCCTGTTCGACGACGTGAAGTTCTCGGTCTCGATGAACAAGGTCTCCTACGAGGTCGACGCGCTCGACGCGGCCTGGAACACCGACACCGATTACGAGATGGGCAACATGGGCCATCGTCCGGGCGTCAAGGGCGGCTACTTCCCGGTCAACCCGGTGGATGACGCGCAGGACCTGCGTTCGGAAATGCTCTCGACCATGAAGCGCATGGGCATGAAGGTCGACAAGCACCACCACGAAGTGGCCTCGTGCCAGCACGAGCTGGGCCTGATCTTCGGGACGCTGACCAAGCAGGCCGACGACATCCAGAAGTACAAATACGTGATCCACAACGTGGCGCACGCCTATGGCAAATCGGCGACCTTCATGCCGAAGCCGATCGCGGGCGACAACGGCACCGGCATGCACGTGAACATGTCGATCTGGAAAGACGGCAAGCCGCTCTTCGCAGGCGACAAATACGCCGACCTGTCGCAGGAAGCGCTGTATTTCATCGGCGGTATCCTGAAGCACGCGAAGTCGCTCAACGCCTTCACCAACCCGTCGACCAACTCCTACAAGCGTCTGATCCCGGGCTTCGAGGCTCCGGTTCTGCGCGCGTATTCGGCTCGCAACCGCTCGGGTTGTGTCCGTATTCCGTGGGCTGAATCCCCCAAGGCAAAGCGCGTCGAAGCCCGTTTCCCCGATCCGTCGGCGAACCCCTACCTGTGCTTCTCGGCTCTGCTGATGGCTGGCCTCGACGGCATCAAGAACAAGATCGATCCGGGCCCGTCCTCGGACAAAGACCTCTACGATCTGCCGCCGGAAGAACTGGCCTCGATCCCGACCGTTTGCGCCTCGCTGCGTGAAGCGCTCGAGACGCTGGAAGCCGATCACGAGTTCCTGCTGGCCGGTGACGTGTTCACCAAGGACCAGATCGAGGGCTACATCGCACTGAAGTGGGAAGAAGTGTACGCGTTCGAGCACACCCCCCACCCGGTGGAATACAAGTACTACTACTCCTGCTAAACGGGAGAGGGACAGTGATAGGAAGGGGCGTCCGGTCGGGCGCCCCTTTCGCTTTGGGCCAGAGATATCTTTGGGCCTGAGATATGGCGGTTTCGCATCGGCGGACGCAGGGTAAAGCCGCATCCCTTGACAGACGCACCCGCGCCGCCCATCTGTCGGGCCTTGGCTGCCGGATGCCTGCCGCCCGCGGGGGGTGACCCTTGGTGAAATCCGGTTCACGATCGCTCTCCGTTCTTTCGGGGGCTCTTCGGCAATGCGGGCCCCGAAGCGGTGGATCATCCCCGTGGAGACGAGACAATGACTGTGAAGACAGTGAAAGACGTGAAGGCGCAGGCGCGCCGGTTGAGCGAGGCGATGGCGCGCGCGGGCAATCCCGTTGCGCTGTCGAAAGCCTATGAGCTGACCGCGCAGGCGGCGGGTCATGCGGATTGGAACACGATGGTGGCGGCGCTGCGACGTGCCGAACCGGCAGCGCAAGCGAAGGGCTATGCCTTGGGTGACGCGGTGCGCGGGCGCTATCTGGGCCATCCGGTGAGCGGGCGCGTCCATGCGCTGCGCCGCAAGGGCGCGACCCATTACGACATCGAGATCGCGCTGGACGAGCCGGTCGATGTGGTTGAAAGCCCCGCCTTTTCCTCGATGCGGCGGCGCGTGCGCGCGACCATCGGTGCGGATGGGCGTTCGATCGGGCGGCGCTCCGACGGGATCGCGCATCTCGAACTGGACTGAGGAGAAGGGGCGCATCCAGCGCCCCTTTTTCTTTGCGCGCGACTGGGGCAGGATCATCCGGCGAGATGGCGGGGAGGGATCATGCGCTCTGAGAAGGACAAGATGCTGGCGGGCGAATTGTATCGCGCCGAGGGCCCGGAGATCGAAGCCGATGTGGCACGGGCCGCGGCGTGGATGGATCGGTTCAACGCCACCGTCGGGCACAGTGCCGAAGAGTGCCATGCGCTGCTGACGGAGCTGTTCGCGGACGTGGGGCAGGGCGCGCGCATTCGCCCGCCATTTCATTGCGATTACGGCAGCAATATCCGGCTCGGGGCTGGGGTCTTCCTGAATTACGACTGTGTCATTCTCGATGTGGTTGCGGTGACGATCGGCGATCGCACGCAGATCGGGCCGAAGGTGCAAATCCTGACTGCCGATCATCCCCGCGATCCGGAGGCCCGCCGGACGGGGCTAGAATTCGGGCGGCCCGTGCGGATGGGCGAAGATGTCTGGATCGGCGGCGGCGCTATCCTTCTGCCGGGGATTGCGATTGGCGATGGTGCGTTGATCGGTGCGGGGGCCGTCGTGACGCGCGATGTGCCTGCGGGCGCTACGGTCGCGGGCAACCCGGCGCGGATCATCGGCAAGGCTTAGCGAAACTTGCCCCGCCGCGCCCTTCTCGCTAAGGGAAACCAAAGATCAATCAGGAGGATCAGGCATGAGCCGCGCATTCGTATTCCCCGGTCAGGGTGCACAGGTCAACGGCATGGGCAAGGCACTGGCCGACGCCTATCCCGCGTCGAAAGCGGTGTTCGAGGAGGTCGATGAGGCGCTCGGGCAAAAGCTGAGCACGCTCATCTGGGAAGGCGAGCAGGACGAGCTGACGCTGACCGCCAACGCGCAGCCCGCGCTGATGGCGACCTCGATTGCGGCTTTGCGCGCGCTGGAGGCCGAAGGCCATGCAGTCACCGATGCGGCTTATGTCGCGGGTCACTCGCTGGGCGAATATTCGGCGCTTTGTGCGGCGGGTTCGCTGAGCCTGGCCGACACCGCGCGTCTGCTGCGCGTGCGCGGCGATGCGATGCAATCGGCGGTGCCGGTGGGCGTGGGCGCGATGGCCGCGATCCTCGGGCTCGATTTTGAGGCCGCGTCGAAAGTCGCAGCCGAGGCGGCGCAGGGCGAGGTCTGTCAGGCCGCGAACGACAACGATCCGAGCCAGGTCGTGATCTCGGGCGACAAGGCGGCGGTCGAACGCGCCACGGTGCTTGCCAAGGAAGCGGGCGCGAAGCGGGCCGTGATGCTGCCGGTCTCCGCCCCGTTCCACTGCGCGCTGATGCAGCCTGCCGCGGATGCGATGGATGCCGCGCTGGCGGGCGTCGAGATCAAGGCGCCGGTGGTGCCGCTGGTCGCCAATGTCCGCGCCGAAGCGGTGAGCGACCCGGCTCTGATCCGCGAGCTGCTGGTCGAGCAGGTCACGGGCTCGGTGCGCTGGCGCGAGAGCGTGGCGTGGATGGCCGGTCAGGGCGTCGACGAGATCTGGGAAATCGGCGCGGGCAAGGCGCTGTCGGGCATGATCCGCCGGATCGCGAAAGAGGTGACCTGCCGCGCAGTCGGCGCGCCGGAGGATATCGCTGCGCTGAAAGGCTGAGGGCCGCGCCGGGGGATCCTCCCCCGGACCCCCTGGGATATTTCCGCCAAGAGGAAGCGCAGGCCGACCGGTTCGAAATCGAATTGGTCGGCTTTTTCATACGTTTGTGATCGCGATGCGCCTGTCGCTTTGATGCGCGCAACCATGGCGTGTGGCACTTAGAGTTCCCTAACGGCGCTTTCGCTGCTAAGAGAGCGCCAACTTAGATAAGAGGTAGCATGATGTTCGATCTGAAAGGCAAACGCGCGCTTGTCACCGGGGCTTCTGGCGGGATCGGCGCCGAGATTGCGCGGGCCCTCCATGCGGGCGGTGCGTCGGTGGCACTGTCGGGCACGCGGGTCGAGCCGCTCGAGGCACTGGCTGCTGAGCTGGGCGAGGGCGCCTATGTCTGCCCGGCGAATCTGAGCGATCCGGAATCGGTCGAGGCGCTGCCGAAAGCGGCGATCGAGGCGATGGGCGGCTTGGATATCCTCGTGAACAATGCCGGCATCACGCGGGACCAGCTGACGATGCGGATGTCGGACGAGGATTGGCAATCGGTGATCGACGTGAACCTGACGGCGGCGTTCCGCCTGATGCGTGCGGTTCTCCGCCCGATGATGAAAGCGCGCTGGGGCCGGATCATCAACATCACCTCGGTGGTCGGGCAGACCGGCAATCCCGGTCAGGTGAACTATGCGGCCGCCAAGGCGGGTCTTGTCGGCGCGTCGAAATCGCTCGCGCAGGAAGTCGCGACGCGCGGCGTGACGGTGAACTGCGTGGCGCCGGGCTTCATCGAGACGCCGATGACGGAAAAGCTCACCGAGGCCCAGAAGGACGCGATCCTGTCGGGTATCCCGGCCGGGCGCATGGGCACGCCGGAAGAAATCGCGGCTGCGGTGCGCTACATCGCAAGTCCCGAGGCGGGCTACGTCACCGGTGCGGTGCTGCACGTCAATGGCGGCGGGACGATGGCCTGACGTCTTTGTGACCCTAGGGCACGAAGGCCTTTGATAGGATAGAGAAACGTCTTGCCATGGGCCACGGCAATCGCTAAGAGCGCTGCAGACGGGCCGGGCGTAAAAGCCACGGCTCTGAATTGCGGTCTTCGGGTTGACCCGGGGCGCGCGGGTTGAGACGCTCGTATTCGAGCAAGCATGAACGGGCTAGGCCCTATAAACTTTGAGGAATTGACATGAGCGACATCGCTGATCGCGTGAAGAAGATCGTCGTGGAGCATCTCGGCGTGGAAGAGGACAAGGTCACTGAGAGCGCCTCGTTCATCGACGACCTCGGTGCGGACAGCCTCGACACGGTCGAGCTGGTCATGGCCTTCGAAGAAGAGTTCGGCATCGAGATCCCCGATGACGCCGCCGAGAACATTCAGACCGTCGGCGATGCGGTGAAATTCATCTCGGAAGCGCAGTAAGCCTTTTACGGCTGACGCTGAGAGAGAGTTAAGGGCGGCGCTTCGGGGAACCGGAGCGCCGCTTTTCTTTTGCGCAAAGCGCGTGCGCCTGCGCTCGGGAGAGGGAAGATGCGGAGTTTCGTCGCGATCGAGCTGCCCGAGGCGCATGTCGAGGCCATCGAGCGGTTGCAGCAGGCGCTCGGCGCGGGCCGGATCGTGCAGCCCGAGAACCTGCATCTGACGCTGGCCTTTCTCGACGAGATCGACGCAGGCCAGCTCGAGGCGCTGGACGAGGGGCTGCTGGCCATCGACTGGGCGCCCGGGCCGGAGGTGGTGCTGGCGGGGCTGGAGATTTTCGGCAGTGCCGCGCGACCGGAGGCGCTGGTGCTGGGCGTGCAGGCCGATCCCAACCTCGATCGCTGGCACCGCGCGGTGATGAGCGCTGCGCGTCTGGCGGAGATCGACCTGCCGCGGCGGCGGTTTCGTCCGCATGTCACCCTGGCGCGGTTCGGCAAGCGCGCATCTCCGGGGGATTTGCTGCGGCTGGGGCGACTCATGGCGGCGGAAGGCGCTGTGAAGCTGCCCGCTTTCACGCCCGAGCAGGTGGCGTTGATCCAGTCCACGCTGGGACACGGGCCGCCGCGGCATGACGTTTTAATGCGCTATCCGGATGAAAAATCTGTGCAATTCGCGAAGACCTGACCGAAAGTGCAATCGTGCCCGCGCGGCTGTTAACCCTTCGTTAACGAATTAGGCGTCCCTTGGAGAGGTCGCGGGTGCTTATGTAAAACGCCCTTCTGCCCGCGCAGTTGAGGTCACGTTATGTCTGTGTTTCGCCGGGCTCGGGTTCTGATCCGTCCTCTTTTGGTTTTCGCCGCCGCGCTTGCGGGGTTGGCTCTGCTGGCGCAGATGGCCACCGCGCTGTCGGGCGAGGATATGGTCGTGCGCGCGCTCACGTCGTGGAACGCGATGGGCGCGTGGACGGCGTTGGCCATTCTGGCGATGGCGGGCGCGATTGCGTTTCGGCGCGAGGCGCCGAATGTGGCGCGCGGGCTGGCGGCGGGAACGCTGTTGCTGTGCCTGTTTTCGAACTTTGCAGAGGTCTATGACCTGAGCGGCGCGGGGGCGATCGGGGGAGGCGCGGCCGCGCTCCTGGGGATCACCGCGGCGGGGTTCTTCGCGCTGGAGGCGGGTGCTTATCTGTTTGGAACGATTGCCTATCTGACGGTGTTCGGCGGGGCTTTGATGTACCTGCTGTCGCACAGTATCGCGACCAGCCGGCTGGCGGAGGGCGTGTCGATCGGGGCGGCGCTGGCGATCATGTGTCTCGCCTATGCGGGGCTCATCTGCCGCAGCGATCGTGGGGTGATGCGGGTGCTGCTCAACGAGCATGCCTCGGGGCGGCAGGCACGGGCGCAGATGCTTCTGGGGGTCGTCGCGCCCTTCCTGCTGGGCACGTTCTACCTGCTCAGCGATCAGGGGAGTCAGGTGCGCGCGGAGCTGCTGTTGCTGGTCGCGACCATCGTGGGGGTGAATATCGGGCTGATCATCCTGATGGCCGTGTCACTGGAGCGGGTGGATCATGCGCGGCGCAAGGCCGAGCGGGAGCTGGTGAACCGGGCGATGCGCGACGGGCTGACGGGGCTGTTCAACCGGGAGATGCTCGGGCGGCGTTTCGCGCAGTATTTCACGCAGGGGATGCGCGAGCAGGTGCCTTTCACGGCGCTGATGGTCGATCTCGACCATTTCAAGCAGATCAACGATCTGGGCGGGCATTCTCTGGGCGATCGCGTTCTGCGCCGCACGGCGCGGGCGATGCGGGCGCAGCTGCGGCTGGAGGATACGATGGCGCGGGTCGGCGGCGAGGAATTCTCGGTGATCCTGCCGGGGGCAGGGCTGGTCGAGGCGCTCGAAGTGGCGGAGCGGCTGCGCGCCTGTGTGGCGGGGCTGCGTTTCGAGGATCAGTACGGCGCGGCGCTGCAGGTCACTGTCTCGATCGGGGTGGCCGAATGGGAGCGCGGCGAGGAGCTGCGGAGCCTCTATGCGCGCGCCGACGGGGCGCTCTACGCGGCGAAGAATGGCGGGCGCGACCGGGTGTTGCTGGCGCCGCCCACCGCTCAGATGCGCTGTACCGCGCAGGCGTTGCCGCCCCTGAGCGCGGGGCGGGCGCCGACGGCTGTGCCGACGCTCCCGGCACGGCACCGGCTCGCGCCCCGCAACGCTAGCCCCCTCACGCGCCGTCCGTCCTGAACGGTAACCCGCCTGTCGCAATGGGTTATGATTGCGCCTTTGCGCGCCCCCGTGTATCAGGTCTGCCAAGATATTTGGCTGAGAAAGAGGTCGGGCATGCGTCGGGTAGTAGTCACGGGTCTGGGAATGGTCACGCCGCTGGCTTGCGGCGTCGAGGAGACCTGGTCGCGGCTTATCGCGGGACAATCGGGGGCGGGCGCGATCTCGCGCTTCGATGCGTCCAATGTGACCACGAAATACGCCTGCGAGATTCCGCTGGGCGACGGGTCCGACGGCACATTCAATGCCGATGACTGGATGGAGCCGAAAGAGCAGCGCAAGGTCGACGATTTCATCCTCTACGGGATGACCGCGGCGACGCAGGCGGTGAAGGATTCCGGCTGGGAGCCGCAGGACGAAGAGAGCCGTCTGCGCACCGGTGTGATGATCGGCTCGGGGATCGGCGGCCTCAGCTCGATCGCGGATACGGCCGTACTGATCAAGGAAAAGGGCGTCCGCCGGGTCAGCCCGTTCTTCATTCCGGGCGCGCTGATCAACCTCGTCTCGGGACAGGTCTCGATCCGCTTCGGCTTCAAGGGGCCGAACCATGCGGTCGTGACCGCCTGTTCGACCGGCGCGCATGCGATTGGCGATGCCGCGCGTCTGATCATGCTCGGCGATGCCGATGTGATGGTCGCGGGCGGCGCGGAGAGCCCGATCTCGGAGATCGGCATCGCGGGCTTCAACGCCTGTAAGGCGCTGTCCACGAAGCGCGGCAACGAGCCGGAGGCTGCGAGCCGTCCGTGGGATGCCGATCGCGACGGGTTCGTGATGGGCGAGGGCGCGGGTTGCGTCGTGCTGGAGGAATACGAGCACGCCAAGGCGCGCGGCGCGAAGATCTATGCCGAAGTGCTGGGCTATGGCCTGTCGGGCGACGCCTATCACATCACCGCGCCGTCCGAGGATGGCGATGGCGGCTTCCGCGCGATGAAAGCCGCGCTGGAGCGGGCCGATCTGAACCCCGATCAAGTGGATTACATCAACGCGCATGGCACCTCGACCATGGCCGACGTGATCGAGCTGGGCGCGGTGCAGCGCCTGCTGGGCGATGCGGCAAGCAAAGCCACGATGAGCTCGACCAAGTCGTCGGTCGGCCACCTTCTGGGCGCTGCGGGCGCTGTGGAAGCGATCTTCTCGATCCTCGCGATCCGCGATCAGATCGCACCGCCGACGCTGAACCTGGAAAATCCGCCGGAAGAGGCCGTGATCGACCTCGCGCCGAAGGCCGCGGTCAAGCGCAAGATCGACGTCGCGCTGTCCAACAGCTTCGGCTTCGGCGGCACCAATGCGAGCCTCGTGATGGGCAAGGTGGATAGCTGATGTGGCGTAACATCGTCTCGAATTTCCTGACGCTGCTGATCGTCATTCTCGTCGCTCTGGGCGGGTTGGTCGCCTGGGCGAAGAACCAATATGTCGAGCCGGGCCCGCTGGCCGAGGCGATGTGTCTGCGCGTCGCGCCGGGCGAAAGCCTGCAGGGCGTGTCGTCCAGTCTGAAAGACAAGGGGGCGATCTCGTCCTCCTATCTGTTCCGCACGGGCGCGCAATATGAGGAGAAGGCCGACAAGCTGAAATTCGGCTCCTACCTGATCGAGCCGAACGCCTCGATGCAGTCCATCGTGGGGCAGATCACGTCGGGCGGGCCTTCGACCTGCGGCTCGGAACTGGTGTTCCGGATCGGCGTGAACGGCAACGAAGTGCTGCTGCGCGAGCTGGACCCGACCACGGGCGATTATCAGAAGGTCGCGGAGTACAATCCCGAGAGCGAGAAGCCGCCCGAAGGGTTCGAGGACAAGGCCGACCGTGCCGATGTCCGCACCCGCGTGACGGTGGTCGACGGTGTGACCAGCTGGCAAATCGTGCAGGGGCTGCAGGAGGCGAGCTTCCTGTCGGGCAAGATCGACGGGGTGCCGGGCGAAGGCACGCTCGCACCTGACAGCTACGAGGTGACGCGCGGGGCCGACCGGCAAGCGCTGATCGGTCTGATGGCAGATCGCCAGTCGAAAATCCTCGCGGATGCCTGGGACGGACGCGCAGACGGGCTGCCCTATGACGATCCGCAGCAGGCGCTGACCATGGCGTCTATCGTCGAGAAGGAAACCGGTGTGCCTGAAGAGCGCCCGGAAGTCGCGAGCGTCTTCATCAACCGTCTCGAGAAGGGGATGCGGCTGCAGACCGACCCGACGGTGATCTACGGCGTGACCGAAGGCAAAGGGGTGCTAGGCCGCGGTCTGCGCCAGTCCGAGCTGCGCAAGGCCACGCCCTACAACACCTATGTCATCGACGGGCTGCCGCCCGGACCGATCGCGAATCCGGGCAAGGCGGCCATCGAGGCGGCGATGCATCCCGATTCGACCGACTACCTGTTCTTCGTGGCCGATGGCTCCGGCGGACATGCGTTCTCGAGCACGATCGAGGAGCATAACAAGAACGTAGCGAAGTGGCGCGAGATCGAGAAACAGCGTCAGGAAGATTCGTCAAGCAACTGATAAAGAAGAAAGAACCCCGGTTTTCGCCGGGGTTCTTTTTTGACTGGAGCGCACAACCCAGAATTTAGAGCTTGACTTTGCGAACGCTCTCGGGTAGAGATTTGGCATGCTAGGAGAAGTGGGTAAGCGCCGCGGGGAAACCCGACGGCGTTTTTTCATGTCTCTCGAACGGACCAACTTGGAACGGGTGGGTTCGTAAGTGATACAAGACAACAAGATGAACGAGGCGGGGGCGCCGGTCGATCTTCTGGATCAGACCGAAGCGCTCTATCGGGACGCGGCCGAGGAGCTGGCGCAGGCGCTGCAGGGGGTGCGGCGTGGCGACATATCCGAGGCGAAAGCGGCGGTGCAGGCGGTCAAGGACCTCCGCACCGCTTTTCATTGCTCGCGCTGCCCTGGATTTTCGAATTCTGGGCGTTGGATCATCAGCTTCCGCCCGAAGGGGATTGGAAGTCCTGGGTGATCATGGGCGGACGCGGCGCGGGCAAGACGCGGGCCGGGGCCGAGTGGGTGCGTGCGCAGGTGGAAGGCGCACGGCCGCTCGACCCCGGAAAGGCGCGGCGCGTGGCGCTGGTCGGCGAGACCTTCGATCAGGTGCGCGATGTGATGGTGATGGGGGAGAGCGGGATCTTGGCCAGCTCTCCGCCCGACCGCAGGCCCGACTGGGAGGCGGGGCGGCGTCGGCTCGTCTGGCCGAACGGGGCCACGGCGCAGGCCTTCTCGGCTCATGAGCCCGAGGCGCTGCGGGGGCCGCAATTCGACGCGGCCTGGGTCGATGAGATGGGCTGTGCGGCAATCGACAAGGGGACGAACGAGCCCAACAAGTTCCTCGACCCGAAAAGCTCGGAAAGCGCGCTGCCGCATTACTCGGATGGGCGGCGCGATGATTACATCCAGATGCAATATCTGCGGGCGATGACCGAGTATTGGGGGGAGGAGACCAACAATCCGATCTCGGAATATTACGGCGGACCGATGGTGGATATGGCACGCGCCCATTTCTGGGCGTGGGATGTCCGGCCCTATCCGCAATTTCCCGGTCTGCCGGAGGTATGGGACGACGCGGCGAACTACGCGCGGGGGCATTGGATTTCGGGGCGGGCGACAGCACAGCCTCTGGCGCATGTCGTAGGCGAGATTTGTGCGCTCGCGGGGGTCGAGGTGTTCGATGTGAGCGCGTTGCATGGGGTGGTGCGCGGATATGCGATGCGTGGGGGGATCACACCGCGCGGTGCGCTGCAGTCGCTGAGCCTGATCTACGGCTTCGATGCGGTGGAGCGCGACGGGGTGCTGGTGTTCCGGATGCGCGATGCGTCGGTCGATTCGGAGGTGGTGCCTCCGCTGCTGGCGCTGGATGGCGACGATCAGAGTCTGGAGGCGCGGCGTGCGCCGGAGGCGGAGATCGCGGGACGTGTGCGACTGGCCTATGTCGAGGCCGATGGTAGTTTCGAGACCCGCGCCGTGGAGGCGATTTTCCCCGACGAGGAAAACGGCCCTGCCTCTGCGAGTGAGGCGCCTCTGGCGCTGACGCGGGCGGAGGGAATGCGCGTGGTGAACCGCTGGCTCTCGGAGGCGCGGGTGGCGCGCGATACGGCGCAGTTCACGCTTCCGCCCTCGATGGGGTGGCTCGGGCCGGGGGATGTCGTGGTGCTGCAGACCGAGGAGGGCGCGCGGCGCTACCGGATCGACCGCATGGAGCGCGCCGAGGCGATCCGGGTGGAGGCGGTCCGGGTCGAGCCGGGAATCTATGAGGCCTCGGAAGAGACTGATGAGGTTGCGCGGATCGAGAGCTTCACGCCGCCTGTGCCGGTGACGCCGGTATTCCTTGATTTACCGTTGCTGACAGGCGCGGAAGACCCTTATGCGCCGCATCTGGCGGTGACGGCGAGCCCTTGGCCGGGGGCGGCAGCTTTGTATTCCGCCCTCGAGGATGCGGGCTATGCGCTGAATACCAGCATCGAGACGCAAGCCGCGATCGGGGTGACCCAGACGATCTTGCCGGATGCGCAAAGTGGGCTCTGGGATCGCGGGCCGAGCCTGCGCGTGAAGATGCTGTCGGGGGGCTTGGAAAGCGCGAGCGAAGAGGGCGTGCTGGCGGGGCTTAACGCGATGGCGATCGGGGATGGCTCATCGGATCGCTGGGAGGTGTTCCAGTTCCGGGCCGCCGAGCCGGTGGAGCCGGGCGTCTGGGATATCTCTTTTCGCTTGCGTGGGCAGGCGGGGAGCGATGCGCTGATGCCCGATGCCTGGCCGGAAGGCTCGGTGGTCGTGCTGCTCGACGGGACGCCGCGCCAGATCGAGGTGCCGCCGTCCGCGCGAAATCAAGCGCGTCACTACCGGGTGGGGCCTGCTGGTCGCGGCTATGATGACCCGACCTATATTCACACGGTTCAAGCCTTTGCGGGGATCGGGCTGCGGCCCTTGTCGCCCTGTCATTTGCGCGCGCAGGCGCTTGGCGGGGATCTGCGACTGAGTTGGGTGCGGAGGACGCGGATCGGGGGCGACGACTGGGAGGCGCTGGACGTGCCTTTGGGCGAGGTGTCGGAGCGCTATCGGGTGCGGGTACTCGAAGGGCAGGCGATCCGGCGCGAGGAGCTCGTGAGCGCACCGGATTGGACCTATGGCGCGGCAGAGCGCGCGGAAGACGGGATGATCGGCGCGCCGAGCTTCGAGGTGGCGCAGATCTCGGATGTCTTCGGGCCGGGACTGCCGGCGCGGCTGACCTGGACGGGGTGAGATGCGCGCGGTGCTGGACGGCGATCTGACGACGCTGGCGCGGGTGGTGATGCTCTGGCCCGATGCGCGGCGCATGGAGCGGCTTCAGCGGCTCCTCGACCGGGTTCATGCGGCGGACCTCTATTGCAAGCGATTCCGCCGCGCGCATCCGCACTGGGGGAACGGCTCGGTTCTGAGTATGGCGCTGGGCTCGCCGCGGGCGGAGGCGGGGCCGGGCGATCCGGGCTACCTGCGCGCGCTGGGCTGTGTCTGTGCGGGGATGGCCGCGTGGCGCTTGACGCGACAGCCCCTTAAGCGAAATGACAAAACGCCCCTTCCTCTATTCGCCGGAAAGCCTATGTGTTAAGTTCTTGCGCGCGAAGAGGGAGTAATCCGATGAACAAGCAGATGGCCAAAGTTGCAACCGTCGATCCGGTCTGGACGCAGATTTGCGACGAGGCGCGGGCTGCGGTGCGTGACGAGCCGCTTCTGGGGTCCTTGATCCATGCCGGGCTCTTGCATCATCCGACGCTCGAACGGGCGCTGGCCTATCGTTTCTCGATGAAACTGGCCTCGGCGGAGATGAGCGAGCAGCTTCTGCGTGAGATCGCCGAGGAAGCCTTTGCCGCCGATCCCGCCTTGGGGCAGGCGGCGCGAGCTGATCTGGTGGCCGTGCATGAGCGCGACCCGGCCTGCCACCGGCTGATCCAGCCGCTGTTGTTCTTCAAGGGGTTTCAGGCGCTGCAAAGCTACCGGATCGCGCATTGGCTGTTCACGAACGGTCGCCGCGACATGGCCTATTTCGTGCAGATGCGTACCTCCGAACTGTTCGGCGTGGACATTCATCCCGGCGCGAAGATCGGGCGCGGAATCATGATGGACCACGCCCATTCGATCGTGATCGGGGAAACGGCTGTCGTGGGCGACAATGTCTCGATGCTGCATTCGGTGACGCTTGGCGGGACCGGCAAGGAAGACGAAGAGCGTCACCCGAAGATCGGCAATGGTGTGCTGATCGGGGCTGGCGCGAAAGTGCTCGGCAATATCCATGTCGGCGATTACAGCCGGATCGCGGCGGGCTCGGTGGTGCTGGAAGACGTGCCGTGCTGCAAGACCGTCGCCGGGGTTCCCGCGAAGATCGTGGGCGAGGCGGGCTGCGACCGTCCCGCGCGCGAGATGGATCAGCTTTTGCACAGCAAGTGAGCGCATCTCAGATGGAATAGACAGGCGGGGCTTCGGCCCCGCTTTTTTCATGTCGCGAACAGGTCTGCGATGGGCGCGCTCGCGAATTCAGACCCGCTCCCATCTTCCCCTTGGTGGAAATATCCCTGGGGGTGAATTCGCGAATGCGAAAAGGGGGGCAGCGCCCCCCTTTCCAGCGTTTCAGACTGTGCGGCCCGATCAGGCCAGCATCAGCATCGGGTTCTCAAGGTTCTCGCAGATCGCCTTCATCAGCTCCGCGCCGAGGGCACCGTCGATCACGCGGTGATCGACCGAGAGCGTCATCGACATGACCGTGGCCACTTCGATCTCGCCTTCGGCATTCACGACCGGCTGCTTGATCCCGGCGCCGACGGCGAGGATCGCGCCGTGGGGCGGGTTGATGACCGCGTCGAAATTCTCGATCCCGAACATGCCAAGATTGGAGATCGCGAAGCTGCCGCCCTGATATTCATGCGGCGCGAGCTTGCGGTCGCGGGCACGGGTGGCGAGGTCCTTCATCTCCGCGGACAGCGTCGAGAGCGACTTCATCTCCGCATCCTTCAGCACCGGGGTGAACAGCCCGCCTTCGATTGCGACCGCAACGGCCACGTCCGAGGGCTTAAGCTTGAACACCTTGTCACCAGCCCAGACCGCATTCGCATCCGGCACCGATTGCAGCGCCAGCGCGCAGGCCTTGATGATGAAGTCGTTGACCGAGAGCTTCACGCCGCGCCCCTCGAGCTGCTTGTTGAGCTGCGAGCGGAATTTCATAAGCGCGTCGAGTTTGACCGAGCGGCGCAGATAGAAATGCGGGATCGTCTGCTTGGCCTCGGTGAGACGCGCGGCGATGGTCTTGCGCATCCCGTTAAGCTCGATCTCCTCGTAGTCGCGACCCTCGTACATCTTCGCGATGGTCGAGGAGGAGACGGATGCCGCTGCCGGGGCAGGGGCCGCCGCCTCTGCCTTCGGAGCGTCCGCCTTGGCCGGGGCTGCCTTGCCACCTTCGGCGGCTTCGACATCGGCCTTCACGATACGACCTTTCGGACCCGAGCCCTTGAGCGCGGCCAGATCGACGCCCTTGTCGGCGGCGATGCGGCGTGCGAGCGGCGAGGCGAAGACGCGCTTGCCATCCGCATCCTGCGGCGCGGCGGGCGCTTTTTCGGTCTTCGGCGCGGCGCTTGCACCTTTCGAGCCACCGGCTTTCGCGCCGCTTTTCTCGGCGGGCGCGTTGTCGGCGTCCTTGGTCTCTTTCGCATCCTCGGCGGCTTCGGCTTGCGCCTCGCCGGGAACGGGGCTCTCGGCCTCGTCCGCGGCGGAGGCATCCTCGCCTTCTTCCAGCAGCACGGCGATCGGGTCGTTGACCTTCACGCCCGAGGTGCCTTCCGAGACGAGGATCTTGCCGATCACGCCTTCATCCACGGCCTCGAATTCCATCGTGGCCTTGTCGGTCTCGATCTCGGCGATGATGTCGCCAGAGGAGACTTCGTCCCCCTCTTTCACGAGCCATTTCGCGAGCGTGCCTTCCTCCATCGTGGGCGACAGGGCGGGCATCAAAATCTGGGTTGCCATTGCGCTATCCCCTTACCGGTAGGTGACTTTTTTGACCGCATCGACGACCTCGTCCGAGGTCACGAGCGCCATTTTCTCGAGGTTCGCCGCGTAGGGCATGGGCACGTCCTTGCCGGTGCAGTTGATCACCGGCGCGTCGAGCCAGTCGAAGGCGCGCTCCATGATCACGGCCGACAGGTGGTTGCCGAAGCTTGCCACGGGGAAGCCTTCCTCGACGGTCACGCAGCGGTTGGTCTTGCGCACCGAGGCGAGCACCGTGTCGTAATCCACCGGGCGCAGGGTGCGCAGGTCGATCACTTCAGCGTCGATGCCCTCTTTCTCGAGCTTGTCTGCCGCTTCCAGAGCGTGGCTCATGCCGATGCCCCAGCTGACGATGGTGACATCCGACCCTTCGCGCCAGATTTTCGCCTTGCCGAAGGGGATGGTGAAGTCCTCCAGATCCGGCACCTCGAACGAACGCCCGTAGAGGATTTCGTTTTCGAGGAAGATCACCGGGTTCGGATCGCGGATCGCCGATTTCAGCAGGCCTTTCGCATCGGCTGCCGAGTAGGGCTGCACCACTTTCAGGCCCGGAACGCTGGCATACCATGCGCCGTAATCCTGGCTGTGCTGGGCCGCCACGCGGGCTGCCGCGCCGTTCGGGCCGCGGAACACCATCGGTGCGCCCATCTGGCCGCCCGACATATACAGCGTCTTCGCCGCCGAGTTGATGATCTGATCCATCGCCTGCATGGCGAAGTTGAAGGTCATGAATTCGACGATCGGGCGCAGTCCGCCGAAGGCCGCACCGACGCCGAGACCGGCGAAGCCATGCTCGGTGATGGGCGTGTCGATCACGCGGCGGTCGCCGAACTCGTCCAAGAGCCCTTGCGTGACCTTGTAGGCGCCTTGGTATTCGGCGACTTCCTCGCCCATCACGAAGACGGTGTCGTCGAAACGCATTTCCTCGGCCATCGCATCACGCAGCGCCTCGCGGACGGTCTGCGTCTTCATCGGCGTGCCTTCGGGCCAATCCGGCGTGGTGTCGGGCTTGGGCATGTCGTCGTCCGAGGATTTCGCCTGAGCGGGTGCCTTCGCGGGTTCGTCGCTCTCGTCGCTTTCAGCCGCATCCGAGCCAGTGCTCGGCGCTTCGGCCTCTTCCGCGGCGGAGGCATCTTCGCCTTCTTCCAGCATCACCGCGATCGGGTCGTTGACCTTCACGCCGGAAGTGCCTTCCGCGACGAGGATTTTGCCCAGCGTGCCTTCGTCGACCGCTTCGAACTCCATCGTGGCCTTGTCGGTCTCGATCTCGGCGATGATGTCACCGGCCGAAATCTCGTCGCCCTCTTTCTTGAGCCATTTCGCCAGCGTGCCCTCTTCCATCGTGGGCGAGAGCGCGGGCATCAGAATCTTGGTTGCCATCTGTCTTTCCCCCCTCAGGCGTTCTGCGGCGCGACATCGGTATAGATGTCGGTGTAAAGTTCATCCGCGGAGGGCTCGGGGCTCTCCTTGGCGAAATCGGCGGCGCCGTTGACGATCGCCTTGATATCCTTGTCGACCTGCTTGAGCTCGTCCTCGGTCGCATGCTTGCCGGTCAGCAGAAGCTGGCGGATATGCTCGATCGCGTCGCGCTCTTCGCGCATCTTCTGCACCTCTTCGCGGGTCCGGTATTTCGCCGGGTCCGACATCGAGTGGCCGCGATAGCGATAGGTCTTGATCTCAAGGATGTAGGGGCCCTTGCCCGAGCGGCAGTGCGCGACGGCCTTCTCGCCGGCCTGCTTCACCGCCAGCACGTCCATCCCGTCGACCTCTTCGCCCGCGATGCCATAGGCGATGCCGCGCTCGTAGAAGTCCGGCGACTTGGTCGCGCGCTTCACGCTGGTGCCCATCGCATATTGGTTGTTCTCGATCACGAAGACGACCGGAAGGTCCCAGAGCTGCGCCATGTTGTAGGTCTCTGCGACCTGACCCTGGTTCGCCGCACCATCGCCGAAATAGGTGAAGGTGACGTTGTCGTTGCCCTTGTACTTATCCGCGAAGGCGAGGCCCGCGCCGATCGGCACTTGCGCTGCGACGATGCCGTGGCCGCCGTAGAAATGCTTCTCTTTCGAGAACATGTGCATCGAGCCGCCCTTGCCCTTCGAATAGCCGCCATCGCGGCCCGTGAGCTCGGCCATCACGCCTTTCGGGTCCATCCCGCAGGCGAGCATATGCCCGTGATCGCGATAGGAGGTGACGCGCTTGTCGCCTTCCTTCGCCGCAGCCTCGAGGCCGACGACCACCGCTTCCTGCCCGATATAGAGGTGGCAGAAGCCGCCGATCAGACCCATGCCGTAAAGCTGACCGGCCTTCTCTTCGAAGCGCCGGATCAGCAGCATGTCATGGTAATATTGCTTGAGTTCCTCGGCCGAGACATTCGCGCCCGCTTTGGCGCCGCTCGCCGAGCCTTTCCGTGCTGCCATTGGTCAGACCTCCCTTGGCCGGAATAGTTTAGCGTTAAACCATTCCTTACAGCAATGCCGGGCCGAAGGCAATGACCCTGCGGTATCGCAGGGCAGGAATGGCGCTCACGTTTCAACTAGGGCCGGTGAGGCGGTTTTCGAGCGATGTTTGTGCCGCGAAAATGGGCAGGCCTATAAGCCTCTCAGCGGATCACGATCTCGTCCGAGCGCATCGCGCCCAGCACTTCGCGCGCCCGGCTGTCGAGGAGGTCCAGATCGAGGTAATCGTCGGAGAGGCGATGGGTCAGGTTGGCCATCCGGTCGACCTTGGCGCGCAGGGCATCACGCTCGGCGCGCTTGGCGTCGATCTCCGCTTCGATCTGCACGCGGCTGAGAATCCCGTAACGCCCCTGCACGGCGGCAAAGGCGAAATAGGCGCCCAGCACCACCGCCACGGTCACGAAAATCAGAGGCCCGATCGTGGGGCGTCTCATCACCATTGTCCTGCCTCGCTTCTTCGCTGGTCGCGTGCCTGTCCCCCAGACCCGCGCCACGGCCTCTGACGGGCCCTGTGCCTCGAATCATGTCACATGTGATTCGTCATTGGAATCCCCCGGATGATCAATTCTGCAAAGATTTCGCATGCCGTTGCGCACCGGGTTGCGCATTCAGCGGTCTGCCTCGCACGCGTGGCCGCGCATGCGCGCGGACTTGCCCCGGCGCGCGCATCTGGCTAGGCAGGTTTCGCAGCAGGAAAGGCGCGTATGTGAGTATCTCCGGGTTCATCAAGGCGATCGGGTCGAAGAAGATGCGACTCTTCGGCATCACCGCGCCGCCCGCAGCCGAAGGGCGCGAGGGGCTGGCCCTCGTCGCCATCGTGAAGAACGTGGGCGACTACATTCTCGAATGGCTGGAATTTCATACGGCGGCCGGCGCGCGCCACGTCTTTCTCTATGACAATGGATGCACTGACGACACGCTGGCCAGGATCGCGGCGTCGCCCTTCGCGACGTCCGTCACCGTGACCCCCTGGCGCATGGCGGGCTACGACCCGGCCACGCAGCGCCGCATCTCGCAGCAGGTCGGGGCCTATGCCCATGCGGTGACGACCTTCGGCGCCGATTTCGAGCGGATGGCCTTCATCGATATCGACGAATTCCTCGTCCCCGTTCCCGGGCTGAGCCTGATGGAGGCGATCACGCAGCATGGCGATCACTCCAACATCTCGCTGCCCTGGCACATGTTCGGCCATGCGGGCCACGAGACGCGCCCCGACGGCTGGGTGACGCGCGCCTTCACCGACCGCGCGCCCGTTCCCTACGCCCGCGACAGCGATCTGCTGCGCTTCAAATGCATCGTCGATCCGTCCCGCGTCTCCGCTGTGGGCGTGCATAGTTTCGAGACCGTGGATATGGGCGACCGCACCGCCAACGCGGCGGGGCAGGTGGTTTCGAACCGCGCGCGCAAGCAGGCGGCGTTCTTCACCTCGAGCCCGCTGCAGCTGAACCACTACTATCTGCTGTCGAAAGCCGAGCTGGAGACCAAGCTCGCCCGCGGCCCGATCAATTTCGGTGGTGCCGAGGGCTACCGCAAACGCGTGCTTGCTAAAGTCGCCGAGATCGAACGCGCGCCGGTCGAGGATCGCAAGGCGGTGGCGTATTATGACGCGCTCTCAGCCCAGCGGGGCGGCGCGGGTAATAATCTCGGTTAACTGCCGCGCGAGGGCGGCCGGTTCGACCGTCGCGCGCATCGCCTCCATCCGGTCCAGCGCATCACGCCAGAGCGGCCCGCCATAGCTGTCCTGTGCCAGCCGGAACGTCTCGGTGATGCTCTCGGGCGTCGGGTCGGTCAGAAACGGATAATCCGCACCGAGCATTTCCACCGCATCGTCGACATCGCGATTGACGAGGATATTCGCCTTGCAGGCTGCGGCGGTGAAGCCCTTCGTAAACGGTTTGTAGCCGCGATTGACGCCATGCGCGGTCTGGCTCTCGGGGCGCACCCCATAATGCAGCGCGAATCTCCCGATCCGAGGCAGGGCGCGTTCGAAATCCTCGACCACCGAGATATCGACCGTCTCAACCTCGCCGCGGATCGCCTCGGGGATCATCGCATTGTCCGGTCGCCCGATATAGCCGCAGGAGAACTCGGGTCTCTCGGGCAGCGGCAGCGCCTGCAGGCGTGGGTCGAAATGGTGATGCAGCAGCTCGACCGGACAGGACAGTCCCTTGTCCGCGCAAAGGTCGCGCAGCGCCTGTTGGCCGCGCAGCGAGGCCGCAATCAGCAGGTCGAACAATTCGGGCCGCACGTGGCGCAGCTTCATGTCGACCACATCCTGCGCGACGGTGATCCCGCGTTTGCGCAGCGGGGCCAGATGCGCGCGCGTGAGGTGTTTCGCGGCCGATTTCACGAAGATACACAGCGCGCCGCGCGGAATGCTGCGCGCCACGGCGCGCATCGCAATCGGCGGCATCACGAGCGCATGGAACGGACGTACAGACAGAGTGATCCCCGGATCCAGATCGGGTCTCAGCAATTCGACCAGCTGCTCGGCCCGCATATAGGCCGACCCACGCTGCGCGAGCGGCCGCGCCATGCGACGAAACAGAACGACATGTCGTTGCACGGACCCTGCGCCTTTCCTGTCTGGGGTGTTCAGCTTTAGCGTGTCCCGGCGTGACGCCGCAAGGTCGCGTGCAATGCAAAAAGCGGGCCGCCTCCCGACGCCCCGCTTCGGCTTGGTTCAAATATCCCGGGGGAACTCCCGCAGGGAGTGGGGGCAGAGCCCCCTGATCGGTTAACCGATCTTACCCCGCCACCGAGGCTGCGTGGATCGAGGTGATCGCCTCTTCCAGCATCGCGTTGAACTCCGCGTCCGACTGCTGGGCCGAGAGACCCTCCGTCAGCGCACGCGAGAAGGACGCGATCATGCCGGTGTTCTTCGCCAGCTTCTCGTTCGCCTCGTCGCGCGAATAGCCGCCCGAGAGCGCCACGACCTTCAGCACCTTCGGGTGATCGACCAGCGGTTTGTAGCGGTTCGGTTCGGTCGGCAGCGAAAGCTTCAGCATCACCTGCTTGCCCTCGGGCACCGTGTCGAGATGGCTGAGGATCTCGGCCAGCAGCATCTGCTCGGCCTCGTCCTTGTCAGCAATCGAGATCGTCACTTCCGGCTCGAGGATCGGCACCAGACCGTGGCTCAGCACCTGCATGCCCAGCTCGAACTGCTGATCGACGATCGCCTTGATGCCGCCGACATTGGCCGCCGAGATCACCGAACGCTCCTTGGTGCCGAAGATGCCCGCCTTGACCGCGCGCGACAGCAGATCGTCGAGGCCCGGGATCGGCTTCATCAGCTGCACGCCGTTCTCTTCGGCTTCCAGCCCCTTGTCGATTTTCAGGAAGGGCACGACGCCGCGCTTTTCCCAAAGATAGGTGGCGGTGGGCGTACCGTCGATCTCACGATCCATCGTCTGTTCGAACAGGATCGCGCCGACCACTTTCTCGCCGGTGAAGGCGGGGGATTTGATGATCCGCGCACGCATCTGGTGGATCAGGTCGAACATTTCCTCTTCGCCGTTATAGGCATCTTCCTCGATCCCGTAGAGCCGCAGCGCCTTGGGGGTGGAGCCGCCCGATTGGTCGAGGGCTGCGATGAAGCCGTTGCCCTCGCGCATCTGTTCGGTCTGCTTGGCGTTGGACATGGGAATTCCTCCTGCGGGATATGGTGTTGCCAGAAGGGATAGTTTCCGCGCCGGGGCGATGCAACGCTGGTGACGCTAACATCGCGAAATGGCGTGAATTTTGGCGTGACCTCGCCGCTGCGCGCCGTCCTGCGCCGCGAAAAGACGCGCAAATGAAAAGGGCCGGGGCGCTCTCGCAGTCCCGGCCCGATCCGTCTCTGCGCCCTGTCACAGGGCGCGAAGCTCAGTTCTGCTGATCGAGCGCGGCCACGCCCGGCAGGACCTTGCCTTCCATCCATTCGAGGAAGGCGCCGCCCGCCGTCGAGATATAGGAGAAGTCCTTCGCCGCATCGGCCTTGTTGAGCGCCGCGACCGTATCGCCACCGCCTGCGACCGAGATCAGTTTCTCGTCGCGGGTCAGTTCGGCCGCTTTCGCCGCCGCCGCATTGGTCGCCGCATCGAAGGGCGCGATCTCGAACGCGCCGAGCGGGCCGTTCCAGATCAGCGTGCGCGAGTTCTCGAAGACCTTCGTGATCTCCTCGACCGATTTCGGACCGGCGTCGAGGATCATCGCATCCGCCGGGCAGGCGTCATTGGCGACGGTCTCGTGCTCGGCGCCTGCCTTGAACTCGCGCGCCACGACCACGTCGACGGGCAGGTGGATCTTGCAGCCCGCATCCTTGGCCTTCTCCATGATCTCTTTCGCCGTGTCGGCCATGTCGCGCTCGGCCAGCGATTTGCCGACGTCGATGCCCTGCGCCACAAGGAAAGTGTTCGCCATGCCGCCGCCGATGATCAGGTGATCGACCTTGGCCACCAGATTGCCCAGCAGGTCGAGCTTGGTCGAGACCTTCGCCCCGCCCACGACCGCCGTCACGGGGCGCTCGGGGTCGCCAAGGGCCGCCTCGAGCGCCTTCAGCTCGGCTTCCATCAGGCGACCGGCGGCTGCGGGCAGGATCTTCGCGATGCCTTCGGTCGAAGCGTGCGCGCGGTGCGCAGCCGAGAAGGCGTCGTTGACATAGACCTCGCCAAGCGCGCCCATCTCGGCGGCCAGCATCGGATCGTTCTTCTCTTCGCCTGCGTGGAACCGGGTGTTCTCCAGCAGCAGGACCTCGCCTTTCTGCAGCGCGCCCACGGCTTCCTTCGCGGGGCCGCCGACGCAGTCCTTGGCGAATTTCACCGGGAAACCGAAGGCCTTCTCCAGCGCGGGCACCAGCGGCTCGAGGCTCATTTCGGGCACGACCTGGCCCTTGGGGCGACCGAAATGCGCCAGCAGCACCGGCTTGCCGCCCTTCGACATGATGTCCTGCACGGTCGGCACGATCTTCTCGATCCGCGTCGCGTCGGTCACTTTTCCGTTCTCCACGGGCACGTTGATATCCACGCGCACCAGAACGACCTTGCCGTCCAGATCGACCTCGTCGAGGGTTTTCCAAGCCATGAAATCACTCTCCCTATCGGCGCAGGGGACCATCATGAATGTGGCCCGCTCCCGCGGCTTGCGTTCTTCATGCCTGCGGCGATGGGTCGCGTCAACACGGCTGACCGAACTGCGGCGCTTTGTCCTTGCCGCGCAAGGGCCTCGCTCCTATGGTCAGCCCAAATTTTCAACGGAGGACCCAATGGCCGATATCAAGGATCCCGAGAACACGATCATCATCGAGCTCAAGGACGGGCCGGTCGTGATCGAGCTTCTCAGCGACGTCGCCCCGAAACATGCCGAGCGTATGAAGCAACTCGCCCGCGACGGCGCCTATGACAACGTGGCCTTCCACCGCGTGATCGAGGGCTTCATGGCCCAGACCGGCGATGTCGCGAACGCGAATATGGAAAAGGACTACAATCCGGGCCGCGCGGGCACGGGCGGGTCGCAATATCCCGACCTTCCGGCGGAATTCTCGAAGCTGCCGCATGATCGCGGGACGCTGGGCGCGGCGCGCTCGCAGAACCCGAACTCGGCCAATTCGCAGTTCTTCATCAACTTCAAGGACAACCATTTCCTGAACGGTCAATACACGGTCTATGGTCGCGTGATCGAGGGCATGGACAATGTCGACAAGATCGCGCGCGGCGAGCCGCCGCAGAACCCCGACCGGATGATCTCGGTGAAGGTGGCCGCCGATGCGTAATATCCTGCGCCGCACCGTTCTCGCCGCCGCCGCAAGCCTCGTCGTCGCAGCACCCGCGGCCTTCGCAGAAGACAGCTCGGGCGTTGCCGATACCGGCGGGCCGAAGCTCGTCCTGCAGATTGGTGGTCAGACCGAGGGCAAGGTCGTGATCGACCTGCTCACCGACAAGGCCCCGAAATCCGCCGAACGATTGATGACGCTCGCCAAGGAAGGCAAATACGACGATGTCGTCTTCCACCGCGTGATCGACGGCTTCATGGCCCAGACGGGCGATGTGCAATTCGGCAAGAAGGGCGGAGATACGTCGATGGCCGGCATGGGCGGCTCCGATCTGCCCGACCTGCCGGCGGAGTTTTCGAACATCTCCTTCCAGCGCGGCATCGTGGGCATGGCCCGCTCGGCCGATCCGAACTCGGCCAATTCGCAGTTCTTCATCATGTTCGCCCCCGCGCCCCATCTCGACGGGCAATATACCGTCGTGGGCCATGTCGTGAGCGGCATGGATGTGGTCGACAAGATCAAGAAGGGCGACGCGGCGCGCAACGGCGTGGTCGACGACCCCGATTACATCGTCAAAGCGACGGTGGAAGAGAAGTAAACCGGGCAGGGGGCTCTGCCCCCCACTCCCTGTGGGAGTTCCCCCGGGATATTTGGAAAGAGCGAAGACCCGGTTCGATCCGGTCTTCGCTCTTTTCATCTTCGCTCTTGAGAAAATATCCCGGGGGGCTTCGCGTCAGCGAAGCGGGGCAGCGCCCCTCCCAGCTTTCAGAGCCGCGCGATCCGCTCGGTCAGGAGCGTGTAGAACCCTTCGGCATCCAGGTCGCCCATGAACATCGCATTCGGCGCCCGGTCGGTGACGCGCCACCAGTCGGCGACGGTCATGCCCATGGTCAGCTCCGATGTGGTCTCGATCTCGACATTGATATGCCGCCCCGTGAACAGGTCGGGCTTGAGCAGATAGGCGATCACGCAGGGATCGTGCAGCGGCGCGCCCTCGGAGCCGTATTTTGCCATGTCGAAGCGCTCGAAGAAATCGGTCCAGCTGGCGACCGCATGGCCGACGCGCGTGCCGAGATTGCGGAACGCCTCGACGCGGGCGCGGGTGGTGAGCGCCTTATGCGTCACGTCGAGCGGCATCACCACCAGCGGCACGCCGGATTTGAACACGATCTCGGCGGCCTGCGGATCGACATGGATGTTGAATTCGGCGGCGGGCGTGGTGTTGCCCACCTCGAAATAGGCGCCGCCCATCAGCACGATCTCTGCGATCTTCTCGGCGATGTCGGGGGCGCGGCGCAAAGCGGTCGCGATATTGGTGAGCGGGCCCAGCGGGCAGAGCGTCACGCTGCCGGCGGGATGGGCGCGCAGCGTCTCGATCAGAAAGTCGACTGCGTGTTGGTCCTGCAGCGCCATCTGAGGCTCGGGCAGTTCGATCCCGTCGAGCCCGGTCTTGCCATGGACATATTCCGCCGTGACCAGGTCGCGTGCGAGCGGCCGGTCGCAGCCCGCATAGACCGGCACATCCGTCCGCCCGGCCAATTCGCAGACCACACGCGCGTTTTTCGACGTCAGCGGCAGCGGCACGTTTCCGGCGACACAGGTGATGCCCAGAACTTCGAGGTCGGGGCTGGCCAGCGCCAGCAGGATCGCCACCGCGTCATCCTGTCCGGGATCGGTGTCGATGATGATCTTGCGCGCCATTTTCGCCTCCTTCGCGGGTCCGGCGCGACCTTGGCGCGGCGGCGCGGCGATGTCCAGATATGGGGAGGGGTGACCCTCGGGCACACCAAATCGACATTACCTATGCGTGTGTTCGCCGCGAAGCTTTCCTGCGGGCGGCCACATTTGGCCACATTCGGTCTCTAGACCACTATCTGCAGGGAAGGACACCCAGACATGAACCAGCATCACATCTTCATCGCAGCGCCCGCTTCGGGTGGAATGAGTGGCCAGATGGCAAGAACGCTTGGCTGTGGGCAGGACGCATTGGCCCGCGCAGGCTACGGTCCGGCGGTGATCGGGGCTGCGGCTGGCGGGCGTGTCCATCTCGATTCGCAATTGATCGGCGATGCGGCGGCGGGGCTCTATCACCTTTTCGCCCGGGCTCAGGAACGGGCCGAGCGTTTTCGCGAGGCGCTGAGCGGTTCGGTCGGGCGCGTGGTGCTCTATGCGCCGAGTTATGAAGACTATTACCCGGCGCTCTGGCGTGATCTCGCCGCGCGCCGCCCGCTCAAGCCCTTCGCAGAGTTGACGCCGCGCCTGATGGCGCGTCCGCGCCGCTGGGTGAACGTGGTGCGCGATCTGAAAGCCGGTCTCAACCCGCGCGAAATCATCGTGCTGCCGCATGGTTCGAAGATCGGCGAGGCGATGGCCGCGCTGGTGCCGGGCGCGTCGCTCGATCCCGCGCCGGATGCCGAGACCGCGCATGCCGATACGGTGATCGCGATGATGCAGCGCCTGCACCATTCGGGCGTCGTGATCGGGCCGAAACAGAAACGCCGTCTGGCGCGGTTCCATCACCAGCAGCCGCAAGGCACGCCGATCGCCGAGTTCGATCCGCTCGACCGGGCCTCGCTGCAGCGGCGCTACGAGCAGGATCTGGAGCAGATGGCCGCCATCGACGGCGTGCGCATCGGCCCCGACGAGGCGCTGCATATCGCGGCCCAGTAACCGCTGCGGTTGCGCTGCAATTCCGGACATTGAAAAAAGCGGCGCCCACTAGACGCCGCTTTCTTTGTTTTCAGGTCTGATCGCGATCAGCCGTCGAGATCGACCTGATCGATCAGCTTCAGCGCGGTCGGGCGCAGCTCTGCCAGCTTCGCGAGATCGACCGTGTCCGGCGTGAACTCGCCCCAGCTTTGCACCAGTTCGGACCGCGCGACGCCCGGCTTGATCGGGAATTCGTGGTTGGTCTGGGCGTAGATTTCCTGCGCCTCGTCCGAGACGAGGAATTCCATCAGCTTGAGCGCGTCCTCGCGGTTCGGCGCGGATTTGGTCATCGCCATGCCCGAGACGTTCATATGGGTGCCGCCCTCTTCGAAGACCGGGAAGGTGATGCGCACGGAATTGGCCCATTGCGCCTGCTCGGGATCGGCGAGCATCTGGCCCATGTAATAGGTGTTGCCCAGCGAGATGTCGCATTCGCCCGCCCAGATCGACTTCACCTGGCTGCGGTCGTTGCCTTCCGGCGTCTTGGCGAGGTTCGCCTTCAGCCCTTCGAGCCATTCCTTGGTCGCCTCTTCGCCGTGATGGGCGAGATAGGCCGAGGTCAGCGCGACATTGTAATCCGAGGTGAAGGAGCGGGTGCAGATGCGGCCCTTCCACTTGTCGGAGGCGAGGTCTTCATAGGTCGTCACTTCGCCATCGGCCACGCGCTCTTTCGAGGCATAGACGATGCGGGCCCGCGAGGTCAGGCCGAACCAGTGGTTCTGCGGGTCGCGGAATTCGGCGGGGATCGCGTCTTGCAGCGCCGGGTCCTCGACCGCCTGCGTCACGTCCGCATTCACCACTTCGCTCAGCCGCGCGATGTCGA
The DNA here is from genome assembly GCF_002020045.1 of Thioclava sp. F28-4. Classification (NCBI taxonomy): domain Bacteria; kingdom Pseudomonadati; phylum Pseudomonadota; class Alphaproteobacteria; order Rhodobacterales; family Paracoccaceae; genus Thioclava; species Thioclava sp. F28-4. The sequence goes on along the minus strand of NZ_MPZQ01000003.1, from coordinate 333,074 downwards.
CGGTCAGCACCAGATCGGCGGGGGAGCGGTCGCCCTCGGCTTTCAGGCGCTCGACCATGCCTTTCTCGACATAGGCGATATTCACCGCGATCCCGGTCTCTTCGGTGAAAGCGTCGAGCACGGGCTGGATCAGTTCGGGCTGACGGTGGGAGTAGATGTTCACATCCGCAAGCGTCGGCGTGGCGAGGGCCGTGCCCATCAGGGCGAGGGCGAGGGTCCGGGTCATTGAAGTCTCCATTCGCGTTTTCGTGAGCGCAGAGGTAGCGGCCACTCACGAACGCGTCAATGCCTGAGTGAATTAATCGGAAATAATTTGCCACCGTATGCCTGCCCGCTTTTTGGGCGTTCGATTGACCAATGGGCAGGGGCAGGGCGCATTTTTCGAAATTGGCGCTTTTACCGAAGCCCGCGCTCCGTCATCGTGAAACTGCGAAGACCTATTGCGGGAGCGAGACTTATGGCGATCCATGCCAGCATCTATCACCTGACCCATTACAAATATGACCGCCCCGTAACGCTCGGCCCGCAGATCATTCGCCTGCGGCCTGCGCCGCATTCGCGCACCCGGGTGATCTCGCATTCGCTCAAGGTCTCGCCCGGCGGGCATTTCGTGAATCACCAGCAGGACCCCTACGGCAACTGGCTCGCGCGCTTCGTCTTCCCCGAACCGGTGACCGAGCTGAAGATCGAGGTGGACCTGACGGCGGACATGACCGTCTACAACCCGTTCGACTTCTTCACCGAGGAATTCGCCGAGGAATGGCCCTTCGACTACCCCGAGGAGCTGCGCGACGACCTGTCGATCTACCGCACCCCCGAGCCGGAAGGCCCGCTGCTGGCGCAGTTCATCGGCGAGATCGACTACACGATCAAAGGGACGGTCAATTTCCTCGTCGCGCTGAATGCGCATGTCTCCAAGGTCGTGGATTACACGATCCGCATGGACCCCGGCGTGCAGACGCCCGAGGAGACCTTGCAGAAACGCTCTGGCTCGTGCCGGGACAGCTCGTGGCTCTTGGTGCAGGTGCTGCGGCATCTTGGGTTCGCGGCGCGGTTCGTCTCGGGCTACCTGATCCAGCTGAAACCCGATCTGGAGGCGTTGGATGGGCCGTCTGGCACCGATCACGACTTTACCGATCTGCACGCTTGGTGCGAGGTCTTCATCCCTGGCGCGGGCTGGATCGGTCTGGACCCGACGTCCGGATTGCTGACCGGCGAGAGCCATATCCCGCTGGCGGCCACACCCCATTTCCGCAATGCCGCCCCGATCTCGGGGGGCTTTTCCTCGGTCGGCAGCCCGAAGGTGAGTTTCGCTTTCGACATGACAGTGGACCGGGTGGCCGAACATCCGCGCATCACCAAGCCGTTTTCCGACGAGGCATGGGACCGGCTCAATGCGTTGGGGCGCAAGGTGGATGAAAGCCTGAAAGGGGGCGATGTGCGCCTGACGATGGGGGGCGAGCCGACCTTCGTCTCGATCGACGATTTCGAGAGCGACGAGTGGAACACCGCCGCCGTGGGTCCGCAAAAGCGTGCGCTGGCCGATGAGCTGATCCGGCGGCTGCGCGATCGCTTCGCGCCGGGGGGCTTCCTGCATTACGGGCAGGGGAAGTGGTATCCGGGCGAGAGCCTGCCGCGCTGGACCTTCTCGCTCTACTGGCGGCGCGACGGCAAGCCGATCTGGCGCGACGAGGACCTGATCGCCAAGGAGGGCGACAAGACCGGCGCGGGGCCGGAGGAGGCCGGCACGCTGATGCGCGGGATCGCGGAGCATCTGGGGATCGAGCCCGATCACGCCCAGCCCGCCTATGAAGACCCGGCCGAATGGATGCTGAAAGAGGGCAATCTGCCGGAAAATGTCACGCCCGAGGACAGCAAGCTGAAGAACCCCGAGGATCGCGCGCGTTTCGCGCGGGTCTTCAATCGCGGGCTGGAGACGCCCACGGGTTACATCCTGCCGGTGCAACGCTGGCAGGCCAAGGCGAAGCCCGGCCATCGCTGGCGCTCGGAGAAGTGGAAGACCCGGCGCGGCAAGCTGTTCCTGATCCCGGGTGACAGCCCTGCGGGGTTCCGTCTGCCGCTGGGCGCGCTGCCCTATGTGCCGCCCGCGCAATATCCCTATCACTATGTCACCGATACCTCGCTGCCGAAGAGCGATCTGCCCGATTTCCATGCAGAGATGGAGGCCGCCGCCGCGAAGGGGTTGGTCGATGCGCCCTCCGAGGAGCACAGCCAACCGGTCTCCGAGGCGCAATCGGCCGAGCCGGGGCAGAGGATCGTCGAGCAGGATCTCGATACCATCGACGGCGTCGTGCGCACCGCGATCTCGGTCGAACCGCGCGACGGGCGGCTTTGCGTCTTCATGCCGCCGACCGAGGATCTGGAGGATTACCTCGAACTGATCGCCGCCGCCGAGGAAAGCGCCACGGCGATGGGCCTGCCGATCCATATCGAAGGCTATGCCCCACCGCACGATCCGCGCCTCAACGTGATCCGGGTCGCGCCCGATCCCGGGGTGATCGAGGTGAATATCCATCCCGCTCATAGCTGGGAGGACTGCGTCGCCACCACCGAGGCGATCTATGAGGAGGCCCGCCAGTCCCGGCTGGGGGCCGACAAGTTCATGATCGACGGGCGCCATACCGGCACGGGGGGCGGCAACCATGTCGTGGTCGGGGGGGAGACGCTGCTCGACAGCCCCTTCCTGCGGCGTCCCGATCTGCTGAAATCGCTGATCCTGATCTGGCAGCGGCATCCCTCGCTGTCCTACCTGTTCTCGGGCCTCTTCATCGGCCCGACCTCGCAGGCGCCCCGGATCGACGAGGCACGGCACGATACGCTCTATGAGCTGGAAATCGCACTGAGCCAGATCCACCCGCCCGAGGCTGGCAATGTGCCGCCGCCGTGGCTGGTGGACCGGCTGCTGCGCAACATGCTGACCGACGTCACGGGCAATACCCACCGGGCGGAGATCTGCATCGACAAGATGTATTCGCCTGATGGGCCGACCGGTCGCCTTGGCCTCGTCGAGTTCCGCGGCTTCGAGATGCCGCCGGACCCGCGCATGTCGCTCGCGCAACAACTGCTGCTGCGCGCCATCATCGCGCGGTGCTGGAATGCGCCGGTAGAGGGGCGTCCGGTGCGCTGGGGGACGGTGCTGCATGACCGCTTCATGCTGCCGCATTACCTGTGGGAGGATTTCACCGATCTTCTCGCCGACCTGCGCCGTCACGGTTTCGATCTCGATCCGCAATGGTTCGAGGCGCAATCGGAGTTCCGCTTCCCCTTCTGCGGTCAGATCGAGGCGGAAGGCGTGCATCTCGAGATCCGTCAGGCGCTGGAGCCATGGCATGTGCTGGGGGAGACCGGCGCCATCGGCGGCACGGTGCGCTACACCGACAGCTCGGTGGAGCGTTTGCAGGTGAAGATGACCTCGCTCCATCAGGACCGCTACAAGGTGATGTGCAACCGCCGCCCCGTGCCGCTGGCGCGGACGCAGGACAGCGGGGTCTCTGTCGCCGGGGTGCGGTTCAAGGCGTGGCAACCCGCCGAGGCGCTGCATCCGACGCTGCCGGTCAATGCGCCGCTGACCTTCGACATCTATGACGACTGGACGGGCAGGGCGATCGGGGGCTGTGTCTATCACGTGGCCCACCCGGGCGGGCGCAACTACGACACCTTCCCGGTGAACGGCAACGAGGCGGAGGCCCGCCGATTGGCGCGCTTCGAGGGACACGGTCATACACCGGGGGCTTATCGTCCGGAACCGGAGACCCCCCATCCGGAGTTTCCCCTGACGCTTGACCTGCGACGTCCTGTCGGGCTGAGTTGATCCGAGCCTAACGGAGACCCGATGCAAAGCCCCGATACGCCCGACGCTGCGAGCCCGCTCGAACAGCACCCGCTTCTGGCGGGCTATGCGCCCGTGCCGGGCGTGGCCGACGAGCTGTTCGAACGCTCCGGTGCGATGCGGCGCGTCTGGCGGCCCTTCGTGGAGAAGTTCCTGCAGCTCGAACCGGGGGAAATCCCGCAGCGCTTCGAGCGCGCCAACCAATACTTGCGCGATGCGGGCGTCTATTACCGGCAATATTCCAACGATGTGTTGGCCGAACGCGAATGGCCGCTGAGCCATATCCCCGTGATCCTGCATGAAAGCGAGTGGTCCGGCATCTGCGAGGGGCTGGCACAGCGCGCCGATCTGCTGGAGGCGGTGATGGCCGACCTCTACGGGCCGGGAAGTCTCGTCGCGAACGGGCATCTGCCGCCGGAACTGATCGCGGGCAATAAGCACTGGATGCGCCCGATGGTGGGGGTGGAGCCCAAGGGGGGGAATTACCTGCATTTCCTCGCCTTCGAGATCGGGCGCTCGCCAGACGGGTCGTGGTTCGTGCTGGGGGACCGGACGCAGGCGCCCTCGGGGGCGGGCTTCGCGCTGGAGAACCGGATGGCCACGGGGCGGATCTTCCCCGAGAGCTTCCCCCGCGACCATATCCATAAGCTCGCCACCTTCTTCGGCGATTTCCGCGCCGCGCTGGAGGTGCTCGCGGGGCGGGTCGATGGCGATATGCGCCGCGCCGCGATCCTGACACCGGGCCCGGCCAATGACAGCTACTATGAGCATACCTATATCGCGCGCTACCTCGGCCTGTCGCTTCTCGAAGGCGAGGATCTGCTGGTGCAGAATGGCGAGGCGATGGTGCGCACGATCGAGGGGCCGCAACCCTTGGGCGCGCTCTGGCGGCGGATGGATGCGGGCTTCGTCGATCCACTCGAGATGGACCCCGACACCCAGATCGGCACGCCCGGCCTGATGGAGGCGGTGCGCGAGGGCAATCTCGCGATGGTCAACGCGCTGGGCGCGGGCGTGTTGGAGACCCGCGCGTTGATGGCCTTCCTGCCGAAGATTTCGCGGGTGCTGACGGGGCAGCCGCTCGCCATGCCCAATATCGCGACATGGTGGTGCGGCGGCGCGTCCGAGCGCGCCCATGTCCGTGCCAATGCCGAGAACATGATGATCGGCCCTGCGATGGCGGTGAACCTGCCCTTCGATCTGGATGCCGCGACCGCGCTGGGCGGGCAGTTCCGCTCGGGCGCGGAGGCGTCGATCGCGGATTGGCTGGAGGCCGAGGGGCGGCATCTGGTGGGCCAGGAGGCGGTGACGCTGTCCACGACGCCCGCATGGCATGACGACGGGCAGGGCGGCGGCTCGGTCCGGCCCTGTCCGATGACGGTGAGGGTGTTTGCGGCGCGCACGCCGCAGGGCTGGCAGTTCATGAAGGGCGGCTATGCCCGGATCGGGCCGGAGGGCGATGCGACCGCGCTGTCGATGCAGCAGGGCGGGGCCGTGGCCGACGTCTGGATCGTCTCGGACAAGCCGGTGCCCTCGGCGAGCATGGCGCCGCGCCAGACCGGCACCTTCCGCCGCAAGATCCCCGGCACGCTGCCTGCGCGTGCCGCCGACAACCTTTACTGGCTCGGCCGCTATATCGAGCGCTGCGAAGACTCGATCCGGGTGATCCGCGCCTATCACCTGCGCCTCGCCGCGACAGGCAGCCCGGAAGACGAGCGGTTGGCCCGTCTGGCGGAGTTCCTCGGCGCGCATGGGTTCGATATCTCGCAACCCGTGCCCGATGCGCTGTTGCAGCGGCTCGATGCGGCGCAGGCCTGCGCATCGAAAGTGCGCGACCGGTTCTCGACCGATGGCTGGCTCGCGCTGAAGGACCTGTCGAAGACCGCCCGCGGCATGGTGAGCACCGCGCGCCCCGGCGACGATACGGCGCGCGCGATGGGGGTGCTTTTGCGCAAGATCACCGGCTTCTCCGGTCTCGTGCACGAGAACATGTACCGTTTCGAGGGCTGGCGCTTCCTGTCTATCGGTCGGGCGCTGGAACGCGCCGACGGGATTGCCGCGCTGCTCATCCGCTTCACCGCCGAGGATGCGCCGGAAGGCGCGCTCGATCTGGCGGTGGAGGTGGCCGACAGCGTCATCACCCACCAGCGCCGCTACCGGGTGCGCACCAATCTGGAGACGGTGCTGGACCTGCTGGTGCTCGACGCCGCCAACCCGCGCGCAATTCTGTTTCATCTCAATCGGTTGAAGGGGCTTCTTGATGAGCTTCCCGAGGCCGAGGTGGCCGGGCGTCCCGGCGATCTGTTGCGCGCGCTGATGCCGCTGCGCACGCAGCTCTCGGTGATGGAGCCCGAAGAGGTCACGCCCCAGATGTTGCAGCAGATCCGGTCCGACCTGTTCCGGCTCTCCGATCTCGTGTCGCAGAAATATCTGAGGTAAGCGCATGCGTTACGAGGTTAAGTTAAAGCTGAGCTACCGGTATAATGCGCCCTCCGATCACGCGCGGACCCTGCTGCGGGTGCTGCCGTCGGACATTGCGGGGATGCAGACGGTCACGTCGCGCCTGCTCAGCTTCGATCCGCCGCCCGATGAGCGCCACGACTCGCGCGATTTCTTCGGCAATACGATGACCTCGGCGGTCTGGCACGCGCCGATCGCGGAGATCGGCGTGACCCTTAACGCCAAGATTGACCGGGGGCTCGCGGAGCCGGGGCTGGACCTGTCCTCTCCGCGTGAGGAGCTGGCGCAGGAGATCGCCCAATTCCGCAGTCTCGCGCCCAATGCGCCGCATCATTTCCTCGCGGCCTCGCGCCGTGCGGCGCCGACGAAAGAGATGACGGAGTTCGCTCAGGCACAGTTGCAGCCGGGCCAGACCGCGCGCGGCGCGATCGAGGCAGTGGGCCGCGCGTTGCATCGTGAGATGCGTTTCGATGCGGGCGCGACCGATGTGAATACGCCCGCAGCCGAGGCCTTCGCGAACCGCCACGGGGTCTGTCAGGATTTCAGCCATATCATGATTTCCTGCCTGCGTGGGGTGGGGATCCCGGCGGGCTATGTCTCGGGCTTTCTGCGCACCTATCCGCCGCCCGGCCAACCGCGTCTGGAAGGCGCAGATGCGATGCATGCCTGGGTGCGGGCCTGGGCGGGCGCCGAGACCGGCTGGGTCGAGTTCGACCCGACCAATAATCAATATGCGGGCGAGGATTACATCACCGTCGGCTATGGGCGCGACTATGACGACGTGCCGCCTTTGCGCGGGGCGATGCGCGGCGCAGGCGGTCAGCAAAGCGCGCAGGCGGTGGATGTGATCCCGCTCGATTGAGGCCGCGCAACCCCGGCGCGCCATCGTGCGGCGCGCCGCAGGATTCGCACGAAAGCTTCACTGGCTCGTGACCCGCGACGTCGCGGCATTCATTGACCACGTGATCAAAGCACGATTTACTCCTCACCAGTTTGTGTTTGAACCGTCCCACGATGTCGCGCCCGCGCGACCGGAGGGGGCGGCAGCACTCACGAAAAGACCAACCAACAGGAAGGACAGACCATGACCATTCGCTCGATGCTTTTGGCGGGGGCTGCCGCGGTGATGATGACCGCAGGCGGAGCCGGCGCCAAGACGCTCGTTTATTGCTCGGAAGCGTCGCCGGAAGGCTTTGATCCCGCGCCCTACACCTCGGGCACGACGTTCGACGCCTCGTCGCATCCGGTCTACGACCAGCTCGTCGAATTCAAGCCGGGCACGACCGAGATCGAACCGGGCCTCGCAGAAAGCTGGGACGTCTCCGACGACGGCCTGACCTACACGTTCAACCTGCGCAAGGGCGTGAAATTCCACCCGGTCGAGGGCTTTACCCCGAGCCGCGATTTCAACGCCGATGACGTGATTTTCTCGTTCGACCGTCAGGGCAACAAGGACAACCCCTATTACGCTTACGCGCCGGGCGTTTCCTATGAATATTATGCCGGCATGGACATGCCGACGATCATCAAATCGATCGAGAAAGTCGACGATTACACGGTGAAGTTCACTCTGTCCGAGCCGAACGCGCCGTTCCTTGCCGACCTCGCGATGGACTTCGCGTCGATCATGTCGAAGGAATATGCCGACAAGCTCGCCGGCGAAGACCGCAAGGCTGACATCAACAACGTGCCGGTCGGCACCGGTCCGTTCTCCTTCGTGGCCTACCAGAAGGACGCCGTGATCCGCTACAAAGCGAACCCGGACTACTTCAAGGGCAAGACCCCGGTCGACGATCTGATCTTCGCGATCACCCCCGATCCGGCGGTGCGCATGCAGAAGCTGCAGGCGGGCGAATGCCAGATCATGCCGTACCCGTCGCCGGCCGACATTCAGGCGCTCAAGGACGACTCGAACATCAAGGTCGACGAGCAGCCCGGTCTGAACGTGGCTTACCTCGCCTACAACACCACGCAGGCGCCGTTCGACAAGCCGGAAGTCCGCAAGGCGCTGAACATGGCGATCAACAAGGACGCGATCATCGACGCGGTCTTCCAGGGCGCTGGCCAGGTTGCCAAGAACCCGATCCCGCCGACCATGTGGTCCTATAACAAGGACATCAAGGACGACGCCTACGATCCTGAGCAGGCTAAGAAAATGCTCGACGAGGCTGGCGTCAAAGATCTCGAGATGAACATCTGGGCGATGCCCGTGCAGCGGCCCTACATGCCGAACGCACGCCGCACCGCGGAACTGATGCAATCGGATCTCGCCAAGGTCGGCGTCACCGCGAACATCGTCTCCTACGAATGGGGCGAGTATCTGAAGAAGTCGAAAGATCCGACCCGTGACGGTGCGGTGATCCTCGGCTGGACCGGCGACAATGGCGACCCGGACAACTTCCTCGCGGTTCTGCTGGGCTGCTCGGCGGCTGAAAGCGGTGCGAACCGTGCCTTCTGGTGCGATCAGAAATTCGACGATCTGATCACCAAGGCGCGTCAATCGAGCGATCAGGCCGAGCGTACCAAGCTCTATGAGCAGGCTCAGGAAGTCTTCAAAGAGCAGGCGCCGTGGGACACCATCGCCCACTCGACCGTGTTCATGCCGATGTCGACCAAAGTCAGCGGCTACGTGATGAGCCCGCTGGGTGGTCACGACTTCTACGGGGTGGACATCTCGGAGTGATCCTGAGAATACCCGCGTGATTGGGGCGTCCGGGAGACCGGGCGCCTCGCAATACTTTTAGGGGCCAAACATCGGAGACCGATGACCGCTGGCGCAACTGGGTGCGGCGGGCAGGGGCTCCCCACAGGTTCCGAAGAGAACCGCAAACAGGACCGGTGACATGTTACGTTTCATAATCGGCAAGATCCTCTGGCTGATCCCCACGCTGATCGGCATCACGATCGTGGCCTTCGGGTTCGTTCGGGTGCTGCCCGGGGACCCGGTGCTGCTGATGGCAGGCGAGCGCGGGCTGAGCCCCGAACGCCATGCCGAGCTGGCGCATCAGCTCGGCTTCGACCGCCCGCTCTGGCAGCAATATCTCGATTTCATCTGGCAACTCGCCCATGGCAATCTCGGCGACAGCCTCGTGACCCACAAGCCGGTGCTGGGTGAGTTCTTCGCGCTCTTCCCGGCCACGTTGGAGCTGGGCGTCTGCGCGATGTTCCTCGCCGTCGTGATCGGCGTGCCGATCGGCGTGCTGGCCGCGATCAAGCGCGGCTCGTGGTTCGATCAGGCGACGATGGGCACCGCGCTCGTGGGCTATTCGATGCCGATCTTCTGGTGGGGCCTGCTGCTGATCATCCTGTTCTCGGGGATCCTGCAATGGACGCCGGTCTCGGGGCGCATCTCGCTGATGTATTACTTCCCCAACGGCACGGGCTTCATGATCTGGGACGCGCTGATGTCGGGACAATCCGGCGCGCTGACCTCGGCGCTGAGCCACCTGATCCTGCCGGCAGTCGTGCTGGCGACGATCCCGCTCGCGGTGATCGCGCGCCAGACCCGTTCGGCGATGCTCGAAGTGCTGGGCGAGGATTACGTGCGCACCGCGCGCGCCAAGGGGATGCCGCCGCGCCGCGTCGTGGGCGTCCACGCGCTGCGCAATGCGATGATCCCGGTGATCACCACGATCGGCCTGCAGGTCGGCATGCTGATGGCGGGCGCGATCCTGACCGAGACGATCTTCTCCTGGCCGGGCATCGGCAAATGGATGGTCGATTCGATCTCGCGGCGCGACTACCCCTCCGTGCAGGGCGGGCTGTTGATGATCGCGCTGATCGTGATGTTCGTGAACCTGATCGTGGACCTGCTCTACGGTCTGATTAACCCGCGTATCCGGCATAGGTGAGTGACATGTCCGAAGTGACCGAAACCGATATTCCGGCCGGCACGCGCCGCGCGCAATTCGCCGAGTTCTGGTTCTATTTCAAAGAAAACCGCGGGGCCGTGATCGGTCTGGTGGTGTTCGCCCTGATCGCGCTGGCCGCGATTGCGGCACCGCTGATCTCGCCCTTCGATCCCGACACGCAGTTCCGCGACGCGCTTCTGGCGACGCCGCTGACGCATGATGCCAACGGCACCTTCCTGATGGGCACCGATGCGGTCGGGCGCGATATCCTCTCGCGCCTGCTGTTCGGCGCGCGTTTCTCGCTGTTCATCGGCGTGATGGTCGTGCTGCTCGCGCTCTCCGTGGGCGTGATCCTTGGCCTGCTCGCCGGTTGGTTCGGCGGCTGGGTCGATACCGTGATCATGCGGGTGATGGATATCATCCTCGCCTTCCCGTCGCTGCTCTTGGCACTCGTCTTCGTGGCGGTGCTCGGCCCGGGGCTGATCAACGCGATGATCGCCATCGCCATCGTCTATCAGCCGCATTTCGCGCGCCTGACCCGCGCGGCCGTGCTGTCGGAGAAAAACCGCGATTACGTCATGGCCGCACAGGTCGCGGGCGCGGGCCATATGCGCCTCATGTTCCGCACGGTGCTGCCGAACTGCCTCGCGCCGCTGATCGTGCAGGGCACGCTGAGCTTCTCGAACGCGATCCTCGACGTGGCGGCCCTTGGCTTCCTCGGCATGGGTGCGCAGCCGCCGACCCCGGAATGGGGCACGATGCTGTCGGAAGCGCGCGAGTTCATCCTGCGCGCGTGGTGGGTCGTAACCTTCCCGGGTCTCGCGATCCTCGTGACCGTGCTGGCGATCAACCTGATGGGCGACGGCCTTCGCGACGCGCTCGATCCGAAACTGAAGCGGAGCTAAGCCAATGTCCTTGCTGAAAATCCGCAATCTCACCGTCGAATTCGACACCGCTCAGGGCGCGTTCCGCGCCGTGGACGGGATCGATGTCGAAGTCTCGGGCCGCGAAGTGCTCGCCATCGTGGGCGAATCCGGCTCGGGCAAATCGGTCTCGATGCTCGCGGTGATGGGGCTTTTGCCGCCCACCGCGACGATCACCGCCGACGAGATCACCTATGACGGGCGCGACATGCTGAAAATGTCGGGCCGCGAACGTCGCCAGATCATCGGGAAAGAAATCTCGATGATCTTTCAGGAGCCGATCTCCTCGCTCAACCCCTCCTTCACCTGCGGTTATCAGGTCGAGGAAGTGCTGACGCGTCACCTCGGACTGAAGGGCAAGCATGCCCGCAAACGCGCGCTGGAGCTGTTCGAACAGGTGGGCATCCCCGATCCCGAACGGCGGCTGAACAGCTACCCGCACCAGCTTTCGGGCGGGCAGTGTCAGCGCGTAATGATCGCGATGGCCATCGCCTGCAAGCCGCGCCTGCTGATCGCCGACGAGCCGACCACCGCGCTCGACGTGACGATCCAGAAGCAGATCCTCGATCTGCTGATGAGCCTGCAGGAAGAATACGGCATGGGGCTGATCATGATCACCCATGACATGGGCGTCGTGGCCGAGACCGCCGACCGCGTCTCGGTCCAGTTCAAGGGCCGCAAACTGGAGGAGGCCGACGTGCTCTCACTCTTCGAGAACCCGCAGCATCCCTATACGCGCGCGCTTCTGGCGGCGCTGCCGGAGAACGCGACCGGGGACCGTCTGCTGACCGTCGCCGATGGCTGGGAGGGCGTGCAATGAGTGTGATCCTCGAAGGGCGCGACATCACGCGCGACTACATCGTCTCTGGCGGGTTCCTGCGCGGGGCGAAGACGATCCGGGCGCTGCACGGCATCTCGTTCTCGCTCGAGCAGGGCAAGACGCTGGCCATCGTCGGCGAATCCGGCTGCGGCAAGTCCACGCTGGCGCGCATCCTGACGCTGATCGACCCGGCCAATTCGGGCGATCTGTATATTCAGGGCGAGAAGATCGACATCAAGGAAACCAAGGTGACGTCCGCATTGCGCGCCAAGGTTCAGATCGTCTTCCAGAACCCCTATTCGTCGCTCAACCCGCGTCAGAAGGTGGGCGAGGTTCTGACCGAGCCGCTGATCATCAATACCGACATCCCCGCCAAGGAACGCCGCAAGCGCGCCGAGGAGATGCTGGAGAAGGTCGGCCTCGAGCGGCAGCATTACAACCGCTACCCGCACATGTTCTCGGGCGGTCAGCGCCAGCGGATCGCGATTGCCCGCGCGCTGATGCTGAACCCGCAGATCCTCGTGCTGGACGAGCCGGTCTCGGCGCTCGATCTGTCGGTGCAGGCGCAGGTTCTGAACCTGCTCAAAGACCTGCAGGACGAGTTCGACCTGTCCTATATCTTCGTGAGCCATGACCTCTCGGTCGTGCGCTATTTCGCGGATGAGGTGATGGTGATGAATGCGGGCGAGGTGGTGGAATACGCCTCGCGCGATCAGATCTTCGCCAATCCGCAGCACGAATATACCAAGACGCTGCTGGCCGCGACGCCGATCGCCGATGTCGAGAAGATCCGCGAGCGGGTCGAACGCCGCAAGGCGTTCTTGGCTGCGGAGAGCTGAGGGCAGGGCGGTGCCTTAGGGCCGCTGGGAGTTAGGAAATGGGCCCGAGGCGATGCGCCTCGGGCACATTTTTTTTGGGGGGCAACGTTCGCAGCCCACATCTTGGCGCGGGGCGACTAGCCCCGGGCCGCGCCCGACCCTCCCCCCGGGAGGGCGCATTGGCGATGTCATCGCGGGCCCACGCGTCATTCGGGCTTGAGAGATAAAGCGCCCAGCCACAAGCGCATCAACGCGCCCACCCAAGGCTCGGGCGCGTCCCTTTCCGCGAAACCCAGACGCACCCTGCGCCGCGACGCGCGGCGCGTTCGCCGCTGAAGCCTTCCACTGGAAGCCTTCCGAGACACGGCTCACCCCAAGGCTCGGGCGCGTCCCTTATCTCCCCGACCACTCCGGCGCGCGTTTCTCGAGGAAAGCCCGCGCGCCTTCGGCGGCGTCCTCGCTCGCCATCACGGCTTTCAAGGTCCGCGCGTTCTCCTCCCAAAGCGGGTCGACCGCGCGGCGCTCGATCTCGCGCGACAGGCGCAGGGTCTCGCGCAGGGCCAAGGGCGCGTTCTTCGCGACCTCCTCGGCCAGCGCCAGCGCCGCGTCAAAAGCCTGCCCGGCCTCGGCGCGGCGGGCGTTCAGGCCCAGATCCCACGCCTCTGCGGTGTCGAACAGCCGCCCCGTCAGGAGCAATTCGCGCGCCCGGGCCGGGGGGATGAGGCTCGCCAGCCGCAGCGCGCCGCCCGCGCCCGCGACCAGCCCGCGCAGCACTTCGGGCAGGCCGAAGCGGCAGCCCTCTTCGGCGACGATCATGTCGCAGCCAAGGGCGAGTTCGAACCCGCCTGCGAGCGCGGCGCCGTGGCAGGCGGCGATGATCGGCTTGCTGCGGTGGGATTCCGTCAGCCCGCCGAAACCGCCTTCAGCAAATAGTAACTCCTCGACCTTACCTTCGGTGAAAGCGGCGAGGTCCATGCCCGCACAGAACACCGCGCCTTCGCCGCGCAGGATGCCGATCTGCAGCGCGTCATCCGCTTCCAGACGGGCCACCGCCTCGGCCAAGGCGTGGCCGGCCTCGGCATTGATCGCGTTGCGCCGTTCGGGGCGGTTGAGGGTGATGATCGCGATCTTGCCGCGGGTCTCGAACAGGACGGGGCTCATAGGGCGGGCTCCTTGGGTAGGCGGGCGCGTAGCGCGTTGCGGATGATCTTGCCGGTGGTGGTCACGGGCATGTCGTCGATCACATAGATCGCGCGGGGATATTCGTATTTCGCAAGCCGCGCGCGGACATGGGCGGCAAGGTCTTCGCGCAGTGCCTCGGTATCGGCATGGCCGGGGCAGAGCGTGACGAAGGCCGCGACGATCTCGCCGCGCAGCGGATCGGGCTGGCCCACGACGCCCGCCATCTGCACCGCCGGATGCGAGATCAGGCAATCCTCGATCTCGGCGGGGCCCACGCGGTAGCCGCCGGTCGAGATGATATCGTCGTCGCGCCCCTTGAAGCGCAGCCTGCCGCCTTGGCCGCTGACGCCCCGGTCGCCGGTCAGCAGCCAGCGCCCCTCGGGGCCGGTGACGAATTTCGCCTCGGTCGCGTCGGGCTGGTTGAAATAGCCCAGAAACATCACCGGGTCGGGCGCGCGCACCGCAATCGCGCCTTCCTCGCCATCGGGCAAGCGTTCGCCCGTGGCGCTGTCGACGATCGCGACCTCATGGCCCGGCACCGGCCAGCCCATCGCGCCGGGTTCGGGCGCATCGAGGCTCGCGGCGGAGGACACCACCATGTTGCACTCGGTCTGGCCGTAGAATTCGTTGATCGTGACGCCAAGCGCCTTGCGCCCCCAGTCGAGGAGCTGCGCGCCGAGCGGTTCACCCCCCGAGGCGACCGAGCGCATGTCGAGGCTCCACGACAGGCTCTCGGGATCGGCCTTCATCATCTTCAGCGCGGTGGGTGGCAGGAAGGCGTTGCGCACGCTCAGCCGCCGGATCAGGTCGGCCGCCGCCTGCGCCGAGAACTTGCGGAAACGGCAGGCCACGACAGGCACGCCGTGATGCAGCGCCGGAAGCAGCACGTCCAAGAGCCCGCCGATCCACGCCCAATCGGCGGGCGTCCAGATCCGGTCGCCCGCCTGCGGCAGGAAGTCATGGCTCATCTCGACGCCGGGCAGGTGGCCCAGAAGCACCCGGTGGGCATGGAGCGCACCCTTCGGATTGCCCGTCGTGCCCGAAGTGTAGATCAGCACGCCGGGGGTCTCGGCGCTGGTATCGACGGGGGTCAAGTCGGGCGAGGCCTCGGCGAGGGCCGCATTGAAATCGGCCACACCTTCCGCGCCGGTCCCGCCGTCGTCGGTGACGAAGACGGTCTGCAGATCGGGCAATTCGGAGCGGATCGCGGCGATCACCTCGTAGCTCGCCGGGTCCGTCACAAGCACCCGCGCGCCGCTGTCGCGCAGACGGTGCAGCAGGGCCTCGGGGCCGAACAGGGTGAACAGCGGTAGCGAGACGCAGCCCGCCTTGAAGGCCGCGATATGGGCGATGGCGGTCTCGCGGCGTTGCGGCAGCAAGATCGCCACCCGGTCGCCGGTCTCACGCCCATCGCCGCCCACGCCCATCCCCGCCAGCACATTGGCGAAGCGGTTGGACGCCTCGCGCAAGGCGCCGAAACTGGTCTCGCGCACCGCGCCGTAGCCGTCCTCTTCGACCTCGATCAGCGCGATGCGGTCAGGCTCGCGCGCGGCCCATTTGTCGCAGGTGTCGACGCCGATATTGTAGCGTTCGGGTATGTCCCATCGAAACGCAGCCCGCGTGGCCGCGTAATCCTTGCCGCGTGACAGCACCGGCTTTCCTCCCATTATGCAAGCGGCGCGGGGGCCGCTCTCCTCCGCGCGCTACCAAAGCGTGGACGGGGCGGAATGTCCATCTCTGCTCACGGGCTCGTGAGGGTCGCCTCGGGCGCAAGCCGCCCTGCCGCCAGCGCGCTCAACCCCACCATCACTGTCGCGGTGATCATCACGGCGGGCAGCCCGCCCATCTGGTAGCTCAGCCCCGACAGCAGCGTGCCGATCAGCCGCCCGCCCGCATTGGCCATGTAGTAGAAGCCCACATCCATCGTCACCCGCTCGGCCTGCGTGAAGGCGAGGATGAGATAGGAGTGGAGCGAGGAATTCACCGCGAACATCGCACCGAAGGCCAGCAGGCCCACGACCAGCACGGTGCTGAGCCACAGCGACGGCGTCGGGTCGATCAGCACGGCGGCGCTGAGAAGGGCAGGCACCGCGAGCAGCGCCAGCGCCCAGTGCCGCGCGGCGCCGATCAACTCACCCTCGGGGCGGGATCTGGCCTTCAGGATGCGCGGGGCGGCGGCCTGCACCGCGCCGTAAAGGATGATCCAGAGCGCCATGAAGGTGCCCACGAGGAAGAAGGCCGCGCGGTCGCCTGCATGGGTGCCGTCCGACAGGACCGCGTAGAAATAGATCGGGATACCGACGACGAACCAGACGTCGCGCGCGCCGAACAGGAAGACCCGCGCCGCCGACAGCCAGTTCACATTGGCCGATTTCGAGAAGACTTCGGAGAATTTCGCGCCCTTGCGCCCGCGCGGCAGGCCCGGCGGCATTGCCACGACGACCCCCGCGAGGATCAGAGCGAGCACCACCGCCATCGCGACCACCGCGTAATCGAAGCCGAGCGCGGCCAGCAGCACCGCGCCGAGCAGGAAGCCCACGCCCTTCACTGCGTTCTTCGACCCGGTCAGCACCGCGACCCATTTGAACAGCCCGCCCTTGCCGGTGGGGGCCAGCAGCTTAACCGCCGATTTCGAGGACATCTTGGCAAGGTCTTTGGCGACCCCGCTGAGGCCCTGCACCACCATCACATAGGCGACGGAGGCTCCGATCGCCCAGGACGGGTTCAGCTGTGCCAGCGCGATCAGCGCCACGACCTGCAGCGACAGCCCCGCGTAAAGCGTCGAGACCAGCCCGAACCGCGCCGCGATCCAGCCCGCCGAGAGGTTCGTGACCATCCCCGCCACTTCATACAGGATGAACAGGTAGGCCAGCTGCACCGGCGAAAACCCGAGCGTGTGGAAATGCAGCAGCACCAGCATCCGCAGCGCGCCGTCGGTGAGCATGAAGGCCCAATAGGCCGCCGTCACCGCGATATAGGCGGAGAAGCCTTCGGGGCGGCTGGCGGGGTGGTCGGTCACAGCGACGCCCCCACCATCAGCGCGACATCGGCCAGCCGGTAGGCATAGCCCATCTCGTTGTCGTACCACGCATAGACCTTCACCTGCGTGCCGTTCACGACCATCGTCGAGGGCGCGTCGATGATCGAGGAGCGGATATCGTTGGTGTAATCCGAGGATACCAGCGGGCGCGTCTCGTAGCCGAGGATGCCGTTCAGATCGCCTTCGGAAGCCGCCTTGAACAGCGCGTTGACCTCTTCGGCGCTCGTTTCGCGTTCGACCTCGAAGACGCAATCGGTGAGCGAGGCGTTCAGCAGCGGCACGCGCACGGCATGGCCGTTCAGCCGCCCCTTCAGTTCGGGATAGATCAGCGTAATCGCGGTGGCCGAGCCGGTCGTGGTCGGGATCAGCGAATTGAGCGCCGAGCGCGCGCGGCGCAGGTCCTTGGCGGGGCGGTCCACGATGGTCTGGGTGTTGGTCACGTCATGGATCGTCGTGATCGACCCGTGTTTGATCCGCAGATTCTCGTGGATGACCTTCACCACCGGGGCGAGGCAATTGGTCGTGCAGCTGGCCGCCGTCACGATGCTATGCGCAGCCGGATCGTAGGCGTCATTGTTCACGCCATAGACGATATTCGCGGTCGGGCCGTCTTTCACCGGGGCCGAGACGACCACCTTCTTCACGCCAGCGGCGAAATAGGGGGCGAGTGCTGCCTCGGATTTGAACACGCCGGTGCAGTCGATCACCACGTCGACCCCGTCGAGCGGCAGGTCTTCGATGTTGCGCGTGCCGATGAAGGGCAGGCGGGTGCCGTCGATGGTGACGCTGTCCGCGTCGCTCGCGAACTCCGCGTCCCAGCGGCCATGAACGGAGTCGAATTCCAGCAGATGCGCCTGCATCGCCGCATCGCCCACCGCGTCGTTGATCCACGCGATCTTCGCGCCGCGTGCCAGAAGCGGCTTCAAGGCGAGTTTCCCGATGCGGCCGAGGCCATTGAGGGCGTAGGTGGTCATGGTCAGTCCTTCAGTTGCGGCCGATGTCATCGACGGCGGATTGCAGCGCGATGCGGTCGAGCGTTGTCAGAGGCAGGGCGGTGAAGGCCTCGATCCGGCGGTGAAGCGCGCCATAGGCCTGCTGGAAGGCGAGCGCGCGCTCGGCCTCGGTGCCGGTGGCCTTCACCGGGTCCGGCATCCCCCAATGGCCGCTGATCGGCTGGCCGGGCCAGGGCGGGCATTCCTCGTTCGCCGCGAGATCGCAGACGGTGAAGACGAAATCGAGCGGGGGCGTGTCTTCGCCCTGAAACTCCGCGATGGTCTTCGCCCGCAGGGGGGTGACATCATGGCCCTTGTCGCGCAGCACCTGCATCGCGAAGGGGTTGAGCTCGGAATAAGGTTTCGTGCCCGCCGAATAGGCGTTGAACCGGTCGCCCGCGAGGTCTCGCAGGATCGTCTCGGCGAGGATGGAGCGTGCCGAATTGCCGGTGCAGATGAACAGCACGTTGAATTTCCGGCCCGCCGCAGATCGCGTCATCGCGCTGTCTCCGCCTGGGTCGGGCTGTGCGAGAGGAGAGCAGATATCGGGGCGGCCCTGACAGCAGTCGATCAGCAGCGCGTCGAAGAGGCTGCGCACGGTCTCCATCTCGATCCCGTAGCGCAGCGAGGTGCCCGCCCGCGTCTGCCCGATCAGCCCGACCTCGCTGAGTGCGGCCAGATAGGCCGAGAGCGTCGAGGGCTTCAGCTCCAGCGCCGCGCCGATCTCGCCGGCGGGCAGCCGGTCGGGATACCGGCGCATCAAGAGCCGGAAGATCGCAAGGCGTTGCGCGTGGCCCAGCACGGTGAGCCGTTGGGGTGTCATCTGATCCATATTTCGAGGTTTTACGAAATAAGAGAGTCGGATCAAGTGAAGCTTTGATGACAGAGGGCTTTACACGCGGGGGTTGTAAACAATCGCCCCAAATCGTCCGGGTTGTAAGCTAGACTGGAAACACTCACAAAGTCGTGAAGATTCAATAAAATAGGGCCGAAACGAGACTGCCCTGACGTCACGCGAATGAAGAATCGTCAGCAAAGCAAAGAGAATAAACGAGAATTCGCGTCGCGCGAGAAAGGGCCAACTGCACCGAGAACGGCAATTATGGTCGGTCTGCCATAATTTCTGCCGCATTTCGGACATGACTGGGCAAGAGAACTTTAAGCACGAACCGACCCAGCCGGTGCGTCGCCAAGAAGGGGGCGCGCGCCGTCCCTGCAACATTGGTGGTCTCGGTCGGCATGCGCGTGCCGGACCGTGCGTCACCCAAAAATCCGCATCGCCCCTGCGGAAAAGGAGAGCTCCCTCGTGTATGAAGCGAATTCCATCTTTGATTGGCATCGCCGTGGTTTCGAGGCGCTCAATTCTTACTGGGAGACGCTCGACCAGCTTGAACAGGCCGTAAAGGACGTCTCGGACGCCGATCTCGGTTTTGTCGAGGATCAGCTCGACACCGTTCTCGAGATGATCGACGCATTCGAGCCGACCGTCAGCGTCATCGGCCAGGTCAAAGCGGGAAAAAGCACCCTTCTCAATGCGTTGATCGGCAAGCCGGGAATGCTGCCCTCGGATGTGAACCCGTGGACCTCGGTCATCACGGCGCTGCATCTGAACGCGCGCCACCGCCCGATGGACACGCGCGCGCTATTTCGGTTCTTCGACCGCCACGAATGGGATCGGCTTGTGGCGACGGGCGGGCGTCTGGGCGAGATGGCCAACCGCGCGGGCTTCGAGACCGAAGCCGAAAGCGTGCGCAAACAGGTCACCGCGATGCGCGACGCGACCGAGGCGCGGCTTGGGGAACAGTTCGAGGACCTTCTGGGCACCAGCCGCGCGTTCCCGACGCTCGATAAGGCGGTGCTCGATCAATATATCTGCTACGGCGATCCCGACGATCTGGCCGACGGGGCCATCGAGGGCACCTATGCCGATCTGACGAAATCCGCCGATCTCTATCTCGATCTGCCGCATCTGCCGCGGGGCCTGTGCCTGCGCGACACGCCCGGCGTGAACGACACGTTCATGATGCGCGAGCAGATCACGCTGAACGCAATCGGCGACAGCCGCGCCTGCATCGTCGTGCTTTCGGCCCATCAGGCGCTAACCACGATGGATCTCGCGCTTTTGCGCATCATCTGCGCGATCGACGCGCGCGAAGTGGTGATCTTCGTCAACCGTATCGACGAGCTGGAAGATCCGCGCGGGGCGCAGACCGCGATCCGCAACTCGATCCGCAAGACGTTGGGGCGCATGGGGCTGGGCGAGGAGATCGAGATCCTCTTCGGCTCGGGCTACTGGGCCAATTGCGCGATGGGCGATGTTAGTGAGATGGCGCCTGCCAGCCGCGCCGCGCTGGAGAAGATGACCGGCACCACGCCCAGCAGCGAGACCGAGCTGCGCCAGCGCGCGATGGAAGCCTCCGGGATCGGTGCGCTGATGCAGGCCGTCGTCACCCGCATCGTCGAGGGGCCGGGGCAGGCCGTGCTGGGCGATGTGCAGGACGAACTGGAGCGCATCATCGAACGCGCCGAGACCGTCGATAGCGTCGCACGCGTGGCCGATCCGTCCACCATTCTCAGCGAGTCGAAATTGATGCTGCGCCTCGCCGAGATCGAGGAGGAGGCGGTCTCTGCCTTCAATAACGAGGCGGCGGGGCTGCGCGCGGAGCTGCGCGAGCGGCTCGACCGCGCGCAGGAGCAATTCGTGGCCTCGGCGCTCGAAGCGTTGCAATCGCATATCGACACCTATGGCGAGATCGGCGCGTGGACCCATGATCCGACCGCGCTGCGCATGGCGATGAAGACGGCTTTCGCGTCGAATTGCGCGCGGCTGCGGCGCAAGGGGGAATCTGCGCTCGATATGGTCAGCGACGGAATCGACACTTTCCTCGCCGCCGAATTCGGCGTGATCCGCGAGGCCGATGTCAGCCGCTTCCCCGAACAGCCGCAACATCGTGCGCCCACTGTGCTGGCGCGGATGATTACGCTGGATATGCAGGGCGCATGGTGGCGGCGCTATTGGCGCTTCAATCGCAAGGGGGCGGCGCAGGCGCGCTACCGCGAGGTGATCATCGCGGAAACCACGCCGCTGATCGAGGATCTGATGACCGAGTATTTCGACCCCGCCATCGCGCGCAGCCGCGAGATCGTGGAGCGCTTCGCCTTCGATCAGGGTCAGTTCTGCAAAGCGGTGCGCGAGCGCTGCCTGTCGGGCGCGTCCGGTCACGATAAGGAAAGGCTCTCGGCATGAACTCGCTGCGCAAACGTGAACGCCCCGACTTGCCGGACCTGTCGAAAGCGCAAGCCCCGCAGGCCACTCCGAAACCGCGCAAGCTGCGGGTGCTGGTCGCGGGCGAATTCTCGGCCGGGAAGACCAGCCTCATCAACGGGTTGCTGGGCGAGAAGGTTCTGCCCTCGCATGTCACCGCGACCGCGCTGCCGCCGATCTGGCTGGTGCGCGGCGGAGACCGGGCGCAGCTTTGGATCGACAAGGAAGAGGTCGCGCGCCCGCTCTCCGATCTGGCGCAGCTCAATCTCGAGAAGGCGCGCTATTGCGTGATCGCCCATAACGCGCCGATCCTCGACCGGATCGACATCATCGACACGCCCGGTTCGTCGGACCCGAACATGCCGATGGAAAGCTGGCAGCGGATGCTGCGCTATGCCGATCTGGTGATCTGGTGCACCAACGCGACGCAGGCGTGGCGGCAAAGCGAGAAGGCGGTCTGGGACGAGATGCCCGAGGCGCTGCTGGCGCAGCCGATGCTGATCGTGACCCATGGCGACCGTCTGCCCGACGAGCGCACCCGCGCGCGGCTGATGCGCCGGGTCGAGCGCGAGGCGGGGGAGGTCTTCCCGACGATCCGTCTGGCCGCGCTGACAGAGCCGGGGGATGTGGCGCAGATCGCGCGCGAGATCGAGCGGCTGGTCGGGCAGATCGATCACCCGACAGGGGCGGCCAACGAGATCGTCGCTAAATTCGTGGGCGAGCGCGACGTGATCGCCTTCCCGAAGCCGCGCACGCCGGTGAAGCCGCGCCGTCTGCGCTCGGCACGTCTGATCAAGGCGGAAAGCGCGGAGCTGCCCGAGGTAACGGATGCCGAGCCGCTGATCCTCGACTCGCCGCTGCCCGACTATCCGCCCGCCGAGACCGCTCCGATGCCGGGCCCGGCCCGCGCGCTGTGGGAGGAGCTCACGGCGGGCTACGCGTTCACAGATGCCGCGGATGTCCTCGCCCATGTCGAACATCTGCTTGATCGGCTGGATGCCGAAACCCCGACCGAATTCGAGCCAGCCTACGCGAGCAAGAGGACCAAGCCATGAAGATTGCCCCGCAACTGCGTAAGGAACTCGACTTTCTCAATGGCGCACTCGACCGGATCGAGGCCTCCGTCGAACGCAGCACCCGACCGCGCATCCGCGATCTGCGCCTGCGGCTGCATGACTGGGCGGCGCGCGTGGCGGTGATCGGGCAGGTGAAGGCGGGCAAATCGACCTTCCTCAACGCCTTCCTGCACCAGCATGACTTCCTGCCCTCGGACGTGAATCCGTGGACTTCGGTCGTGACGAATATGCGCATCAACCTGCCCGAAGACCCGGTGACGGGGGCGCGGTTCGAGTTCTTCTCGGAGGCCGATTGGGACGAGATCATCAATGGCGGCACCCGCATCCGCAAGCTGACCGAAGAGCTGCTGCCGGGGTTCGACACTGACATCCTGCGCGAGCAGTCCGAGCAGATGCGCCGCCGCGCCCAGCGACGTCTCGGCAAGCATTACCAGATGCTGCTGGGTCAGCATCACGATTACGACTTCCTCGCCCCCGATCTGCTGCAACGCTATGTCTGCGCAGGGCCCGGAGCGGATGACGGGTTGGAGCGCGAGGCGCTTGGCCGCTATGCCGCGCTGACGAAAAGCGCCAATATCTACATGCGCTTGCCCGAGTTTCAGGTGCCCACGATCATCACCGACACGCCCGGCGTGAACGACCCGTTCCTCGTGCGCGACGAGTTCACCTGCCGTTCGCTCGACCGCTCGGACGTGTTCATCATGGTGCTCTCGGCGCATCAGCCGCTGACCGATGTCGACCTTGCGCTGATCCGCATTCTCGCCAAGCAGGACGACAAGGATGTGCTGATCTTCCTCAACCGGATCGACGAGCTCGACGATTACGCGGTCGAAGTGCCGCGCGTGATCGCCGATGTGTCGCGCCGTTTGCGCGCGGCGATCCCCGATATCGACTTCAAGATCGTCGCGGGCAGCGCCTATCTCGCTGATCTGACGCAGCGCTCTGACGAGGAGGCCGCCTGGGCGCGCGCCGAGATGGATTCGATGGAGTTGGCGCAATACCTGTATTCGCGTTTCGGCCGCGTGCCCGAGGATCCGATCGACCGATTGCTGCTGGCCTCGGGCGTCGAAGAGGTCAAGCATGTGCTCTCTGCCGTGATCGACGGTGGCGTCGGGCGTCAGCAGCTCGCTCAGCTGCGCGGCGATCTGCGCGCGGAACTGTCGGGGATGCAATTCGTCGCCCGCCGCGAACGCGACACGCTGCAGATGCAGATCGAGAGCATCCGCTCGGACGTGGCGGAGGCAGCGATCGAGGAAATGAGCAGCGAGATCGCGGCGACGGAAGCGCTGCGCGGTGCGCTCGAAAACCATGTCGAGAGCGCCGAGCATCAGATCGAGGCGGTGCTCAATCGCGGCTGGTCGGCGCTCGAGACCCGGCTCAACAAGAGCATCGAGGATTTCGTCCTGAGCCAGCGCGACCGGTTCGAGGATGTTCTGCGCACTAACCGGATCCGCGACGGCCGTCCGCCGCGCAGCTTCGAGACCGACACGACCGCACTGCAGATCGCGCTCGAACGCGAGGTGACGAAAAGCTACGCCCGGTCGCGGGCCGCGATCGACGTGCTGCTCGACAATGCGATCCATGCGTGCCGCACTACGGTTGCGGACCGGTTCGACGATCCCAGCGAAGAGATCGACCTGTCGGATATGCCGCATGACACTTTCACCTCGACGCTGACGCTGACCCGGCGCGCGCTGCGCATCAACTTCGCGCTGGAGCGGGGCTGGGCCTTCTGGCGCGGTCCGACCGTGAATATCGAGAAGACCCTCGACGGGTTGCGGATCGTGGCGGCGGAGGAACTGCGTCCGGCGGTCGAGAAGATCCTGCAGGCCTATGGCGAGGCGCTGGTGGAACGCGCCAGCGCAGGCGGCTCGCGGCTGCGGGTGATGGTGCGGATGATGGAGATGATCGTGCGCGAGCGGACCTTGCAGCTCAAGCAGGAGCGGGCCGAGTTGGAACGGCTGGCTCGTGATCCGCAGATGCAAAGCCGACTGGCGTCCCGGATCCAGAGCAAACTGGAAGTGCTCGAACGGCGTCTGATCAATCTCGGGGCGATCGAGAGCGCCGTCAGCAGCACCATGATGCCGCGGCGCAAACCCGCGACTCGCGCGGCGTAAGGGCGAAAGGGCAATGATTTTCAAGCAAGAGATCAGCCGCGAGGACGCGCCGCCCGATCCCCATCGCGCGCCCCTTCGGGTGGCGATCTGCGGCGAGGTCAATTCCGGCAAGTCCACCGTGCTCAACGCGATTTTGCGCGCGCGGAGCATCGGCGACAATCTGGGCCGAACCGAGCGTCCAACGGTCGTCGCGCGGTACCGCGCGACGCCGGGCGTGGTGATGCGCGACGCGACGGGGCGCGAGATCGACGCGGCGGAGGTCGAAGAAGGCTGGGCGGTGCCCTCCGAGATCTACGTCTATTCCGCGCAGCCGCATCTGCAGGGGTTCGAATTCGTCGAAGTGCCTCTGAGCCGCCCCGAAGACGTGAACGAAGAGCAGATTGGCCTGATCGCGACCTGCGACGTGATGATCTGGGTGACGATCGCTTCGCAGGCATGGCGGCTGACCGAGAAGACGATGATCGAGCGGCTGGGGCCGGCGCGCCCGTCGGATTGCCTGCTCGCGATTTCGCGCGGCGACAAGCTGCGCAACGACACCGACCGGGCGAAGCTGAAAGCGCGCGTTCAGCGCGAGTCGGCGGCCTATTTCTCGCGGGTCGCCTTCCTGCACGGGGCGCGCGATCTTCTGCGCGAGGCCGAGACCTCGGATGAGGCCTTCCAGCGCAGCGGTGGTGCGGCGCTGATCGCGGCGCTCGGGGCGATGACGGGCCGCGCGGTGGTGGGGCTCGACTCGCTCGATCCCGAGACCGAGGCCGATCTGGCGATTGGCACCCATGACGCGCCCTCGCCGCTGCTCTCCGAACATGGGGGCGCGGTGCTGCCGTTCCGCGCGCGCAGTGTCCGCAAGCGCGCGTCGCAACCGGCAAATTCCGGCGCACCCGTCGCGCCCCCCGGGGCCGAGCCCGAGTTCCGGCCTGACCCGCATCCCGTCGACCGCACGCCCGAAGTGTCGCCGCGACGGGTCACGCGGTCGTCCAAGCCGGGCCGTGACGCGGAGCGCGAGCCCGGTCGTGAGCCGGGGCCGAATGTCACCGGGCCCGTCATGCCCGAAACCGAAGCCGAGATGGAGACTTGGCAGGAGAGCGCGCTGCTGCTGGCCACCACGCGGCTCAGGCTCGGTATCGAGCTGCCCGAAGGCCTGCAGCTTGCCGGGCGGATCGGCCCCAGCGACCGGATCTTGCGGCCCGTCAAAGGATCGTCGGACGAGATCGTGGCCTGCGCGAAGGCGCTCGAGAACCTGATGGCCGGGTTCGCCGGGAACTACACCACCGTGTTCGGCGGTCAGCTCGACACGATCACGGAAGCCGGCGACGATGTGCGCATCATGTTCGCAAGCGCGCCCGAGACCGGCCTGACCTTCGCGCAATTCACTGTCGACCTGATCGACGAGGCAGAGGCGCATGCGGTGTTTGCCCGCTTGGCGGGCACCTTGGCCTGATCGGGCTTGGCATGACGGGGGCTGCAGGTCGCCTCTGCGCGCTTCTGCCGCCTGCAAAGCGACGCGAAAACAGGCGCCGCCCTTCACGAGAACGCAAGGTCATCCGACTATCGGTTTGCGCCGTGGCGGAGTGCGGCTAATCTTTCTCCTACGCCCCTGCGCGCCGGTGACTGCGGCCGCGCGGGGTCTATGAAAAAGTTTATTCCGCAGGGAGACCGAAATGTCCGATTTCAAGCGCCGTCTGGCTGCCCTCATGCTGGGCGCCGCCTCGACCGGGCTTCTGGCCGCAGGGCCCATTCAGGCCGAGACGGTGAAGCTTACGATCCTCGGGGTCGGCGATATTTACAATTTTGACGGCGATGGCGAGCGTGGCGGGTTGGCGCGGCTCAACGCGGTCGCCAAGAAGGAGCGCGCGGACAATCCCAACACGCTCTATGTCTTCGATGGCGACATGCTCTCGCCCTCGCTTCTGTCGGGGATCGACGAAGGCCAGAACACGATCGACCTGACCAATATCGTGCCCTTCGACATCGCGGTGCCGGGCAACCATGAGTTCGATTTCGGGCCGGAGAATTTCGAGAAGAAGATGGAAGGCTCGAAATACCCTTGGGCCGCGATCAACATCACCCAGGCCGACGGCTCGCCCATTCAGGGCCTTGGCGGCGTGATGATGAAGGAGATCGCAGGGCTCAAGGTCGCGCTGGTGCCGGTGGCGCAAGACACCACGCCCGAGGTCGCCAATTCGGGCGATCTGAAATTCCAGCCCACCGTCGACACGGCAATCGCGGCCGCCAAGAAGGCCCGCGAGGACGGCGCGGATCTGGTGATCGGCGTCGTGCAGACCGACCAGTCGAACGACCGCAAGCTGATCGCGAGCCAGGATTTCGACGTGATCATGTCGGGCGACGACCACCTCAACGCGATGTTCTATGACGGGATCACGGCTTACGTGGAGACCTCGATCGACGCGCGCTATCTGCAGCCGCTCGATCTGACCGTCGACATCTCAGAGAAGGACGGCAAGCGCAAGATCAGCTGGACCCCGAATTTCCGTTGGATCGACACCGCGAATGTCACGCCGGACCCGGAATCGATGGATCTGGTAAACGGGTTCAAAAAGCAGCTCGACGACAATCTCGGCCAGCAGATCGGCACGTCGGAGACCGAGATGGACTCGCGGCGCAACGTGGTGCGCTCGCAGGAGAGCACGATGGGCGATCTGATCGCCGATGCGCTGCGCGATGCGACGAAGGCCGATGTCACGCTGATCAATGGCGGCGGCATCCGGGGTGACACGACCTATGACGCGGGCCACAAGATCACCCGCAAGGACGTGCTGACCGAGCTGCCCTTCGGCAACAAGACGGTCGTGACCGAGATCCCCGGCTCGCAGCTTCTGAGCGCGCTGGAGAACGGCTTCAGCCAGGTCGAGAACGGCGCGGGTCGTTTCCCGCAGATCTCGGGCATGAGCGTGGTCTATGATCCGAGCGCGCCTGCGGGGTCGCGCGTGGTCTCGGTCGAGGTGGGCGGTCAGCCTCTCGACACCGACAAGGTCTACAAGGTCGCGACCAACGATTACATGCTGGGCGGCGGCGATGGGTATGGCGCGCTTGGCGGTGGCGAGGTCATCGTGAACGCGGGCAACGGCAACCTTATGGCCAATGACGTGATGACCTATGTCGAGAACAAGGGCACGGTTGCGCCGAAGCTCGACGGGCGGATCAAGAAACAGGGCGAGTGAGTTCGGTCTGATCGGAATGAGAGGCGGCGGGGAAACCTGCCGCCTTTTTCTATTGCGCGGCCCGGGGCAGGTTGCCCCGTGCCAAGTGGAGGCTTTGCCCGGAATGGCCGCGAAGCGGCCCGGGCAGCGCCCGACCGCCCCCTCGGGCGGGCGCTTGGGGGCTAAGCGCGCGGATCGAGGTCATCCGGATTTGGCCGCGATAAAGCGCAGACCACATGGCGAGGGACGCCCGCCCGGCGATCGGGCGCGGCCCTGCGCTCACCTCACTCCAGCGGCGGCGCGCTCGCCTCCACAACGGTCTCCATCGCGACATAGCTCGAGGACGAATGGACATGGGGCAGGGTGGACAGCTCCTCCGACATGATCCGCCGGTAATCGGCCATGTCGCGGGCGCGGATCTTCACGAGGTAATCGAAGCCGCCGGCGATCATGTAGCACTCTTCGACCTCGGGGATCGCACGCACCGCGGCGTTGAACGCTTTCAGTGCGGTCTCTCGCGTATCGCTCAATTTCAGCTCGATATAGGTGACATGGGTCAGCCCCAGCTTGATCGGCGAGATCATCGCGCGGTAGCCCTTGATGAGCCCGGTTTCCTCCATCTGGCGGATGCGCGCGGCCACCGGCGTCTTCGACAAGCCGACCCTGCGCGCTATCTCAGCCACGGGGAGGCGTGCATCGGCGATAAGCTCGTTTAGGATTCGCCTGTCGATCGCATCGATCTCTTCACTCATGGGCTGCGGAGTCTCCAAAAATAAGTCTTAGAGACCATCGCTTAGCAAATCTTTGAGCCAATCGCCTAGGGGAAATCGCATAATATCGGACAATCAGATTTAAGGGAGGATCGCATGGGCGACACGTTCGATCAGTTCACAACGCAGGCGAAATTCGCCGATGAAGCCGCACTTCTGGAGCGCCTGAAGGGCCAAGCCGAACTGAGCGAGAGTGATCGCACGCAGATCTCTGCCCGCGCGGCAAAGCTCGTGCGCCGTATCCGGACCGAAGCCAAACCGACGCTGATGGAGCATTTCCTCGCGGAATACGGTCTGTCGACGCAGGAAGGCGTGGCGCTGATGTGTCTGGCCGAGGCGATGCTGCGCGTGCCCGATGCCGAGACGATCGATGCGCTGATCGAAGACAAGATCGCACCGTCGGACTGGGGCAAGCATATGGGCACGGCGTCGTCCTCGATGGTCAACGCCTCGACCTGGGCGCTGATGCTGACGGGCCGCGTGCTCGAAGACGAAAAGCCCGGCATGGCAGGCGTGTTGCGCGGTGCCGTGCGCCGTCTGGGCGAGCCGGTGATCCGCGCCGCCGTCAGCCGCGCGATGAAGGAGATGGGCCGCCAGTTCGTCCTCGGCGAAACGATCAAGGACGCACTGGGCCGTGCCAAGAAGCTCGAAGATCGCGGCTATACCTACAGCTACGACATGCTGGGCGAGGCTGCCCGCACCGCGCGCGACGCCAAGCGCTACGCGAAGGATTATGCCGACGCAATCGCCGCCATCGCGAAGGTCTGCAAGGACCGCCCCGTGGCCGAAAACCCCGGCATCTCGGTGAAGCTCTCGGCGCTGCATCCGCGCTACGAGGTCGCCAAGGAAGAGCGCGCCATGGCCGAGATCGTGCCGGTGCTCAAGGATCTGGCGAAGGCCGCGAAGGCCGGGAATATGGGCCTCAATATCGACGCCGAAGAGCAGGACCGTCTGGTGATCTCGCTCAAGATCATCAAGGAGGTTCTGTCGGACCCCGAGCTTGTCGGCTGGGACGGGTTCGGCGTGGTCGTGCAGGCTTACGGCAAACGCGCGAGCCTCGTGATCGACTGGCTGGGCGCGCTGGCGGAAAAGCTCGACCGCAAGATCATGGTGCGTCTGGTGAAGGGCGCCTATTGGGACACCGAGATGAAGCTGGCGCAGGTCGAAGGCCTGCCGGACTTCCCGCTGTTCACCACGAAGGCGGCGACCGATGTCAGCTACCTCGCCAATGCGCGCAAGCTGTTCAGCTACACCGACCGCATCTATCCGCAATTCGCGACCCATAACGCCCATTCGGTCGCGGCGATCCTCGAGATGGCCGAGGGCCGTCCCTACGAGTTCCAGCGCCTGCATGGCATGGGCGAGCGTCTGCACGAGATCGTCCACCGCGAGGAAGGCACCCGCTGCCGCATCTACGCCCCCGTCGGCGCGCATCGCGATCTGCTGGCCTATCTGGTGCGTCGCCTGCTGGAGAACGGTGCGAACTCCTCCTTCGTGCACCAGATCGTCGATGAGGACGTGGCCCCCGAGACCATCGCGGAAGACCCGTTCGTGCAGCTTGCGAATGCCGAGCGTTCGGCGATGCTCAAGCTCCCCTCGGAAGTGTTCGCCGAGTCCCGCGAGAATTCCACGGGCTTCGATCTGACCGATGAGGGTACGCTGGCGCGTATCGATGCCGCCCGCGATGTGGCGATCCCGGATGCAGGGCCCCTTGTGGCCGGTGAGGCGACGGGCGAGGCCGTGGCCGTCATCAACCCGTCGACGGGTGAAGAGGTGGCCCGCGTCACCGAGGCCGACGAGGCCTGTGTCGCCGCAGCTATAGACGCCGCACGTCCGTGGACTGCCCCGGTCGCTGAGCGCGCCGCCGTTCTGCGCCGCGTGGCGGAGCTTTACGAGGAGAACTTCGGACCGTTCTTCGCGGTGCTCGCGAAAGAGGCGGGCAAGAGCCAGCTCGACGCTGTCGGCGAATTGCGCGAGGCGGTCGACTTCCTGCATTACTACTCCGCGCAGGCCGAAGAGAGCGACCCGACCGCACGCGGTATCTTCGCGGCGATCAGCCCGTGGAACTTCCCGCTGGCGATCTTCACCGGGCAGATCTCGGCGGCGCTGGCTGCGGGCAATGGCGTGATCGCGAAACCGGCCGAGCAGACCCCGCTCGTCGCCGCGATCGCCGTGCGCCTGATGCATGAGGCGGGCGTGCCGCGCGACGTGCTGCAACTCCTGCCCGGTCAGGGCGAGACGGTGGGCGCAGCCCTGTCGTCCAACCCGAAGATCGCGGGCATCGCCTTCACCGGCTCGACCGAGACGGCGAAGATGATCCGCCGGTCGATGGCCGACAATCTCGATCCGACCGCGCCGCTGATTGCGGAAACCGGTGGTCTAAACGCGATGATCGTGGACTCCACCGCGCTGCCGGAACAGGCCACGCGCGACATCATCGCCTCGGCCTTCCAGTCGGCGGGTCAACGCTGCTCGGCGCTGCGCTGCCTCTATGTGCAGGAAGACGTGGCCGAGGGTCTGATCTCGATGATCAAAGGGGCGATGGACGAGCTGTCGCTGGGCGATCCGTGGTATCTGTCGACCGATGTCGGCCCGGTGATCGACGGCGAGGCGCAGGAAGACATCGCTGCCTATATCGCGACTGCCGAGAAAGAGGGCCGCGTGCTGCACAAGCTCGACGCGCCGTCCAAGGGGCATTTCATCGCGCCGACGCTGGTGAAAGTTTCGGGTATCGAGGCGCTGGAGCGTGAGGTCTTCGGCCCGGTTCTGCATATCGCGACTTATCGCGCCGAGGATATCGAGAAGGTCTTCGCCGCGATCAACGCCACCGGTTACGGACTGACCGCCGGTCTGCACAGCCGGATCGACAACCGCGTGCAGGAGGTCTCGGACGCCCTGCATGT
Organism: Thioclava sp. F28-4; assembly: GCF_002020045.1. Taxonomy (NCBI): domain Bacteria; kingdom Pseudomonadati; phylum Pseudomonadota; class Alphaproteobacteria; order Rhodobacterales; family Paracoccaceae; genus Thioclava; species Thioclava sp. F28-4. The sequence goes on along the minus strand of NZ_MPZQ01000003.1, from coordinate 301,849 downwards.
CGGCAACCTCTACGTCAACCGCAACCAGATCGGCGCGGTCGTGGGCTCGCAGCCCTTCGGCGGCGAGGGTCTGTCGGGCACGGGTCCGAAAGCGGGCGGTCCGCTGTATCTCACGCGCTTCGCGATGGCGCCCGAGGCGTCGTCGAAGAATGGCGAATGGGGCCACAAGGCCGATCTCGATGCGCTGCGCAAGAAGCTCGCGAAAGCGGCGGCGAAGGCCGAGGCGAGCGAGCCGCTCGAGGCGCTGGAACTGCCGGGGCCGACGGGCGAGGCGAACACGCTGCGCCGCTATCCGCGCGGGCCGATCCTGTGCCTCGGACCGGGCGAGGCTGCGCAGGTCGCGCAGATCAAGGCGGTCGAGAAACTGGGCGGTGTGGCCGTCGGGGCCGATGGCAAGATCGCCCCGGAAGTGCTTGAAACGCTTGAGGATATCGCGGGCGCTATCTGGTGGGGCCACGATACGCGCGCCCTCGTGAAAGCGCTGGCGAAACGCGAAGGGCCGATCCTGACGCTGACCACGGGGGCGGTGCAGAAGGCCGATGTCCTGCATGAGCGGCATCTGTGCGTCGATACCACCGCGGCGGGCGGCAATGCGGCGCTGCTGGCGGGGTAAACCCCGCTAGCCCACATCCTCGGAGGCCACCGACATCGCCTTGATGATCGCGTGGCAGGCCATCCCCTCGGTCAGGCGAAGTGCTTCGACCGAGCGGGTGGTGAGCCGGGCCAGCAGATGCTCGTCGCCCATCTTCAGGCGGACGTAAACGCTGGGCGGGTCGGCGGGGCGCAGCTCCGCGACCGTCGCGGGCAGGATGTTGAGCGCGGACAGCCCCTCGGGCCGCCTGACCGCCAGGGTCACGTCGCCCGCATGGATGCGCAGCCGCAGCGATTGGCCGGGCTCGCCCGCCGGATAGGGCAGCAAAACCTGCCCGCCCGCGGTCTCGATCCGGGCGAGCCCATCGGCCTCCTGCGCCTGAACACGGCCCGAGATCACCGCGCCCGCTTCGCGCTGCCCGAGTGCCGGGGCGAGCGTTGGATCGGACAAAATCTCGCGCGCCGGGCCGAAGCCGCGCAGGCGACCGGTTTCGATCAGCGCGATGGAGGTTGCAAGCCGCGCGACCTCGGCGGGGGCGTGGCTGACATAGAGGATGGGAAGTTTAACTTCGTCCCGTAACCGCTCGATATAGGGAAGAATTTCCGCCTTTCGCGCGGCATCCAGCGCGGCCAGCGGCTCGTCCATCAGCAGCATGCGCGGGTTCGACAGGATCGCGCGGCCTAGCGTAACGCGGCTTTTTTCACCCCCCGAGAGCGCGGCCGGACGGCGGTCCAACAGGGCACCGAGGCCGAGCATCTCGATGATGCGGTCGAACTCCGGCGCGGTCTTGGTTGCGTTGAAGCGCTGGCCGTAGAACAGGTTCGATCTGACGCTCAGATGCGGGAACAGCCGCGCGTCTTGGAACACATAGCCGATGCGCCGCTTGTGGGGCGGCAGGCAGATCCCGGCGTCCGTGTCGAGCAGCACCTCGCCATTCACCACGATCCGCCCCCGGTCGGGACGTAGCAGCCCCGCGACCGCGTTCACCACCGTCGTCTTGCCCGCGCCGGAGGGGCCGAACAGTGCGGTGACGCCCTCGGGCGCGGTGAAATCGACGTCCAGATCGAGCGCTGGCAGGCGATGGCTGAGCGAGATTTCCAGCATCAGCTCTGCCCCGCGATCCGCGCCGCGATCCGGCGTGCCAGCCATTCCGAGACCAACAGCGCGCCAAGCGCCAGCGTGACCGAGATCACCACCAGCCGCGCGGCATCCGCCTCGCCGCCCGGCACCTGCAATTGCGAATAGATCGCGAGCGGCAGGGTCTGGGTCTGGCCGGGTATGTTCGAGACGAAGGTTATCGTCGCGCCGAATTCGCCCATCGCCTTGGCGAAGGCGGTGATGGAGCCCGCAAGGATGCCGGGCAGGATCAGGGGCAGGGTGATCGTTGCGAAACTGGCGATGCGCGAGGCCCCGAGCGTGGAGGCCGCCTGTTCCAGCTTCGGGTCCACCGCCTCGATCGCGAGCCGGATCGCGCGCACCATCAGCGGAAAGGCCATGATCCCCGCGGCCAGCGCCGCGCCGCGCCACGAGAAGGCCACTGTGATCCCGGTCTTCGCCAGCGCCGCCCCGATTATCCCGTTCGGCGCGAAGCCGATCAGCAGCAGGTAGCCGGTGACGACGGGCGGCAGGATCAGCGGCAGATGCACCAGCCCGTTGACGAGGCTGCGCCCGGGAAAGCGCCAGCGCGCCAGCGCGTAGGCCACGAACAGGCCCGGCGGCAGCGAGAGAGCCGTCGCCCAGCCCGCCACTTTCAGCGACAGGACAACCGCTTGCCAGTCGGAGGGCGACAGCCAGCTCATTCCAGCGTCTCGAAGCCTTGGTCGTGGAAGATTTTCGCCGCCGCGTCGGATTTCAGCTCGGCATAGAAGCTTTTGGCTGCGTCGCTGTCGGCAAGACGGGCCGCGGGGTAGCGGATCGGCGGGTGACTGTCCGCGGGGAAGGTCGCCACGACATGCACGCGCGGCTCGGCCACGGCATCGGTCGCGTAGGTGATGCCGTAGGGCGCTGCGCCAAGCGCCACCATCGCAAGCGTCGCGCGCACGTTATCGGCCTGCGCGACCTCAGGTTCGACCTTGGTCCAGAGGCCGTAATGCTCCAGCGCCGCCTTGCCGTATTGGCCTGCGGGCACCGCGTTCACCAGCGACATTGCGAGCTTGCCGCCATTCAAAAGTTCATCGAAATCCAGATCCGGCGAGATCTTTACCGATTGCGCCTTCGGGTCGTGCGCGATCAGCACGAGGTGGTTGGCCAGCAGGTCCGCTTGCGTCTCGATGCGGCCTGTCTTCGCGACCGTCTCCATCCAGCCGGGATTGGCGGAGATGTAGATGTCGGCCGGTGCCCCGGCGGCGATCTGACGGGCCAGCGCGCCTGAGCCCGCGTAGGAGATATGCGCCACATCGCCGGTCTTGGCTTCCCAGCCTTTCGCCACCTGATCGAGCGCGGTCTTCATCGAGGCGGCGGCAAAGATCGTGACGTCGTCTGCGCGGGCGGGCAGCGTGAGGCTCGCCGGGATCAGCGCAAGGGCGAGGATACGGGGCAGGGACATGGGGCCTCCTTCGATATGTTCCATCATACATATTGCAGCGCAGGCCGCCAAAGGCAAGCGCACGGAGGGCCGATTGGGGCGCAAAAAAATGGGCCGGCGCATCGCTGCGCCGGCCCGTTCGGGTCGTCTAAGGGAAAGGCTTAGCCGCCCGAGTTTTCGTTTTGCGTGGGCACGGAGGCCTGATCACCGGACGGGTAGCCCGGACCCATCAGCTCCCCATCGACTTCCTTGCCGTAGTAGCCCTGGTGCTTGTGGTGCCATTTGTCGAACGCGTCCTTCACCGTCACGTCGCCGATCTGGCGCGGGTCGTTCGGGCGCGGATGGCTGTCGACGAAGGCGGCCACGTCCCAAGCTTCCTGCACGCTGAGCTTGTTCGGCTCCGACAGCGGCATGTTGTGCTTGATGAAGGCAGCGGCGGCGTCGACCTTGTGCATGCCCGCGCCCCAGTTGAAGCTGTGCGGACCCCAGAGCGGCGGGAAGACGACCTTGCCGTTGATGTCCTTCTGGCCCTGACCGTCGGCGCCGTGGCAGACCGCGCAGTTCTGGGCGAAGACCTCTTCACCGCGCTGGCGCGAGGGTTCCTGATCGGGTTTGTCGATCTTGCCGAAGCCTGCGCCTTCCGGTTTCTCGCCCGTGGGCAGGCCCTTGGACATCCAGAAGAAATAGGCCTGCAGGTCGCGATAGACATCCGAGCCATAAGGCGGCGGGCCGCCCGAAGGCGAGCCTTGCGCGTTCATCGAATAGGTGAAGCAGCCCTTGATGCGGTCCTCCATGGTGTTCACCATTTTGTTCTTGCCGCGATATTTCGGATAGACCGGGTAGGCGGCCCACATCGGTGCGGAATAGGCCTGACGGCCTGCGTCGAGGTGGCAGTTCGAACAGGACAGGTCGTTGCCCACGAAGTCATGCGCGTTGGTGCCGGTATCGTTGAAGATCGCCATGCCGCGGCGCACCGATTTGCCGAAATCGTCATCGGGGATGGTGCTTTCCGCAGGCGGCTGGAACAGCGCGGCCTGCTTGCCGTCGCCGCCGCTTTGCGCCGCGGCGGTCTCGGCTTCGCTCTGATCGCGGGTGGCGCCGGTCAGCCAGCTGGGGGCGAGGCCGAAATCGACGAGGAGCGAGCCCAGCACGACCAGGACGAGGCCGCCGCCCACTGCGAGGATCGCCCGCAGCACGGTTTGCCCGCGGGAGGATTTGGTCTCTCCGCGCGGCGGGATATCGGACGGGTGCTTGTTACTCATTGATGCACTCCTTCACGGACCGGGATGTTGCTCTCCATCGCGGCCAGTTCGGTTTTGTCCATCGCCGGCATCGGGGCGAGCGAGGCGAGGTAATCGGCCACGGCGCGGCGATCGGAGTCGTTCAGGGCCTTGCCGATCCCCGCCATCAGGCCGAGCGGCGAGTTATGGCGCGCGCCGCCCGCCCACATGGCGAGCTGATGCGCGACATAGCTGGGCTGTTGCGCGGCGATCCCGGGGAAGTTCGGCGCGACGCCGACGCCCGAGGGCCCGTGACAGGTGAAGCAGGCCGGAACGCCGATCGACCAGTCGCCTTGTTTGGCGAGCTGCGCGCCGCGTTTGAGATCGCCCTGCAGCGAGGGTTTCGCGCCCGAGGGGCTGCTCATGCTCGCGTAGTAATTGGCCAGCTCGCCGATCTCGCGATCGCTGAGACCCTTCGCGACATAGGCCATCGAGTCGTTGAACCGGGTGCCTCTTTGGAAGTCATGCAACTGTTTGGCCAGATAGGGCGCCGGAAGACCCGCCAGACGCGGCACGGTCTCGATGCCTTCACCCTTGTCGCCGTGGCAGCTTGCGCAGGCCCAGACGGTGTCGGTGCCCTGACCCACAAGCTGGGCGACACGCTCGGAATCGGCGCCCTGATCGGCCGCTTCGGAGTTCGGCTGCGCGGGCAGGTCGTTGATCAACACGGCAAGCCCGGCTCCGCCATCGAACGGGTCCTTGTCGCCTGCGACCTTGCGGATATCGGCCACCTCGGGGGCGCTGATCGTCTTGGCGTCGTCGTTGAGCCCGGTCGCGACATAGGACGCGATTTCGGAAATCTCGGTGTCGCTGAGAACCGAGCCGAAGGCGGGCATCTGGCCTTCATAGCCGTCGCCATTGACGTTGAGCTTGCCGCCGATGCCGCGCATCACGATATGGGTCACGGCTTTCGCGCCGCCCAGCTTCACGACATCCGAGCCATGCAGCGGAGGGAAGGCGCCGGCCACGCCTTCGCCCGCGTCGCCGTGGCAGGTGGCGCAATTGTCGGCGAACAGCGTCTTGCCCGCGTCCAGATCGGGCGCGGCGGCCTGAGCGAGTTTGGTGCTATCCTCCTTCGCCACCTCTTCTTGCGTCTTGTCGGCAACCTGAACGGCGGTGCTGGTCTGGACCAGCATGATCACCCCCCAGATCGCGAGTGCGATCGCGATCGAATAGACGGGCCACGGGATGCGGCGGGTTTCCTCGAACGGCTCGAAGGTTTCGTCGGGACGCCGGGGATCGGGTTTCTTATCGGTCATTCTTGTCTCCCTGGTCTCAGTTCGAGGCCGTGGTGGCATCGGTCGCGTCGCGTTGCTTTTCGGCGATCAGCGCGTAGCCGTTGTCGCGCAGGCCGTCCTTCGGCGGGGCGTATTGGCGCTTCATGCCCTGCAGATAGGTCACGAGGTCGAGCGCATCCTGCTTGGCCACGATCACACCGGATTTCGGCGCGTATTGCGCGGGCAGCTTGACCACCACATCGTCGGGCCCGGCCTCGTCCTTATGCTCGAAGAGGTAGGGGTAGGCGGGCATGATCGACCAGCTGGCGATGGCGCGGGGCTGATAGAGGTGGGTCAGCTGCCAGGCCTGCGAGGGCAGACGGTCGCCGATATCCATCAGGTCCGGCCCGGTGCGCATCGTGCCCAGCTGGTGGGGGTCGTCATAGGCATAGTCGCCCGCGACCGAGGCCCGGCCCCAGCCACGTTCGGCATCGGGGGCCTGCGCCAGCGAGCGCGGCTGCTGCGAGTGGCAGTAGAGGCAGCCCATCGAGACATAGACGGCACGTCCGCGCGCCTCGGCCTCGGTGTAGGGTTTGAGCCCCTGCGACGGGCCTTGCGCGCTGATCTGCATGCCCGGCGCGATCACTAGGAACAGGGTCGCGAGCGCAAGGATCGCCAGCGCCGTGATTGCGAGAGGAAGATAGCGGTTCATTCTGCAGCCACCATGTTTTCGGTTTCGGTCTCACGGGTCTTCTTGGCGAAGCCGATCGCGATGAGGTTGATCGCCAGCAGCACGTGGCCCAGCGTCATCAGCCCGCCGCCGAGCGAACGGCCTTCGAGATAGGGCTTGAGCAGGATCACGCTGTCGGCGAAGGGCTTGGTCGCATCGAGCTGGGCGAGGCCCTGCAGGATGCCGCCGATGGTCAGCGAGAAGAAGTAGACGGCAAAGCCGATCACGTTCAGCCAGAAATGCCATGCGATCATGCGCGGGAAGGGCCAGTATTTGCCCGTTGCGCGCGGCACGATCTGGTAGATCGCGCCCATCAGCACCAGCGACACGAAGGCATAGGCGCCCAGATGCGCGTGCGCCACCGTGTAATGGGTGAAGTGGGTGATCGTGTTGACCGAGCGCAGCGCCTCGATCGAGCCCTGGAACGAGGCCAGCGTGTACATCACCGCCCCGAAGGAGATGAAGCGTAGCGGCATCGACTCCTTGAGCGCCCAGAGGTTGCTCGCCACCGTCACGTGCTGGTTGATCGCCACCGCGATGACGGGAACGAACATCATCACCGAATGCACGACCGAAAGCGTCACCAGCCAGGTGGGGACGGGGCCGCCGATCAGGTGGTGGATGCCGACCTGGCTGTAGAACAGCGCCAGCGCCCAGAAGCCCACCAGCGACAGTGCGTAGGAATAGACCGGTTTGCCGATGATTTTCGGGATGAAGTAATAGGCCGTGCCCACGCCCAGCGGCGTCAGCCACAGGCCCAGCACGTTATGCGCATACCACCAGTTCATCGTGGCCTGCTCGACGCCGTGATGGACGCCGGGGATGTTGGCGACGATGAAGAGCACCGGGAACCACAGCACGCCCGCGAGGAAATACCAGCCCGAGACATAGATGTGATGGACGTTGCGGTTCTTCGCGGTCGCGATCAGCGGGGCCACGAAACAGGCCGCGCCGGCGGCGAGGATGAGGTCGATCTGCCACGGGATCTCGAGCCATTCGAGACCGTCGGTCCAGCCGTTCGCGATGGCCAGAACGCCCGCCGCGAGACCGATATTCCACAGCACGATGCCGAGTTTCAGAAGGCCCGTCATGCGCAGGTTGGTGCGGAAGATGCGCGGGATGATCCAGCAGACCGCCGCAAGCCCGCCCTGGCTCGCCCAGCCATAGGCGACCGAGTTCAGGTGGACCGTGCGCATCCGCCCGAAGGTCATCTGCGCGGTCCCCGACATCAGATCGGGCAGGTGGAGTTCGAGCGAGGCGGCCAGCCCGTGCAGCGAGCCGTAGATCAGCCAGAACACCGCCGCCGCGATGAGCCACATCACGACGCTGGAGGAATTCGCGTCGATGCCGCTGCGGGCCGTGTCGAAATGGTGGGGCTTGTCGGGATAGTCGATATCCGCGCCCTCGCCGGGCTCGAAAATGGTCCGCGCGTCATCGGCGTCTGGTGTGTGGACCTGCTTGTTCGCGATCGCCCAGATCAGGATCGTCAACGCCAGAAGCGAGATGACGAAGCTGAGCGCGAGCAGCAGGCCGAGCGTTTCGGTGATTTGCATAGGCTGGCTCCGGTGTCAGACTTGACCCGGGCCGAGCCGGTGCGACGCGTGGATGCTCGTCACTGTTCCATTCTCCCTTTAGCCCGGTTGGTCGGTTTGTTTTCACGTCTCTTTCACGAACAATGCACGGCGGAGTGACCGGTTCCAAAACATTCAGATATGTGCAGATGTCGGGCGCTCCGACCCCCGCTCAGGGACGATCACGACCATGTGGCGCGGGGCCTTATGTTCGCGAACGCTAAGGATGGTGCAGTCACGGGGGCGCGACCACCTCACCTCACGCGATGATGAATTTGGTTGAACGGACCCTGCGGCAGGCGTTCCTGCGCGGAAAGCGCACGCGTCCGGGTACGCCTTATTTTTCACGCGCAAAGCCGTCGATGGGGCGCTCGTAATGTGCTCCCGCGGTGCTGATCGGGGCAACGAATGCGTGATCCGTGCCTCACGTTTGCCGTGAGACGGGTTGAAGCGTGGGCCGAAGTTCCAAGGGCAAGGGCCGCGCGCCGATTTTCGGGACGCGGGAACCGACCGGGGCCTCGGCGCGATTCTGGTGCAGGAACGGCGACAAGGGCGGCCTCTCGGACCCGCCCGCGACGCGCCGCGACGGGGCGATGGAAAGGCAGGGACGACAGTGGCCGCGAAGGAGAATTTCAAGGATCACGCCGCGAATGAGCGGACCTTTCTGGCCTGGCTGCGCACGGCCATCGCGATCGTCGGCGTCGGGCTGACGGCCGCGAAGCTGACCCGGGCGGATATTCCTGGCTGGTCCGATCTCGCGATGGTGCTGAGCGGCGGGGTGGTGGTGATCCTCGCCGTCGTGCGGATGCGGATGCTGCGCGCGCTGATCGACGCCGAGGAAGCGCCGGACGAAAAAGGCACCAACTGGCCCGATCTGCTGCTCTTCGCGCTGGTGATCGCGCTCATGGTTCTACTCGGGATTTTCATCCTGCATGTCCGCTGACGCCCTTGCATCTTCGCCGCTGCGCGGGCTTGATGCCGCCAAAATGAAGGAGGACATCACATGAAACTTCTGCGTCATGGGCTGATCGGGGCCGAGAAACCGGGGCTGATGGACGATCAGGGCGTGATCCGCGACCTGTCGGGGCAGGTTGCCGATATCGGGGGCGCGGTGCTCTCGGATGACGGACTGGCCGCGATCGGCTCGCTCGATGCGTCGGAGCTGCCCGTCGTGCCCGAGGGCACGCGTCTGGGCGCGCCGGTGGCCGGGATCGGCAAGATGATCTGCATCGGGCTGAACTATGCCGATCACGCCGCGGAATCCGGTGCGCAGGTGCCGCCCGAGCCGCTGATCTTCATGAAGGCCACCTCCGCGATCCAAGGGCCGAACGATCCCATCGTGCTGCCGCGCGGCTCCGAGCAGACCGACTGGGAGGTCGAGCTGGGCATCGTGATCGGCAAGCCCGCGAAATACGTCTCGGAAGAAGATGCGATGGATTACGTCGCGGGTTTCGTGCTCGCCAATGACGTCTCCGAGCGCAGCTATCAAAAGGATCGCGCGGGCCAGTGGACCAAGGGCAAGAGCTGCGACAGCTTTGGTCCGCTCGGCCCGTATCTGGTGACGCGCGACGCGGTGGCCGATCCGCAGAAGCTGGCGATGAAGCTGAGCGTGAACGGCGAGGTGATGCAGAACGGCTCCACCGCGACGATGGTCTTCGGCGTGAAGACGCTGGTGAGCTATCTGAGCCAGTTCATGACGCTGCATCCGGGCGACGTGATCTCGACCGGCACCCCTCCGGGCGTCGCGATGGGGATGGAGACGCCGCGCTTCCTGCGTCCGGGCGACGTCGTGGAGCTGGAGATCGAAGGTCTGGGCAAGCAGCGCGCCGAGGTCGTGGCCGACGCCTGATCCGATCGCAAAGAACAGGGCAGGGCGCGCGGGTCTCTCGCGCGCCCTTTTCTATGGGTGCTTACAACCGGATCGGGTCGTCCTTGGCGATCCGGTCGAACTCCATCAGCGTCTGCACGAGCTTCGGCATCTGGTTCAGCGGGATCATGTTCGGCCCGTCCGAGGGCGCGGTATCGGGCGCTTCATGCGTCTCGATGAACACGCCCGCGATACCGAGGCTGACGGCGGCCCGCGCCATCACCGGCGCGAATTCGCGCTGACCGCCCGAGGAGCCGCCCTGACCGCCGGGCTGCTGCACCGAATGGGTCGCATCCATGATCACCGGGTAGCCGGTCTTGGCCATCTCGGGCAGGCCGCGCATATCGGCGACCAGCGTGTTGTAGCCAAACGACGTGCCGCGCTCGGTCAGCAGGATCTTCTCGTTGCCCGTCGAGGCGACCTTGTCGGCCACGTTCGGCATGTCCCACGGCGCGAGGAACTGGCCCTTCTTGATGTTCACGACGCAGCCGGTCTCGCCCGCCGCGAGCAGCAGATCGGTCTGGCGGCACAGGAAGGCCGGGATCTGGATCACGTCGACCACCGCGCCCGCGATGCGGGCCTGCTCGGCGTCGTGGATGTCGGTCAGCACCGGGCAGCCGATCTCGGAGCGCACCTCTTCGAGGATCTTCAGACCCGCGTCGATGCCGAGGCCGCGCTTGCCCTTGAGGCTGGTGCGGTTGGCCTTGTCGTAGCTCGCCTTGAAGATGAACTGCGCGCCCGCCTGATCGCAGGCACGGGCCATTTCCTTCGCGATCATCATCGCATGGTCGCGGCTTTCCAGCTGGCAGGGCCCCGCGATCACCGTCAGCGGGCGGTCGTTCGAGACGGTCAGCCCGCCGATTTTCACGTCTTTCATATCTCTCTCCGCAGCCTCGTGACGGGCCGCTCAGGGGTCAGCTCGAGACCTGCTCGCGCAGGACCGAAGCTGTGAGCGACAGCATCAGATAGATGCCCGAGAAGATCAGGAAAGCCAACAGCGTGTTCTCGAAAGCGCGCGGATAGGTGGGCTCGTCCGGGGCGACGGGGCGCACGCCCATCTCCAGATAGCGCACCTGCTTGTTGGCCTCGATCCGGGCGGTTTCCATCTGCTGGGCGGCCGCCGACAGCAGCATCTGCCGGGTCTGCAACTCGCCCTGAGCGATCTGCAGCTGGCCGGTTACGGCGGCGAGCGACTCGCCGCCCGTGGATTGCCGTGCGGTCGTCAGCTGGCTGCGCGTGGTGTCGAGAAGCGCCTGAATGCGCTTGATGTCGCCCTGCACACCCGCGACCCGCGCCTGATTGGGCCGCGGATTGTCGAGCAGTTGCCCCAGTTCGAGACGCTTCTGTTGCAACTGGTTTTCGAGATTGGCGACCTGTCCCATCACCATCGAATTCTCGCTGACGGGATCGAGCACGCCGACCTTTTCCTGCAGCTGCTGCACCTTGGATTGTGCCGCGAAGACCTTGGCCTCGGCATCCTCATAGCTTTCGCGCGCGCCCTTCATCTGGTCGTCGCGCAGCCGCGAGGTCAGCTGGTCCACCTGCTGTTCGGCATAGGAGATCAGCGACTCGGAGAATTTCTGCGATTTCGCCGGATCGGGGGCGACCACTTCCATCTTCACGATGCCCTCGGAGGGGTCGTAGCCGATCTGCACCATCTTGGAATAGAGCCGGTAGGCCTGCTCGTCGGTCGCGTTTTCCGGCAGCCGCTGCAGCGGGTCGATGCTCTGGTCCTCGAAGATCTTCTTGAACCCTTGATCGCGGTCGAGCCGCTTCATCGCATCGCGCGATTGCAGATAGGACTGCACCGTGACCGAGTCCTGATTGGTGGCGAGCTGCGTGCCCGAGAACAGCGAGCCCAGCCCGGAATTGCCCATCCCTTCGGCTTTCTGGATCACGAAGGCCGATTTCGTCGCATACATCGGCGTGGCCATCGCGAAGTAGTAATAGGCGGCCATCAGCGTCGGCAGCACCACGAAGAAGCCCAGCCGTGCGCCCAGCAGCATCAGCTTGCGGCGGCGGCGTTTGGCGATGTCGCGCTGGATGCGCAGAATCTCGGCGGCGCGGCGGTCCGCGTTCATCACCTCGGTGGAGGGGACCTGACCCTGCTTGATGGTCTGCGGCAGGTTCACGCGGGTATCGGCGCCCGGCCCGTCGGTGCGCGCCAGCGCCCGCGAGGTCGCCTCTGCCTCGCCGGGTTTCACAAGCGCCACGATATTCGAGCGGTCGAACGGGTCGATCCCGCGGCGGCGCAGAAGCAGCACGGCCTCGAAATCGGAACTGGCCTGAACGCCGTGTTTCTGGGCCATGCGACGTGCGAGCCGCAACTGGCGCCCGGTCAGCCCTTCGGCGCGGATCGCGTCGATTTCTTCCTCGGGGGTCCGCTGGCCCGCGTCGATCACCTCGGAGTCGGTCTGGCCTGCGGTCGGGAATTTCTGATCGCCGAACCCGTCATCCTGCGGCTCGAACAGGTTGGAGGGATCGTCCGGCTGGCGCTGCGGGTGCGGCTTGTGCTGCCGTTGCGGCTGCGGTGCCTCCGCGGAGGGCGCGCTTTGCGCAGCGGATGCGGCGGAAGCGTTGGAAGCGCGCGGCGTGGCCGCCTCGGAGGTCGCGTAGCCCGCGCCCGATTGCAGCGGCATGGCGCCCAGTTGCAGCGAGCCATCGCTCCCCGTGATCACCGGACCATCGCGGCGGATACGGAATTTCGGGGCCTTAGGACTGGTAGTCATACAACCGCTTCGCTTCTTCCAGAGTGTCGAACTGATAAAGTTGGCCGTCGCGCAGCACCGCGGCGCGATTGCAGAATTTCTCGATCGTGGCGGGCTGGTGCGAGACCACGACCACGGTGGAATCGCGCAGCCGGTCGCGCAGGATCGAGCCTGCCTTGCGGTTGAATTCCACATCGGTGGTCGAGGGCATCCCCTCGTCGATCAGGTAAATGTCGAATTCCAACGCCAGAAGCAGGGAAAACGTGAACCGCGCGCGCATCCCCGAGCTGTAGGTGCCCACGGGCTGGTCGAAATATTCCGCGATGCCGGTCAGCCAGCGCGAGAAGGCTTCGACATAGTCCGGGTCGAGCCCGTAGAGCCGCGCGATGAACCGGGCGTTTTCGCGCGCCGAGTGTTTCGAGACGACGCCACCCATGAAGCCCAGCGGGAAGGAGACGCGGCTGGATCGGCGAATCTCGCCCTCGTCGGGCTTTTCGAGCCCCGCCATCATGTTGATGATCGTGGTCTTTCCGGTGCCGTTGGGCGCGAGAATGCCGAGGCTATGGCCCAATTCCACACGGAAGCTGGCGCGTTCGAGGATCACCTTGCGCTGCTTGCCGGTCCAGAAGGATTTGGAGACGTTCTCGAATACGATCATAAGCTCTCGGTCCGGGTCTCCAATTATACGCGTCTCGCCACTAAATCACGGGGGGCGCAGGCTGAGAACCCACCTAACCTTGGATTTGGGCAGGATTATGTTCACTTGGAGGAGGGTTATGCAACGAGGAACACATTGACACCAGAGAGGAAACTATGACCCGACCGGTGCAAGAGGACATCCGCGCCTGTCGCATCTGCGCGGCGCGGTTCCGTGCGACGGCCACGGGGCATTCTCCACGTCCTGTCGCGTGGTTCGGCGCGGGGGCGCGAGTGCTGATCGTGGGGCAGGCGCCGGGGCTGCGGGTGCATGAGACGGGCGTGCCGTTCAACGACCGCTCGGGGGACCGTCTGCGCGACTGGATGGGCGTGGACCGCGAGACCTTCTACGACACGACCCGCATCGCGATCGCGCCGATGGCGTTCTGCTTTCCGGGCTATGACGCGAAGGGCTCGGATCTGCCGCCGCCTTTGATCTGCGCCGAGACGTGGCGCGAGCGCGTCATGGCAGAGATCGGCCCGGTCGATCTGACGCTTCTGGTGGGTGGCGCTGCGCAGCGCTGGCATCTGGGCACGCGCAACGTGACCCAGACCGTGATGGGGTGGCGAGACCACGCGCCGCGCCTCTTCCCCTTGCCTCATCCGTCCTGGCGCAATACGGGATGGCTGAAGAAAAACCCGTGGTTCGAGGCCGACCTGCTGCCGGTCCTGCGCGCGCGGGTGAAGGAGCTGACATGACCCCCTATGACCGCGCCCATGCCGCGATGGAAGCCGAACCCGACAATGAGGCCAAGCGCCTCGCCGTGTTCGACCGTCTCGCCGATGCCGAGCTGTTCCTTTTGCTGGAGGAAGAGCCCGAGGACGAAAACATCAAGCCGCAGGTGTTCTCCACCGAAGAGGGCGATTTCGTCCTCGTCTTCGACACCGAGGATCGTCTGGGCGAATTCGCCGACGGCCCGCAGCCCTATGCGGCGCTGCCGGGCCGGGTGATCGCGCAGCATCTGGTGGGCGAGAATATCGGGCTGGGCGTCAATCTCGCGGTGGCGGATTCGGCGATGCTTCTGCCGCCCGAGGCGCTGGATTGGCTGACCGAGACGCTCGCACATACGCCGTCAGAGGCGCAGGGCCGTCCGGTGGAGTTCACCGCTCCGGGCCTGTCGCCTGCGGTGATCGCGCTGCTGCTGCCCGCCTTCGAGGCGAAGCTGCATCAGCTGGCCGGGATCGCGCAGGCCGCGGTGCTGGGCGGCGTGACCTATGAGGATGGCCACCGGGGCCATGTGCTGGCGGTGATCGGCGCGCATGAGCATTTCCGCGCCGGGATCGCCAAGGCGATGGGCGAGGCGCTGACTTTCTCCGGGCTGGATGCGGGCGAGCTGGACGTGACCTTCCTCGAGCCCGAGGAAAAGGCCGCGCAGCTTCTGTTGGACAAGGGCCTCGTGCTGCATGTGCCCGAGCCGGAAGAGGAAGAGGTGCAGGAGATCGTCCCCGGTTCCGCCCCCGGCATGGACCCGAGCAAGCCGCCGAATCTGCGCTAAGGTGCATCCGGCGGCGTTCGCTTATCGGTCGGACGCCGGGGTTGCCTCATCCTGTTCGCCCGTCACCTCGTTCTTCACCTGCCCCCATGTGAGCAGTGTGAAGACCGCCGTGCCGCCCGCGACATTGCCCGCCAGTACCGGCAGGAAGAACCGGCTGAACGCCTCGGCAAGGCTCATCTGGCCGGCCCAGACCAGCAGCCCCGCCTCGACCGAGCCCGCGATGACGTGGGCCGAGCCCGAGGCGGCGAGCAGCCATGTCATCGCGAGGATCACGAGGAAGGAACTGCCCTGCGCGGCGGGCATGATCCACACCACGGCCGCGATGATGATCCCCGCAGGCATCGCGCGGTAGAAGTTCTGCCCCATATCGCCATCGGTCGCGTGACGCGCCACCGCAAGCAGGCTGTCGGTCATCTCGTCGGGGATCACATGCGGGATGCTCAGGAAACCCGAGGCGATCGCGCAGCCCAGCACGTTGGAGGCCAGCACGATCGCCCAGAGCCGCAGCATCTTCAGCAGACAGGTCAGCGAGCGGTCCGCGACCACGGGCAGCACGGTCGTGATCGTGTTCTCGGTGAACAGCTGCATCCGCCCGAAGATCACCACCATGAACCCCGCCGAATAGCCAAGCGACTCGACCAGTATCCGCCAGTCCTCGTCGGGCAAACGGGCGTGCAGGCTCGCCTGCGCGATGACCGAGAGGCTGATGAGGATGCCCGCCGCGAGCCCCGACCAGACGAGCGAGATCAGCGGGCGGTTCAGCTCCTCGTCGCCGTCATGGCGGATCACGGCATAGATCAGCCGCGCCGAGAGGCGCGAAGCCTGCATCACCGAGCGCTTTTCGTGCCTTTCGCGCACGGCATTCGAGGCTTTCGCGCCCTCGTCGTCGGGCTGGTTTTGATCGTTACTTTGGGAACCATGTGATTTCATAAATCCAGAACACCGCCAGGCGTTCTTTGTTCCCGCGGCGCGACCGCATCATCCCTGTTCGCTGGCGAACACCTTGTCGATCATCGCCTGCGTGCCGCGCGCGTCCTCGAGCGTCCACATATAGGGGGCGCCCTCGGTGACATGGCGTACGAAAGCCTCCACCTGGATCACGTATTGATTGACGCCCGGATAGCGGATCACCTCGTCCGGTTTGCCCTTGCGGATCAGGGTGACTTCGGCCTGATCGAAGACATTCGCGTTGAACGGGCAGGTGACGCGGATCACACCTTCGGAGCCTTGGAACACCGCTTCCTGACGCGGATGCAGCCGGGTCGAGGTCATCGCCCCATAGGTGAAGCGGCCCTTATCGGAGATCATCTCGCCGGTGACCTGTGCGAATGTGTCGACATCGTTCTCGCGATGGATGACGGCGCGCAGATCGCCCGGCTCGGCCCGGGCTGCGAAGCGCACGCAGGAATAGGCATAGACGCCGATATCGGGGATCGAGCCGCCGCCCATCTCCGGCTTGTTGCGGATATTGGTGGGGTCGGGGTTGTTGAAGGTGAAGGCCACATCGGCATGGCGCAGCTCGCCGATCGCGCCCGCATCGAGCCATGCGCGCACCTGCTGCCATTGCGGGTGATGCACGATCATATAGGCTTCGGTCGCGAATTTGCCGGAGGCGTCGCGCGCGTCTATCAGCCCGTCGATCTCCTCGGCCTGCATCGCGATCGGCTTTTCCGTCAGCACATGCTTGCCTGCCGCCAGCGCCTTCTTCGTCCACTCCACATGGAGCGTGTTGGGCAGCGGGATATAGACCACGTCGATCTCGGGGTCGGCGAGCAGCGCGTCATAGCTGTCATGAACCTTAAGATCGGGCGCGAAGGCCTTGAACGGATCGGCTTTTTCGGGGCTCGACGTCGCGAGCGCCGCCAGCCGCGCGCCCTCAGCCGCGTGGATCGCCCGGCCCATATGTTCGCGCGCGAATTTCGCAGCTCCCAGAATGCCCCAGTTCAAAACGGTCATGTGATAGCCTCCCTTTCTCGCCGCGATGGTAGCGCAATCAGGGCCGGGTGCAACGGGGGCGCGTTGACCGGGTGTCGCGCATCGCTAGGCTGGGTCGAAACGGAAGGGGGCGCCGGAGATGCGCGTGATTACGATGCTTCTCAGCCTCGGGCTGACGCTTGCCTTCGGCTATGCCTATTACGCGCAATATTTTCGCTGGCGGAGCCGCTTCAACGAAATGGGGCGCTGCTTAGATCCGGCGGAGGGCGTGGTCTATCATGCGCAATCCGGCGCGGTCTGGCTTGCTCTCGCCTGCGTAGCCTTCGCCATTTTCCTGTACCAGTTGCGGCACATGCCGCGGGCGCGGCGATAGCGACAGGCGCTGCGCAAAGAAAATCGCCGCCCCCAAGTTGGGAACGGCGAGATACTTCGACACTCGTTACCGATCGCGCGTCAGTCGGGCACGTTCATACCTTTTTCGCGTGCCAATTCGGTCATGCGCTTTTGCAGCTTCTCAAAGGCGCGGACCTCGATCTGGCGGATACGCTCGCGCGAGACGTCATAGACGCCCGAAAGCTCCTCCAGCGTGACCGGGTCGTCGCGCAGGCGGCGCTGCATCAGGATGTCCTTCTCGCGATCGTTGAGGACATCCATCGCGTCCATCAGCATCTCGCGGCGGGCTTCCATCTCTTCGGTCTCGGCATAGGCCTCGGCCTGATCGGCATCCTCGTCTTCGAGCCAATCCTGCCACTGCGCGGCCCCGCCTTCGTCACCGGCGCCGATCTGCGCGTTCAGCGAAGCGTCCGAGCCCGACATGCGCCGGTTCATCGAGATCACTTCTTCCTCGGTCACGTTCAGATCGGTCGCGATCTGCTTGACGTTCTCGGGGCGCATATCGCCGTCTTCATAGGCGCCGATCTTGGACTTCGCCTTGCGCAGGTTGAAGAACAGCTTCTTCTGCGCCGAGGTGGTGCCCAGTTTCACGAGGCTCCACGAGCGCAGGATGTATTCCTGAATCGCGGCGCGGATCCACCACATCGCGTAGGTCGCGAGGCGGAAACCCTTCTCGGGATCGAAGCGCTTAACGGCCTGCATCAGACCGACATTGGCCTCCGAGATCACCTCGGCCTGCGGCAGGCCATAGCCGCGATAGCCCATCGCGATCTTCGCGGCGAGACGCAGGTGCGAGGTCACCATTTGGTGCGCGGCCTCGGTATCCTGATGATCGGCCCAACGCTTGGCCAGCATGTATTCTTGTTCCGGCTCCAGAAGCGGGAACTTCCGGATTTCCTGAAGATAGCGGTTCAGCCCCTGCTCAGGACTCGGGGCCGGAAGGTTTGTATAGCTCGTCATCGTCTCCCATGTCTCCCTTTTGGCGGCTGCTCAATATGGGGATATCTCCCCGTTCTTTCAAGAAACGCAGGGCAGTGGCGATTGGTTCACCGAAAGCCGCCCTGACGCAGTCGCATAGAAAGATCAACGTATCGTAACGGGATTTCCGTCGCGCATGTGTAAAAAAACATCTGACGCCTCACAAGATCGGGGCGAGGACCGACATCAGATTGTTGATGATTTTCCAGTGAAGGGGCCATTCCGCGATGCGTTCCGGGCCGATCCGGCGGGCCTGCGCGATCCAGTGACGCTGGCGTTCGCCAAGTGCGAGCCCCAGTTCGTTATCCTCGATCAGCACGCAATTCTCGTAATTCAGCTCGAAGCTGCGCCGGTCGAGATTGGCCGAGCCGAGGATCGCGACGCGGCCATCGGCGAGCAGGGTCTTGGCGTGCAACAGGCCCGGCCCATGCTCCCAGATCTCGACGCCCGCCTCGGCCAGCACCGGATAGAAGCTGCGCGCGGCATGGGCGACAAAGCGCGAGTCGTTGCGCCTTGGCACGATCACCTGCACCCGCACGCCCCGGCGCTTGGCGGCGCGCAGCGCGGAGGCGATCTCCTCGCCCGGCACGAAATAGGGGGTCGAGAGCGTCAGCGTCTCGCGCGCGGCCCCGATCACCGCAAGGAACACATCCGGCACCCCGCGCGTGTCCAGCATCGGCCCCGTCGCGAAGGCGACCGCTGTTCCGGGCCGCGCGGTCGGTGCGGCGGGGGTCGGGATCACGAGGTCCGAGATTTCCTCGTGGCTATGGGTCACCCAATCGGTCGCGAAGATATGCTGATGCTGGGCGGCGAGCGGCCCCTCGATCCGCAGCATCACATCCGTCCAGGGCGCGAAGCGCGCCTTGATGCGGAATTCGGGGTCGGCGAGGTTGCGCGAGCCGGCATAGGCCACATGCCCGTCGATCACGGCGAGCTTGCGGTGGTTGCGCAGGTCTATCCGCATCGTTGCCAGCTTGAAAAGCGGCCAGCGGAAGGAAAAGGCGATCGCGGTCTTCACGCCGGCCTTCTTCATCGCCTTCCAGTGGCGCGACTTGATGAAGGCGCGCGCGCCCAGCCCGTCGACGAGGACGCGGACTTTCACCCCACGGGTGGCCGCGCGGGTCAGCGCCTCGGCCATCGCGATGCCGGTCAGATCGCTCAGCCAGATATAGGTAATCAGGTGCACGCTCTGGGTGGCGGCGTCGATATCGGCGACCAGCGGTTCGAGCTGGTCGGACGGGTCGGGCAGGAAGGTGATCGCATCGCCGGTGCTGGGCGCATAGCCGTTGATGGCGGCGGCCCGTGCGAAGGCGGCACGATATTCCGGCGTGACGGCCTCGAGGTCTTCGGGCTCGACCGGATCGGGGGCGGGCAGGGCGTCCACCGTCGCCTGCAGCTTGCGCGCGATGCGCTGGTTGAGCCGCGTCTCCCCGATCAGGATGTAGAGGATGACGCCGAGGAAGGGCACCGACAGGATCAGCACGGTCCAGCTTGCGCGCACCGCAGGCGGTTTGTCGGGCCGGGTGAGCACCCGCAAAAGCGCGAGCACCTGAGAGCCGAAGTGAATCAGCAGCGTCAGAAGCTCGGCCCACCAGACGTTCACGGGCCCGTGCCGCCGGTTTGGGGCGCGGAGGCCGCGCGCAATGCGTCGATCAGCGCGGTCATGTCCTCGGGCAGGGGCGCCTCGAAGGACAGCTCCTCCTCGGTGACCGGATGGATGAAGCCCAAAGTCGCCGCATGGAGCGCCTGACGCGGGAAGGCGCGCACGGCCTCTGCCGCCGCAGCTCCGACCGCTTTTTCCGAGATCTTGCGCTTGCCGCCATAGGTCTGATCGCCGATCAGCCCGTGGCCCGCATAGGCCATATGGACGCGGATCTGGTGCGTGCGCCCGGTCTCCAGCCAGCAATCGATCAGCGCCGCGGTGCCGTTGAAATCCTCGATCGTGCGGGCGCGGGTGACAGCGTGGCGGCCGCCATTGGCGACCACCGCCTGCTTCTGCCGGTCGGTCTTGTGGCGCGCGAGTTGCGTTACGATCTTCAGCACGCCGCCTTGCTCGAAGCTGACGCCATTCAGCCCGCGCAGGCGCGGATCGGAGGCCTGCGGCACGCCGTGGCAGAGCGCGCGGTAATGGCGATGCACGGTATGCGCCTCGAATTGCGCCGCCAACCCGTGATGCGCCCGGTCCGATTTCGCGACGACCAGCAGGCCCGACGTATCCTTGTCGATGCGGTGGACGATGCCGGGACGCGCCTCGCCGCCGATACCCGAGAGATTGCCGCCGAAATGGTGCAGCAGCGCGTTCACGAGCGTGCCTTCGGGCGTGCCCGGCGCGGGGTGGGTGACCATGCCAGCAGGCTTGTTCACGACGATCAGGTCGTCGTCCTCCCACAGCACTTCGAGGGGGATGTCCTGCGCGACCGTCTCGACTTCTTTCGGAGGCTCCAGCGCGATCTGATAGACCTCGCCCTCGGCGACCTTGGTTTTCTGATCGGTTACGGCCACCCCTTCGCGGCTGACCGAGCCCTCCGCGATCAGTTTCGCCAGACGCGAGCGCGAGAGCGCCGCTTCCTCTGGCACAGCCGCCGCCAAGGCCTTATCAAGGCGGGGACCCATGCCGGGCCCGATCTCGATGCTGAGGATTTCCTTATTCATGTCCGACCTGCCTGACGAAGAGCCTGCCACCACGCTGCCACCCGACTTTCGCTTTCTCAAGATACTGGTGACCACGCTTGCGGCTGTGATGATCGTCGGGCTTGTAGCGATCGTGGCGCTGCTTGTCATCCGCTTGCAGCAACCCAATCCGCTGCCGCAACTGCCCGCCGCGATCACGCTGCCCGAAGGCGCTGCGGCCGAGGCGGTGACCTTTGCGCGCAGCTATACTGTCGTGGTGACCGATGGGGGTCAGGTACTGGTCTATGACAAGGCCGGGCAGAAGGTCGGCGATCTGACGCTTGGGGCAGCGGGCGGAATGACCGATGGAAATTGATCTCGAGATCGAAGACGCCCGCTGGGAGACGGTCGGACTGGAAGAGCTGATCATCCGCGCCGCAACGCTGGTGCTGGAGGATCGCGGGATCGAGGCGGAGCTTTGCCGCCTCTCGGTTCTCGCCTGCGATGATGCGCGCATCGCCGAGCTGAACGGCGAATATCGCGACAAGGCGAAGCCGACCAATGTGCTCAGCTGGCCCGCCGAGGAGCGCGGCGCGGAAGATCCCGGTGCGCATCCCGAACCGCCCGCGCCCGATGTCTTCGGCGAAATCGAGCTCGGCGACCTCGCGATTGCCTATGAAACCTGCGCCCGAGAGGCTGAAGAACAAGGCAAATCCGTCGAAGATCACACGCTGCATTTGCTCATCCACGCGGTGCTGCATCTCTTGGGCTATGACCATATTCGCGACGAAGATGCGCAAGTTATGGAACAAATCGAAATCCGCCTTCTTGAAAGCGTAGGAATTCGTAACCCATATGTGTAAGACTAGACGCAACGCCGCGTCATCTTTCGGAAAGGAACAATGGGACAGGTCGCCGACGGAGTTACCTCCGCCAATACCGGTAGTTCGGAAAACGCAGAACCCGGTCAGTCTTCGGAGCCCGCTTCGCGCGGGTTGCTCAGCCGCTTCTTCGGGCAACGCCCCATGGAAGAAAAGGCCCCACAGGTAGAAATGCCGCCCAAACCCGCGCCAGCGCCGCTGGGGCTGGGAAACCTGCGCAAGATGCGGGTGGGCGACGTCGCCATTCCCAAAGTCGAGATCGAGGCCGTTCCGGTCTCCATCAGCCGCGACGAGTTGGTGGAGAAGTTCCGCCAGCACGGCTATTCGCGCCTGCCGGTCTTCAAGGAAACGCTCGATACGCCGCTGGGCCTTGTTCACCTGAAGGACTTGGCACTCGAATACGGGTTCGGATCGGGCAATGGCCGGTTCTCGCTGCGCAAGCTGATCCGTCCGCTGCTTTACGTGCCGCCGTCGATGCCGATCGGTGTGCTCTTGCAGAAGATGCAGGTGCAGCGCACCCATATGGCGCTGGTGATCGACGAATATGGCGGCGTCGACGGGTTGCTCACGCTCGAGGATCTGATCGAACAGGTGATCGGCGAGATTGAGGACGAGCATGACGAGGCCGACGACGCCTATTGGCGCGAGGAAAAGCCCGGCCAATGGGTCGTGCAGGCCCGCGCGCCGGTCAACGAGTTCGAAGCGCAGATCGGGATGCGGCTCTCCGACGAAGAGGCCGATGACGAGATCGATTCGATGGGCGGTCTGGTCTTCATGCAGCTTGGCCGTGTGCCCGCGCGTGGCGAGGTCGTGGTGACCGAGAACGGCGTCGAATACGAGGTGGTCGATGCCGATCCGCGCCGGATCAAACGTCTGCGCGTGCGTCTGCCGGGAGTGGCGCCCGCCGAGTGAGCGGGCTATGACGCGCCCATGATCGCGACCATCCGAGAGGGCTTTCGCGCACCAATGCGCCCGCGCTGGCAGAGCTTGGCTCTGGCAGCGCTTTTCGGTGTGCTATTCGCTCTGGGCCAAGCCCCGCTGGGTCTGTGGTGGATCGCGCTGCCTGCACTTGCAGCCTCCGTCTGGTTCGCCTCCGCCGAACGCTGGCGCGCCTCCACGATTTGGATCGGGTTCGCCACCGGCTTCGGCTATGCGCTGGCCGCGATGTTCTGGATCGTCGAGCCTTTCATGGTCGAGGCCGATATCTATGGCTGGATGGCGCCGTTCGCCCTGGTTTTCATGGCTGCGGGCATGGGCGTCTTCTGGGCGATCGGCTACGGGCTCGGGGCCTATGCGGGGCAGGGGGCGCGTAGCCGCGCGCTGGGATTAGCGCTTGGCATGGCGGCCTCGGATGCGCTGCGCTCTTACGTTTTCACCGGGTTTCCGTGGGTGCTGGTCGGCCACATCTGGATCGGTTCGCCCGTCGCGCAGGCGGCCGCCTTTGTCGGGCCGTTGGGGCTGAGTCTGATCACCCTGCTGATCGCGGCGGCACCGGCGATGACGCGCGGGCTCCGGATGCTCGCAGCACTCGCGATCGTGGGCGCGGCGCTGGTGGTGCTGGTCGGGCTGTGGCTCGGCGGGGTGGCGCGGCTCAACGCGCCGGTGGCGCCGAGGGCAGAGCCGATCACCCTGCGGCTGGTGCAGCCCAATGCGCCGCAGGACCTGAAATGGCTGCCGCAATACCGGATGAAATTCTTCCAGCGGCTTCTGGACCTGACGAAGGCCGATCCCGAACCCGGTCAGCCCAAGCCGGACCTGATCGTCTGGCCGGAAACGGCGGTGCCGTTCCTGCTCGATCATCCGCAGGGCGGGCTGGAGATGTCGACCGAGGCGGCGGGGGGCATTCCGCTTGCGATGGGGGTGCAGCGCAGCCAGGGCAGCCGCTATTTCAACTCGCTGGCCGTCATCACCCTTGCTGACCGGGTCGAGGCGCTTTACGACAAATCCCACCTCGTGCCCTTCGGCGAATACATGCCCTTCGGCGATGCGCTGGCGAAGATCGGGATCACCGCCTTCGCGGCGCAGGTCGGCAATGGCTATTCGGCGGGGCCGGGGGAGAAGCTGCTGAACTTGGGCAAGCTCGGCCATGTCGCGCCGCTCATTTGCTACGAGGCGATCTTCCCGCAGGACCTGCGCGGCTTTTCGCAGCGCCCCGACTGGATCTTGCAGGTCACCAATGACGCGTGGTTCGGCACGCTCAGCGGACCCTATCAGCATTTCGCGCAGGCGCGGCTTCGCGCGATCGAGCAGGGCCTGCCGCTTGCGCGCGACGCCAATACCGGGGTCACCGCGATGATCGACGCGAAGGGGCGGATCACGGCGAGCCTCGGGCTGGACAAGATGGGCAAGCTCGACGTGAAACTGCCGCCGAGCCTGCCGCCGACGCTCTATTCGAAGCTGGGTGACGCGCCGTTAATTGCGCTGATTGTTGCAGCCTTAGCGCTTCTTTCAATCTTTGCGCGTATTTCGATTGACCCGACCGGCAGGCGCTCCTAGCTAGAAGGCCGAACCACCCCAACGGCTTCCTGACGGGGTGGGGATATCAACAACGGAGCACCCCTTCATGGCACGCGCGAATTACGTTTTCACCTCCGAATCCGTTTCGGAGGGGCACCCCGATAAGGTCTGTGACCGGATTTCGGATGCCGTTCTCGATACTTTCCTGGCTGCAGAGCCCAACGCGCGGGTGGCCTGCGAGACCTTCGCGACGACCAATCAGGTCGTGGTTGGCGGCGAGGTCGGTCTGGCCGACAAAACGAAACTCGCCGAATATCTCGAAGGCATCGACAAGATCGTGCGCGAATGCGTCAAGGATATCGGCTACGAGCAGGACGAGTTTCACTGGGCGACGCTGAAAGTCGCGAATTTCCTGCACCCGCAATCGGCCCATATCTCGCAGGGCGTCGACAAGGACGGGGCCGGCGATCAGGGGATCATGTTCGGCTTCGCCTCGGATGAGACGCCCGAACTGATGCCCGCGCCGATCCATTACTCGCACGCGATCCTGCGCCGTCTGGCCGAGGCGCGCAAATCGGGCGCCGAGCCCGAGCTGCGCCCCGATGCGAAATCGCAGCTGTCTGTGCGCTACGAGAATGGCCGCCCCGTCGGCGTGAGCCAGATCGTGCTTTCGACCCAGCACGCGCATGAGCATCAGACCTCGGATGATATCCGCGCCATCGTGGAGCCCTATATCCGCGAGACCCTGCCCGAGGGTTGGATCACGCCGGAGACCGAATGGTGGGTGAACCCGACCGGCACCTTCGTGATCGGCGGCCCCGATGGCGATGCGGGCCTCACCGGGCGCAAGATCATCGTGGACACCTATGGCGGCTCGGCCCCGCATGGCGGCGGCGCGTTCTCGGGCAAGGACCCGACCAAGGTGGACCGCTCGGCGGCCTATGCGGCGCGCTATCTGGCGAAGAACGTGGTGGCTGCCGGCATGGCGCGCAAATGCGTGATTCAGGTGTCATATGCGATCGGCGTGGCGAAGCCGCTGTCGATCTATGTCGACACGTTTGGCACCGGCGAAGTGCCCGACGAGGTGATCGAAACAGCCGTGGGGCAGGTGATGGACCTGACGCCGAAAGGCATCCGCGACACGCTCGACCTGTGCAAACCGATCTACGAGCGCACCGCGGCTTACGGCCATTTCGGCCGCGCCCCCGAGGCCGATGGCGGCTTCTCTTGGGAGAAGACCGATCTGGTCGAGGCGCTGAAGAAAGCGGTCTGAGGCGAGAGCTTCCGGAATTAGCGACGGGCAGGGGGAAACCTCTGCCCGTATGCATTTTGCGTGGATGGTGCTGAGGGTCGCGCCCTCCCGGCGGAGTTCGGGCGCGGCCCGGGCTAGCCGCCCGGGCCATTCGTTCGAAACGGCGCAGCGAGGTTTGATTTGACGGCGGGCCTGCGTGGCCTTAGTGCCGCGCGAACGCTTCTCGACGGAAAGACCATCCCATGAGCACCGATACCTCCGGCCTGACCCAGCTGGGCCAATCGACCGACCTGCCGCAAACGCCCGACGAGGCCGTGCTGGAGCGCGTGCCCCAGCCGCGCAAAGGCGAGCGCTATCTCGTGCGGTTCACAGCCCCCGAATTCACCTCGCTTTGCCCGCTGACCGGCCAGCCTGATTTCGCGCATATCATGATCGATTACGTCCCGCGCGACTGGCTGGTGGAGAGCAAATCTCTGAAGCTCTTCCTCGGCGCGTTCCGCAATCACGGGGCGTTTCACGAGGATTGCTCGGTGATGATCGGGCAGCGTCTGCGCGATCTGCTGGAGCCTGAATGGCTGCGCATTGGCGCCTATTGGTATCCGCGCGGTGGCATCCCGATCGACGTCTTCTGGCAGAGCGCGCCGAAGCCCGAGGATATGTGGATCCCCGATCAGGGCGTGCCGCCCTATCGCGGCCGCGGCTGAGCTGATCTTGCAATGAAAAAGGCCCCGTATCGGCGGGGCCTTTTCCGTTTTTCGGAGGGTGGGGCGCTGCCCTTGGCTGGTCGCCTCGGGCGTTGTCGCTTACGCGGTGACCCGGCCGCTGTGCTGGGTGTTTTCGCGGGCATCGAACGACCATTTGCCCGCGCCCTGCGCCACGATCATCAGCATGCCGCCTGCGATCGAGATGTTCTTCATGAAGTTGATCATCTGGCCCTGCGCTTCCATGCCAGTCATGCCGAGGCTCGGGACGTAGTGGAACAGGAAGCCCGAGATGAGGCTGAAGCCCGCGAGCAGGAAAGCCACGATCCGCGTCTTCCAGCCAAGCAGCAATGCAATGCCGCCGCCCAGTTCGGTCAGGATCACGAGCGGCAGAAGCGCGCCGGGCACGCCCATCGCTTCCATGTAGCCTTGGGTCCCGGCATAGCCGGTGATTTTTTGAAAGCCCGCGATGATGAAGATCTGGGCGAGGAGGAGGCGGCCGAGCGGGGCCGCGAGGTCGGTGAGTTTCGTCATGGAATCTATCCTTTGTATCGTCGTCTGATGGGCCCGGAGGCGATGGCGACAGGATCTACATTGTGCGGAAAAATTTGGAACACCGATAAAATTACAGAATATGCGCAAAAACGAACAGAAATAGCGCTTTGCGATCCACCTTGCACCCCCAGCCCTTCCGCGCCACTCTCCGCCGCAAACCGGAGGAGAAAGACCATGCCCGACGCCCTGCGCTATGCCGCGATCATGCTTGCTGCCGGGATCGGCATTCCGGTGCTCGCCGCGCTCAACGCCCAGCTTGGCAGCCGCATCGGCTCGCCCGCGGTGGCGGCGGTGGTACTGTTCTCCGTGGCGCTTCTGGGCGCGGTTCTGGCCGTCGCGGTCACGACAGGGCCCTCGAGCTTCGCGCGTATTCCCGATCAGCCGAAATACCTGTTTCTGGCTGGCGTGCTGATCGCCTTCTACGTGCTCTCGATCACCTTCATCGCGCCGCGCTTCGGGGTCGGCAATGCGGTGTTCTTTGTGCTGCTCGGACAGATGATCTCGGCCGCCGCGATCGATCAGTTCGGCCTCTTCGGGGCGCTCGTGCGGCCCATCACCTTGATGCGCGGGGCGGGGATCGGCTTCATGTGCCTCGGGCTGTTCCTCATTCAGAAGGCTTGAACCTTTCGAGCGACGCGGCTAGAGGCCCCTCCCATGAGCGAGAATGACACCCCCGAACAGCCCTGGCGTAACTTCTACGGTCGCCGCCACGGCAAGACGCTGAACAAGGCGCAGAAGGAATACCTGCGCGAGGACCTGCCGGGCCGTCTGCCCGGTCCTGTCGGTTGGGACGTGAACCCCGACCGCGAACCGCTCGACATGGAGACGCGGTTCAAGGGCAAGCCGGTCTGGCTCGAAGTGGGCTTCGGCGGGGGCGAGCATCTGGCGCATATGGCGCAGACCTATCCGGAGGTGGAGTTCATCGGCTGCGAGCCTTTCGTGAACGGCGTCGCGATGCTGCTCGGTAAGCTGCGCCGCGAGAAAATCCCGAATGTCGCGGTGCATCCCGGCGATGCGCGCGACCTGATGGACGTGCTGCCCGCGGGTTCGATCTCGAAGGCGTTTCTCCTCTATCCCGACCCGTGGCCGAAATCGAAGCACCACCGCAGGCGTTTCGTGACGCAGGAGCATCTCGAGCCGCTGCACCGCGCGCTGAAACCGGGATCGGAATTCCGCGTGGCGACCGACATCCCCGATTACGTCCGCCAGACCGTCGAGGAAGTGCCGCAGGCAGGCTTCGAGCCTCTGTTCGACGTGCCCGCCGCCTTCGATTTCGACGATCCGCAGCCGGTTTCGGGCGATTGGGATACGCCGTGGGCGGACTGGCTCTCGACGCGCTACGAGCAGAAAGCGCTGCGTGAGGGCCGCAAGCCGCATTACCTGACCTATCGGCGGATCTGAGCCCTTCCGCCTCCCGCCAGATCGCGCTAACAGGGGCGCGTTGGAATAAGGGAGGCACTATGTCCGGCCACGGCACTCCGATCAAGATGACTTCGCGCAAATGCGGGCCCCTGAAGGGCACGGCGGAGGTTCCCGGCGACAAGTCGATCAGCCATCGCGCGCTGATCCTTGGCGCGCTCTCGGTGGGCGAGACGAAGATCACCGGCCTGCTCGAAGGCGAAGACGTGCTCGACACGGCCAAGGCGATGCGCGCCTTCGGGGCCGAGGTCACGCAGCACGGCCCCGGCAGCTGGTCGGTGCATGGCGTGGGCGTGGGCGGTTTTGCCGAGCCCGAAGACGTCATCGATTGCGGCAATTCCGGCACCGGCGTGCGCCTTATCATGGGCGCGATGGCGACCTCGCCGATCGTGGCGACCTTCACCGGCGACGGATCTTTGCGCAAACGCCCGATGGGCCGCGTGACCGACCCGATCCGGCTGTTCGGCGCGCAGGCTTTCGGGCGTCATGGCGGGCGTCTGCCGATGACCATCCTCGGCGCGCCGAGCCCCGCACCCGTGCGCTACGCGACGCCGATGGCCTCGGCGCAGGTGAAATCGGCGGTGCTGCTGGCGGGGCTGAACGCGCCGGGCCAGACCGTCGTGATCGAGAAGACCCCGACCCGCGATCATACCGAGCGGATGCTGCGCGGCTTCGGGGCCGAGATCACCACCGAAGTGACCGATCAGGGCCATGTCATCACGTTGCAGGGCCAGCCGGAACTCAAAGCCCAAGAGGTCGCCGTGCCGCGCGACCCGTCTTCGGCCGCTTTCCCGGTCTGTGCTGCGCTGATCGTGCCGGGCTCCGAGATCGTGGTGCCGGGCGTCAGCCAGAACCCGACGCGCAACGGGATCTTCATCACGCTGCGCGAGATGGGCGCCGATCTGACCTTTGAGAACGAGCGCGAAGAGGGCGGCGAGCCGGTGGCCGATCTGCGCGTGCGCTATTCCAAGCTGCACGGGATCGATGTGCCCGCCGAGCGCGCCTCGGCGCAGATCGACGAATATCCGGTGCTCTCGGTCGTCGCGGCTTTTGCCGAAGGCGTGACCCGGATGCCCGGCGTGCATGAGCTGCGCGTGAAGGAAAGCGACCGGATCGACGCTATGGCGCGTGGACTGGAAGCCAACGGCATCAAGATCGAGGAAGACGAGGACACGCTGATCGTGCATGGCTGCGGTCCCGAAGGCGTGCCGGGCGGCGGCACCGCCGTGACCCATCTCGACCACCGGATCGCGATGAGCTTCATGGTGCTGGGCATGGCCGCGCAACAGCCGGTCTCGGTCGATGACGGCTCGCCCATTGCCACATCTTTCCCGATCTTCGAGGACCTGATGGCCGGGCTTGGCGCGGAGATCGTCCGGGCGGACCGGTGAGCCGGGCGCAGGTCGCCTTTGTTCTGCTCGCGTCCCTGACCGGGGCGGTCTATCTTGCGATGACGCTCGTTACCTTGCCGCATCTTCGGGATGCGGCGGGCGGTCTGGCGCCGTTCGATTTGCGTCCGGGTGGCTACAGTGCTGCGCAGGCCCGCGCGCTCCTCGATTCCTTAGACGCACCGGCGCGACAGTATTACCTCTCGGTTCAGCAGCGGCTCGATCTTGTCTTTCCGGCCCTGGAGGCGGTGACACTGATTGTCGCCTTCCGTACCCTTGCAAAGGGCTGGCTTGCCGTGGTGTTGTCGATCGTGGCGGCTCTTGGTGCTGTGTTCGACTATCTCGAAAATCATGCCGTTGCCGCATTGTTGCGGACTGGCACGGTAACGGATGACATGATCTCCTTCGCGAGCAGATGGACGCTTCTGAAGAGCGTCGCAGTCACTTTGAGCCTGACGGCCCTGGCGCTATTGATCCTGCGGGCAGTTTATTTGCGGATGAAACGATGAAATTCACAGTCGCCATCGATGGCCCCGCCGCTGCGGGCAAAGGTACGATCAGTCGGGCCGTGGCCGAGCGCTTCGGGCTGGCGCATCTCGACACCGGTGCGCTCTATCGCGCGGTCGGCATGAAATCCGAGACCGAGGCGCTGGAGCCCATCGCGGCGGCCAAGGCGCTTTGCCCCGAGGATCTGGAGCGCGACGACCTGCGCACGATGGAAGCGGGGCAGGCGGCCTCGATCGTGGCCGCGATCCCCGAGGTGCGCGCGGCGCTGGTGGCGTTTCAGCGTGATTTCGCGGCGCGCGAGGGCGGTGCGGTGCTCGACGGGCGCGATATCGGCACGGTGATCTGCCCGCAGGCGGAGGTGAAGCTGTTCGTGACCGCCTCGCCGGAAGTGCGCGCGCATCGGCGCTGGCTGGAGTTGGGCGGCGATGAGGCCGACGTGCTGGAGCAGGTGCGCGAGCGCGACGCCCGCGACATGGGCCGCGCCGACAGCCCGTTGCGCCCGGCGGTGGATGCGCTGGTGATCGACACCTCCGAGCTTAGCATCGAAGAGGCGGTCGCCCGCGCCGCCGATCAGATCGAGGCCCGCCGCGCGGGCGATCTGGACTAGGGGGCGGGGATGCTGCGCTGGGTTCTCCTCTCGCTGGTTCTTGCAACGCAGGCCACCGCCGAGGGGCGCCCGCAGGGCCTGCTGTGGAGCGAGACCGACCTGCCGCGCACCATGCCGCTGCAGATCAAATCCGCCCCGGATCGCGATCTCTATATCGTGCTGCGCGATGCCAAGACCGGGCAGGACGTGATGGGCGCCTATGCGCAGGGCGGTGAATTCTTTCGCCTGCTGGTGCCGCCGGGGCGGTTCGAGGTGCAGGTGGCGCTTGGGCCTGCGGAGGACTGGGAGGGCGGTGCTGTGCTGTTCGGTCCCGAGACGGAAAGGCTACGTCTGGACCCGCCGCTCGATTTCGGGGTCACAGGCTATGCGCGGAAAGGCGGCCATCTGATCGATCTGCGCGATCTCGGCGATATCGGCCAGAAAAGCCTTGGAATTTGCCAGCGCCTCGCGCTCGATTTCGACAGCGTGAACACTGCGCCGGAGGCGGTGCGCCCCGGCGTAAAGCCCCGTGATCCCATGGAAATACCGGAGTTCCCGGAGCCGAAATACCGCCGCGTCGACCGCATTTGCGATTGAAGAAAAGGGACGCGTGAAATATATCTTCACAAAGTGGTGAACTTTTTCCCCGACTCTCGCGTTGGGTATTGGTGGATGTATTTCGAGGGTGGACCGATGCGCTTGTCCCTGATTTTGGCCTGCATGCTGTCATGCGTGTCCTTTGCGACCGTTCCGGCACGCGCCGACGGCCCGGCCGCGACGCCTGAACCGATCGCGGTGAAAGCCCGGTCCGCGATGCCGGTGCCGGGGGATCTGTCATTCGATCTGGTGGAGGGCGAGACGGTCTCGCTCGCTGATTTCCGCGGCAAGGTCGTGCTGGTGGTCAATACTGCCTCGAAATGCGGTTTCGCCCCGCAATTTACCGAGTTGCAGGAAATGTCCGAAACCTATGGCCGCGACGGTCTGGTGATCCTCACCGTGCCGTCGAACGATTTCCGGCAGGAACTCTCCAGTGCCGAGGAAGCCAAGCGCTATTGCGCGCTGACTTTCGGGGCCGAATTGCCGATGGCGCAGCTCGCCAAGGTGAAGGGGCCGCAGGCGCATCCGTTCTATCGCTGGATGCGCGAAACCGAGGGGTTCGAGCCGAGCTGGAACTTCAACAAGGTGCTACTGGGCCGCGACGGCTCGGTGATCGCGACCTATCCCGCCAGCGCAGAGCCCCTTTCGACCTGGATGCTGGGCGACGTCAAAGCCGCTCTCGCCACCGCGAGCCGAGGCTGAGCGAAAGGCGCTCGCGCCCTGCCTATGACGCAATAAATGCTTGCGATACTGGCCGATCGCGCCTATATGGGCGCGGTCTGAGACAGGTTGGGACTCACCCGACCCGTATGCTATTGCAGCACGGACATTCCAACGAAAGACCGGCGGAGCCAACCGCAAGGCCAGAAAACCGAAGATGAAAAGGAAAATCTGAACGCATGTCGCAAAATGCAACCATGGACGAATTCGAAGCCCTTCTGAACGAGAGCCTCGAAATCGACACCCCGAACGAAGGTTCGGTTGTTAAAGGCAAGGTCATCGCCATCGAGGCGGGCCAGGCCATCATCGATGTCGGCTACAAAATGGAAGGCCGCGTCGAACTCAAAGAATTCGCCAACCCCGGCGAGGCTCCGCAGATCGAAGTCGGCGACGAAGTCGAAGTGTATCTCGACCGTGTCGAGAACGCTCGCGGCGAAGCCGTTATCTCGCGTGAGAAAGCCCGCCGCGAAGAGGCATGGGATCGTCTCGAAGCAGCTTACGCCAAAGAAGAGCGCGTCGAAGGCGCCATCTTCGGTCGTGTCAAAGGCGGCTTCACCGTCGATCTGGGCGGCGCTGTCGCGTTCCTGCCCGGCTCGCAAGTGGACGTGCGCCCGGTGCGCGACGCTGGCCCGCTCATGGGTCTCAAGCAGCCGTTCCAAATCCTCAAGATGGACCGTCGTCGTGGCAACATCGTTGTCTCGCGTCGTGCGATCCTCGAAGAGAGCCGCGCCGAACAGCGCGCCGAAGTCATCGCGAACCTCTCCGAAGGTCAGGTCGTCGATGGTGTGGTCAAGAACATCACCGAATACGGTGCGTTCGTTGATCTGGGCGGCGTCGACGGTCTGCTCCACGTCACCGACATGGCATGGCGCCGCGTGAACCACCCGTCCGAGATCCTGTCGATCGGCGAGACCGTCAAGGTTCAGGTCGTCAAGATCAACAAGGAAACCCACCGCATCTCGCTCGGCATGAAGCAGCTGCAGTCGGATCCGTGGGACTCGGTCGAGTCGAAGTTCGCTCTGGGTTCGGTGCACACCGGCCGCGTGACCAACATCACCGACTACGGCGCTTTCGTCGAGCTGGAGCCGGGTGTCGAAGGTCTCGTGCACGTGTCCGAGATGTCCTGGACCAAGAAGAACGTCCACCCCGGCAAGATCGTTTCGACGAGCCAGGAAGTCGACGTCATGGTCCTCGAGATCGACACCGCGAAGCGCCGCGTCTCGCTTGGCCTCAAGCAGACCATGCGCAACCCGTGGGAAGTCTTCGCAGAGACCCACCCGGTCGGCACCGTCATCGAAGGCGAAGTCAAGAACATCACCGAATTCGGTCTGTTCGTTGGCCTCGAGAACGACATCGACGGCATGGTTCACCTCTCGGACCTCAGCTGGGAACAGCGTGGCGAGGATGCGATCCAGGACTACCGCAAAGGCGACATGGTCAAGGCCGCTGTCACCGAAGTGGACACCGACAAGGAGCGTATCTCGCTCTCGATCAAGGCGCTCGACGCCGACACGTTCTCCGATGCCGTTGACGGCGTGAAGCGTGGTTCGATCGTGACCGTGACCGTGACCGCGATCGAAGACGGTGGCGTCGAGGTGGAATACAACGGCATGAAGTCGTTCATCCGCCGTTCGGACCTCGCCCGCGATCGTGCCGACCAGCGCCCCGAGCGCTTCCAGGTTGGCGATCACGTCGATGTCCGCGTGACCAATGTCGACTCCAAGACCCGTAAGCTGGGTGTGTCGATCAAGGCGCGTGAGATCGCTGAAGAGAAAGAAGCCGTGGAACAGTACGGTTCGTCGGACTCGGGTGCGTCGCTGGGCGACATCCTGGGTGCCGCGCTCAAGGGCGACCAATAAGAGATCGAGCCGCTTGGCTCAACGAAAGGCCCCGCCGTTTGGCGGGGCCTTTTTCGTTCCGCAAAAGCTTGGCGATCTGCGACGACGATTCGCGCAACGGGTGACGCGTGGGCGGGCGAAGCGCTGAATTTCTGCGTTTGCGAAGGCGCTTCCGTCGGCGGCAGACCGCTAGGGGCTCGATTTTACGTGGATTTTCCGGGTCTTTGCTGTTCCGCGTTGCAACGATTGGTCCTATAATTACGAAATGACGCATGTAAGAGCCGGGGGACACCCGGCCAAGCCCGTGGGGGGAGATAACAAGATGATCCGCTCTGAGTTGATCACCAAGATTGCCGAGGAGAATCCGCATCTCTACCAGCGGGATGTCGAAAAAATCGTAAATACGATCTTCGACGAGATCACTGAGGCGCTGGCCTCGGGCGACCGCGTCGAACTTCGTGGGTTCGGGGCCTTTTCCGTCAAGAAGCGCGACGCGCGCACCGGTCGGAACCCGCGCACCGGCGAGGCGGTTGAGGTCGAGGAAAAACACGTACCCTTCTTCAAGACCGGTAAGCTGCTGCGCGACCGGCTGAACGGGAAAGAGGAATAAGAGCTAATGATTCGAGCGCTTCGGCTGCTGTTTCTCGGTCTGCTCGCCGTGGTCCTGATCGGGCTGGCGCTGGCCAATCGTCAAATCGTCACGCTGCGGGTGCTGCCGCTCGAGGCGGGCAGCTTCCTCGGCTGGGACTGGGCGGTTCAGGTGCCGTTGTTCCTCGTGATCCTCGCGGGCGTCCTGCTGGGCCTTCTGATCGGCTTCGTCTGGGAATGGGCGCGCGAGTCGCGTCTGCGCCGCAATGCCCGCCAGTCGGACCGCAAGGCACGCAAGCTCGAAGCGGAGGTTCAGACCCTGCGCCACGACAAGACCGGCCCGAAGGACGACGTGCTGGCGCTGCTCGAACAGCCCTCGCGCTGAGATGCCGACCGTCGCCATAGACCGCAACGCGCAGGGTCTCGCCCGCGTCAAGATTTGCGGGCTGCGCAAGGCCGAAGACATCGCCGCCGCCGTCGAGGCGGGCGCGCGCTATGTTGGCTTCGTCTTCTTCGCCAAATCCCCCCGCCATCTGGAGATCGCCGAGGCGCGCGCGCTGGCCCAGGAGGTCGAGCCCGGCATCGCCAAGGTCGGTCTGGTGGTGAACCCGAGCGATGAGCTTCTCACCGAGATCACGGATGCCGTGCCGCTCGACATGATCCAGCTTCACGGTTCGGAGACGCCCGAACGCGTGACGGAGATCCGCACGAAATTCGGCCTGCCGGTGATGAAAGCCGTGGGCGTGGCCGATGCCGCCGATCTGCCGAAGATCGCGGAGTATGAGGCGGTGGCCGATCAGATCCTGCTCGACGCCAAGCCGCCGAAAGAGGCGGAGCTTCCGGGCGGCAACGGGCTGTCCTTCGACTGGCGGCTGATCGCCGGGCGCACCTGGGAGAAACCGTGGATGCTGGCCGGCGGGCTGACGCCGGAGAACGTGGCCGAGGCGATCCTGCTGACCGGCGCGCGGCAGGTCGATGTTTCCTCGGGCGTGGAGAGCGCGCCGGGCGTCAAAGATCCCGAGAAAATCCGCGCCTTCATCCAGGCGGCCCGTCAGGGCGCGGCCTGAGCGCCGACGGACCCCACGCAGACGCGAGTATTTTTGGCCAGATGCAGGGGCGGGGATTTATCTCGCCCCGCTTTGACGCTAGACCGATCCTCACGAATAGCGCGAGGTGTGCCATGGCTGACGATCTGATCAATTCCTTCATGAATGTGCCCGACGAGAACGGGCGGTTCGGCATTTTCGGTGGCCGCTTCGTGTCCGAGACGCTGATGCCGCTGATCCTCTCGCTCGAAGAGGAATACGAGAAGGCCAAGACCGATCCCGATTTCTGGGCGGAGATGGACGATCTCTGGAAGCACTATGTCGGTCGCCCGTCGCCGCTGTATTTCGCGCCCCGCATCACCGAAGAGCTGGGCGGCGCGAAAATCTATCTCAAGCGCGACGAGCTGAACCACACCGGCGCGCATAAGATCAACAACGTGCTGGGGCAGATCCTGCTGGCGCGGCGCATGGGCAAGACCCGGATCATCGCCGAGACCGGCGCGGGCCAGCATGGCGTCGCCACCGCGACGGTCTGCGCGAAATTCGGCCTCAAATGCGTGGTCTATATGGGCGCCACGGACGTCGAGCGTCAGGCGCCCAACGTCTTCCGGATGCGCCTGCTGGGCGCCGAAGTCGTCCCGGTGAAATCGGGCCGTGGCACGCTGAAAGATGCGATGAACGATGCGCTGCGCGACTGGGTGACCAATGTGCGCGACACGTTCTATTGCATCGGCACGGTCGCTGGGCCGCATCCCTATCCGGCGATGGTCCGCGACTTCCAGTCGATCATCGGCAAGGAAGTGCGCTGGCAGCTTGAGGAACAGGAAGGCGAGGGCCGTCTGCCCGACACCGTGATCGCGGCGATTGGCGGCGGCTCGAACGCGATGGGCCTGTTCCATCCATTCCTCGACGACAAATCCGTGCGCATCATCGGGGTCGAGGCCGGCGGTCACGGCGTCGACGAGAAGATGGAGCATTGCGCCTCGCTCACCGGCGGGCGTCCGGGCGTGCTGCATGGCAACCGAACCTATCTGCTGCAGGACGAGGACGGGCAGATCCTTGAAGGGCATTCGATCTCGGCCGGGCTCGACTATCCGGGCATCGGTCCCGAGCATAGCTGGCTGCACGACACGGGCCGCGCGGAATATGTGAACATCACCGACAAGGAAGCGCTGGAGGCGTTCCAGTTCTCCTGCCGTCTTGAAGGGATCATCCCCGCGCTGGAGCCCTCGCACGCGCTGGCCCACGTGATGAAGATCGCCCCCGATCTGCCCAAGGACCATATCATCGTGATGAACATGTGTGGCCGCGGCGATAAGGACATTTTCGCGGTCGCGAAGCATCTCGGCTTCGATATGGACGCATAAACTCAGGTTTACGGCGTACAACCTGAGGTTTATTGCTCCTCCATAACCCAATTGGCAATGGACCGGCGGGCGTTGTCCGCCGACCCTTTGCTCCGACGTCGCAGCCCGCGGCGGACAATTGTTCCGGAGGAGATAGAAGATGAAAATGAAATCCACCCTCGCCGCGCTGGCGGCTCTCGCGGTCTCGGCGCATATGGCACAGGCTGAAGTGTCCACGGACGGTATCGCTGCCGATCTGCAGGCCAATGGCTTCACCAATGTCGAGATCAAGGTCGGCCCGACCCAAGTGAAAGCCGAGGGTTACAACCCGAACGGCACCAAGATCGAAGTGGTCTACGACCGCGCCACCGGCAAGATCCAGAAGCAGGAAATGTCGCGCACGCGCGCCGGCTATGACATGACGCAGGGCGTCAGCGTCCGTCAGCAGTCGGAAGATTTCTACGACGGCAGCGACGACGACCATATGGACGATCACGGCGACGACCATTCGGGCAGCGACGATCACATGGATGACAGCCACGACGACGACCACACCACGTCCGATTCCGATCACGGCTCGGATGACGGCGGCTCGCATGAGAGCGGCTCTGACGATGGCGGTTCGCATGACAGTGGCTCCGACGGCGGCGGGTCGCATGACAGCGGCGACGACGACGGTGGCGACGACGACTGATCCGAACGGACTTGCCCGGTGCCATGTGCGCCGGGCATAATCCTCTGAAATGCCGCGTTCGCGCGCGGAGGGAGTTTTGCCGATGAGACTGCGCAGAGATCTGGCGATAGCCGTGTTGATCGGCGCGCTGAGCGTGCCCGTGGTGCCAGGGCTCGCGCGGGCCGAAACCGCGAGCGAAGCGGTCACCCGGCAGCTCAAATCCTACGGCTACCAGAATATCGATGTGCACCGGACCTTGCTGGGCCGCGTGCGCATCACCGGCACCCGCAAGGGCGTCGAGCGCGAAATCGTCCTCGATCCGCGCAGCGGCGAGATTCTGCGCGACCTGTCGCGCTCCAGCCGCACCCCGATCCTGAACAATAGCCCTCTGGGCGGCACCGCCTCGGGGAGCTATACCGCGACCTCCACCTCCGACCGCACAACGACGACCTCCGATAGCGACTCCTCCGACGACTCCTCGGACGATAGCAGTAGCGCATCGGGCAGCGACGATGGCGGAAGCCATGACAGCAGCGACAGCGACAGTAGCGGTGGCGGCGGCGGCGACAGCGGTGGTGGCGACGATGGCGGCGGGGAAAGCGACGATGATTGACGCCTCGGACCGACCGGCGGGAGCGGCGCTATGACGTCGCGGCTGCGCCGTGCGGTGTTTGTCGGGGCGATCTTGCTGTTTCAGGCGGTCTGCGCGCTGTTCTTTATCTCCGATATCCTGCTGTCGGTCTTTGGCCTCTATCCCGCGCCGATCAGCTGGCAGAACCGCGAAATCCTCGAACTCGGAGCGGCGCTTGGCCTCATTCTGGGGCTCGCGCTTGGCGCGTTCGCCTTGGCAGGTGCGCTGCGCGAGGGCGCGCGGGCGAAGGCGCGTCTGCGCCGGGCGACCTCGGCTTTTGAGGATCTCCTGGAAGAGCGTTTCTCCGACTGGGGCCTCACGGCGGCAGAGCGTGAGGTCGCGCTTTTTGCGATCAAGGGGCTGAGCACGGCGGAGATCGCAGCGCTTCGCGAGACCTCCGAGGGCACCGCCAAGGCGCAAAGCGCCGCGATCTATCGCAAGGCGGGGGTGAACGGGCGCGGCGCGCTTCTGAGCCTCTTCGTCGAGGACATGATGGATCAGCGCGCCGAGGGGGCGCAGCGCGAGGATACGGCGGCGTAGCACGGCCTGGCGGCGGTGGTTGCCAAACGCTGAGCGCTCAGGCCCGGAGCGAGCGCGTATCCTCATAGGCGAAATCGATCAGCGCGCGCAGCTTGCGCGGCAGGCGCGGCCCGTCGAGATAGACCGCATGAAGCGGGATCCGCAGCAGCGTCTCGGGCGGAAACAGCGAGACCAGCCGCCCCGCCGCGATCTCCGGCTCCAGCACGAATTCCGGCCCATAGGTAATGCCATGCCCCGCCAGCGCCAGTTCGCAGGCGGCGCGCCCGCTATTGACGCGGATCTGCGCGGGGACGGGCAGGGCGGCGATCTCTTCGCCCGCGCGATGGCGCCAATGCGGGATCGCGCTGTGATTGGTGTCATGGATGCAGCGGTGATCGGCCAGATCGGCGATCTGAGCCGGGCGGCCCGCGCGGTCGAGATAGGCGGGCGCGGCCACGACGCGCATCCCGATCTCGCCCAGCTTGCGCGCCCGAAGCGCCTGATCGCGCAGTTGCCCGATCCGGAAGGCGAGGTCGATCCCCTCGGCGGCCAGATCGGTCGCCGCATCCGAGAGCGTCAAGTCGATCACCAGATCGGGGTGGGGGGCTGCGAAGCGCGCGAGCATTTCCGCCAGATAGACCTCGCCGAAAGTGACCGGCGCGGAGATCCGGAGCACACCCGAAAACCCGCGCGATTGTTCCGACACCGCGCCCAGAAGATCGTCGAGCCCGTCGAGCACGCTTGGCGCCTCGGCCAGCAGACGCTCGCCCGCGGGGGTCAGCCCGATCCGCCGCGTCGTGCGTTGCAGAAGGCGTGTGCCGAGGCGGTCCTCCAGCTCGGCCACGTATTTCGAGGCGAGCCGGTTGGAGATGCCCAGCTGCTCTGCCCCCGCGGTGAACGAGCCCGCGCGGGCGGTGGCGACGAAGGCGCGGAGTTGTTCGGTGATGTCCATCGCTATTCAGAACAAAATGGTAAAAGTCATTCCTGATAATATCCATTTTATTCGCTAACGGAATGGCTAATTTCCTCGCTGTAACGCGAACACACCGCACAGGGAGTGCGGCTACAGGAGATAGACCATGATCGACACCAAACTCGCCCCTTACGGCATCCTCGTCCTGCGCCTTCTGACCGGCGCTTTGTTTCTCGTCCACGGGCTGACGAAGCTGTTCGTCTTCACCCCGGCCGGCACGATGGGCTTCTTTGAATCGCTGGGTCTGCCCGGCTGGCTCGGCATCCTCACGATGGCGGCGGAAATTCTCGGCGGTATCGCCTTGATCACCGGCATCTATGCGCGGATCGTATCCTTCGGGCTCGGGTTCATCCTGCTCGGCGCGGCCTTCACGGCGCATTGGGGCAACGGCTTCGGCTTCTCGAACCAGGGCGGCGGCTGGGAATATCCGGTGATGTGGGCCATCGTGCAATTCGCGCTCGCGGCTCTGGGTGACGGCCTCTATGCGCTGCGCCCGACCAAACTGAAGTGACAGGAGGAGACGATGGCTACCAGTGATGCAAATGTCGAAATCGGCCATGTGACCCTCGTGGTCCATGACCTCCCGGCGGTGGGGGCGTTCTACGAGAGCGTGCTCGGGCTGGAGCGGATCTCGGGCGACGCAACCGAGGCGCGCTACGGCGTCGACGGCAAGGTGCTCGTGATCCTCAAGGCCGACACATCGGCGCGTAAATCGAGCCGGTCGGAAGCGGGGCTGTTTCACACCGCCTTCCTGCTGCCCGAGCGGGCCGATCTGGGCGCGTGGCTGAACCACGCCGCAGAGACCGGCATCCGGCTCGACGGGGCGTCCGATCACCTCGTGAGCGAGGCGGTCTACCTGCACGACCCCGAGGGCAACGGTATCGAGATCTACCGTGACCGCGCCCGCGAAGACTGGCCGCGCAAGGACGGGATGATCGCGATGGTGACCGATCCGATCGATCTGCGCGACGTGATGGCAGAGGCCCGTGGCCCGTGGCGCGGTGCGCCGAAAGGCACGGTGATCGGCCACGTTCACCTTCAGGTCGGCGCGCTCGATCCGGCGGAGCCGTTCTATGCCGAGACGCTCGGCGCGGATGTGATGGCCCGCTATCCGGGGGCGAATTTCCACGGCTGGGGCGGCTATCACCACCACCTCGCCACCAATATCTGGAACAGCCGCGGCGCCAAAGAGCGTCACCAGCCCGCAACCGGTCTGGTCGAGGTGGGGCTGAAGGCGGACGCCGAACCGCTCGCCGCCTTCCGCGAGGTCTATGGCGACAGCGTGGCCGATCCGTGGGGCACGCGCTTCACATGGTCCGCGAAGTGATCGCGACATAAGAGAAAGGCGCCCGCGATGGGCGCCTTTTACATTTACAG
This sequence comes from Thioclava sp. F28-4, assembly GCF_002020045.1. Classification (NCBI taxonomy): domain Bacteria; kingdom Pseudomonadati; phylum Pseudomonadota; class Alphaproteobacteria; order Rhodobacterales; family Paracoccaceae; genus Thioclava; species Thioclava sp. F28-4. Next base: position 261,198 of record NZ_MPZQ01000003.1, on the reverse strand, counting down.
GATGTGGTTCACATGGCCCATCTTGCGGCCCGGCTTCACCTCGGCCTTGCCGTAGAGATGCACCTGATACCGCGCGAGCTTCGCCAGTCCCGGCACCCGGTCCATATCGTCGCCGATCAGGTTCTCCATCTCGACATCGCAATGGCGCGAGCCGTCGCCCAGCGGCCAGCCGGTCACGGCGCGGATATGCTGCTCGAACTGATCGACCGCGCTGCCGGCCTGCGTCCAATGGCCCGAATTATGCACGCGGGGCGCGATCTCGTTCACGATCAGCGCGTCGCGTGTGACGAACAGCTCGACCCCCATCACGCCGACATAATCAAGCTTGTTCAGGATCTTGGCCGCCAGCAGAACCGCATCGGTGCGCTGGTTGTCGGTGATCGCGGCAGGCACCAGAGTGGTGCGCAGGATGCCGCCCTCATGCTTGTTCTGGCCCGGATCGTAGCAGGAGATCGCGCCATCCTCGGCGCGCGCGCCGATCACGGAGATCTCCTTGAAGAACTCCACGAAGCCTTCGAGGATCGCGGGCGCGCCCTTCATGTCCTCCAGCGCGGCGGCCGCCTCTTCGGGCGCGTTGATCACCACCTGACCCTTGCCGTCATAGCCGAAGCGGCGGGTCTTCAGGATCGCGGGGCAGCCGATCTCGGCAATTGCCTCCTGCAGGTCCTCGAGATCGTCCACGGCGGCGAAAGGCGCGGTGGCGAGGCCCAGATCGTTGAGGAAGGCTTTCTCGACCAGACGGTCCTGACTGACGGCCAGCGCCTTGCGGTTCGGGCGGATCGGTTTGAGGCTCTCCAGCAGATCGAGCGCCGAGGTCGGCACGTTCTCGAATTCGTAGGTGATGACGTCCACGGCCTCGGCGAAGGCGCGCAGCGCGGCCTCGTCCTCATAGGGCGCGGTGGTCACCGCATGGGCCACGTCGCCTGCGGGCGGGTTCGCGCCCGGCTCGAAGATATGGGTCTTGTAGCCCAGACGCGAGGCCGCGACCGAGAGCATCCGGCCCAGCTGACCGCCGCCGAGGATGCCGATCACCGATCCATAGGGCAGGGGCTCACTCATCTTCCGGCTCCTCTTTGATCGAGGCCGAGAGCTTTTCGCGCCAGTCGTCGAGCCGCTTCGCCAGATCCGCATCCGATACGGCCAAGATCCCCGCCGCCATCAGACCGGCATTGGCCGCGCCCGCAGCCCCGATCGCCATGGTCGCGACCGGGAAGCCCTTGGGCATCTGCACGATGGAATAGAGGCTGTCGACGCCCGAGAGTGCGCGGGTCTGCACCGGCACGCCGATCACCGGCACGCGGGTTTTTGACGCCATCATGCCCGGCAGGTGCGCGGCACCGCCAGCGCCTGCGATGATGACGTGCAGCCCACGCTCCACAGCCGTCTTGCCATAGGACCAGAGCCTGTCGGGAGTGCGATGGGCCGAGACGATCTTCGCCTCGTATTCCACACCGAGTTCGTCGAGAATTTCCGCCGCCTCTTTCATCGTGGACCAGTCGGACTGGCTGCCCATGATGATTCCCACTTTCACGCTCATGACGCCCCCTTTGCAGATGGAGCGCGCACTATAGGAATCTGTGCCGTCGCGGCAAGCCCCGGAGGCGTGCAGGCGCCGATCGGATTGGTCGGAGGTGGGTTCAGGCGATGATGTCGGGGGTGAGCTGGTCTTCGATCCGCGCGATCTCGTCTTTCAGGGCCAGCTTTTGCTTTTTCAGCCGCACAAGGCGCAGCTGATCGGAATGCACGGCCTGCGTGAGCGCCAGGATCGCCTCGTCCAGATCGCGGTGTTCGCGGCGCAGCACTTCCAGTTTTACCCGCAGCACTTCTTCATGATCCATCTCGAGATGGGCGTTCATATCCGTATCGTCCGGTTCTGGTTGCGCAAAATATCATCCGCCCGACTCGGCCAAGGCGGTCAGGTGGGAGGGTCAATATAACAGGTTTCGAACGGGTTAGGAGAAAATTTGCCGTCAGCGTAAATGGTCGGCGGGGTCTTGCAGGGGGCTTCCACGCCGCCCATATTTGATCAGTGGGCTGCCGAAGATCGGGGCCCGAACTTGCAACGTCGCTTGATCAAGGGCTTGCCGAATGACGAAACTGAGTTTTGGCGCACATCCCTACCTGCTGGGCTTCGACCAGCTGGAGCGGTTGGTGGAACGCACCGCCAAGGGATCGGATGCCTATCCGCCGTATAACATCGAACAACGCGGCGAGGATGCGTTCCGCATCACGCTCGCAGTGGCAGGCTTCCGCGAGGAAGACCTCGCGATCACGCTCGAAGACCGGGCACTCGTGATCCGCGGCCGTCAAAGCGAAGAGGACAGCGAACGCCTGTTCCTACATCGCGGGATCGCCGCACGGGCCTTTCAGCGCAGCTTCGTGCTCGCAGAAGGGGTCGAGGTCGCAGCCGCCACGATCGAGAACGGTCTTCTGCATGTCGATCTGAACCGGGCCCCGCCCGATACGATCGTGCAGACCATCCCGATCGAGCGGAAATGAACAGGCAGGAAAGGAAACGCGCAATGAATACGGAATATGATTTCGGCGACAATGCCGAGCATCCCATCGTCTATGTCCGCGAAGTGGCGGTCGTCGATCTGCCCGAGGAAATCCGGGCCGAGCTGGACGATGTCGATCACCTCTATGCGGTGCATGACAGCGATGGCGAGCGGCTCGCGCTGGTGAAGGACCGCAAGCTGGCCTTCTCGCTCGCACGGCAGAACGATCTGGACCCGGTCTCGGTCCATTGATCGGCTGAAAGGACGCGAAAGGCGCCCGGGGGTTCACCCTCGCGGCGCCTTTTTCATTTCCAGATGCGAGATCGCGAAAGAGGCCGCGACGCATCCGGTAAACAGGTACAGCCCCCAGGCCGTCTCGAGCCGCCCGACGCCCACGCCCTTCGCCACCACGATATAGATCGCGATCAGGAAGATGTCGGCCATCGCCAGCTTGCCGAGGATATTGAGCGCGGGCAGCAGGCGCGGCGCGGCCAGATCGAACTGGATCAGCGCGACGCCGATCACCTTCAGATAGGGGGCAAAGAGCGCGAGGAAGCTGACGAGCAGGGCGAGGAACACATCGGTCCGCCACAACGTCTGCAACCCACTGAGCACCGAAATCTCCTCCAGCCCGAAGAAGGGCAACAGCCCCGCGCGCAGAAGCGGCGCGGCCCAGGCGAGGGGGAAGAGTAGCAAGAGCGCCAGATTGGCGTATTTCAGCATCGGCCGGAGCTCACCCCAAGGGGCGCTCAGGCCCCGTTACGACTTGGATTCTTTCTTCGCGATCGGCACCACATTGGGCTGCGGGCCGTCTTCGATTTCGTAGCCCAGCAGCGGCAGGATGTCACGCAGGTCGCGCTCCAGCAGGCTGAACTCGGCGCTGACCTCGCGCTCTTCGGTCTCGACATCGGTCAGCCATTCGCGCAGCTCCGAGCAGGTCCGGCGGGCGACCGAAATCTGATCGCTCAGGGTCTCGGCCTCTTGCTGGCGCTGTTCGAGGAAGGCGCGGGCGCGTTTGACTTTCTCGGCGGAATAGACCTCAGCGAGATCGCGCGATTGCAGGCTCATCTGCGCGGCCAGTTCCAGAAGTTCGGGCTCCAGCCCGCCCAGATCGGGATGCTGGCGCAGATGGGTGATCCGCTCGCGCACGGCGTCGAACTCCCCCGAGAGCGCGAAGACACCCGCGCGGTCGGCATCATGCGCGCTGCGATAGGCGCGGGCCACGTCATCCATGCCGACATGGAAGCGGCGGTGGCTGCCTTCGAGCTTCGACACGCGCGAGCAGGAGGGCAGATAGAGCAACAGGATCAGCGCCAGCAAGGCCGCGCCCACCTGCAGCCAGACACCGAAATCGGGCAGGGCGGTTTCGCCGAATTGCGCCTCGAGGCTGAGCCACGGCATCAGCCCGAGCGAGGCGGCAGCGACCGCGCCGATGGCGGCGAGTGCGGTGACTGCGACAGTGACGGTGAGTGTTTGGCCAATTGCCGCGTTGAAACGGTCTAGATTGGCGCTTCCTACCTGTTCGGTTTGCATGATGTGACCTCCCCCCGGTTCCCATATTGAAGATAGCGGCCAGTTCCGGTCCGAGATTGAGTCTCGTTGGCGGATCAAGCACTTGGGGAGAATGCGCGGAAATTCGCTTGGTTCCGCAGCCTGTGTATTAACGAAGCGTTTCGATCGGCCCTTCGGCGCGCCCGTGGATGAACTGCTGGACGTAAGGGTCTGAAGTTTCGTCCATTTCCGCGATCGGGCCTTCCCAGCGAATTTTGCCCGCATGAAGCATCGCAACGCGGTCGGCAATCGCCCGGACCGAGGACATGTCATGGGTGATGGTCATCGCGGTCGCGCCCATTTCGGTCACGATCTCGCGGATCAGCTCGTTGATGACGCCCGCCATGATCGGATCGAGCCCGGTCGTGGGTTCGTCGAAGAAGATGATCTCGGGCTCTGCCGCGATGGCGCGGGCGAGGCCGACGCGTTTCTGCATCCCGCCCGACAGTTCCGCCGGATACAGGTCGGCTACGTCCGGCGAGAGACCCACGCGGCGCAGCTTCTCGATGGCGATCTCGCGTGCCTCCGCCTTGGGCCGCTTCAGCGCGCCGCGCAGAAGGCGGAAGGCCACGTTTTCCCAGACGGAAAAGCTGTCGAACAGCGCGCCGCCCTGAAACAGCATCCCGAAGCGGGCGAGGAACGCGTCGCGCTCGCCCTCATGCACGTCGACCCCGTCGAGGGTGATCTTGCCGCCATCGGGCTCGATCAGCCCGAGGATGCATTTCAGCAGCACCGATTTGCCGGTGCCCGAGCCGCCGATGATGACGGTGGATTGCCCCGTCGGCACCACGAGATCGACGCCGCGCAGGACGTGTTTCGATCCGAAACTCCGGGTTATGGCGTCAAGGGTGATCATGCCGAGAAGAAGGCCTCCGTCAGCACGTAATTCGCCGCGAGGATCGCGACCGAGGCCGCGACCACCGCCGATTTCGTGGCCCGGCCCACGCCCTGCGCGCCGCGGCCCGAATTCATCCCGTGATAGCAGCCCATCGTGGCCACGATGAAGCCGAAGGCCGCGCCCTTCACGAGGCCCGATCCCACGTCCCAGAATTCAAGGAAGTCCCAAGTGTTCTTGAGATAGGTGGCCGAGTTGAAGCCGAGGCGGTTCACGCCGACCATCCAGCCGCCCATGATCCCGATCACGTCGCCCACGCCGACCAGCATCGGCACGCAAAGCGTCGCGGCCAGCACGCGCGGCACGGTGAGATATTTCATCGGATTGGTCGAGAGCGTGGTGAGCGCGTCGATCTGCTCGGTCACTTTCATCGTGCCGATCTCGGCGGCGATACTCGACGCGACGCGTGCCGCCACCATCAACCCGCCGAGGACCGGGCCCAGCTCGCGCACCATGCCGATTGCGGTGATCGAGGGCACGACCTGTTCGGCCGAGAAGCGCGCGCCGCCCGCGTAGATCTGCAGCGCCAGCGCAGCCCCGGTGAACAGCGCCGTCATCCCCACGACCGGCAGCGACAGCCAGCCGATATTGAGGCACGCAAGCCAGAATTCACGCAGGTAGAAGGGCGGGCGGAGCAGGTGGCTCAGCGTCTCGCCCACAAAGAGCGACAGCCGCCCCGTCGCCGCCATCAGCGCAAGCGTGGCCCGCCCCAGCGCGGCCAGCGGTCGGCTGAGCGCCGCTGCATTCATGCGGTGGGCTCCGCGTAATTCCGGGCATAGCGGGGGCCGAGCGAGGTCAGGATCTCATAGCCAATCGTGCCTGCCAGATCGGCCAGCGTATCGACGCCCTGATGAGGCCCCAGCAGATCGAGCGTGTCGGGCACCGTATCGAGAAAGGTCACATCCACCGTCAGCAGGTCCATCGAGACGCGACCCCGCAGCGGACAGGGCGTGTCGCCCGCGTAAAGCGCGGTGATGTTCGACAGCACGCGGTGGATCCCGTCGGCATAGCCCGCCGAGAGCGTCGCGATTTTGGTCTCGCGCTCGGCGGTCCAGGTGTTGCCGTAGCCCACGGTCTCGCCGGGCTGGACCACACGGGTCTGGATCACCGGCAGCGACAGGGTCGCCACGTGGCGCGCCTCCTCGAAGGGGCGGCCGCCGTAGAGGCCGATGCCGGGCCGCGTCACGTCGAAATGATAATCGGGGCCCAACAGGATGCCGCCCGTCGCCGCGAGCGAGCGGCTCAGCCCCATCCCGTCGGTCATCCGTTTGAATTCGGTCAGCTGCTTGGCGTTCATCTCGTGCTCGGGCTCGTCGGAACAGGCGAGGTGGCTCATCACCAGCTCGATCCCGCGCTCCATCAGCTGCGGGGCGGTGGCCTGCCACTCGGCTGCCTCCATCCCGAGCCGGTTCATCCCGGTATCGAGCTGCACGCCCACGGGGCTGTCGGGGATCGCCTGCAGATGCCGCTGCGCCTGTTCGGCCGAGTTCAGCATCGGGATCAGCCGCGCGTCGCGCAGGAAGCCCGCATCGCCCGCCATATGACCGCCGAGGATGTAGATCCGTGCGTCCTCGCCCAGATGCGGGCGCAGCCTTGCGCCTTCCTCGGCCAGCGCGACGAAGAAGTCCCGCGCACCCGCTTGATACAAAGCTGGGGCCACGCGCCCTGCGCCCAGCCCGTAGCTGTCGGCTTTCACGACCGCCGCCGTGCGCGTCGCCGTGCCCGATTGCGCATCGAGAGCGCGCCAATTGCTGACCACTGCGTCGAGGTCGATATGAAGATTTGCCTGTGCCATGGCCCCTTTTTCTGCGCACACGGCCTCAGGTCAAGGGCAATCCGCGCAAGCCGCGTGCATGGCTGCGTTTCAGGGAAAGCTGCGCCCGTCTTCCAACCGCGCAAGGATGGCCTCCGGCCCGCCCTGATGCGCCTCCCAGATCAGCACGGCGCAGGCGGCCTCGGCGTAAAGCCCGTTGTCGCGCCCGGCCTGCGGCGCCCAGTCGAAAGGCGAGCTGGGCAGGTCGGCGCGCGGCAGCGCTTGACAGCGCTCGATGCCCGAGCCCTGCCCGAGATAGCGCGGATCGTTCGAGACCAGCACCGAGAGCCCCTCGTCGAACCACGCGGGCATCCGACCGCGCACCTGACCCAACACGCCCAGCCGGGCATGGGTCTCGGTATGGGTCAGCTCATGAGCGAGGATCGTCTCGGTCAGCCCGCGCGGGGCCACGCGCACGACGGCCCAAGCCCCGAGCGAATAGGTCACCGCCGCAGCCCCCCGTCCGCCAAGGCGGCGGTCGCAGGCGTCGCTCGTGCAGGCGAGAATGCGGGTATGGGCTTCGCGCGTCGGGTAGAACTGGGCGACGGTGTCGCGCGCCGCATCGACCGTCTCGACCAGATCGCGCCGCTCTGCGCGGCTCATCTCATGTTCGACGAAAATGCCCGGCGCGGCCCGGTCCATCCCGAAACAGCGCGGGCACAGCCCCGCCGCCAGCACCGGGTAGAACCACAACAGCGCGAGCAGACCCAAAAGCCCACCCGCCAGAAGTGCCAATACTGAGACCCGGATCACGCGCCACATGCTGCCAAGATGGCGCAAGCGGCGTCTTTGACCAAGCGTCAGTCGCGCGGGCGGAGAATTTGTCGCAGAGCGCCGTGTAGCGTCTGCACCTCCGAGCGCGTCATCGCGAAACGCGTCCACATGTTGCGCAGGTTGCGCTTCATCATCGGCGCCTTCGCGGGCGGGTGGAAGAAGCCCGCCTCCTCGAGCCGCTGCTCGAAGTGATCGCCCAGCTTCTCGACCTCGACCGCGCTTGCCGGATCATGGCCCGCAAGCCCCGGATCGATCGGCACCGAGTCGAGCGTGTGGCGCGAATACTCATAGGCCGACAGCAGCACCGCCTGCGCGAGGTTGAGCGAGAAGAATTCCGGGTTCACCGGCACGGTGATGATCGCATTGGCGCGCAGGATGTCGTCATTCTCGAGCCCGGTGCGCTCGGGCCCGAACAGCACGCCGACCTTCTGGCCCGCGACGATGCGTTTGCGCGCCTCGTCCATCGCCGCCTCGGGCGTGTAGATGGGTTTGGGCAATTCGCGGCCCCGCGCAGTCGTCGCGAAGACGTAATCGCAATCGGCCACGGCGTCCGCCACGCTGTCATAGACGCCCGCGAAATCGAGCACCTGACCAGCAGCTCCCGAGGCCATCGCGACCGCTTTGGGGTTGGGCCAGCCGTCGCGCGGCTCCACCAGCCGCATCTTGCGCAGCGAGAAGTTCAGCATCGCGCGCGCCGCCGCCCCGATATTCTCGCCCATCTGCGGACGCACGAGGATGAAGGCGGGCTGGGCGGGATCGGGAATTTCGGGCGTATTGGGCATGGGCGGTCCTTTCGCGCCTCTCCTAGTCGCGCAAGCTGGCACTGGCAAGGCCGCGCCGCTTGCGTTAATAGGCGGCCAAGACCCGCAAAGGAGCCTGCCCATGGCCGAAGACCGCCCGCAGATTTACCTGATCACGCCGCCCGCTTTCGACGCCGAGGAATTCGCGCCGAAACTGGCCTCGGTGCTCGATGCGCATGACATCGCCTGCATCCGCCTGTCGCTGGCCAGCCGCGACGAATACGAGATCGGTCGGATCGCCGATGCGATGCGCGAAGTGGCCCATGCCCGCGACGTGGCGCTGGTCATCGAATCCCATGTCGCTCTGGTGGAACGCCACGGGCTCGACGGGGTGCATTTCACCGACGGCGCGAAGCAGATCCGCTACGGCCGCAAGGAGCTGGGTGACGACGCGATCGTCGGCAGCTACTGCGGCAATTCCCGCCATGAGGGGATGAACGCGGGCGAGGCAGGGGCCGACTATGTCTGCTTTGGCCCGATCGGCGAGACCAATCTGGGCACGGCGGAGCCTGCCGAGCACGAGCTGTTCGCCTGGTGGTCGGAAGTGATCGAAGTGCCGGTGGTGGCCGAAGGTGCGCTCACCGAAGAGCTCGTCACGAAATTCGCCCCCGTCACCGACTGGTTCGCCTTCGGCGACGAGGTCTGGCGCGAGGACGACCCGGCTGCAGCTTTGGGACGGTTCATCAAGGCGATGTCGTGATGCCGGATTGGCTCGGCGATAGCGACGGCCCGATGGGCGATCACGGGGCCTTCATGGAGAGCGAGCTGCAGGTGCCGCGCGCCGATCTGGCCTCGCATATCCGCCAGCTTCCGGGCGAGCGGCTGCTGATCGGGCTGGTTGGCGGCCCCGGCGCGGGCAAGTCGCATCTCGCGCATGAGCTGGCCGAGGCGCTCGGGGCGCAATCGGCTATCGTCGCGATGGACGGCTTTCACCGCGACAATGACTGGCTCGACGAACGCGGCTTGCGTAACGTGAAGGGCGCGCCGGAAACCTTTGATACGGAAGGGTTTTTTCAGCTTCTTGCACGGCTGAAATCGAGCCGTCAGGACGAGCCAGTGCCGACCTTCGACCGCGATCTGGACGCGACCGTTCCGGGCGGCGCAAGCGTGCCAGGCTCGGCGAAATACCTTATCGTCGAGGGCAATTACCTGCTGCTGACGCGGCCCGGTTGGAGCGATCTCTACCCGCTCTTCGATCTCACGATCCGCATCGATCTGCCAGAAGAGGTGCTGCGCGAGCGGCTCACTCAACGCTGGCGCGATCAGGGCTGCGATCTGGCCGAGACGCGCCGCCGCGTCGAGGAAAACGACCTGCCCAATGGCCGGACCATCACGCGCGAGAGCCGCGCCGCCGATCTGGTCGTGCGCGACTGATCCCTTCGGCTTGGCCGAAATATCCCGGGGGGCTGGCAAGGCCAGCGGGGGCGGAGCCCCCTCTTTCTTTTGAGATTGTCGCCCTCCGGCGACGGGGGCGGAGCCCCCTCAACGCTCGGAAATCCTGAGGTAAATCCCGTCCTTACCGCGCACCGTCAGATGCGCGACGGGGACCGGTTCGTGGCCCTCGACAGCCTCGAACCGAAACGCCCGCAGCAGCATTGCGAGCAGAAGCGGCCCCTCCGCCATCGCAAACCCCGCGCCGGGGCAGACCCGTGCGCCGGAGGAGAACGGAATATAGGCGCGGCGCTGGCAGGCCTTGCCGTTCTCGGTCTCCCAGCGGCTCGGGTCGAACCCGTCGGGGGTGTCCCAGAGCCGCTCGTGGCGATGCAGGTGCCACGGTGAGATCACCACCTGAGAGCCCCGTTTGACGTCGCGGTTGCGGAAACGCTCCGGGCAGGTCGTCTCGCGCACGAACATCGGCACGGGCGGGTAAAGCCGCATCGCTTCGCGGAAGGTGGCGCGGTTCAACTTCAGCTTGGAAAGTACGGAAAAGTCGCGATTTTCCGCCAGCGCGGTCTCGGCTTCTTCGGCCAGCCGATCCTGCCATTCGGGATGCGTCGCCAGCAGATAGAGCGCCCATGCCAGCGCCGAGGCGGAGGTCTCGTGGCCCGCGAGGAAGAAAATCGCGACCTGATCGACCATCTCGGCGGTGTCGAAGGTCTCGCCGGTTTCGGGATCGGCGGTGGTCATGATCTTGGTCGCCAGATCGTCGGGCGCGGTGCCTGCGGCGATCCGTGCGGCGCGCTCTGTCGTCAGTCGCTCGATCAGCGCGCGGATATGGGCCGCGGTGCGTTTCGTCTCGCGCGCATGGAACCGCGGAAACCAGCGCGGCAGCGGCAGCAGCGCACCGAGATTGACCACCGGGGAGGCGCGTTGATGGCGCTTGAAGGCTGCGAACACGGCGCTGGCGGTAGCATCCTCGATCGGGATCGAGAACAGGGTGCGGAAGATGATATCGGCGGCGACGTGAGAGGTTTCCGTTTCAATATCAATTGGTTCTGCGCCGGTCTTCACCTTCAGACGATCAACGCAAGCGTCGCCCGCCGCCCACATTGCCGGGAAAGTCTCGCGCAGTTTGCCGCCCTCGAAGGCCGGGTCGATTATCCGGCGCTGGCGCTGCCAATGCGCGCCATTGGTGATGAAGACGCTCTCGCGCAGAAGCGGTTTCAGCCCCTCGCGCACACGGTCCGATTTCGGGAAATCCATCGGGCGTTTGTTGAGCACCAGATCGACCAGATCGGGGTCGTTGCACATATAGGAGCGGAAGAACGGCGTGCGGAACTCGGCCATCCACGCGCGATAAAGGCGCGCGGGCTGGGCCGAGAGGATGTCGGATTTGAACAGCCGAAAATAGCGCCAGAGCGACACGCGATCCGGGCGCGGGGTCGGTTTCGGGGGTAGGCGGGACGGTTGGTTCATGTGACGCTCGTGAACCGGTTCGCGGGCGTCGTGATCCGGCTTTTCGACGGGGCGCGGCCGTGGAAGCGTTCGGCCAGTGTCAGCGGCCCGGCGGTCAGGCGGAAATAGTCGTAATCTCCGGGCCGGTCGAAGGCGCAGAGATACTGGAAATGCAGCCGGAAAAAGCGCCAGCGGAGGCTGCGCCACCGCTCGGGGCTGAGCGTCTGGGTGAAGGCGGCGGAGATCACCAGCGGGTGGATCTGGCTCTCTGGGGCCACGCCCGAGACTGCAACCGGATCGCAGAGCGCGAAGGCGCAGCCGTCGCCCGGCGCGGTGACGTCGAGCCAGAACAGCTCGGGCCGGGTGGCGAGGTAGGCGAGATCGGCGCGCAGGCGGGTCGCGCGGGGCAGGTAGCTGACCATCGGGACGACCTGACCGAGCGACAAGAAGGCGAGCGCCGGGGGCTGTCTGCCCCCCGGCCTGACGGCCTCCCCCCGAGGATATTTTTCCCAAGCCGAATTGGGGAGGCGGTTCTCGCGGATCAGATCGGCGAGGATCGAGACGGCGAGATGCGCGCCCGAGGAATGGCCGACAATCAGCACCTCGTCCCAGTCCTCGCGCATCGCCTCTTCGATGCGGGCGGCAAATTCGGCCATGCGGGCTTCCAGCTCGGGCGGGTTCGCGCCGCCCCAGCGCGCGGTGAAGGCGTAGTCATGCATGAGGTAATAGGCGAAGAGCTTGCCGTCCTTGGCGCGGAACCAGCGTAGGGTCAGCGTGAGGATCGCGGCGGCGAGGATGAGGTCTGCGAGCCAATCGAGCGGGAAGCCGGGCAGGAGCGCCAAGGCGAGTGCGGCCGCAACCCAACCGAGGCCGATCCCGATCAGCGCCTGCACGATCAGCGCCACGATCGGGTAGAGCGCGGCGATCACCGGGCCTTTGCGCAGGCGCATCAGCCGGAAGAGCGCGCCGGAGGCGATATAGGCCCAGGCCGTGCGGACCAGTTGCGCGTAGGTCGCGGGGATCGACTTGCCCATCGATGAGCGCACGATATCGGACCAGACCAGTACCTCGACATCGGCGTCGACTTCGGTGCCGTCCTGGGTGGAGGTGACATGCCAGCCATAGGGGCCGCCTGCGCGTTTCGGGGCCAGCGCGATCTCGTAGCCCGAGATGCGGGCCTGGTCTGCGCCTTCCTTGCGGTAGAGCTCGCGGTAGCGGCGGGGATGAATCGGGTCGTAGCCGGGGATGTAGAACACCCGGCGCCTGTGCACCCGCGCTAGAGACCCGCTTGTCATTCACTGCCCTTCCTCGCGGGCAGATTAGCGGCCCTGCGCGGCGAAAGTAAGGAAAATCAGTGCTCTGCGCGCGACCAGCGCAGCTGGTTTGCCTCGATCGCGGCGATGCGCTTTTCGGTCTTTGGGTGGGTCAGCAGCCAGGCGGGCGTGGTCTGGCCCGCGTTCTTGGTCAGCGCGTCGAGCTTGTGGAACAGCGTGACCTGCGGCTCGGTGCCGAAGCCCGCCTTGATCATCAGGGCTGAGGCAAACTCATCCGCCTCGAACTCGTCGCGCTGGCTGAGGCGGGCGGCGAGTGCTGCGGTGATCAGATTGGCGATCCACGGGCCGATGAAGGGGATGAAGCGGCCAAGCACCGTCATCAGCACGGCGCGCAGGGCGTTCTGGCCTGAGAAGTCGATCATGCGGCGGCGCGAATGGCCCAAGGCGACATGGCCCAGCTCATGCGCGATCACCGAGGTCAGTTCCTCCGGGGATACCTCACCGCTGCGATATTTGCGCATGAAGCCTTCGGTGATGAAGACGCGGCCATCGGGGGCGGCGAGACCGTTCACCGGCTCGATCTGATAGACATGGACCGGAATTTCCGAGACTTCGAGCGCAGCGGCGAGCCGGTCGAGATAGGGCTCCAGCTTGCTGTCGCGCAACCGGCGCGAATTCCCGTTCAGCTGGCGTTTGAGTTGCCAGGTCGAGAAATGCCACATGGCGAAGCCGTAGAGGACCAGCAGCAGGATGGGGAGAAGGCGCAACAACATGGGAAGGATATGGCAGCTCGCAGGCCCGTGATCAAGCGTCGTGATCAGGCGTCGGATTGGAGGCTTTGGGGGCGCGCTTGGCCGCATGCCACAGCCACCAGCCGAAGGCGAAGGCGGCAGCACCCGCGCCCAGCAGCCCCAGCGCGTTGCCCGCAAGCTCGGCCGCGGCGTCCAGATTGGCCCCGAAAGTGATGCCGAGGCCCACATAGGTGGTGACCCAGACCGCTTCGCCCGCGAGATCGGCCAGGGTGAAGCGGCGATGCGCGAAGCCGGACGCGCCGGCGGCGAGGTTCACCCAAGGCCCGAGCGCGGAGAACATCCAGCGGGTGAAGAACACTGTGACCGCGCCGCGCTTGCGCAGGGCGGCCATCGCTTTCGCGACCAGTGCGCCGCGTTTCGTGTCGGGATGGGGCAGGAAGCGCTCGGCCCGGCGGCCCAGCTGGAAGCCCACCTGATCGCCGATCACCGCGCCGGTGAAGGCCGCGCCGCCGACGGTCGCGAGGTCGAGATCGCCCGAGGCCACGAAGGCTCCGCTCGCGATCATCATCAGCGAGGAGGGGGCCGGGATCGCGAGGCAGCTCAGGAAGGTCGTGAGGCCGAGGACCCACGGCCCGTAAAGCGGCACCTGCGCGAGCAGCCAATCTGAGAGGTCGGAGAAGCTCATTGCTGTGGCTGCGCCTCTTTGTCGGCGATCGTCTTGGGCAGGCCGAGCGAGAGTTTGCGGATCAAATCCTGCAGCGGCTCGCCCTTGGCCTTGGCGATACGTTCCAGGGTCGGGCGGCCCGCGCCGACCAGCGCACGCCCATCCTCGATGCCGAGGATCGCGTCGACCTCCTCGATCTCCAGATGCCAGCTGCGCGCGATATAGCCCGGCGTCATCCATTCCTCGGGGCTTTGATGCAGATGGGCGGGGTCGGACCAGTAGATCGCGCGCGAGACGAACCTTGCGCCGAAGAACAGCGACAGCGCGACCGCGAGGATAAATCCCAGCGAGGCGATCTTGTGATGCCCCCAGAGGTAGCGCAGCCGGTTCATCCGAGTTCCTTCATTGCCGCGGTGATCCCTTCGAGGGTCAGCGGATGCATCCGGTTCTCGAAGATCTCGCGGATGATCTGGATCGACTGCGTGTAGCCCCAGCCGCGTTCGGGGATGGGGTTGAGCCATGTGTGATCGGGCCATTGCTCGCGCGCACGCGTCAGCCAGACATGGCCCGCCTCGTCGTTCCAATGCTCGTTGGCGCCGCCGCGATGGGTGATCTCATAGGGCGACATCGACGCGTCGCCCACGAAAATGCATTTGTAATCGGGACCATAGCGGTGGAGCACGTCCCAGGTCGGCGTCGCCTCGTTCCAGCGGCGCTTGTTCGATTTCCAGACGCCATCATAGAGGCAGTTGTGGAAATACCAGTGCTCGAGATGTTTGAACTCGGACTTGGCCGCGGAGAACAGCTCCTCCACCAGTTGCACATGGGCGTCCATCGAGCCGCCCACATCGAGGAAAAGCACGACCTTCACCGCATTGTGTCGCTCGGGTCGGGTTTTGACGTCGATATAGCCCGCTTCGGCCGAGGCGCGGATTGTGCCGGGCAGGTCCAGTTCCTCGTTCGCGCCGTGCCGCGCCCATTGGCGCAGGCGCTTGAGCGCCACCTTGATGTTGCGGGTGCCCAGTTCCACCGTGTCGTCGAAGTCGCGGAACTCGCGCTTGTCCCAGACCTTCACGGCGCGCTGGTGGCGGCTCTCTTTCTGGCCGATGCGGACGCCTTCGGGATTGTAGCCGTAAGCGCCGAAGGGCGAGGTGCCCCCCGTTCCGATCCATTTGCTGCCACCCTGATGGCGGCCTTTCTGTTCCTCGAGCCGCTTTTTCAGCGTCTCCATCAGGTTGTCGAACCCGCCAAGCGCCTCGATCTGCTCTTTTTCCTCGTCGGTGAGGTGTTTCTCCAGCTGTTTGCGCAGCCATTCCTCGGGCAGATCGACGGCGTTGAGCACATCGTCCGGCGTGATCGCCTCCAGCCCCGAAAAGGCCTCGGAGAACGCCCGGTCGAAGCGGTCGAGGAAGCGTTCGTCCTTCACCATCGCAGCGCGGGCGAAATAGTAGAAGCCGTCGATATCGTAGGTGCAAAGCCCCGCGGCCAGCCCTTCGAGGAAGCTCAGATATTCGCGCAGAGAGACGGGGACACCGCCGCGCCGAAGAGCATCGAAGAATGGCAGGAACATCGCCGCCCTCCGATTATGCCCAGATGCGGTTGATGATCACGGTGACGAAGAGGCCCACCAGCGCCAGCCCGATCGCATGGACGGCGGCATATTGCGCCCGGTCGAGCTTGTTGCCGCCGCGTTTGCGGGCCTTCCAGTCGCCCCAGATCAGCCCAATCACGACCCCTGCCAGAACATACATGCTGCGCCCCCTTACGGTCTTGGTCCGGGCGCGCCCGGTCCGCCTTTTGCGGTCAGTTCACGCGAGCGCCCGCATTGGCGAGGGCCGCCACCTCATCCGCGCGGCGTTTCACCGCCGCGTCAGAGCCAAAGCCATAGCGCGCCCATTGCTGCATGTCGAGACGGGCCTGATGTTCCTTCTTCGCGTCACCCAGTTGGCCATAGGCTTCGGCGCGGATCATGTAGAGCGTGGCCATCAGCGAGGCGTTCTCGCTCGACACATCCGAGGCCAGCGCGCGGTTCACCAGCGACACTGCCTCCTGCGCGCGACCCGTGCCAAGCGCGTAGGCCGCAAGCTGCATGTCGATATGTGCGGCCTGAATTTCCGCGCCCGGTGTCGCGCGATAGATCCGGCCCGCTTTCTTATAGGCCTCGACCGCTTTCTCGGGGTCGGTCTTCATGGTCAGGCGTCCGACCGCGAACCACGCGAAGGCGGCGCGGCTGTCATGCCAGCCCCGGCTGGTGGCGATCTTCGTGGCGCGTTCGGCGGCGGCGCGGCGGCGCTTGTCGCTCGCCCCTTGGCCGAGCGCGGTGGTGATCGCTTTCACATAGGCGCGCGGCGTCGGATCGGCGGGCAGGGCGCGCATCGAACCGCCCGACGGGTGGATCTTCGACAGAATCGCGGGCAGGGCCGCACGCACTTCGTCGGAGCTCATGCCGGTATGCAGCGCCGGATCGTAATAGGCGCGCAGGATCGTCATGTCGAACTTGGTCAGCACGGTGTGGAAATTGTCGTCGTTCCAGACCGTGTCGGGCAGGCGGTAGAGATCGTTCACCGGCCCGAGCGCCTGGCTGACCTCCTCATGCAGGCAGTCGCGGATTTCCTGCGGCGTGGAGTCGGCGGGGATGAACACGGTGGCGGATTGGCGCTGCGTCAGCTTGGCCCAATCGCTGGCCTCGTCGCCATGCGAATTGCGGTAATCCGTCCAGCTCTCGACGTTCGGCACCACGAAGCAGGCGACATTTGGAACCTCCTGGCGCATCTGCCGTTTGGGTACGAATTGCACCGAGATCGTGTTGGCATTGCCCGGCTCGGTCGAGACGTTCAGCCCCGCCTCGCTCTGCAGCCGGTGGACCAGATGGCCAAGCTCGGTCTGCGCCACGGGCGGCGCGTTGCCTGCGAGCGTGATCGAGACCGGGCCTTCGAACCGGGTGAAGCGCGGCAGGGCGCGACCGGATTCGAGGAAGAAGCTGAGCTCCATGAAGTCGGCGCCCAGATGGCTGTTATTGGGGAGCCGCTCAGACGGGGGACCGTTCTTGAGCCCCGGCGCCAGATCGGGCGCGGACAGGTCGAGCAGCTGGGCCGTGCCGCGGGCCGTCGTCACTTCGGGGCTGTTGGTCGAGCAGGCGGCGAGGGCGCCGGCGATGATCAGCGCAGCAAGCGTGCCCGCCCGCGCCGCAGCACGTCCGGGGGACGCGCCTTTCAGCAGGCCTGAGCGCGGTGCCGTCCCGAGGCGCGTCGGCGCCGGAGCGGCCGCGCTGAGCGGTTTGAATGCTAAGCGCATGGCAGCGTGTGATCCCTGTTCGTTGCCGCAAAGGTACACATACGGGTTTAAGCCCGACCAGTAAATCTTTGCCTTATAATTGGAATTTTGAGCCTGCGCGCCCTGAGGCGGCGACATCCCGCCGGTCAGCTGCGCAGCTGAGGCCGCAAATTGCTGAATGGGGCGGTTTCTGTGCGCAGGGGCTCGGATTGATCACGGATCCGCGAATCGCGCCGTGATCATCGCCATTGTCGCGGATCTACGGACGTTTTGTGGCCGTTTGCGCAACAATCGCCGCTGAATCGGTCGCAACTCCGGGCTGGAAGAAACGCGATGCGCAAAATGCGAAGCGCCCGGAGCGAGCCCCGGGCGTTCGACTGTCTTCGTAGGGCTGATCAGGCGCGACGACGGCGCCCGCCACGACGCCCACCGGCGGAGGAGGTGGCCGCGGCTGCCGAGGCTTCGGCGAAGCTGAGACCGCCCTCCTTCATCGCGTCGAGCGTCTTCGACAGGCGGATCCACTCCATCCCGTTCGGGTCGTGGTTCATCAGCAGGTTGGCGGCGCGGATCGCCTCCATCTCCTGATTGCGCACCGGGTTCATGATCGCGGAGGTCATGCCCGCGCCGATCGCCATCGGCAGGTAGGCCCCGTTGATCCCGTGGCGGTTCGGCAGGCCGAAGGAGATGTTCGACGCGCCGCAGGTGGTGTTCACGCCCAGCTCGTCGCGCAGGCGGTTGACCAGCGTGAAGACCTGACGGCCCGCGGAGGCCATCGCGCCCACCGGCATCACCAGCGGATCGACGACGATGTCATGCGCGGGGATGCCGAAATCGGCGGCGCGCTCGACGATCTTCTTGGCCACGGCGAAACGCACGTCCGGGTCTTCGGAAATCCCCGTGTCGTCGTTCGAGATCGCGACCACCGGCACGTTGTATTTCTTCACCAGCGGCAGAACCAGTTCCAGACGCTCTTCCTCGCCGGTGACCGAGTTCAGCAGCGGACGGCCTTCGGCGGCCTCAAGCCCCGCCTCGAGCGCGGCCGGGACCGAGCTGTCGATGCAGAGCGGCACGTCGATCACGCCCTGCACGCAGTTGATCAGGTCGCGCATCAGCGAGGGCTCGACGAAGTTGTTATCCGCATAGCGCGGGTCTTCGGCCATCTTGTTCGAGAACACCGCGCCCGAGTTGATGTCCAGAACCGTAGCGCCGCAGGCGACCTGCTCGAGCGCGTCTTTCTCGACGGTCGAGAAATCGCCCTGCTCGAGCTCGGCTGCCAGCTTCTTGCGGCCGGTGGGGTTGATCCGCTCACCGATGACGCAGAAGGGCTCGTCAAAGCCGATCACGACGGTTTTGGTTTTGGACTCAAGGACGGTGCGGGTCATTCATGGCCTCTCTGTTCGGCGATCCAGTTGGCTGTCGCGGTGATACCGCCCAGCGGGAAGAAATGCACGGCTTCGATATTCGACGGGCAATCGGCGGCCAGATCGGCCAGCAATTCGGTCGGCTCGAAGGGCATGAGCAGCTTGGTCACGTCGCGGGCGCGCTTTTGAAGCACTTTCAGCGAGGGGCCGACGCCGCAGGCGATGGCGAATTTCAGGAGCGTCTGCAGTTTGGCAGGGCCCGCGATGCCGAGATGGACCGGCATTTCGATGCCGTTGGCTTCCAGACGCTTGGCCCAGTCGCGGATCGGACCGGCCTCAAAAGCGAATTGCGTGGCGATCGCCATATCCGCATCGGTGCGGTTCGCGAAATCCTGCTTGAGCTTCAGCGCGGCCATCACCTCGGCCTCGCCGCCATTGGGGTCGATGTCGCGGTTGCCCTCGGGGTGGCCGGCGATGTGCAGACGGGCGAAGCCGTCGAAGGCGCCGGTTTCGATCATCTGCATCGCGCAGTGGAAGTCGCCCTTCGGCTCGGCCACGCCGCCGCCCAGCAGCAGCGCCTGCTCGACGCCTGCCTCGCCGCGATAGCGCGCGACCCAGTCATTGAGCTGCGCCTCGTCGCGGATGATGCGCGCGGGGAAATGCGGCATCGGCTCGAAACCCTCTTCGCGCAGACGCTTGGCGGTGGCGAGCATCTCCTCGATCGGGGTGCCGTCGATATGAGCGATATAGACGCGGGAGCCCTTCGCGAACAAGGGCGCGAAGCTTTCCACCTTGGCGGCGGTGCGGGGCATCACCTCGACCGAGGCGCCCTCCAGCAGAGCCGCCATCTTGCCGTTCACCGGCGGACGAGCCGGGGTCTTGGCCTCGCGGCGGAAATTCACAAGAGCCATGCGCCTATTCTCCCTTACGCGTCGGGCTGGGTGTTCCAGCCGTCATTGGCAATCAACGCACGCAACCGCGCGTCGTCATAGTCAGAGAGAATGCGCGCCAGCACGGCCTCGGCCGCCTCGGCATCGTCGCCGGGCTCTTCACCCGAAGCCACCTTGCGCCACTCGGCCAGATAGGCGTCGCTGTCGCGGGCGCCGATCTTCATGGCCGCGCGGTCGATCGCCTGCTCGAACCGTTCGGGCAGCGGTTTCTTGACGCCACGCCGTCCCTTGCCCGCAATGATCTGGGCCGGGATGTCACGCCAATAGACCAAGGTGATCTGTGCCATGCGAATCTCTCCTCGTATGCGCAGAATTGCCCGAAACCGAAGCGGGACAGGGTGGATTTTCGACATTCCGTCGCGGCTGAGCGACGTGCCGGTGACTGTGGGGCAGGTGATAGCAGCCGGGCAGGGGGCTGGGCCACCTCTGTGCATCGGAATAATCCGCGCCAAGATCATGAGCCCCGCTCAAGCTGCCTGCGGCACAAACGCCGCGCGGCGATCTGGCACATTCTGTGACGCGCCGCACTGTCTACATCCTCCGGACGACCCGAAAACAGGCCGCCCCTCTGCGGCTCGGCCAAGTCAGAGAGATGATCCGAGATGACCAAGACCTCCATTCTGATCGCGGCGCTTTTCACCGCGCTCCCCTTCGCCGCTCAGGCAGAGACCCCCGGCGAGCAGTTCATGTCCACTTGGGATCTCGATGGCGACGGCACCGCGACGCTGGCCGAGCTGGAGCAGATGCGCTCGGATGTCTTTGCCTCTTTCGATGCCAATGAAGACGGCAAGCTCGACGCCGAGGAACACGCGGTCTTCGACGAGGCGCGCGCCAATGACGTGGCGGGCTACGAGGGCCAACAGCGCGCGCAGATGCAGAAGATGGCAGATGGCATGACGATGGCCGCGACCGATGCCGATGGCGACAAGCTGGTGACGCTGGCCGAGTTCCAGACCAGCACGGCCAAGTGGTTCGCCCAGCTCGACAAGAATGCCGATGGTGGGATCACCATCGACGATTTCGCGCGCAAGCCCGCACAGTAATGCCCGTAGAGTAATCACAGCGCCACGACGCCCGGTCGCCCTGCGGTCGGGCGATCAGGTGCTGGTGGCGGTGATCCGGGGCAGGAACTCTGCACGGTTCTTGGAGACCTCCTCGGCGATGAAGCGCATCGCGGCACGGACGCGGGCGATCTCGTGCAGGTCTTCATGGGTCACCAGCCAGAAAGTGCGGCGGATCTCGATCTCGTCGGGCAGGATCGGCACCAGCTTCGTCGAATGGCGGGCGAGGAAGTCGGGCAGCACCGCGATCCCGCGTCCGGCCTCCGCGACATGCTTATGCGCGAAGAGGTTGGTCGAGGACAGGCGCGGCGTGTGATCGCCCAGCGTGACCGACAGGTAATCCAGCTCCGGCGTGTAGATCAGCTCGGGGATATAGCCGACCAGCGGGTGCTTCAGCAGATCCTCCTTGCGGTTGATCCCCGGATTGCGGGCGAGGTAATCGGGGGACGCATAGAAATGCAGCGTGTATTCGGTGAGCTTGCGTGACACGAGCCGCCCCTTTTCGGGCCGCGACAGGGTGATCGCGATATCCGCCTCGCGCTTGGATAGCGAGAAGAGGCGCGGCGTGGCGACCAGCTGCGCCTCCAGTTCGGGATTGGCCTTGATGAATTCCGCCAGACGCGGCGCGAGGAAGAACGCCCCGAACGCATCGGGCGCGCCGATCCGCACCGTGCCGGACAAGGCATAGAGCGTGCCCGACAATTCGTCCTGCACGCGCGCCGCGACATTCTCGATCTGCTCGGCCTTCGCCAGAAGCCGCTCGCCATGTTCCGAGAGTGCATAGCCGCGCGGGCTGCGCTCGAACAATTGCGCGCCAAGCTGGGTCTCCAGAGATTTGACCCGACGTGATACAGTGGCATGATCGGTGCCCATCGCACGGGCTGCGACGGTCAGGCGACCGGCCCGGGCCACCGAGAGAAAGAATCGGAGATCGTCCCAATCGAAGCTCATTGACGGTCCTTTTTGCGGTCTCGCGTCGGAAAAACGGGAGATATGGGCATTTTCGCACATGCGTTTGGCAATACGTGGCATGGTCGCGTGCATTTTCCCACCTAGCCTTTTGCACATGGCCGGTTTCTGCCTAAGGTGCGTGCACTGACAGGAAGTTTATCGGGTCATCGGGAACCGCGGCGGCGCAAGCACTTGAATGTCCGCCCGTTTCCACGCTGAATTCACTGGCGGCCGCGTTGAGGAGCAGGGACGGCCGCACGAGGAGAAACACAAGATCTTATTCCGGCAGGGACCGCAAAGGCGTCCCGTCGGTGTGCTCTCATGGCGCCGCGCGCCGGGGAGCCGAATCTATCAACCAATGGGAGGAATGTTGATGAAATCAGCTATTTACGCAGGTGTGAGTGCCGCGGCGCTGAGCTTGGCCGCAGGCGGCGCGATGGCGCAGGACGCGATCTCGAACGGCTCCGTGAAAATCGGTGTGCTGGGCGATATGTCCGGCGTCTATTCGACCGGTTTCTCGGGTAAGGGCGCGGTCGACGCGGTCAAGATGGCCGTGCGCGACTTCGGCGGCGAAGTTCTCGGCAAGCCGATCGAAGTGATCTCGGCTGACCACCAGAACAAAGCGGACGTCGGTTCGGCCACTGCTCGCGAGTGGATCGACCAAGAGCATGTCGACATGATCGCCGACCTGACCAACTCGGCCGTGGCGCTCGCCGTGCAGCAGCTCGCCTCCGAGAAGAAGACCATCACCTTCGCCACCGGCGCTGCCACCGCGGCCCTGACCGGCGAGAACTGCTCGAAATACGGTATCCACTACGGCTACGACACCCACGCGCTGCCGGTCGGCACCGCGACGGCCGTTGTGAAGAATGGCGGCGACAGCTGGTACTTCATCACCGCCGACTACGCTTTCGGTCACGCGCTGCAGGACAACACGTCCTCGGTCGTGGAAGATCTGGGCGGCTCGGTCGTGGGCAGCTCGGACGTGCCGCTGGCGACCACCGACTTCTCCTCCTATCTGCTTCAGGCGCAAAGCTCGGGCGCGAAGGTGATCGGTCTCGCGAATGCGGGTCAGGACACCGTCAACGCCATCAAGCAGGCGCATGAATTCGGCATCGTCGCAGGCGGCCAGCAGCTCGCTGGTATGCTCGTGCTGATCTCGGACGTGAAGTCGCTCGGCACCGACGTCGCCAAGGGCCTCCAGTTCACCAGCGGTTGGTACTGGAACATGGATGACGAGAGCCGGAAGTGGAAAGCGGAGTACGAGAAGTTCTCGGGCGGCGAAGCGCCGACCTTCGTGCACGCAGCCGACTACTCGCTGACCATGGCCTATCTCGAAGCGATCAAGGCGGCTGGCACCGACGACGCCGACAAGGTGCGTGAGCAGCTTGGCAAGATGAAGATCGACGACTTCTTCGCCAAGGGCGGCACCATCCGTCCCGACGGTCTGCTTGAGCATGACATGTATCTGCTCAAGGTGAAGGACGGCGGCGAAGATCCGTGGGATGTGGCCGACGTGGCGCGCACGATTCCGGGCAACGAGGCCTATGCCTCGCTCGAAGCGGGCGGCTGCAAGCTGGTCAACAAGTGATCTGAACAAATCCTTGGCGCAGGGCGGCATTGCGACCGCCCTGCGCCTGCGTATCAGTCCGAAAGCGAGACCATGAGCGACGATATCATTCTCGAGGCCAAGAACCTGACCAAGAGTTTCGGCGGCTTCGTGGCCGTCAATGACGTGAACCTGCGCATCAAGCGCGGCGCGATCCACGCGATCATCGGCCCGAACGGCGCGGGTAAGACGACGATGTTCAACCTGCTGACGAAATTCATCACGCCCACTTCGGGCAAGATCCTCTTCAACGATCGCGATATCACCAATCGCAAACCCGCCGAGATCGCCAATATGGGCATCGTGCGGTCGTTCCAGATTTCCGCCGTTTTCCCGCACCTGACGGCGCTGGAGAACGTGCGCCTCGCGCTGCAGCGCTCGCTGGGCGTGAGCTACCAGTTCTGGCGCTCCAAATCGATGCTGCACGATCTCGACGCGAAAGCCATCGCGGCGCTCGATCAGGTGGGGCTGAAGGAGTTCGCCCATCTCAAGGCGGTGGAGCTGCCCTACGGGCGCAAACGCGCTCTGGAGATCGCGACGACGCTGGGTCTGGAGCCGGAACTCATGCTGCTCGACGAGCCGACCCAAGGCATGGGCACCGAGGACGTGGGCGCCGTGACCGAGCTGATCGGCCGTGTCCGCGAGGGGCGCACCATCGTCATGGTGGAGCATAACCTCGGCGTCGTGGCCGAACTGGCCGACACGATCACCGTGCTGGCGCGCGGCGAAGTTCTGGCCGAAGGGCCTTATTCCGAAGTGTCGAAGAACCCGGCTGTCATGGAGGCCTATATGGGCGTCTCCGCCGACGAGCAGGAGGAGGTCGCATGAGCACCGATACGATGATCAAACCGATGCTCAAGATCGAGAACCTGCATGCATGGTATGGCGAAAGCCACGTGCTGCACGGCATCAATCTCGAACTGGGCGAGGGACAGCTGATCACCCTTCTGGGCCGCAACGGCGCGGGTCGTTCGACCACGCTGCGCTCGATCATGGGCATGGTCGATCGCCGCGAAGGCTCGATCAAGATCAATGGCGAGGAATATCTCAACAAGCCCACGCACAAGATCTCGCCCGATGCGCGGATCGGCTATTGCCCCGAGGAACGCGGCATCTTCGCCTCGCTCAACGTGGAAGAGAACCTGATGCTCCCGCCGAATGTGGGCGAGGGCGGGATGTCGGTGGAGGAACTCTTCGAGATGTTCCCGAACCTCGCCAATGTCCGCAAGCGGATGGGCACGCGGCTTTCGGGCGGCGAACAGCAGATGCTGGCCATCGCGCGCATCCTGCGCACCGGCTCGCGACTGCTGCTGCTCGACGAGATCACCGAGGGTCTTGCGCCCGTGATCGTGAAAACCCTGGGCCGCGTGATCCGCGACCTGAAATCGCGCGGCTATACGATCGTTCTGGTGGAGCAGAACTTCCGCTTCGCCGCCCCGCTCGCCGACCGCCATTACGTCATCGAACATGGCGAGGTGATCGACGTGATCGAAGCCGATCAGGTCGAAGCCTCGATGGACCGGCTGAACCATTACCTGAGCGTGTAACGAGAAACCGGGCCGGGCTCAGGCGCCCGAGACCCGACAGGGAGGACAACCCCGATGGATCCGATGATCCGACTTATTCTTGCCCAGGGGATGCTGGGCCTAAACAACGGCGTGTTCTACGCGATGCTGAGCCTCGGGCTCGCGGTTATCTTCGGCCTCTTGAACGTGGTCAACTTCGCGCATGGCGCGCTCTATATGCTCGGCGCGTTCCTCGCGCTGATCATGTATTCCTATGTCGGTCAGTGGATCGGCATGGCGGATCTGCATATCGGCTTCTGGCCGGCGCTGATCCTCGCGCCGATCCTGGTGGCGTGCTTCGGGATGCTGATCGAGCGCTTCCTGCTGCGCAGGCTCTACAAGCTCGACCCGATCTACTCGCTGCTGCTGACCTTCGGGATCACGCTGGTGCTGCAGGGCCTGTTCATCAACTTCTTCAACGCGTCGGGCACGCCCTATCCGGGGATGCCGGAGAGCATGAAGGGCGTGACCAATCTCGGCTTCATGATGTTCCCGAAATACCGCCTCTTCGTGATCGTCTTCTCGATCGTGGTGTGTTTCGTGACCTGGTTCGTGATCGAGCGGACCCGGATCGGCGCACGGCTGCGCGCGGGCACCGAGAACCCCGAGCTGGTGAAAGCCTTCGGGATCAACGTGCCGCTGATGGTGATGCTGACCTTCGGCTTCGGCACCGGCCTTGCGGGTCTCGCAGGGGTGCTGGCGGCGCCGATCTACTCGGTCAGCCCGCTGATGGGCGCGAACCTGATCATCGTGATCTTCGCGGTCGTCGTGATCGGCGGCATGGGCTCGATTGCGGGGGCGGTGATTACCGGCTTCTCTCTGGGGCTGATCGAGGGCGTGACCAAGGTCTTCTATGCGCCCGCTGCAAACACGGTGATCTTCCTGCTGATGGTGATCGTGCTTCTTGTGCGCCCGTCGGGCCTCTTCGGACGTCAAGGGTGAGGGTGAAGACATGAGCAATACGACAAGTACGACGAGCGAAATCGGCGAATTCGAACAGGACGACGTCAGCCCCGAGACCCATAAGCGCGGCCGCATGGTGCAGGCGGTGTTCTGGGTGGTGCTGTTGGGCTTCCTCGCAGTGGCCCCGTTCTTCCTCTACCCGGTCTTCGTGATGCAGCTGCTGTGCTTCGCGCTGTTTGCAGCCGCCTTCAACCTGCTGATCGGCTTCACCGGCCTGCTGAGCTTCGGCCATGCCGCCTTCTTCGGGGGCGCGGCCTATGTGGCGGGCCATGTGCTGAAGGTCTGGGGCTTCCCGCCGATCCTCGGCATCATCGCAGGCACGCTCGCAGCGGCTGCGATGGGCTGGGTCGTGGGCTCGCTCGCGATCCGCCGGCAGGGCATCTACTTCGCGATGATCACGCTGGCGCTCGCGCAGATCGTGTATTTCTTCGCGCTGCAAATGCCCTTCACGGGCGGCGAGGACGGCCTGCAAGGCATCCCGCGCGGCAACCTGCTGGGCATCTTCAACCTCAGCGATCCGATCACGATGTATTACTTCGTGGCGGCCGTCTTCATCGTCGGCTTCCTCGCGATCTACCGCATCGTGCATTCGCCCTTCGGTCAGGTGCTGCAGGCGATCCGCGAGAACGAGCCGCGCGCGCTGTCGCTGGGCTATAACGTGGACCGGTTCAAGCTGCTGGCCTTCGTGCTCTCGGCGGGTCTGGCAGGCCTTGCGGGCTCGACCAAGGCGCTGGTGTTCCAGTTCGCCTCGCTGACCGACGCACATTGGCAGATGTCGGGCGAGGTGATCCTGATGACGCTCTTGGGCGGCATGGGCACGATCTTCGGCCCGGTCGTGGGCGCGTTCATCGTGGTCACGCTGCAGCACTTCCTGTCGGGCATCGGCTCGTGGGTGCAGGTCGTGATCGGCGGCACCTTCATCGCCTGCGTGCTGCTGTTCCGCCGCGGCATCGTCGGTGAGATCGCGCGTCTGCTGCGCATTTCGTCGCTGTAAAAACTGGCGTGGCGGGGGCTCTGCCCCCGCTCGTTTTGCGAGCCCCCCGGGATACTTAAGCCAAGAGGAAGAGAGGGCTCAGGGTCTGGGCGCGCGCAGGGCGCGCGGGTTCACCGTCGCCCAGTCCGGCCAATATCCCAGCTTTTCAATGATAACGATCGCAATCACGGCAAGCGCCACGACGGCGACGATCTTCACCTGCGTCATCGACGGTGGGCGACGGGCCCACCGCGCCATGCGCAGCAGCCAGTGATAGTTCACGAAGCGTCCTCGGTGAAGCGCACCTTGCCGATGAAGGGCAGGTTGCGATTGCGCTGTGCGAAGTCGATCCCGTAGCCCACGACGAACTCGTCGGGGATCTCGAAACCGGTCCAGGTGGCGCGCACATCGACTTCGCGCCGCGAGGGTTTGTCGAGCAGGGCGCAGCATTCGATCCGCCCCGGTTTGCGCGCGCGCAGCATCCCCATGACGTGGTGCAGAGTGAATCCGGTATCGACGATATCCTCGACCACGAGCACGTCGCGCCCCTCGATGCCTGCGCGCAGGTCCTTGAGGATGCGCACCTCGCGCGAGCTGGTCATCGCGTCGCCATAGCTCGATGCCTCAAGGAAATCGACTTCAACCGGCAGGTCGATCTCGCGCACCAGATCGGCGATGAACACGAAGGAACCGCGCAAGAGGCCCACGACCACCAGCTTGTCGGTGCCCTTGAAGGTCCGGGTGATCTCGGCGGCCAATTCCTCGACCCGGGCCGCGATCTGCTTGGCCGAAATCATCTGGTCGATCACATAGGGGCGCTGCGTCATGATGTCGGGCCTCGAAACGGGTTGTAGGGCTTGAACTCGGGCTTAGCTTTAGCGCATCAAGAGGCGCAAGAAAACGGGAGAGACATGCCTAAGCATCACGAGAACCGGGTCATGCCCTATAGCGCGCAACAGATCTACGATCTGGTGGCCGATGTGGGGAGCTATCCGAAATTCCTGCCGTGGAATTCGGCAGCCCGCGTGCGCTCGCGCGAGGAACGCCCGGACGGCTCGATCCTGATGCTGGCCGATCTGGTGATCTCGTTCAAAGTGTTCCGCGAGAAGTTCGGCTCGCGCGTGGTGCTGCATCCCGACGAACATCACATCGAGACCGAATATCTCGACGGGCCGTTCAAATACATGCACAGCCACTGGCGGATGAGCGATCGCGACGACGGCTCCTGCGAGGTCGATTTCCATGTCGATTTCGAGTTCAAGAACGCGATCCTGCAGGGCGTGATCGGGGTCGTCTTCAACGAGGCGATGCAGCGGATCGTGCGCGCCTTCGAGAAACGCGCCGAGGAATTGTATGGGCCGAAGGGCTGAGTGATCCTCGCCTCAGGTTCCACGAAAAAGGCCGCCCGTCGGGGCGGCCTTTTCCATTCCGGGTCAAACCCCTGCGATCAGGAGTTCATGTCATAGGCGCGCTCGCCATGGGTGGAGAGGTCCAGCCCATTGGTCTCGTGCTCGTCGCTGACGCGCAGCGGGAAGACCAGCCGCACCAGCATCGCCAGAATCCAGCTGCCCGCGACGGTGAAGATACCGACGACGGCCAGCGCGCCGAGTTGGGCGACAAAGCTGCCATGGCCGAAGACCGCGATCATGATCGTGCCGAAGATGCCGCCCACGCCGTGGACCGCGAAGACGTCGAGGCTGTCGTCGACATGCAGCCTTTCGCGGATCAGCACGACGAATTCCTGACAGATGATCCCGGCGGCGAAGCCGATCACCAGTGCCTCGATGGGGCCGACGAAGCCCGAGGCCGGGGTGATCGAGGCGAGGCCTGCGATCGTGCCGGTCACGAGGCCCACCATCGAGGCGCGGCCGAACTTGATGCGCTCCCACAGCGCCCAGCTGAGCGAGGCGGCGGCGGCGGAGATATGGGTGACGGTGATCGCCATGCCGGCCACGCCATCGGCTGCCAGCTCCGAGCCGCCGTTGAAGCCGAACCAGCCGACCCACAGGAGCCCTGCGCCCATCGCGACCATGCCGGGGTTATGCGGGGGCGTGGTGCGCTTGGCGCGCGGGCCGATCATCAGCGCCAGCACGAGGGCCGCGAGGCCTGCGGTTTCGTGCACCACGATGCCGCCCGCGAAATCCTTGGTGCCGACCGCACCCCAGATGCCGCCATCGGACATGATGCCTCCGCCCCAGATCCAGTGCGCGACGGGGGCGTAGATCAGCAGCATCCAAAGGCCGGTGAAGACCATCACGAAGCCGTAGTTGATCCGCTCCACGAAGGCGCCGACGATCAGCGCCGGGGTGATGATCGCGAAGGTCATCTGGAAGCCGAAGAAGACGATCTCGGGGATCGAGCCCGACAGCGTGTCCGGCGTGATGCCCAGCAGCGCGAATTTACCCAAGCGGCCCCAGTAGCCGTTGGCGTCGCCGAAGGCGATCGAATAGCCGAACAGCAGCCACAGCACGCTCATCAGCGCCGCGATCGAGAAACACTGCATGAAGATCGACAGCACGTTGCGCGCCCGCACGAGCCCGCCGTAAAACAGCGCCAGCCCCGGCAGCGTCATCAGCAAAACCAGCGCCGTCGCCACCATGATCCACGCGGTATCGGCCGCGTTCATCCCCGCTTCCATCTCGACAAATCCTCCTCGAAATTCCCTCTGGAGGGCAGGGGCCATAAGCGCCGCGCGCAATAAAGAGACATTTTGCGCAAAACCCGCCTATTCGGGCATCACTTTTGGAACTGCGCGAAAAATAGGCGATACGAGGCGGGCATGCCCGATGCGTAGGCGGTTTGGAGTCAGGCTTGCGCCGCCGACAGCAGCAGGGCGAGCGCGTGATCGCGGGCCGCTTCGCGCACCTTGTCGCGGCCGAGCGCGCCGAATTCGATGGTCTCGACTTGGGTTTCGGCCCCCGCGCGGGCAAGGCCGAAACAGACGCGGCCCTCGGGTTTGAACTCCGATCCGCCCGGGCCCGCGATACCGGTGATCGCGACGGCGATCTGGGCGTGGGAGTGGCGCAACGCGCCCTCGGCCATCTCGCGCGCGACCGGCTCGGAGACCGCGCCATGGGCGGCGAGTCTTTCCGCGCTGACGCCCAGCATCTCGCGTTTGGCGTCATTGGTGTAGGTGACGAAGCCGCGCTCCACCACCGCGGACGATCCCGGAATATCGGTGAGGGCTGCGGCGACCATGCCGCCGGTGCAGCTCTCGGCGGTCGCGACCATCAGGCCGCGCGCCTTGCAGGCGTCGAGAACGTCCGACGCGCGGCTCATCCCATCATGCCCAGAAAGACGATGTGATAGAGCCCTGCGAGGATGATCGACACGATCCCGGCGAAGACCCCGGCCCAGATATCGTCGAGCATCACGCCCGTCGCGTCATGGCGGCGATCGGCGCGACCCACGAGCCACGGCTTCCAGATGTCGAACAGCCTAAACAGCAGGAACGCCGCGACCGGGCCGGGCCAGACCATGTGCAGATCGACGCCCGTCGAGAGGCCGCGCTGCCAGAAGCCGAAGGCCGGGAACAGAAGCGCCACCCATTGGCCCGCCACCTCGTCGATCACGATCTCGGAGGGGTCGTCGGTGCTGTCGCCCAGCTGCGCGCGCACCGACCAGAAGCCAAGCGCAGTAACCGCGATGGTGGCGATCACCAGCGGGATGAAGCCCAGGTAATGCTCGATCGCCCAGCCGACCAGCACCGCCACCAGCGAGCCCCAGGTGCCCGGCGCGGGTTTCAGCAAGCCGACAAATCCGACCGTGTTGAGGACGCGCAGCATGGGGTTACTCCTTGATCAATGTGGCAGTGGCGATGGCGGCGATGCCTTCCTCGCGCCCGGTGAAGCCCAGACGTTCCGTGGTGGTGGCCTTGACCGAGATCCGGCCCGGCTCGATCCCGATGATGCGGGCCAAAGCCTGCGCCATTTCAGCGGCATGCGGGCCGATCTTGGGGCGCTCGCAGATCAGCGTCACATCGGCATTGCCCAGACGGAAGCCCCGCGTCTCGGCCAGTTTTACCGCGTGATCGAGGAAGATCTCCGACGCGGCGCCTTTCCACTGCGGGTCCGACGGCGGGAAATGCCGCCCGATATCGCCCTCGGCCAGCGCGCCGTAGATCGCATCGGTCAGCGCATGCATGCCCACATCGGCGTCGGAATGGCCCTTGAGCGTCTTGTCATGCGGCACCGCGACCCCGCAGAGCGTCACATGATCGCCCGGCTCGAACGCGTGCACGTCGTAGCCATGGCCCAAACGGATATCCATCTTGTCTCCCAACAGTCTCTCGGCCCGGGCGAAATCTTCCGGGTAGGTGATCTTCAGATTGTCTTCCGAGCCGCGCGTGATCGCAACCGAAAGACCGGCCGCGCGGGCCACTTCCACGTCATCGGCAGCCCCGCCCGGATGGGCGCGGTGCGCACTGAGGATCGCGTCGAAATCGAAACCTTGCGGGGTCTGCGCGCGGTAGAGCCCGTTGCGGTCCTGTGTTCCTGTGACCTGACCGTTCTCGCCGGTCCAGAGCGCGTCCGACACGGGCAGGGCGGGCGCTGCCGCCTGCGCGCTGTCGAGCGCGTCGAGCACGCCCTCGATCACCGCGCGGCTCACCAGCGGGCGCGCGCCGTCATGGATCAGCACCTTCTCGACGCCCGAGCCCTCGAGCATCTCCAGCGCATTGCGCACCGAGGCACCGCGGCTCGCCCCGCCCGCACAAAGCGCGACCTCGCCCTGAAACTGCGCGATGCCGCGCGTCATATCCTCGGGATGCAGAACGACCACAATCCGCCCGATGCCTTTGAAAGCGGCAACGGTATGGGCCAGCACCGGCTGCCCGGCGAGGCTCTGCCATTGCTTCGGGGTTTCTCCGCCAGCGCGGGTGCCACGCCCGGCGGCGACGATGATGATGGCGTTGCTCATGGCGGCTCCCTGATCGCCCAAGGGCTTAGGCGAAGACGCGGCTCTGCGCAATCGGTGCCGCTGGACGCGATACGTCGCGCGATGTGACAACTGGCCACAGTTAGGTGATTAAAAAATAGGCGGATGCTGATTTTCCCACCTAAAAAGGGGTGGACGCAATTGTGATTCTTTGGTCAAACGCCTAATTCGAAGGAAGACGAGTGACAGGACACCTCCGTGCCGAAGATTTTGGTTCTCGACGACATCACACTGACCCCTCCGGTCTTTCTCGCGCCCATGGCCGGGATCACCGACCTTCCGTTCCGGCGGATGGTGGCGCGTTTCGGCGCGGGTCTCGTCGTGTCCGAGATGGTGGCCTCGGGAGAGATGCTAACCGCGAAACCCTCGGTGCGCGCGAAAGCGCGGGTCGAGATGGGGCTGGAGCTCCCGACCTCGGTGCAGCTTGCCGGGCGCGAGCCCGAACCGATGGCGGAGGCCGCGAAGATGGTCGCGGACATGGGCGCGCGGATCATCGACATCAATATGGGCTGCCCGGCCAAGAAGGTGACGGGTGGGGCCTCGGGCTCGGCGCTGATGCGCGATCCCGATCATGCGCTGCGGCTGATCGAGGCGACCGTGGGCGCGGTCGACCTTCCGGTGACGCTGAAGATGCGGCTGGGTTGGTGTGACGACACGCAGAATGCAGCCGAGATCGCGCGCCGGGCCGAGGCTGCGGGTGTGAAGATGATCGTCGTGCATGGCCGCACGCGGATGCAGTTCTACAAGGGCAGCGCCGATTGGGACGCGATTGCCGAGACGGTCGACGCGGTCTCGATCCCGGTGATCGCCAATGGCGACGTGGTCGATGCGAGCTCCGCCCGCGCAGCGCTTGCGCAATCGGGCGCGGCGGGTGTGATGGTCGGTCGCGGGGCGCAGGGCGCGCCTTGGCGGCTGGCTGAAATCGGTCATGAAATCTTTGGATCGCCGAAGCCGCAGGTTCCTTATGGGAATGCGCTTTGCGATTACATTTCAGAGCATTACGAGGCGATCTTGAGTTTCTACGGACGTGATCTCGGGCTGCGTCTCGCGCGCAAGCATCTGGGATGGTATTGCGAGGCGGCGAATGCTCCGCTGCGCGCCGAGATGATGGTCAGCCAGACGCCGGAGGCGACCTTGGCGCTGATCGAGCGCGCTTTCGGGGAAAGGTGCGCCGCATGAACCTTCCGGCCCCCGGCATCATCTGGACCTCGCTGCCGACCCCGGCTTTGCTGATCGATGGCGATGATCTTGTCGACGAGGTGAACCCCGCCGCCGAGCTGTTCCTTAACCTTTCCGCCAAGGCGCTGAGAGGTAAGGCGATTGGCGAAAGGCTCGCGATTTCCGCACCTTTGGAGGAAATCTTCTACCGGGTGCGGAAGAACCGCGCTTCGCTCTTCGTTAACGATGTCGAGCTGACCACGGGCGAGAAAGCCCCGGTGCAATGCAATCTGCAAGCCGCCCCCGTCGGCGAAGACCCCGACCGGGTACTGCTGCTGATCGAGCCGCGCGAACTCGCTGATCGGCTGGGCCGCGCGAGCCTCGTGAAATCGGCAGCGCGCTCGGCCATCGGCATGGCGGAGATGCTGGCCCATGAGATCAAGAACCCGCTTGCCGGGATCGCCGGGGCGGCCCAACTTCTGAGCATGAACTTGTCTGGCGAAGATCTTGAATTGACGGACCTAATCGTCGACGAGACGCGCCGCATCGTGAAGCTGCTCGAACAAGTCGAACAGTTCGGCAACGTCCGTGCGCCCGAGAAGAAAGCGGTCAATATCCATGACGTGCTCGACCGCGCGCGCAAATCCGCAGGCGTCGGCTTCGGTGCGCATATGACGATCAAGGAGGATTACGATCCCTCGCTGCCGCCGACACTGGGCGATGCGGATCAATTGACTCAAGTCTTCCTGAACCTGTTGAAGAATGCCGCAGAAGCCTCGGAAGGGAATGGAGAAATCAAGATCCGTACCTTCTACGAACACAGCCTGCGTCTGCGTCGCGCCGATGGATCGGGGCAACCGCTGCCGCTCCAGATCGAGATCATCGACGACGGTCCCGGTATTCCGCCGGAAATTTCCAATGAGATCTTCGAGCCCTTCGTTTCGGGCCGTGAGAACGGCACGGGGCTTGGTCTCGCGC
This sequence comes from Thioclava sp. F28-4, assembly GCF_002020045.1. NCBI lineage: Bacteria > Pseudomonadati > Pseudomonadota > Alphaproteobacteria > Rhodobacterales > Paracoccaceae > Thioclava > Thioclava sp. F28-4. Next base: position 227,565 of record NZ_MPZQ01000003.1, on the reverse strand, counting down.
TTGTCTCGAAGATCATCAACGATCACGACGGCTGGGTCACGCTCGACTCGGTCCCGGGCAAGACCCGGTTTCGCATTTCACTTCCCGTTGCGCCAAAGGAGGCCTGATCCATGGACGGCACCGTACTTGTCGCGGATGACGATCGTACAATCCGCACCGTTCTGACCCAGGCCCTGACCCGGGCGGGCTGTAAGGTTCATGCCACTGCCTCGCTCGTGACGCTGATGCGTTGGGTCGAAGAGGGCAAAGGCGATCTGGTGATCTCGGACGTGATCATGCCTGACGGAAACGGGCTGGAGGCGCTGCCGAAGATCTCCGAGGAACGCCCGGGCCTGCCGGTCATCGTAATCTCTGCGCAGAACACGATCATGACCGCGATCCAGGCGGCCGAGGCCGAGGCTTACGACTATCTGCCCAAACCGTTCGATCTGCCGGACCTGATGAAGCGCGCGCAAAAGGCGCTGGAGCAGAAGCGCCGTAGCCCGATCGCCCCGCGCGAGATCGAAGGCGGCGGCGATGCGGGCGATCTGCCTCTGGTCGGGCGGACCCCGGCGATGCAGGAACTTTACCGGCTTGTAGCACGGGTGATGAACGCCGATCTCGCGGTGCTGATCGCGGGTGAGAGTGGCACAGGCAAGTCCTTGATCGCGAAGGCTATTCACGACTTCTCGGATCGCCGCACGCTGCCCTTCGTGGTGGCGCAGGCGGGCGATCTTCAGGGCGCGGACGGCCCGGCGGCGCTGGTGGCGAAGGCCAAGGGCGGCTCGCTCGTCTTCGACGAGGTTGGCGATTACGACGACGACACGCAGGCGCGGATCGTGCGGATGCTCGACGCGCTGCCCGATCCCGCGCCGCGGATCATGGCGACGACGCAGATCGACCTCGCGGGGCTGATGGAGGCGGGCAAGTTCCGTCAGGACCTGTTCTACCGCTTGGGCGGCGTGACGCTGAACGTGCCGAGCCTGCGCGAGCGCGTCGAGGATATCCCGCTTCTGGCCGAGCATTTCCTTGCCCGCGCCGAGCGCGACGGGCTGGGTCTGCGCCGCTTCACGCCCGAGGCTCTGCAACTCGTGCGCGCCTATTCCTGGCCCGGCAACGTGCGCCAGTTGGAGAACACGATCCGCCGTCTTGCGGTGACCTCGCCCGAGGAAGAAATCACCCGCGCCGAGGCGGAATTCGTGCTGGGCAACCAGCCCGCGATCGAGCCGCTGCGTCAGGGTGGCGAAGGCGAGAAGCTCTCGGCCTCCATCGCGCGCCACCTGCGGCGCTATTTCGACCTTCACGGCGGCACGCTGCCGCCGCCGGGCCTTTACGACCGGATTTTGAAGGAAATGGAGGCGCCGCTGATCGAAATCGCGCTCGACGCGACCGGTGGCAACCAAGCCAGATGTGCCGATTTGCTCGGCATCAACCGCAATACGTTGCGTAAAAAGATCACCGATCTGGATATTCAGGTGACACGCCGCCGCAAACTGATGTAAACCCGCAACAGGGGGCTGTGGCTTTTCCGTTCACACGGATTCGCGAGCCACGGTCTGGAATGAGGGGGCATTAGTGCAGGGCAGCACGGCATATCGCTCAGGCTGGGACCGTTTGGCGCGCTTTCGCCGCCAGAAGCGGGTGCGCAACCTGTTTACCTTCGGTCTGGTCGTTCTGGGCCCGGCGCTCGCGATTGCGACCTTTATAGTCCTCGGGCCCTTGGGACAGGGGGCGGACAGCACCGCGCTGCGCCTGATCCTGCTCGCCGATTTCGTCTATTTCCTGCTACTCGCCGGTCTGATCCTGATGCGGCTGGTGCAGATCATTGCGGCACGGCGCGCGCATTCCGCCGGATCGCGGCTGACCCTGCGCCTGACGGGCGTTTTCGCGGGCATCGCGCTGGTGCCGACGATCCTCGTCGCGGTCTTCGCGTTCCTCACGGTGAATATCGGTCTCGAGGGCTGGTTCTCGGATCGCGTGCGCTCGGTCGTGGGCACGTCGCTTCAGGCCGCCGAGGCGTATCAGTCCGAGCATAAGCGCGATCTTGTGCAGGATAGCCGGGCGCTCGCGAATTTCCTCAATCTGCGGCGGCAGGCCTCGACCTTCATGTCGGATGGCGAACTGCGCGAATTGCTGATCACCGGGCAGGCGGGCATCCAGCGCGGCGTGAAAGAGGCCTATGTGATCGACGGCACGGGCCGGATCGTAGCCCGCGGCGATCGCTCCTATCTCTTTGATTACGAAGAACCTTCCCCGCGCGACATCGTCGAGGCGCAGAAGGGTGAGACGGTGCTGATCGAGGATTGGCCGAACTCGGAACTGCGCGCGCTGATCCGGCTCGATGCATTTGTAGACCGCTATCTCTATATCTCGCGCAAGGTGGACGGGCAGATCCTCGCGCTGCTCGATAAAACGCGCGAGACGGTGACGCTCTATCAGCAATTGGAAAGCGCGCGCGGCCGGGTGATTTTCGAATTCGGGCTGCTTTACTTCGGCTTCGCGCTGATCCTGATCCTCGCCGCGCTCTGGATGGGCCTGTGGTTCGCAGAGCGCCTGTCGCGCCCCATCGGACGGCTTGCCGCCGCGGCAGAGCGCGTCGGGTCGGGCGATCTGGATGCGCGGGTCATCGAGGCCGAGGGCGACGACGAGATCGCGACCCTCGGCGAGGCGTTCAACCGGATGACCGGGCAGTTGAAGGGCCAGCGCATGGCCCTGATCGAGAACCACCGCGAGACCGAGGAACGTCGGCGGATGTTCGATTCCGTGCTGTCTTCGGTGACTTCGGGGGTGATCGGGCTTGATGCCGATGGGCGCATTGACTTCGTGAACCGGGCGGCGATGACCTTGCTGGCGCTCGATAGTGCGCGTGACAATGCTCGCGAACTCTCGACCGCCGTTCCGGAATTCGTCGGGCTTTACAATCGCTTGCAAGACGGTCTTAACGAGGTCGCGCAGGAGGAAATCCGGGTCTCCCGCGGCGGGCGGCTGGAAAGCCTGCTGGTGCGCATGGCGGTGCGGCGCAACGATCTGGGCACGCCCGAGGGCTATGTGGTGGCCTTCGAGGATGTGACCGATCTGGTCTCGGCGCAGCGCATGGCGGCATGGGGCGACGTGGCGCGCCGCATCGCGCATGAGATCAAGAACCCGCTCACGCCGATCCAGCTCTCGGCCGAGCGGATCAAGCGCAAATTTGGCAAGATGACCGAGGGCGAAGATCTCGAGACGCTCAATCAGCTCACCGGCGTGATTGTGCGGCAAACCAATGACTTGCGGCGCATTGTTGATGAATTTTCGCGCTTCGCCCGGATGCCGGAACCCGACCGTGCCGATCACGATCTGGCTCAACTGGTGCGCGACGCCGCGACCCTGCAGCAAGACAGCCTGCATGGCGCGAAACTGGTGACGGATGTCCCGACCGAGCCGGTGATCGTCGAACTGGACGCGACGATGATTTCGCAAGCGGTGACGAACCTTGTGAAGAACGCAGGCGAAGCGATTGAATCCTATACGGAAAAAGGCAACGTGGAAGAAGGCTTCGCGCCCGAGGTTCGCCTCGATATGCAGGTCGCGCCCGAGCATGTGACAATCCATATCGCGGATAACGGGATCGGCCTGCCGCCGGACCGCTCGCGGCTGTTCGAGCCTTACGTGACGACGCGCGAGAAAGGCACCGGGCTGGGCCTTCCCATCGTCAAGAAGATCATTGAGGAACATGGTGGAACGCTGACGCTGAGCGACGCGCCCGCCTTTGCAGAGGGTGCCCATCGCGGGGCGCTCGCCGAAATCAGGCTCCCACGCGCGCGAGCAGCGCTCAGAGCCATCAAGGAGAGGGGCGAAGCCCCCGGGGAAGTGACATGAGCGACATTCTGATCGTCGACGACGAGAAAGACATCCGCGAGCTGATCGCCGACATCCTGCGCGACGAAGGCTTCAAGACACGGCTCGCGGCGAATTCCAACGAGTGCATGGATGAGATCAACGCCCAGGAACCGGCGCTGATGATCCTCGATATCTGGCTGAAGGACAGCAAGATGGACGGGATCGACATCCTCAAGACGGTCAAGCGCGACAACCCGGACGTGCCGGTGATCATCATCTCGGGCCACGGCAATATCGAGATCGCGGTGGCGGCGATCAAGCAGGGCGCCTACGACTTTATCGAGAAGCCCTTCAACATCGACCAGCTGATGGTGGTGATCTCGCGCGCGATGGAGACGGCGCGGCTGCGGCGCGAGAACTCGACGCTGAAACGCCGCGACATGTCCTCGGGCGAGATGATCGGCGACTCGGCGGCGTTCCGGCGACTGAAGGATCAGCTCGACAAGGTGACCAAGTCCAATGGCCGGGTGATGCTGACGGGCGAGCCGGGCTCGGGCAAGGAGATGGCCGCGCGCTACATCCACCAGTTCTCGACCCGTGCGGCGGGGCCCTTCATCACCGTGAATTCCGCCTCGATCGAACCCGACCGGATGGAAGAGGTGCTCTTCGGGCGCGAAACACCCGAGCGCGGCGTCGAGAAGGGCCTCTTGGAGCAGGCCCACGGCGGCGTGATCTATTTCGACGAGGTGGCGGAGATGCCGCTCGGCACGCAGTCGAAAATCCTGCGGGTTCTGACCGAGCAGCAATTCTTGCGCGTCGGCGGGGCCGACAAGGTCCGCGTCGATCTGCGGGTGATCTCGTCGACGACCCGCGATCTGATGACGCAGATCCGCGAGGGGCTTTTCCGGCAGGAGCTCTACGACCGGCTGAACGTGGTGCCGATCGAGGTGCCGCCGCTCTCTGAGCGGCGCGAGGACGTGCCGCTTCTGGCCGATCATTTCCTGCGCGGGTTCAACGAGACCCAGGGCCTGCCGCTGCGTGAAATCTCGGAAGAGGCTGCGGCGCTGATGCAGACGATGGATTGGCCCGGCAACGTTCGCCAGCTGCGCAACGTGATCGAGCGGGTGCTGATCCTCGGCGAAGGCACGGGCGCGATCGAGGCGCGCGAGCTGCCCGGTCAGGAAGGCCCGGCGGATGAGGGGCGCATCGTTCTGGGCGGTGCGCTCGCCACGCTGCCCTTGCGTGAAGCGCGCGAGCTGTTCGAGCGCGAATACCTCCTCACGCAGATCAACCGCTTCGGGGGCAACATCTCGCGCACCGCGAATTTCGTCGGCATGGAGCGCTCGGCGCTGCACCGCAAACTCAAATCGCTCGGCGTCGTCACCACGAACAAGGCGGGCGCCCGCGTCGCCCAATTCGACGGCGGCGAGGAGTAACGAAAAAAGCGCGCCTCCTTTCGGGGCGCGCGTTTGTTTTCGGCTTGGAAGAAATATCCCGGGGTGAGCCCGGAACGGGCGAGGGGCAGAGCCCCTCGTTTTTATTTCTCCGGCAAGAGCCCGCGCGGGCTGAAGCGCAGCACCATCAGCAGGATGATCCCCATCACGAGCATCCGCATATGCGGGGCCGACTGGATCAGGTGATCCTTGAGCCCGCCATCGGGGAACGGTGCGGCCAACGCGCCCATGATATCCGGGCCCCAGTCGCCCGCCTTGACCCAGACATACCAGATCAGCACGCCACCGAGGATCGAGCCCCAGTTGTTGCCAGAACCGCCCACGATCACCATCACGAGGATCAGGAAGGTGTAGCGCAGCGGGTTGTAGGAGGTCGGCGTCATCTGCCCGTCGAGCGAGATCATCATCGCGCCCGCAAGCCCGATCACCGCCGAGCCCAGCACGAAGATCTGCAGGTGGCGGCGGGTGACGTTCTTGCCCATTGCCGCAGCCGAGATCTCGTTGTCGCGGATCGCGCGCATCATCCGGCCCCAGGGCGATTTCAGCGACATCTCGGTCAGCCAGATCAGCGCGAGGATGACGATCACGAACAGAACGAGGAAGGCCAGCTTCACCGCGATGGTCGAGCCCAGCTGCGGATCGAGGCCCCAGCTCTGCATCTGTGCGACGAAATCGGGCGAGTTCTGCAGGTCGATCTCGTAGGGCACGGGCCAGGGGCGCGGGATGCCGTTGACGTTCAGCACGCCGCGGTCGAGCCACTGCTCGTTCTTCAGGATCGCGACGATGATCTCTGCGATGCCGAGCGTGGCGATCGCAAGGTAATCCGAGCGCAGGCCGAGGGCGGTCTTGCCGACCAGCCACGCAGCCCCTGCGGCCAGAACCGCGCCCACGGGCCAAGAGATCAGCGTCGGAAGGCCCAGCCCGCCGAGGTTGCCCTGCGCCGAGGGGTTGATCGCCTCGATCACCTCGACCGCCGGATCGAACAGCCAGCGATAGGTGAAGAAGCCGACGATCAGCACGGCGGTCACGGCGAGGCCGCGCGTCTTGCCGCGCAGGTTGCGCCAGATCCAGACCGCCGCGAGCACCGCGACGATCGCCACGAAGAAGGCCGCCATGATGTCCGGACCGCCGCCCGAGAAGGCGCCGGGGGTGGGCGGCATGGAGATCAGCACCGGGGCGAGGCCGCCAAGCGCGAGGAAGCCCATCGCGCCCGCGTTGAACAGCCCCGCATAGCCCCATTGCATGTTCACGCCGAGCGCCATGATCGCCGACAGAAGCCCCATGTTGAGAATGCCGAGCGCCGAGTTCCAGCCCGAGGTGAAGCCCTCGAGGAGGATGAGCGCGGCCATGATGGCGAAGAAGAGGGGGGCGCGGAGACGGCTGGTCTCGCCAGCCTGACGATTGCTGCTCATACGATTTTCCCCTTGAAGAGGCCGGTCGGCTTGAAGATCAGGACGAGGATCAGGATCGTGAAGCTGACTGCGTATTTGTAATCGGTGGAGAGAAGCTGAACGAGCCCGTCCGGCTCCCAGTTCGGGACCAGATAGGTCGCGACCTTCTTCCATGCGTAGGTGAGCCCCACTTCCGAGAAGGAGATCACGAAGCCGCCCGCGATTGCGCCCACCGGGTTGCCGATGCCGCCGACGATGGCCGAGGCGAAGATCGGTAGCAGGAGCTGGAAATAGGTGAAGGCTTTGAACGACTTGTCGAGCCCGTAAAGCGTGCCTGCGATGGTCGCGAGCGCCCCGGTGATGATCCAGGTGACCGCCACGACCTTGTTCGGGTCGATGCCCGACAGCAGCGCCAGATCCTCGTTATCGGAAAACGCGCGCATGGATTTGCCGGTGCGTGTCTTGCCGAGGAACCAGAACAGCGCGGCCACGGTGATGATGGCGGTCACGACGGTTATAACTTGGGTCGAGCGCAGCGTCAGCGGCTCGTGCAGTCCCGTCATGTCGCGCCATTGCCGGGCGTTGATGACGAAGCGCGTGCCGTCGTCGAAGTTGATCTGGTCGACGCCGATCAGGAAGCGCGTGAGCGCGTTCATCACGAACATCACGCCGACCGAGACCATGACCATGACCACGGGTGCGGCCCTGACTTTTCGGTAATATTGGTAAACGACCTTGTCCGTGCCCAGCATCAGCGCCGCGGTGACCGCGATGCCGAAGGGCAGGGCGAGAAGGGCGGTCGGCAGCGGGCCAAAGCTGATCCCCATCGCCTGGAAACCCCAGGTGATCAGGATCACGACCCCGGTGCCGAAGGCCATCGTGTCGCCATGGGCGAAGTTGGAAAACCGCAGGATCGAATAGATCAGCGTGACCCCGAGCGCCCCGAGCGCGAGCTGCGCGCCATAGGCGGTGGCGGGGATGATGACGTAATTGGTGACCGCGACAAGCGCGTTGATGAGTTCCATTCCTCAGCCCCCCAGGAAGGTGCGGCGGACTTCCGGGTCGGCCAGAAGGGCCTCGCCAGTGTCGGTGTATTTGTTCGCGCCTTGCACGAGGACATAGCCTTTATCCGCGATCTCAAGGGCTTGGCGGGCGTTCTGTTCGACCATCAGGATCGAGATCCCGCTGCGGGCGACCTCGATGATGCGATCGAACAGCTCGTCCATCACGATGGGCGAGACGCCCGCGGTCGGCTCGTCGAGCATCAGCAGTTTCGGCTGGGTCATCAGCGCGCGGCCCACGGCCACCTGCTGACGCTGGCCGCCGGACAGCTCGCCCGCGTTCTGGCGGCGCTTTTCCTTCAGGATCGGGAACAGATCGAAGACCTGATCCATCGTGCCCCGGAAATCGTCGTCGCGGATGAAGGCGCCCATCTCGAGGTTTTCCTCGACCGTCATGGTCGGGAAGACGTTGTTTACCTGCGGGACGAAGCCCATACCTTTCTTAACGCGGTCCTGCGGCGAGAGGGCGGTAATGTCCTGCCCGTCGAGCGTGACCTTGCCTTCGCGCAGGCCTAGCATGCCGAAGACCGCCTTCATCGCGGTGGATTTGCCCGCGCCGTTGGGGCCGACGATCACGGCGATCTCGCCCTTTTCGACGGTCAATGTGCAGTCGTGCAGGATGTCGGCCTTGCCGTAGCCGCCGGTCATGTTGGAGGCGTTGAGATAGCTCATTGGGCACCCCCTTTGCCGGCTTCATCGCCCAGACCGGGCTGCGCGCCGTGGTCTTCATGGGCGGCGGTCTCGGCGGTTTCCTCGGCCTTGACCTTGTTCTTCAGCCCGGTGCCCAGATAGGCCTCGATGACCGCTTCGTTTTCCATGATGTGATCGGCAGAGCCTTGGGCCAGCACCTTGCCCTCGGCCATCACGATGACCGGGTCGCAGAGGCGGCCGATGAAATCCATGTCGTGTTCGATCACGCAGAAGGTGTAGCCGCGCTCTTTGTTGAGGCGCACGATGGCATCACCGATCGTGTTGAGAAGCGTCCGGTTCACGCCCGCGCCGACCTCGTCGAGGAAGACGATCTTGGCTTCGACCATCATCGTGCGGCCCAGCTCCAGAAGCTTCTTCTGGCCGCCCGAGAGGTTGCCCGCCTTCTCATCCTTGAGATGCGAAATCGTCAGGAAATCAAGAACCTCATCGGCTTTCTTCAGAAGCGCCGCTTCCTCGTCGCGGATATGTTTTCGCCCGAACCATGTGTTCCAGAGCGTCTCGCCCGCTTGGGCCGTGGGCACCATCATCAGGTTCTCGCGCACGGTGAGCGAAGGAAACTCATGCGCGATCTGGAAGGTGCGCAGCAGCCCCTTGTGGAACAGCTCATGGGGCGCAAGCCCGGTGATGTCCTCGCCATCCATCGTGACACGGCCCGCGGTGGGTTCGTGTACGCCTGCGATGACGTTGAAGAGCGTGGATTTGCCGGCGCCGTTGGGGCCGATCAGCCCGGTGATCGAGCCGGTCGCGATTTCGAGGCTCGCGCCATCGACCGCGCGGAATCCGCCGAAGGATTTAACTAGGTTTTCAACCCGGATCATAGGGTCCCCTGAGTTGTAGGCGCGTTAGCTTCACGCCGCATCTTGTTGTTTTATAATTGAAAACAGCCCGGATCGCTCCGGGCTGCTTCAGCTCTGATGACCGCTTAGCGGTATTTCACCGTCTCGATCTTGTCGTCCTTGATCGCGATTTCGCGGAAGGTGCCCGCGGCTTCGCCATTGCCGATCAGGTTGACGGCGGTCGCGCCTTCATAGTCGACCGGCTTGCCTTCCTTGATCAGGTCGAGCGCCTTGCCCAGCTCGCCGGGATAGATCTTCTCGCCGGGGCCGTTCGCGACTTCCATGACCTTGTCCTTGTAGACTTTCGGGTCGGTGGAATCCGCCGCCTGCATCGCGAGCAGCATCAGAGCCGCCGCGTCATAGGCGCCGCCCGAATAAGCCGACGAGCCGTCGAACCCGGCTTTCTCGGCCATGCCGAGATAGGTCTTCATGCCGTCGCCTGCCGAGTCGGGAAGCTGGCCGAAGGAGCCGTTGATTTCCGAGCCGAAATTGTCTTCGAGCGTCTGGCTGACCATGCCGTCCGGGAAGACGAAGGTCTCGAAGGCGCCGGTGTCGAGCGCGCCGCGCAGGATGCCCGAGCCGCCCTGGTCGATATAGCCGACGATGACGAGCGCGTCGCCACCTGCGGAAGCGAGCGATGCGACTTCAGCGGAGTAGTCGCCTTTGCCGTCTTCGTGCGCGGCCGAGATGGTCACGGTGCCGCCTTTGGCCTTGTAGGCTTTCTCGAAGCTGTCGGCGAGACCCTTGCCGTAGTCGTTGTTGGTGTAGGTCACGGCGACGTTCTTGATGCCCTTCTCGAGGATCTCGTCGGCCATGACTTCGCCCTGACGCGCATCCGACGGAGCGGTGCGGAAGAACAGGCCATCATCTTCGAGCGTCGAGAGTGCCGGCGAGGTTGCCGAGGGCGAGATCATCACGACGCCGTTCGGCATGGCGACGTTTTGCAGGACAGCGGTGGTCGCGCCCGAGCACATTGCGCCCATGATGCCAGCGACCTTGTCGGTAGTGACCAGCGTTTCGCCTGCCGCGGTCGCGGCTGCTGCGTCGACGCAGGTCGAGTCGCCGCGGACTGCGGTCACGGTGTCGCCACCCAGCAGCTTGCCGGAATCGGAGACTTCCTTGATCGCCATCTCGGCACCCTGCGCCATCGGCGGGGCGAGCGATTCAAGCGGGCCGGTAAAGCCCAGCAGGACGCCCATCTTCACGTCATCGGCATATGCGCCAGTCGCGCCAAGCGCGATCGCAGCCGAAGCCAGAAGCAGTTTTTTCATGTGTTCACTCCCGTGTTGGAACTCGCGTTCTTGCGCGAGGTTAGTGCGCGGTTTGTCAAATGTGAAGAACCGCGAGTGGCGCGATGACGCGAAAAACGGACCCGAAGGTCAAGGTGCGCGCAATGCGACGTAACGGCAATTTGGGGTTATGTGCAAATTCGTGAAAGGCGCGGGGGTCGATTGCGCAATTTTCAGTCGAGCGAGTCTTCCGGCCCTAAATCCACGGTGGAGTCCAGGCTTTCCTTTTCGCCCGCAGCGCTCGCGCCGCGTTCACGGTAAGGTGTGGTCTGGTAATGCGCGCGGTAGCATTTCGAGAAATGCGACGGGCTCGCGAAGCCGCAGGCCATGGCCACGTTGATCACGCTCATTTCCGTTTGCATCAACAGGTTACGCGCCTTTTGCAGCCGCAATTCCATGTAGTAGCGCTTCGGCGAGCGGTTGAGGTAGCGACGGAACAGCCGCTCCAGCTGGCGCGCGGACATGCCCACTTCGGTCGCGAGCGTCGCGGGGCTGATGGGGTCTTCGATATTGCGTTCCATCCGCCCGATCACCTGCGCGAGCTTGGGGTGGCGCACCCCGATCCGGGTGGGAATCGACAGCCGCTGCGTGTCGCGATCCGAGCGGATCGAGGAATGGATCAGCTGATCGGCCACCGTATTGGCCAGCTCTTCGCCGTGATCGCGGGCAATCAGCCGCAGCATCAGGTCGATCGAGGCGGTGCCGCCCGCCGTCGTCACCCGGTTGCCGTCGATCACGAAAACACCCTTGGTCAGCTCGATATCGGGGAAATCCTCGGCGAAGGCGTCGACATTCTCCCAATGGATCGTCGCGCGTTTGCCGTCGAGTAGCCCCGCGCGGGCCAGCGCATAAGAGCCGGTGCACAGGCCCCCGATCGTAGCACCGCGCCGTGCCTCGCGCCGCAGCCAGTTCAAAAGCGGCTTGGTGACCGCCTCGGCCACGTCGATGCCGCCGCAGACCAGCACCATCGTATCGCGGCCCAGTTCCTCCAGCCCGATATCGGTGCGGAAGGTCGTGCCGTTCGAGCAGGTGACATCCTCGCCGGTTTCCGAGGCCAGTTTCCAGGTGTAGAGCGTGCGGCCCGAAACCTGATTGGCGAGGCGCAGCGGCTCGATCGCGCTGGCGAAGGCCATCATCGTGAACCGGTCGAGAAGCATGAAGACGACCGAGCGCTGGCGCGCGTCCGGGGCGATCCGGATCATCCCCTGCGAAGGGGCTGGGCGACGGGTGGGGCGGGGATCAGGCATGTCGTCAATCCGTCATCTGTGGTGAATCACCGAAACAGGAAATTGGTGCCCGCCGCAAGAGGGGGAACTTACGGAGGGGCCCGCAGGCGTGCGGAAATGCAATTTCGGGTTTGTTTCCCTGACCCGCGCCGTCTATAAGCGGCGCCGAATGAAACGACCACGCTTTTGGAGGATCAGATGGGCAAGGGTTGGAGCAAATCGGACTGGCGCGCGAAACCGCGGGTTCAGATGCCCGACTATCCCGATCAGGGGGCGCTGAACGCTGTCGAGGCACAGCTGTCGCGGATGCCGCCGCTGGTCTTCGCGGGCGAAGCACGCACGCTGAAGGCGGAGCTGGCGAAAGCCGCGCGCGGCGAAGCATTCCTGCTGCAGGGCGGCGATTGCGCCGAGTCCTTCGGGGAATTCTCGGCCGATAACATTCGCGACACCTTCAAGGTGATGCTGCAGATGGCGGTCGTGCTGACCTGGGGCGCGAAGGTTCCGGTCATCAAGGTCGGCCGCATGGCGGGGCAGTTCGCCAAGCCGCGTTCGGCACCGACCGAGACCATCGACGGCACCGAGCTGCCGAGCTACCGCGGCGACATCATCAACGGCTTCGAGTTCACCTCGGAGGCGCGTCTGCCCGATCCGAACCGGATGCTGCAGGCCTACACGCAGGCGGCCGCGTCGCTGAACCTGCTGCGCGCTTTCTCGACCGGTGGTTTCGCCGATATCCACCGCGTCCAAAGCTGGATCGCGGGCTTCACCGATGCCGACGATGCCGAGAAATACCGTCAGGTCGCCGATCAGATCTCGGAGGCGATGGACTTTATGCGGGCCGCGGGTGTGACCTCGGAAACCGCGCATGAGCTGGCTTCGGTCGATTTCTACACCTCGCACGAGGCGCTGCTGCTGGAATATGAAGAGGCGCTATGCCGCATCGATTCCACCTCCGGCCTGCCGATCGCGGGCACCGGCCACATGCTCTGGATCGGCGACCGCACCCGTCAGCCCGACGGCGCGCATGTCGAATTCGCACGCGGCGTGCAGAACCCGATCGGTCTGAAATGCGGCCCCACCACCACCGAGGACGACCTCAAGGTGCTGATGGAGAAGCTGAACCCGGAAAACGAGGCGGGTCGTCTGACCCTGATCGCGCGCTTCGGCGCGGGCAATGTCGGCGATCACCTGCCGCGCCTGATCCGCACCGTCGAGGCCGAGGGCGCGAATGTCGTCTGGTCCTGCGATCCGATGCACGGCAACACGATCAAATCGGCCTCGGGTTTCAAGACCCGTCCCTTCGAGTCCGTGCTGCGCGAGGTGAAGGAATTCTTCGCGATCCACAAAGCCGAGGGCACGATCCCCGGCGGCGTGCATTTCGAGATGACCGGCAAGGACGTGACCGAATGCACCGGCGGCGTGCGCGCCGTGACCGATGGCGATCTGTCCTCGCGCTACCACACCGCCTGCGACCCGCGTCTGAACGCAAGCCAGTCGCTGGAACTGGCCTTCCTCGTCGCCGAGGAGCTGCAGGACCGCCGCAAGTTCGCGAAAGCGGCATCGCAATAAGCGCGCGCCGCGCTGCGGCAGGTTTCAACGGATTGATTGGCCCGGACCTTTGTGTCCGGGCCTTTTTCATGCGTGGCGTTGCAGAGAATAATCAAAGCGTGACAGGGAGTTGCGGGCTGTAGCTCGGCGGCTGCGCGAGGGCTTCTTTACCCCTCCTGACGCACCACCCTGAACATCGCGCGGCGCTCGTCCGGCGTCATCTCGGCCAGATGCTCGGCGCGGGTTTTTGGGCGTGGCGTGTAGGGCGTCTGGCCCTCCGCAAAGCCCGAACTGGCGGGCATCGGCGCGGGCTGCTCGAATTGGGGCGCGGCGCGGAAATCGCGTCCGGCAGGTTTGGGCTGGGGCGGCATCTCCAGCGGCTTGATCCGGGCGCCCGTGAAGGTAAAACGACGCGGGGCGCGGCCCGCATCGTGAATGTCTTCCGCCTCGCCGGTATTGCGCAGAGGCTCTGCCACGAAACATCCCAGCACCCGCGTCACCGCGCCGAAATCATCCGTAAGCGGCAGCATCAGAAGATGACCGGCCAGACCCGGCTTGCCGATCCCGGCCTCCGAGACAAGCTGCGCCTCGGCGATGGCGGGGCGCGCGAAGACGGCCTCGGTCAGATCGGCGATCTGCTTGCGGCCTTCGGGCGCGAAGAGCGAGGTCAGGGGCATCCCGCGCACCTCCATCCCCATCAGGTCGCAAATATGCTGGCCCGCGAGACGAAACCGCCCCATGCCCGGCGCGATCCGCTCGAGGATGAAGGCGAATTCCAGCGCGCGGTCGATGCCGCGCGGATCGATATCGGCGCGCGCGGGCATCGGGCGGCCGGCCAGCAGCGCTTCCCAATAGGCGCGCAGCTCGTTGCCGATCCGGCGACCTTTGGCCGAGGCGGGGGATGCGGCGTTGCTGTCGGTCTCGCGATCCATTTCAATCATCCTTACTTCGTCCCGCGCGGCATGGGCGCGGGGTGGCTGTCTCGCGCCCGGCGATCGGGCGGCATGTGCCGCCTTGCGGTTGACCGTCAGGGCGAAATCGTTACTGAACTCTTACCAAGGCCAAGTTAGGCCATTTTTTCGTCACATGGGGAAAGAAACTCTTAAATGGTTAAACCCGCTCCAGAGCCGCGCCCGGAGGGGGCGCCCGCCGCCGCGACTGTCTCGATGACCGGATTTGCCGCCGGACAGGGGAGCGGCGCGGGGCACGACTGGAGCTGGGATCTGCGCTCGGTCAATGGCAAAGGGTTCGACCTGCGGCTGCGGCTGCCCGATGTCGAAGGGCTGGAGCCCGCGCTGCGCAAGGCGGTCGGCGACCGGGTCGCGCGGGGCAATGTCACGCTGAACCTCAAGCTCACGCAGGCCGCGGGCAGCGCCGCGATGCGGATCGAGCCCGACGTGCTCAATGCCGCCCTTGCCGCCGTCGACAAGGTTGAGCGCGCCGCCGAACGCAAGGGCGTGGCGCTGGCGCCGCTCAAGCCGAGCGATCTGATGGCGATGCGCGGAGTGGTCGACCACTCGGGCGGCACGATCGAGGATCCCGTGGCACTGCTGGCAGCACTGCTCGAGAGTTTCGAGCCCGTACTGGAGAGTTTTGTTGCGATGCGCCGCGAGGAAGGCGCCCGGACCGGCGCTTTGCTGGCCGCGCGCATCGACGAGATTGCCGCACTCACCGACGAGGCCGCAGAGGCTGCTGCCGCGCGCGCCCCGAAGGCAGCAGAGACGCTGAAGGCCGCGCTTGCGCGGGTGATGGAGGCCACCGAGGCCGATCCCGACCGGGTCGCGCAGGAGCTGGCCCTGATCGCGATCAAGGCCGATGTCACCGAAGAGATCGAGCGCCTCCGCGTCCATGTCGAGGCGGCTCGTGCGCTTCTGGCCGAGACCGGGCCCGTGGGCCGCAAGTTCGAGTTTCTCGCGCAGGAATTCGTCCGCGAGGCCAATACGCTGTGCTCGAAATCGGGCGATGCGGAGTTGACGCGGATCGGTCTGGCGTTGAAATACGCGATCGACCAGCTGCGCGAGCAGATCCAGAACGTAGAGTAATTCCGATGCCCGATACCAGCCGCCGCGGCCTTCTCATTATCCTTTCGTCGCCCTCGGGCGCAGGCAAATCCACGCTGGCCAAGCGGCTGATGAACTGGGACCCGACGCTGCGCTTCTCGGTCTCGGCCACGACCCGCGATCCGCGCCCGGGCGAGAGCGACGGGGTGGAGTATTTCTTCAAATCCCGCGCCGAGTTTGAAAAGATGGTCGATCAGGGCGACATGCTGGAACATGCCGAGGTGTTCGGCAATTTCTATGGCACGCCGAAAGGCCCGGTGGAGGCCGCGATGGGCGAGGGGCGCGATACGCTGTTCGACGTCGACTGGCAGGGCGGGCAGCAGATCCGCAACTCCTCGCTGGGCAAGGACGTGGTCTCGATCTTCATCCTGCCGCCCTCGATTGCGGCGCTGGAAGAGCGTCTGCGCAGCCGTGCGCAGGACAGCGATGCCGTCATCAACGGCCGGATGGAAAAATCGCTCGCCGAAATCAGCCATTGGTCGGAATATGACTATGTTCTGGTCAATGATGATCTCGACCGCGCCGAAGAGCAGTTGCGCACGATCCTGACCGCCGAGCGCAGCCGCCGCGACCGTCAGACCGGGCTGAATGAATTCGTGCGAAAACTGAACAGGGAGTTCGAGGCAAGATGATTTACGAACTGGACGGGATCGCCCCCGAAATCGCCAAAGACGCATGGGTCGCGCCCGACGCCAATCTGATCGGCAAGGTGGTGCTGGAAACTGAGGCCTCGGTTTGGTTCGGCGCCACTCTGCGCGGCGATAACGAGGAAATCCGCGTGGGCGCGGGTTCGAATATTCAGGAAAACGTCGTCTGCCACACCGATATGGGCTTTCCGCTGGTGATCGGCGCGAATTGCACGGTCGGGCACAAGGCGATGTTGCATGGCTGCACGATCGGGGACGGCTCGCTGATCGGCATGGGGGCGACGGTGCTCAACGGCGCGAAGATCGGCAAGGGTTGCCTGATCGGCGCGGGCGCGCTGATCACCGAAGGCAAGGAAATCCCCGATGGCAGCCTCGTGATGGGCGCGCCGGGCAAGGTGGTCCGCCAGCTTGACGAGAAGGCACTGCAGGCGCTGCTGGGCTCCGCCGCACATTATCGCGAGAATGCCGCGCGCTTCTCGAAGGGGCTCAAAGCGATCGGTTAATTGTCGCGAAACTCATCTACCGGCAGGGTGAAGATGTCGAAGTCGAGCTGGGGATGCGCGGCGCGCACCTCCTGCCGGATGGCTGAGATATTGGGCAGCGGGCGGGAATAGGCTCGCAGCTTGCCGGTGAACCCGAATTCCTCGAGCCGCTTCGCGAGGTCGAGAATGTCGAACCTCTCCGACAGAAGCGGAGCCAGCACCAGTTCGGGGCGCAGCTTCACCATCTTTTGCGCGGTGATCTGGTCGTATTGAAGCACCTGAATCGCCTGGCCGGAGATCTCTTTGAGCGAAGACGGCAGCTCACGCGCGGGGTCGACCAGCAGCAGGTTGCTGGTCTCAGACGCCTTCACACATTGAAAGAGAACGGCTTGTAAGGCGAGACGGGAACGGGGGGTTCTTGACATAGTAATAGTGCAAACCTCATCGCCCCCGCGGTGTAAGTGACGGGATCCGGAAAGATCCCATGAAATACACGCCTAGGTTTAGCGTTTTTTCACTTATTTCACAAGGCACTGATTGTTGACTGCGAAGCGTGAGTTGCAAAACCGAAGCAGGGGTCGGTTTTTCGGGCATGGCAAGGCTTTACAGCTCGCGCCGCATCGCTCAAACCTTGCCGCGACAGCGATGGCAGGCGGGGAGGCATGGCAATGAGCCAAGGGGCGATCGGACAGGTTCTCGACGCGCTGCCGAGCGCGGTTTTGCTGATCGGGCGCGACGAGCGGATCGCGCAGGGCAATGTCGCGGCCAACCGGCTTTTCGGTACGCAGTTTCTCGGGCGTCCCTATGTGACGGTGCTGCGCCAGCCCGGTTTCGGCGCGGCGGTGAGCGCGGCACTTCGCGGCGCGCGGCCCGATCCGGTTCGCCTGCGGCTGCATCCCACCGGTCAGGCCGAGACGATCACGCTGGTGCATTTCTCTCCGCTGCCGCCCGCGCCCGAAGGCCCGCTTTCCACGAATTCGGTTCTGGCGAGTTTCGAGGACATCACGGCGCTGGAGACCGCCGAAGCGATGCGGCGCGATTTCGTGGCCAATGTCAGCCATGAGTTGCGCACGCCGCTGACCGCGCTGATGGGCTTCATCGAGACGCTGCGTTCGAGCGCGCGCGACGATGCGGCGGCGCGCGATCGGTTCCTGTCGATCATGGAGCGCGAGGCGGCGCGGATGAACCGTCTGGTGGGCGATCTTCTGTCGCTCAGCCGCGTCGAGGGCGAGGAGCGGATGCGGCCCACCGGCAGGGTCGATCTGGCGCTGGTGCTCAAGGGCGTCACGCAGACGCTCGAACCCGTCGCCGAGGCGGCACAGGTGAAGCTGATCTCCGAGGGCGAGACCGGGGCTTTGCCGGTGCAGGGCGATCCCGATCAGCTCACGCAGGTCTTCTCCAACCTCGTGGAGAACGCGATCAAATACGGCGGGCAGGGCGGCGAGGTGCGGCTGCGCGTCTCGGCGATTGCGCATGAGCCGGTGCTGCGCGGCAAAGCCTATCGCGTCGATGTGATCGACCGCGGCGAGGGCATCGACGAACAGCATCTGCCGCGCATCACCGAGCGCTTCTACCGCGTCGACACCCACCGCTCGCGCGAGAAGGGCGGCACCGGGCTGGGGCTCGCCATCGTCAAGCATATCGTGGCGCGCCACCGTGGGCGCTTCCGCGTCGACAGCAAGAAGGGCGAGGGCAGCTGCTTCACCGTGATCCTGCCCGCGGTCTGAGGGCGCGCCGGGGCGACCCCCTTGCGGCCCGCGAAAAGCGCTGACCTTCTATCACTTCCGCGTCGCGCTCCCTTGAACCGGGAGGCGCAAACCGATAGCTTTAGAGCAACTTCAAATCGGAGGGCGTAATCATGGCGCCCAAGCGTCCCCGGTCGGCGGGCGCGCTCCCGACAGCTGCATCGCCCGCGCGGGCGGTGAAACCGGCTCAGGTCGAGTCCCCCGCGACCAAATCCGCCAAGTCCGGCGAGGGGCTATATGCCGCTCTCGACCTTGGCACCAACAGTTGCCGGATGCTGATTGCCCGTCCACGGGGTTCTCAGTTTCAGGTGGTGGATAGCTTCTCAAAAGCCGTCCAGCTGGGCCAAGGTCTTGAAACCTATGGCCGTTTGTCGCGCAGCTCGATGTCGCGCACCGTTCAGGCATTGCAAATCTGCCGTCGCAAGATCGAAACGCATGGGGTCACCCGGATGCGGCTGGTGGCGACCGAGGCCTGCCGCCGCGCCAAGAACGCGCGCGATTTCATCCGCTACGTGCGTCGCGAGACCGGCCTGCCGCTGGAGATCATCCCGCCCGAGGAAGAGGCGCGGCTGGCCGTGATCTCCTGCGCCTCGCTGGTGTCGCCCAATTCCGAGCAGGTGCTGGTGGTCGATATCGGCGGCGGCTCGACGGAGCTTGTCTGGATCGACCTCGAAGACGTGCCGCCCGGTGATCGGGCGCGCGCGATCATGCGGCTCTCGCAAGGGTTCAACCAGCCCGACGGGCCGGACCCGGCAGCGCGCGTGGTCGACTGGATTTCGGTGCCGCTGGGGGTCGCGACGCTCAAGGATCAATTCGCCGATGTCGAGGACGATGCCGCGCGTTTTGCCCTGATGAGCTGGTTCTTCGAGGAAAAGCTCGCCGATTTCACCCCCTATGCGGCGGGCAGCCCGCAGGACGGGTTCCAGATCATCGGCACTTCCGGCACGGTGACGACTGTCGCGGCCTGCCACCTCAACCTGAAGCGTTATGACCGCAACCGGGTGGACGGGCTGACCATGACCTCGGGAGAGATCGACGCGGTGATCCGCTCCTTCCTGCAGCTCGGGCCCGCCGGGCGGCGCTCGGATCCTCGGATCGGGCGCGACCGACACACTTTGATCATGTCGGGGGCTGCAATCCTGCAGGCCCTGATGCGGGTCTGGCCCACCGACCAGATGTCCATTGCCGACCGTGGCCTGCGCGAGGGGCTCCTCTATGCGCAAATGGCCGGAGACGGCGTGTTAGAAGAGATGAAATGATGGCGAAGACACCCAGCGGCAAGAACACTTCCGGACGTGGGCAGCGCGACCTGCGCGTGCGCGTGAAGACGGCGAAGGGGCGCAGGCTGTCCTCGACCCTCTGGCTGGAGCGGCAGCTCAACGACCCTTACGTTCAGCGCGCGAAGAAAGAGGGCTATCGCGGACGCGCGGCCTACAAAATCCTCGAGCTGGACGACAAATATCGCTTCCTCGTGCCCGGCGCGCGGGTGGTCGATCTGGGCTGCGCGCCCGGCGGCTGGTGTCAGGTGGCCGTCAAGCGCGTGAACGCCTTGGGCGAGAAATCGGGCAAGAAGGTCGGCACCGTTCTGGGCGTCGACCTGCAGGAGGTCGATCCGATCCCGGGGGCCGAGATCCATGTGCTCGATTTCCTCGAGGAAGGCGCCGACGACAAGGTCAAGGAATGGCTCGGCGGGTCTGCGGATGTGGTGATGTCGGATATGGCGGCCTCGTCCTCGGGGCACCAGAACACCGATCACCTGCGCATCATCACTTTGTGCGAAGCGGCGGCGGAGTTCGCCTTCGACGTGCTCGAAGAGGGCGGCACTTTCGTCGCCAAGGTCCTCGCAGGCGGTGCGGAGCAGGGGCTGATGACGATCCTGAAGAAAAACTTCACCAAGGTCGCGAATGTGAAGCCGCCGGCCTCGCGCTCGGACAGCTCGGAGAAATTCGTGGTCGCACAGGGATTTCGCGGGCGGCGGCACGAGGAGGACTGAGCCGCACCTGTCTCACCCCCGAGACAGGTGCCGGCTCGCTCAGCGGGAATTTACGTTGTGTAAGGTCCGAATCGGCCTAACCTGCTTGGGCTTTCATAGGCTGCGCAAGAGAGGGAGGCTTTCGCATGCCGTCACTGCATACGGGCGTTCCGCGCCAACATGCCGATATCGTGCGAGAGGTCGTCTCTTCGCCGAAATCCGCCACGCGGGCGGGGTTCGCGGCCAGCTGGCGCCGCTCGATGATCCATCACCGTATCGACCCGGAAACCGGCGGGCGCAACGAGCGTCTGACCCAGGCCGAGATGCGCGAGCGGCGCGAGCGGGCGGGTCTGATGATGCGGATCGCCTCGCCGGTGCTCGACCGACTGTCGCGAGCGGCAGGCGATGCGGGCTGCACGGTGCTTCTGTCCGATGCGGGCGGGCTGGTGCTCGATGAGCGCCTGCGCGACGCGGATGTCGATGACTTCCATTCCTCGAACCTCGCGCCCGGTTCGGACTGGTCCGAAGGGGTCGAGGGCACCAACGGCATCGGCACCTGCGTGGCCGAGGCGCGTCCCGTCACTGTCTGGCGCGATCAGCATTTCCGCACCCGCAACACCGTCCTGACCTGCATGGGCTCGCCCATCTTCGGTGCGCAGGGTGATCTGGCGGGGGTGATCGATGTCAGCTCGGCGCGCTCGGACATGACCGAGGGCTATGCGCGGCTCGTGGCGCTGACCGTGCAGGACGCGGCGCACCGGATCGAGGCGGACCTGTTTCGTGCCTCCTATGACGGCGCGCGCATTCTCTCGACCGGCTCGGGCGAGACCGGGGCGCAGGGCGTGATGCTCTTGGCGCTCGACCGCGACGATCTGGTCGTCGGCGCCACCCGCGCCGCGCGGCGACATCTCGGGATCGAAGCGGGGCAGATCGGCCAGCTTCCCGCGTCGGACCTGCTGGAACACGGCATCCGCAACGGGCTGGAAGAGGCGCAACGCTCCGAAATGGCCCGCGCGCTGGCCCGCAACGGCGGCAATGTCTCGGCGGCCGCGCGCGATCTCGGCATCGGCCGGGCGACCTTCTACCGCAAGGCCAAGGCGCTCAATCTCGGCGTCTGAGCGGCAGGAGCACGGGCAGGGT
Source organism: Thioclava sp. F28-4 (assembly GCF_002020045.1). Taxonomy (NCBI): domain Bacteria; kingdom Pseudomonadati; phylum Pseudomonadota; class Alphaproteobacteria; order Rhodobacterales; family Paracoccaceae; genus Thioclava; species Thioclava sp. F28-4. The sequence continues at coordinate 206,205 of NZ_MPZQ01000003.1, read as the reverse complement.
GCTTCGCCCTCAGGGACGCGTTTGCTCTCAATTCAGGGTCGCCCGGATCGCCCGCGCCAGATGCGCCGAGGCGATGACCCCGTCAATCAGCGGAACGCGGGTTCTCTCGAAGAGATCGGCGCGCAGATGCGACATGCCTGCGCATCCCATCGCAACAGCGCGCGCGCCTTCCTTCCCGGCTGCGGCGATCTCCTCGGAGAGGCGCACGCGGACCGGCTCTGATCCCTCTTCGACGGCCAGCACCGGCACGCCACTCGCGCGCACCGCGATGCACGCGCCCGCAAGCCCGTACTGCGCGATATTCTCCTCGAGGACCGGCACGGATACCGGCAACGTGGTCACCACCGAGAACGCCCCGAAGGCGAGCGCGCCGATCACATAGGCGGCCTGACCGATCCCGATCACCGGGCAATGCGCGGCGGCGCGCAGCTCCTCGAGCCCAGTATCGTCGAAACAGGCGATCACGATCAGATCGGCGCCAATCCCCTTCGCCTCCGGCAACAGTTTCTTCAGCCCGATCACGGCATGCGCACCATCCTCGGGCCCCTCAATGGCGGGCGGCCCTTCCGCATTCGTCCAGCCGACGATCTCGGCGTCCGGCAGCGCGGCCCGCGCGATGCCCACGATCTGATTGGTCATCGACGCCGTCGAATTCGGGTTGATGTAGAGAATGCGCATCTGGGATCAAACGCCTTTCCCGGCATCAGAGCCAAGCCGGGCGCGTCGCCGTGCCATGATCCAGGCGGCGATCAGAAACGCCCCGATGATCAGCAGCGAGAAGGCCGTGGTCAGCGTGCCAAGGGCATAGACCACGGGCGTTGTCACATTCGTCGTCATCCCGAAGATCTCGAGCGGAAGCGTGTTGTAGCTGCCCGCCGTCAGAAGCGTGCGCGCGAATTCGTCATAGCTCAGCGTGAAGCCGAACAGCGCCACCCCGATCAGCGAAGGTGCGATGATCGGCAGCACCACGAAGCGGATCGTCTGCCATGCGCTCGCGCCCTGATCGCGCGCGGCTTCCTCGAAGCTTTTGTCGAACCGGTTGAAGACGGCGAACATGATCAGAAGGCCGAAGGGCAGTGTCCAGGTCAGCTGCGAGCCGAAGCCCGAGGTCGCCCAATGCACCTTCAGCCCGAGCTGGTTGAAGATCAGCCCCACGCCCAGCGAGATCAGGATCGAGGGGATCACCAGCGAGGCGATCGTCAGGTAGAACAGAATGCCGGAGCCGGGGAATTTCTTGCGAAATGCGAGGCCCGCCATGACCGAGACGACGACCGTCGTCACCATGACCAACAGGCCGAGCATGAAGGATCGCCGGAACGCGCCCCAGATATCGCCCACGGCTTGCTGCTGGAACAGCTCGTGGAACCAGTTGAGCGACACGCCCCGCATTGGGAAGGTCAGCCCGCCTTCCGGCCCCTGAAAGCTCAGGATGCCGATGGTGATCGTCGGCCCGTAAAGGAACAGCACGAAAAGCGCGAAGATGACGGTCAGAACGTAGAAGCTGCGCGGACGTTTCTCCATGGCTCAGAGCTCCTTGCGGATGTTGACGAAGCGCAGCAGGATCCCGATCACGATCAGCACGGTACACAGCAGCACCACCGCTGTCGCGGCCGCGGAGGGGTATTGCAGCAGCGCGATATCGTTGGAGATCAGCCGCCCGACATTGGCGCGCTGCGACCCGGACATGAACCGCACGGTGATGAAATCGCCCATCACCAGCGTCAGCACGAAAATCGTGCCGATCATGATGCCGGGCTTCGTCAGCGGGATGATCACATGGACCAGCGTCTGGAAGCCGCTCGCGCCATTGTCGCGCGCCGCCTCGATCAGGTTGCGGTCGATCCGCATCATCGTGTTGAAGATCGGCACGACCATGAACAGCGTGTAGAGATGCACGAAGGCGAGGATCACCGAGAAATCGGAATAGAGCAGCCATTCCAGCGGCTCGTCGATCACGCCCCAGGAGATCAGCGTCTGGTTCGCGATGCCGTTGCGCCCGAGGAACGGGATCCACGAGATCATGCGGATGATGTTCGAGGTCCAGAACGGGATCGTGCACAGCAGAAACAGCGCGATCTGCATCGTCTGGCTGCGAATGTGAAAGGCGAGGTAATAGGCGACCGTGAAGCCGATCGCGAGCGTCATCGCCCATGTCAGGAAGGCGTATTTGAAGGTCGCGGCGAAGACCTTGTAGGTCACCGGCGAGCCGAACAGGAACTCGTAATTCTCAAGACTGAAGGCGGGGATGATCGAAAACTCGGTCGCCTGCCAGAAGCTGACGATCACGATGGTAATGATCGGCGCGACCAGAAAGCCCAGCAACGCCACCGTCAGCGGCGCCGCCTGTAACCATCCCGTCACCGTCTCGCGGGTCACTTTCATCGCGATCCTGCCCTTCGACTTGGCTCAAATATCCTCGGGGGGTGTGGGGGGCAGACAGCCCCCCACCTTCGTTCATCACGAGGCGATGAACTCGTTCCACTTGCGAACCATGTACTGGTTCTCGTCCATCACGGCGTTCCAGCACGCGACATGGCCCATGCGGTCGTAGAAGGAGCCGCCGTCGCGGGTCTCGCCGGCTTCGGCCAGCTTGTCGCCGGTCGGGCTGGTGATGACATCCGTCGCGGGCTTGCCTTCGAACCAGTAGCCCCACTCGTTGTCGGACATGAAGTCCTTCGAGGTTTCCGGCACGGCCGAGTAATAGCCCTGACGCATCAGGTAGCCGCCGACCCAGCCCGAGAGATACCAGTTGATGTATTCATAGGCCGCATCGAGCTCCATGCCCGAGAGCGACTTGGACAAGCCGAGACCGCCGCCCCAGCTGCGATAGCCCTCTTTCAGCGGCTGGTAGACGCAGTCGATGCCGCGCGATTTCACCGCGGTGATCGCGGGCGACCACATCGACTGGATCACCACCTCGCCCGAGGCCATCAGGTTCACGCTCTCGTCGAAGGTCTTCCAGAAGGCGCGGAACTGGCCGTTCTTCTTCGCCTCGGTGAAGATCGCCATGGTCTTGTCGATCTCCTCGCGGGTCATGTTGCCCTTGTCGCCATACTGGATCTCGCCCATCGCTTCGCAGACCATGGCCATGTCCATGATGCCGATCGAGGAGATGTCGAGGATCGAAGCCTTGCCCTTGAACTCGGGGTTCAGCAGCTCGGTCCAGCTTTCGATCGGGCGACCGATCAGGTCGGGGCGGATGCCCAGCGTGTCGGCGTTGTAGATGGTCGGGATCAGCGTCATCCAGCCGGTTTCCTGATCGGCGAAAGTGGTGCCGCCGGGGCCCTCGACGAAGCCTACGGTCGAGGGCGCGGTGCCCTGCGCGATCTCGCTCTCGGGCGTCAGCTTGCCGGATTTGAAGATGCCGACGATCTTGTCGTAATTCTTGATCTTCGAGGTATCCATCGCCTGCAGGTTGCCGGTCGGCCAGACCTTCTTGCAGATCCAGTATTCGATATCGGCGATATCGAAGCTGTCGGGCTGGGTTGCCGCGCGCTGGGTCACCGCGTCGGAATCAAGCGCGGTCATCTCGAGCGTGAAGCCAAGATCTTCCTTCACCTTGTTGGCCACGTCATTGAGGTTCGACACGCCCGTGCCGAACTGGCGCAGCGTGATGTTCTTGATTTCCTGCGCCCAGATCATCGGCGCCGGGAAGGCGGAGGCGCCAAGCGCGGCGGCCCCGGTTTTCAGAATCGAGCGGCGGGTATAACCGGTTTTCGACATTGTCACGTATCCCTCTGTTGGAGTGTCGATTTCAGGCACGGAGGCGGTGCAGCCGCCCCTCATCCCAAGCAAGACGCACTTGCTCGCCCGGGTTTATGTCGTTGGAATAGAAGGCCTCGTCGCTCATCAGCGCGATGATCGGCTCCTGGCCCTCGGCCTGGGCCGTCACCGCGACGCGGTCGCCCTGATATTCGATCGCACTGACCGTCGCGGGCATGCCCTCGGGGCCAAGGCGCACCGCATCCGAGCGGATCGCATGGAGCTGCCCGTCGAGCGTGACCACGTTGTGGCCGCCCATGAAGCGCGCCACGAATTCGGTCCGGGGCGTGTTGAACACCTCGCGCGCCGGTCCGGCCTGTTCGATGACGGCATTGTTCATGACCACGACCTCGTCGGCGAGCGCGAGCGCCTCGTCCTGCCCGTGGGTGACATGAAGGAAGGTGATGCCGAGCTCGCGCTGCAGCCGCTTGAGCTCGGCACGCATCCGCACCCGCAGGAAGGGGTCGAGCGCGGAAAGGGGTTCGTCGAGAAGCAGCACTTCCGGTTCGGTGACCAGCGCGCGCGCCAGCGCGACGCGTTGCTGCTGCCCACCGGAGAGCTGCGTCGGAAGACGCTCGGAGAGATGCGCCATATCGACGAGTTCGAGAAGCTCCATCGCCTTGGCATGGCGCGCGGCCTTGTCGACGCCCTTCATCCGCAGCGAGAACGCGACATTGTCCTTGACCGAGAGATGCGGAAAGAGCGCGTAGTTCTGAAACATCATCGCCGTGCCGCGCTTGGCCGGGGGCAGGGCGGAGACATCAACGCCGTTCAGGCGGATCGCGCCTTCGCTCACGCTTTCATGGCCCGCGATCATCCGCAGCGTCGAGCTTTTGCCGCAGCCCGAGGGGCCGAGCAGGCAGACATAGCTGCCCGGCGCGAAGACATGGTTGATCGCGTCCACCGCGACCGTGTCGCCGTAGCGCTTCGTCAGGTTCACCAGCTCGAGATCATGTGCCGTTCGCATCGCATCGCTTCCCTTTGATCTGGGTTCAGCCTTCGGTGCGAACCGGACAGCTCGCCATCATTTTCCGAACTCACGGTGCCGTGAATCCGACCTTGCCTCGAATTTGAGCAGAAAAATTTTCTGCATGCGCAAAATTACGACACAACATTGTATACAATCCGAATCGGAGCGATCCAGCTTGTCCTCCGCGGATCGCCCGGGGCATCGTGTGAGCGAAAGGACCTCAAGATGAACGATCCGCTCCCCGCCGCCCCGATGCCCGATACGATCGCCAATGATCTGGCGCTCGCGATTCACGAGCATCGTCTGATGCCGGGCACCAAGCTGTCGGAAGAGGAACTGGGGGAGATCTATGGTGTCTCGCGGACCATCATCCGAGCCGCATTGCAGCGATTGGCCCATGACCGGCTGGTGGAGCTGAGGCGCAACCGCGGGGCCTATGTCGCGCAGCCCACGGTGCGCGAGGCGCGCGAGGTGTTCGAGGCGCGCGCTCTGCTCGAGCCGCGCACCGCGCGCTCGGCGGCCGAGCGGATCACCGAGGACGACCTCGCGGCGCTTCAACGTCACATCGACGAAGAGCACGCGGCGATCGACGATGGCGAGGCGGGCCGGGCGCTCTTTCTCTCGGGGCAGTTCCACCTCGAGATCGCACGGATTGCCGATCAGGCCACGATCACCGAATTCATCACCCAGCTGGTCGCGCGGTCTTCGCTGATCATCGCGCTCTATTGGCACCGGCGCGGGGCCCTGTGCGAAAGCCACGCCCACCATGCTTTGATGCGCGCCTTCGCGGAACGCGATGCCGATTTGGCGGAGGAGCTAATGAAAAATCACCTTCTCGACCTCCTCAGCTCTCTCGACTTGCGAAACCGCACCTCCGCGCCTGCCAGCTTGCGCGAGGCGTTGGGGGCATAATGCTGCGCAATGCCGATCTGTCAGAGCTGGAGGCGGTTCTCGACTGGGCCGCCGCCGAGGGCTGGAACCCCGGCCTCGCGGATGCCGAGGCTTTCTACGCAGCCGATCCCCAAGGGTTCTTCGTCGCGGAGGTGGATGGTGCGCCTGTGGCCGCGATCTCAGTCGTCAATCATGATGAGAAGAACGCCTTCTTGGGTCTCTATATCTGCAAGCCCGAAGTCCGGGGGCAGGGCATCGGGTTCGCCCTGTGGCAACATGCGCTGCGCCATGCAGGAGAGCGCAGCGTCGGCCTCGATGGCGTGGCGGCACAGCAGGACAATTACGCGCGCTCCGGGTTTCGGCGTCAGGGCGCGAGCTTGCGGCTCACGGGCATGCTTTCGCGCGAAGACGACACAGGCGTCGTGCTGGCCGAGCCCTCTGACCTGGAGCACCTCATTGCGCTTGATGCGCAGGCATCTGGCGTGCGGCGAGACGCTTTCCTGAGCTGCTGGCTCGCCCCCGGCCCATCTCGCCAGACGGTCTGGCTCAGCGATGGCACAGGCTTCGCGACCGTGCGGCAATGTCGCGAGGGGCTCAAGATCGGGCCGATCATTGCCGTGCGGAGTGACGATGCAATGCGGCTGGCACGCGCCGCGGCGCACCGCTTTCCGACTGCGCCCGTCTCGATCGACCTGCCCGAGAGTAACACGCTGCTTAGGGCCCGTCTGTCGGAGTGCGGCTTCACCCCGGCTTTCGAGACGGCGCGCATGTATCGCGGCACCGCTCCGAAGACGACGGCGTCCTTGCAAGCCATCGCAACGATGGAGCTTGGTTGAGCGCGCATTGACGTAGCTCAGACGCGGGGCGTTTGGCCGCCTGTTCTGTCATAGATGCGCGCGGTTCACTGAACGTCGCGCGCCGCGGTACGCGACCCGCTACGCTGCAGATTGTGCCGAAAGGGGCCGATGCAACCCGACCGAGCGCCGCGATGACCTTTCAATTGTTCGTGTATCCGAAGTGACCGGCATGCTTGCGAGGCGCAGCGCATCCGACCTCCCACCATCTACGACTTCGCGAAGGCGGGCCAAGAAACATTGAGATTTCGCACCGTGTCTCCTGCGTTTTTAAGCGCGCCCTGATGGATTTCCCGAGGGCTCCCTGCGTCGCTGTCGACACATGCCAGCGCGTTTAACCGATGCTTAACTCAAGTGTCGTTGAAGCAAGGGGAGAAGGACAGTATCGCTGAGGCTATCCAGACAAAAAGAAGACCGGACCTCCGCGAAGCAGGCATTTTTCCGCGAAAGGGATCTTGATGACGTTGGGACGTATTCTGGCGGCGACGGCTTTGACCTCGCTTGCCGTCACACAGGTCCATGCACAGGATCTCGCGGCGCGGATTGCGCTCGCAGGTCGCGCGACGGTCTCCTACGGTCTCGCGCAGGCTCCCGCCGCGCCCGGTTCGCCTGATACCGTTTCGGGAAATACTGCGGACACTGCCGCGGCAAGCACGACATCCGTGACCGGCTCCAACAGTATGCTCCTGCTGCTTGGCCTCGGTGTGGTGGGGCTGGCCGCCGCTGCGGGGGGAGGCGGCGGGTCCTCGGGCTCGTCCGGCTCCTCGAGCGACACACAGCCGCCGCCCTCGGGCAACGCGCCGACTACCGGCACTGGCGGCAGCGTCAGCAGCTTCGAGACCGACGAATATTTCGCAAGCGGCGGCCTTGCGCAGACCGAGGCGGCCTATCGCTACGCCGAGGGGGCCTATGGGCTGGGGACGCTCGTGTCGATCTACGACTCCGGCGCGGATGTGACCCATCCCGATCTCGCGAACAACATAGATGGCGCGCTCTCCTACAGCTATTTCGACAACACCTCTGACGTCACCGACACCGACGGGCACGGCACGCATGTGGCTGGGATCGTTGCCGGTGTGCAGAACGGGCAGGGGATTGAGGGGATCGCCTGGGGGTCCAAGCTGATGATCCTGCAAGGCGTCGGAGGTTCGGTGCCTGCGGGCAGCTACGCCGATGCGGTCACGCGCTCGGTCAATGCCGGTGCGGTCTCGATGAACAACAGCTGGGCCTATGTGGACAGCAATAACAATACGCTCACGATCGACCAGTTTTCGAGCGCCGACCAGATCCGCGAACAGCTTGGGTCGGCCACTATCGACTCGCTCGACGCGGCGGCGAAGGCGGGCATGGTGAGCGTGTTCGCCGCGGGCAATGACGGCGGTGCCAATCCGAGCCTGATGGCGGGCCTGCCGGAGTATTTCCCGGAGATGGAAGGCTCGATACTTGGCGTCGTGGCCGTGGACAGCAACCACCAGATCGCCAGTTTTTCCAACCGCTGTGGCGAGGCGATGAATTACTGTCTCGCCGCGCCGGGCGTGGATATCTTCTCGACCTACCCGAGCGATCTCGGGAGCGATTACGCCTATATGAGCGGGACCTCGATGGCGACGCCCTATGTCACCGGCGCGGTTGCGGTGCTCAAGAGCGAGTTCCCCGAACTCACCGGTCAGCAAATCGTGCAGATCCTCGAAAACAGCGCAACCGATCTCGGTGCGGTGGGGATCGACCCGATCTATGGCTGGGGCGAGCTCAACCTGCGACAGGCTCAGGCACCGGCCGGAACGCTGAAAGTCGAGACGACCAGCTCGCTCGACGGCCCGTCCGTGCCGGCCACCCAGAGCACGATCAGCGCAACCCGCGGCGTCGCAGGCGCCCTGCGCGCGACACTCTCCAATCAGCGGATGATCGTCACGGATGCCTATGATCGCGGCTATCACGTGGCGGCGAGCAGCTTCGTGGCCGACTATGCCGACGCCCGCGCCGCGCAAGCCTCCACCGAGACTTTCGCGATGGGGGCGACCGCTCCGGTCAATTTCAGCGCAGGCACCGGTACCCTGTCGCTGTCACATGGCGACAGCTCCGCGATTGCCGGAACGAAATGGGTCGACAGTGCCGCGATGGCCGCGCCCTATCTGAAATCTTTCGACACCGACTCCGCGCTTCACTACGAAATCGGTCTCGGCGATGGCGTGTCGGCCTCGATTTCGCAGGCAGGCGGCGGCGCGGGCGATGTTAGCTCGCAATATATCGCCGGTTCGCTTAATGCCCGGTTCGGCGCCAGCACGCTTTCGATGACCGTCGGCAATCTGCACGAAGACGGCGGTTTCCTGGGCACCTCGGTGGGGGGCGCGTTTGGCGGCGGGCTTTCGAGCAATACCCATTTCGTACAGCTCGGGATGAATGTCGCTCTCGGCGACGGGACGACTCTCGAGCTTACCGCAGCGAATGGCAACTCCAGCTTCTCCGGGAACGGTTTGCTCCAATCCGGGAGCGGATTGCGCTCGAACGCCTATGCCATTGGCCTGAGCAAGACCGGGTTTCTGACCGGGGACGACCGCCTCTCTGTCGGGGTTTCGACGCCGATCGCGCTCGCCTCGGGGAAATTGACGATGAGCGTTCCGACCGCTGTCGGCGCAGCCGTCGGAAATACGCGGTCCGAAAAGGTCGTGATGACGACAGCCTCGGTGAATATCGAAAGCGCGGCCCCTCAGCCCGACCTGCAGATCGGCTATTCGCGCAAGGCCGGGATCGGGCGACTCGGTGCGGGGCTCGTCTACGAGCCGGGGCAGAGTTCGGCGATGGGGGTTTCGCTGGGATGGACGGCGCGTTTCTGATCCGGCTCGGGCCGTCCCCGAACGACTTGCCGTCGTGAAATCCACGTGTCTCAGGACTTCGCTTCCTAGCGCGCGCGACAAGCGCTGTCTTCGATAGTCTCAGCGCCCCTGCAAATCCTCAATGCTGCGGCTGCACCTGTCTCAGGCGCGAGACAGATGATGCATTCCACCAGCGCAGAGCGGCTATGCGCAGAGCGCGCGGTTGGGCAGTCTGATCTCCATGGCGCGCAGCCCTGTCGGTTGCGTTCAATCTGGGAGGAAGACCAATGGCCAACGATATGGCACCTGAATTCAAGGGCGTTTCGGTTTCGCCGTTCCGCGACCGTTATGACAACTTCATCGGCGGCAAATTCGTGCCCCCGAAAAACGGCAAGTATTTCGACAACATCACGCCGATCACCGGCGGCAAGGTTTGCGAAGTCGCGCATTCCTCCGCAGAGGATATCGAAGCCGCGCTCGACGCAGCTCATGCCGCAAAAGACGCGTGGGGCAAGACTTCGGCTGCCGAGCGCTCGAACGTCCTTCTCAAGATCGCCGACCGGATCGAGGAAAATCTCGACCTGATCGCTGCCGCCGAGACCTGGGACAACGGCAAGCCGATCCGTGAGACCACGGCGGCCGACATTCCGCTCGCCGTCGACCATTTCCGCTATTTCGCGGGCGTTCTGCGCAGCCAGGAAGGCACGATGTCGGAGATCGACAACGACACCGTCGCCTATCACTTCCACGAGCCGCTGGGCGTCGTAGGTCAGATCATCCCGTGGAACTTCTCGGTGCTGATGGCGGCATGGAAACTGGCGCCCGCTCTGGCGGCGGGCAACTGCATCGTGCTGAAACCGGCCGAGCAAACCCCGGCGGCGATCCTCGTCGTGATGGAAGTCATCGCCGACCTGCTGCCCGATGGCGTGCTGAACATCGTCAACGGCTATGGCGCGGAAGTCGGCGCGGCGCTCGCGAGCTCCTCGCGTATCGCCAAGATCGCCTTTACCGGCTCCACCGCGACGGGCCGCAAGATCATGCAGGCCGCGACCGAGAACCTGATCCCGGTCACGCTCGAGCTGGGTGGCAAATCGCCCAACATCTTCTTCTCGGACGTGATGGCCGAGGATGACGCCTTCCTCGACAAGGCGATCGAGGGCTTCGTGCTCTTCGCCTTCAATCAGGGCGAGGTCTGCACCTGCCCGAGCCGTGCGCTCATTCAGGAAGACATCTACGAGAAGTTCATGGAGCGCTGCATCGCCCGCGTCGAAGCCATCAAGCAGGGCGATCCCCGCGCGATGGAGACGATGGTCGGTGCGCAGGCCAGCCAGGAGCAGCATGACAAGATCATGTCCTACCTGAGCATCGGTCGCGAAGAAGGGGCCGAGGTGCTGACCGGCGGTGACGCCGCGCGCTTCAACGGCGATCTGGCGAACGGCTTCTACATCCAGCCGACGATCCTGAAGGGCCACAACAAGATGCGGGTCTTCCAGGAAGAAATCTTCGGCCCGGTGGTGTCGGTCACGACCTTCAAGGACGAGGCCGAGGCGCTCGAGATCGCCAATGACACGATGTACGGCCTTGGCGCCGGTGTCTGGACCCGTGACGGCTCGCGTGCCTATCGCTTCGGGCGCGGGATCGAGGCAGGTCGCGTCTGGGTCAACAACTACCACGCCTATCCGGCCCATGCGGCCTTTGGCGGGTACAAGCAATCGGGCATCGGTCGCGAGACCCACAAGATGATGCTCGATCACTACCAGCAGACCAAGAACATGCTGGTCAGCTACAACCCGAACAAGCTCGGGTTCTTCTGATAGGGTTTACCTCCCCAAACCCCGGGCCGCGTCTGCAAAGGCGCGGCCCTTTTTCGTGTCGCTGGGTCGGGGAAGATCGGGCAGGCGGCCTGTCCCGGCACGGGTCAGCTCGCGCGGCGGAAGGCGTTCGGCGTGCTGCCGGTGCCGGCCTGAAAGGCGCGGGAGAAATAGCCCGGGCTGCGATAGCCCAGAAGCTGCGCTATATCCTTGATCGGGACGGGCGTGTCGCGCAGCAGGCGACGTGCTTCATAAAGGCGTCGTTCCTGCATCAACTCCAGCGCGGATTTCCCACAGGCATCGCGGCAGGCGCGCGACAGATGCGTCGGCGTTACGCCCAACTCGCGCGCGATATCGGCGACCGGGGTGCCCGCGCGATACTCGCGCTCGACCAGAACGGCGTAGCGCGTGACCAGACGGCGCGCGGCGCTCGGGCGGATCGCCTCGTTCGCATTGCTCGCGATCTGTCGCTCTAGCCAGACGCTCAAGAGGCCCAGATGGCTGCGCAGGGCGCGGTCGGCGGCAGGGCGCGTGCTTTCGCTCTCGCGCTGGATCGCCTCCAAGATCGAGCCGATCTCGCCCTGCGCGATCGCTTCGCGGATGCGCAGGTGATGGGCGGCGGGCGGCAGGGCTACGTCGCTGTCGCGGCCGAAGAACAGGGCCTGACCGTGGGTCTGGTTGGAAATCTCGAAACCGTGCATCACGCCCGGCGGGATGAAGATCGCGTTGTTGGGGCCGTAGCCACGGGTCACGCCGCCCAGCGTGATCCGGCCTTGCCCACGCGAGAACCACAGCAGGCAGGGCTCGGAATGGGCGCGCATCGCCTCTACCCGCCAGCGCCCGCCCTTGGCGAGATGGGCGATCTGCACCAGCCGCGGCTCACTCGGAGGGCTCGGCAGGTCGGTCGCGGTTTGCGCCGGGCCGGGCGTGCCGCTTGCACCGGGCTTCACGGTTTTGGCCTGCGAGAGCTGGGAGAGGGGCGGTGTCGAGAAGAGCTTCACGATGCTTTGATCCTACGCGATTTCGGCGGGAGGATAGCCCGCAACTCTCGCGTGAACCAAGGAATTTTCCACAGAAGCCCGGGCGCCCAGTTGCCGCGGGGTCACAGTCTACGCGATCTTGTGCCACGCCTTCATGCGGCCACGAAACCAAGTGCGCTGGCGCTTCGCATATTGGCGACTTGCCGCCTGTGCACGCTCGCGCGCCTCACTCAGATCGAGCTCGCCATGCAGATGCGCGATCAGTTCCGGCGCCCCGATCGCCTTCGCCCAGAGCGCGTTCGGATCCCAGATCGGCTCGACTGCGCGGACCTCGTCGAGCGCACCGTGTTCGAGCATCAGATCGAAGCGGCGGTCGATGCGATCCGCCAGCCAGTCGCGATCCGGATCGAGGTGAAGCGGCGCGACGGTATCGAGCGGCAGAAGCGGCGGCGGGGTGCGGGCCTGCCACGCCGCAAGACCCTCGCCGGTGGCGCGCAGCACTTCCCACGCGCGCTGCACCCGCATCGGGTTCTGCGCGTCGATCTTCGCGCGGGTCGCATCGTCCAGCTCGTCCAGCATCCCGGCATGACCCTCCGAGAGCCGCCGCTGATCGGCCTCGGCGCGGATTTCCGGTGGCGTTTCAGGGATTTCCGCCAGGCCTTGCGTCAGAGCGGTGAAATAGAGCCCGGTGCCGCCCACGACGATCGGGCGCGGCCCGCCTGCGTGGAAGGCCTCCAGATACGGGGTGACGTCGCGCAGCCAGTGGCCGACGGAATAGTCGGCGCCGGGATCGAGATGACCGTAGAGCGCATGCGGCGCGCGGGCCTCTTCCTCGGGCGAGGGGCGCGCGCTCAGCACCCGCCAGCACGACCAGACCTGCAGCGCGTCGGCATTGATCACGACGCCGCCCTCGGCCTCGGCGATCGAGAGCGCCAGCGCAGATTTTCCGCTCGCCGTCGCTCCCGCGATCAGCACGGGCGTTCGCGGCGATATTTCGGGCAGGGCAGGCGGCATCGGCGGCTCTTGCAGGCTTTCTGGCGGGCTCGGGGCTCTACGCTTTCGCAAGAGGTTGAACCCCGGCTCTATTTGGATCATTTTGCGCGCCAATGACAACAGCCCATCGGAGGATCAGATGAGCACCGAGACGCATCCCGCGGCCAAATACAATCGCGTGCTACTGAAGATCTCGGGTGAGGCGCTGATGGGCGATCAGGGCTACGGCCTGCATCCGCCGACCGTCTCGCGTATAGCGCATGAGGTGAAATCGGTGCGCGATCTGGGCGTCGAGATCTGCATGGTGATTGGCGGCGGCAACATCTTCCGTGGGCTTGCGGGCTCGGCTCAGGGGATGGAGCGCACGACGGCCGACTACATGGGGATGCTCGCGACGGTGATGAACGCGCTGGCGATGCAATCCGCGCTGGAAGGCCTCGGCGTCTTCACCCGCGTGATCTCGGCCATTCCGATGGATCAGGTCTGCGAGCCCTATATCCGCCGCCGCGCCGTGCGCCACCTCGAGAAGAAGCGGGTCTGCATTTTCGCCGCGGGCACCGGCAACCCCTATTTCACGACCGACACCGCCGCCACGCTGCGCGCCAACGAGATGTCCTGCGAGGCGATCTTCAAGGGCACCAAGGTCGACGGGGTCTATGACAAGGACCCGCAGAAATTCGACGACGCCAAACGCTACGACACCGTCAGCTACGACGAAGTTCTGCAAAAGAACCTCGGTGTGATGGATGCCTCGGCGATCGCGCTCGCGCGCGACAATAACAAGCCGATCATCGTGTTCTCGCTTGACGAGCCGGGTGGCTTCCGCGGCATTCTGGCAGGCGAGGGCACCTACACCAAAGTGCAGGGCTGAGCGCCGCGCGACGGTCACAAATGCTAGTTTTCGCCTGCGAGCTGCGCTAAAGCTCGGCCCGAGGCTCAACAAGAACGGGGAAATACCCAATGTCCGACGATTTCGAGATCGACACCGATGACCTTGCCCGCCGCATGGATGGCGCAATGAGCGCGCTCAAGCATGAATTCGCGTCGCTGCGCACGGGCCGCGCCTCGGCCTCGATGGTGGAGCCGGTTCAGGTCGAAGCCTATGGCCAGATGACCCCGATCAACCAGGTCGGCACCGTGAACGTGCCCGAGCCGCGGATGGTCACGATCAACGTCTGGGACAAGTCGATGGTCGGCAAGGTCGAGAAAGCGATCCGCGAATCCGGTCTCGGCATCAACCCGCAGACCAATGGCACGATCATCATGCTGCCGATCCCGGAGCTGAACGAGGAGCGCCGCCGCGAGCTGACCAAGGTCGCCGCCCAATATGCCGAGCACGCCCGCGTCGCGATCCGCAACGTGCGCCGCGACGGCATGGACCAGATCAAGAAGGCCAAGGCCGACGGCATGTCTGAAGACGATGTGAAGATCTGGGAGAGCGAGGTTCAGGAGATGACCGACGCGCATATCGCCAAGGTCGACAAGGCGCTCGAAGACAAGCAAGCCGAGATCATGCAGGTCTGAGGCATCCGCCTCAGCCCCCCTGCGTCTTGAGCGAAAAGGATCACATTGCCGATGGCCCCTAGCATTCCCGATATCGCCCAGACCCCGCAGGGGCATGACGGGGGCGCCCCGGCGCCGCTGCATGTCGCGATCATCATGGATGGCAACGGGCGGTGGGCCACCCAGCGGGGCTGGCCGCGTCTGGCCGGTCACCGCAAAGGGGCCGAGCAGATCAAGAAGGTCGTGCAGGCCGCGCCCGATCTGGGCATCCGCTACATGACGATCTACGCCTTCTCGACGGAGAACTGGAAGCGCTCGACGCAGGAAGTTCTCGGGTTGATGAAGATGTTCCGGCTGATGATCAAACGCGAGGCGGCGGAGCTGTCGCGTCAGGGCGTCGAGCTGCGCTTCATCGGCGATCGCACGCCGCTCGACCCGCTGCTGCGCGAGACGATGGACGCGATCGAGACCCGCACCAAGGGCAATTCGAAGCTGACGCTGGCGGTTGCGATCAATTACGGCGGGCGCGACGAGTTGAAACGCGCAGCCCAGTCGATTGCGCGCGACGTGGCTGCGGGCAAGATCAAGGCTGACGAGGTTGACGAGGCGATGATCTCGTCGCGGCTCGACAGCGCGGGCATGCCCGACCCCGATCTGGTGATCCGCAGCTCGGGCGAGACGCGGACCTCGAATTTCCTGCCGTGGCAGGCGGCCTATTCGGAGTATGAATTCACGCCGACGCTCTGGCCCGATTTCACGCCGGACGAGCTGTCCGATATTCTCGATCGGTTTGCCGGGCGCGAGCGGCGCTTCGGCGGGGTTGCCTCGTGACGGAGACGCCGCGGACCGGCAAATGGGGCGATCTCGTCCCGCGGCTCGCCTCTGGGCTTGCGATGGTCGCGATCGGCCTCGCTGCGATCTGGTGGGGCGGTCCGGTTTTCGCGGCGCTCTCGGTGCTCGTGACGGGTCTGATGATCTGGGAGCTCACCGCGATGCTGCGCCCCGAACGTCCCGGCAAGGCGATCGGTTTGGGCCTGGTGGCGGCGGCTGCGCTGACGTTCGTCTTGGCGATCCATGAGCCTTACGGGCTGATCTACCTGCTGATCGTGCCGATCATGGCGGCAGTGATCTGCACCGGGCGGCGCTGGCTCGGCGCGGGCTATGCGCTGGCGATCATGCTGACGGGCTATGGGCTCGTGGCGTTGCGCGAAGGGGCAGGGCTTGGCGCGATCACATGGATCGTCGCGGTGGTCGTTGTCTCTGATATCATGGGATATTTCGTGGGCCGCACGGTGGGCGGGCCGAAATTCTGGCCCAAGGTCAGCCCGAAGAAAACATGGTCGGGCACGGTCGGCGGTTGGGTCGGCGCGGCGCTCGTGGGCTTTCTCTTCGCCCAGATGGGCGGCGGGCTCGCGATGATCTGGATTTCGCCGCTTCTGGCCTTCGCGGGCCAGCTGGGCGACATCGCCGAAAGCGCGATCAAGCGCGCGACCGGCGTGAAGGACAGCTCCTCGCTGATCCCGGGCCATGGCGGTGTGCTGGACCGCTTCGACGCGCTGACCGGCGCGGTCGTGTTCCTGATGCTGATCTCGCAGGTGATGACCCTGCCGCTGACGGAAGGCTGAACGATGCGGAAGGTTTCGGTCTTCGGGGCGACCGGCTCGATCGGCGAAAGCTGCTTTGATCTGCTGATGGCGCAAGGCGGAGCGGAAGCCTACGACGTGGTCGCGCTCAGCGCAGGCCGCAATGTCGCGCGTCTGGCCGAGCAGGCCGTGGCGCTGAAGGCCGATCTGGCCGTGACCGCGTTCGACGAATGTCTCCCTGCGCTGCGCGATGCGCTGGCCGGGACCGGGATCGAGGTGGCCGCCGGGCCGCAGGCGCTGATCGAAGCGGCCTATCGCCCGGCGGATTGGGTTCTGTCGGGCATCGTCGGGGCGGCGGGGCTCGCGCCCGGTTTTGCGGCGCTCTCGCAGGGCGCGACGTTGGCGCTGGCCAACAAGGAATCGCTGGTGACCGCCGGGCCGCTTCTTATGGCTGAGGCGCGCGCACATGGTGCGACGATCCTGCCAGTCGACAGCGAGCATTCGGCGATTTTCCAAGGGCTCGTGGGCGAAGATATCGCCGCGGTCGAGCGGGTGATCATCACCGCCTCGGGTGGCGCGTTTCGCGACTGGCCGATGGAGAAACTCGCCCATGCCACCGTGGCCGAGGCCTCGGCGCATCCGAACTGGGACATGGGTCAGCGGATCACGATCGACTCCGCGTCGATGTTTAACAAAGCCTTGGAAGTCATTGAGGCAAAAGAATTCTTTGGCTTCGCGCCGGAGCAGATCGAAGTGCTCGTCCATCCTCAGAGCATCGTCCATTCGCTGGTCGGCTTCCACGACGGCGGGCTGATGGCGCATATGGGCGTGCCCGACATGCGCCACGCGATCGGCTATGCGCTCAACTGGCCCGCGCGCAAACCTCTGCCGGTCGAGAAGCTCGATTTGGCGAAGATCGGACAGCTCGATTTCCGCACCCCGGATCTGGAGCGGTTCCCCGCGCTGCGGCTGGCGCACGAGGTGATGGAAACGGGCGGTCTGGCGGGCACCGTGTTCAACGCCGCCAAGGAAGTCGCGCTCGATCTGTTCATCGCGGGCCGGATCGGATTTCTCGACATGGCCACGCTCGTCGAGAGGGTTCTGGGCGAGATGTCGCGGGACCAGGGTCTTGGAATCGCCGCAAAAGACCTCGATATGGTTCTGAGCTGCGACGCCGAAGCGCGGGCGCGCGCGATGGCGATTTGTGAACACGGAAGGATCTGAGTTTTGGACCTGCTGCCCCAATTCGGCAATCTGCTCTATACCGTAGTGGCCTTCGTCGTCGCGCTCTCGATCATCGTCGCGGTGCATGAATACGGCCATTACATCATCGGGCGGATTTCCGGGATCAAGGCGGAGGTCTTCTCGCTCGGCTTCGGGCCGAAGCTGATCAGCCGCGTCGACAAGCATGGCACGCGCTGGCAGATCGCCGCCGTGCCGCTTGGCGGCTACGTCAAGTTTCTGGGCGATGCGAATGCGGCCTCGGCCGGGGTCGATTCCGAGGAAATGGCCCATCTGAGCGCCGAGGAACGCCGCCACACGATGCATGGCGCGCCGCTTTGGGCACGGGCTGCGACCGTGGCAGCCGGGCCGGTCTTCAACTTCATCCTGTCGATCTGCGTGATCGCGGGGCTGAGCCTCTGGACGGGGCAGGCGACCGAGACGCCCGCGATCCAGACCGTCGTGGCGCTGCCCGGCGGGTCGGGCGATCTGCAGCAGGGCGACGTGATCGACGCGGTGGCGGGCAAGCCCACGCCGGATTATCAGGCGCTGTCCGATGTGGTCGATCAACTGCCCGCAGGGCCGACGCTCGATTACACCGTGACCCGCGACGGCAGCAAAACCGACGCGACGGGGCCGCAGCTTTTCCCGGCGCGGTTTGCGGGCGTTCAGCCGGGCTCTGCCGCCTATGATGCCGGGCTGCGCGCGGGCGACGTGATCACCGCGATCGATGGCAAGCCGGTCTATCGCTTCGTCGATCTGCAGGACGCGGTGAAGGCGGGCGAGGGCAAGGCGGTCTCGCTCGATATCTGGCGGCCCGAGGGTGATGCGGGCAAGACCTTCTCCGTGACGCTGGCGCCGCGCCGCACCGATCTGCCGGTGGGCGACGGGCAGTTCGAGACGCGCTTCCTGATCGGGGCTACGGGCTCGTTCATGTTCGAGCCGGTGACTCAATCGGTCGGTCCCGTCGATGCGCTGGTGGGCGGCGCGCGGCAGACCTGGGGCATCATCACGCAATCGGTCTCGGGCATTCAGGCGATGATCGCACAGCGGATCTCGAGCTGTAACCTGACCGGCGCGCTGCGCATTGCAGAGACCTCGGCGGCGGCTGCGAAATCGGGCGTGCTCGATTTCATCTGGTTCATTGCGGTGCTCTCGACGGCGGTGGGCTTCCTGAACCTCTTCCCGATCCCGGTGCTCGATGGCGGGCATCTGATGTTCCACCTCTACGAGGCGATCACGGGCAAGCCGCCCTCCGATCAGCTGATGAACGTCTTCATGTCGATCGGCCTGGCGCTGGTACTGACGCTGATGGTCTTCGGGCTCTGGAACGATCTGACCTGCTGAGCGGGACCGTTACGGCGGTGACGGCCCAGATTTCGCCACAATTGCCTCGCAATGCGGTCATGAAGACAGGGTAGGGAACTCTTAGCGCAAATCGCGCGAAGGAGACCGCTCATGTCCGAGATCATCGCGCATCACTATCGCGAACTTCGCCCGTTGGTGGAAATCGTCGGGGACCGGCTGCTGTTCATCGCAGCGGTTCTGGTCGCGCTGTTCGGCGCGGCGCTGATCGGTATTCAATTGATCGACATTCTCGGCGGCGACGCTTCCAGCTTCCAGCGCATCTGAGCCGGTCCGAAAAGGGCACGAAACGCCCGCAAAACCCGTTCATCGTCGATCCCGGGGCCGCCTTCGCGGCCCTTTCTTTCGTGGCAAGATGATCGCGCTCCACAAAATCTCGGGTCTGAGCCCCCATCCCAGCTTTGACATCGCTTACGCCCTTCGGTACGACCCTTATCAAAGGGAAAAAGTGAACTTCCGGCGGGAGAGGGCGATGTCTATGAGCGTGCAAACTATGCTGAGACTCTGTGCGACGCGAAAGGCACTGCGGGCCAGCGTAGTATTTCCAGCAGTTGCAATGAGTTGCCTTGCGGTTCCCGTGATCGCTCAAGCGCAGCAATACAGTTTCTCCCAGGTGGTGATCACCGGTAACGAGCGCGTCGACGCGGCGACGATTCTGTCCTTCGCCAGAATCGCCCGCAATCAGGCCGTCACCGCAGCCGATCTCAACGCCGCTTACCAGCGTCTGACGAATTCCGGCCTGTTCGAGAACGTTGCAATCACGCCGCAGGGCAACACGCTCAAGATCGCCGTGACCGAATATCCGACGATCAGCGTGATCAATTTCGAAGGCAACAAGATCATCAAGGACGAGCAGCTCGCTACGATCATTCAGGCGAAGCCGAACCGCGTCTATAACCCGGCCCAGATCGAAGCCGACGCCCAGCGTCTGGCGCGCGCCTATTCCGAGGATGGCCGCATGGCCGCCCGTGTGGTGCCGAAGGTCATCCGCCGCGACAATAACCGCGTCGACGTCGCCTTCGAGATCAAGGAAGGCAAGGTCACCTCGATCGAGCGCGTGACCTTCACCGGCAACCGCTCCTATTCGGACCGTCGTCTGCGTCAGGTGCTCGAGACGAAGCAGGCGGGGATCTTCCGCACGTTCGTCAAGAACGACACGTTCAACGCGAACCGGATCCCGGTCGACCGTCAGAAGCTGATCGATTTCTACCAAGCGCGCGGCTACAAGAACGTGCAGGTCACCGGCGTGTCCTCGCAGATGTCGCGCCAGCGCGATGCGTTCTTCATGACCTTCAACATCATCGAAGGGCAGAAATACCACTTCAACTCGATCAACACGACTTCCGAGATCGACGGCGTCGCACCTGACGATTTCGCGCCGCTCACCAAGATCCGCCAAGGACAGACCTTCTCGCCGAAAGCGATCGAACTGGCCGTGACCCGAATGGAGCAGCTTGCGATCAAGAAGGGCATTCAATTCGCCCGCGTCGAGCCGCGCATCACCCAAGACCCGCGCACGCAGTCGGTCAATGTCGATTTCGTGCTGGTCCGTGGCCCGCGCGTCTTCGTGCAGCGCATCGACATCGAGGGCAACACCGCGACGCTCGACCGGGTGGTCCGGCGCGAGTTCCGGACGGTTGAAGGCGACCCCTACAACCCGCGCGAGATCTCGAACGCTGCCGACCGCATCCGCGGCACCGGCTACTTCAAATCGGTCGACGTGAACACGAAGCCGGGCTCGAGCTCCGATCAGGTCGTCGTCGACGTGAATGTCGAAGAGCAGCCCACCGGTTCGCTCGGCTTCGGCGCCTCCTATTCGAATTCGGACGGGATCGGTTTCAACGCCTCGTTGGAAGAGAAAAACTTCCTCGGTCGCGGGCAGTATCTCGGCGTGTCGATCGGCACGACCAAGGACAATAACAGCTCCAGCTTCCGGTTCATCGAGCCGGCGTTCCTCGGACGTGACGTGGCGCTGAAGTTCTCGGCCGCCTATGCGACCTCGAGCTCGGCGTCGAACACCGCTTACGACACGCGCCGCATCAGCGTCGAGCCGGCACTGGAATTCCCGGTCTCCGAACGCGGCCGTCTGCAGGTGAGCTACAAGATCGGCGAAGACACGCTGAACAACGTGCCGAGCGACTCCTCGGACATCCTGCTGAACGAAGAAGCCGACAAGGGCACGCAGCGTTACAGCGGCCCGGGTCTGCGCTACAGCTATGATACCGCGCGCGAACAGATCGACCCGCGCTTCACCTGGCGGTTCAACGTCGATCAGCAGTTCTGGGGCGTCGGCGGTGACGTGAAAGGCGGCCAGACCACTGCGAAGATCGTCGGCGAGCGCAAGATCTTCAACGAGGAAGCGACGTTGCGCGCCTCGCTCGAAGGGGGCGCGGTCGATGCCACGGATGGTTCGACGATCTTGCAACGCTTCTCGGGCAGCCAGATCCGCGGCTTCGAGAGCTACGGCATCGGTCCGCGTGACCTCAATGCGGGCAATACCGACGCGCTCGGCGGCAATTACTACTGGGTCGGCAAGGTCGAAGCGGAATTCCCGATCGGTCTGCCCGAGGAATACGGCATCACCGGCGGCGTGTTCTGGGACGTGGGCTCGGTCTGGGGTCTGGACGACACGACCGGGACCGGCGGCAACGAGGTCGACGACTCGATGCATGTCCGCTCTGCGGTCGGCGTCTCGATCTTCTGGAAATCCGCGATCGGTCCGCTGCGTCTGAACTTCTCGCGGGCGATCAAGAAAGAAAGCTACGACAAGACCCAGAACTTCGATCTGTCGCTTTCCACGCAGTTCTAAGGGCGCGCGATGCGTCTGAGCAGCGTCACCGTTTCCTTCATTGCAGCCGCGCTGGCCTTCGGGCCCGGCGCGGCTGTCGCGCAATCGGCGGTGGAGACACCCCACACGCAGGCGCCCGCAGCCGGGCCGCGCGTCCAGCAGAGCGCGGTCCTCACCCTCGATTGGGAGCGGCTTTACGACAACTCGCTGTGGGGCAAGCGGGTGCAATCCGAGATCGAGACCGCGTCGAGCGCGCTGCGCAAGGAAAACGACCGGATCGCCAGTCAACTCGAGGCGGAAGAGCGCAAGCTCACCGAAGAGCGGCTGACGATGCCCTCGGATCAGTTCCAGCAAGCCGCCGATGCCTTCGACACGCGGGCGACCGATATTCGCAAGGCCCAGAAGGCCAAGGCCGATGCGATCCAGCGCCAGTTGAATCAGGAACACCAGACCTTCGTGCAGACCGTGGTGCCGCTGCTCGACGAGGTGCTGAAGGCGCGTGGCGCAGTCGTCGTGCTCGATTCCCGCGCGATCATCCGCGGGCTCGCGCAGGCGGACGTGACAGCCGAACTGGGCGCGCGCGTCGACAAGGAGATCGGTGACGGGGCCGGGCGCGTGACGCCCTTGGTTCCGCCGACGTCGAACGGGGGCTCGGCGGATGCGGCTCAAGGTGCGCCCGCGACGCCGGACCAGCCTGGTTCGAACCAGCCCGCTTCGGGCCAATCGTCAAGCGGCGCAGGCGCGGATCAAAGCGGCGAGGCAGGTGTATTTGTCGACAGCAGCCCCAACTCCGCAGGCAAATCGGGCGGCAATTCCACGCTCGACGGTGCGACCCGAGATGCGCCCGGTCTGCCGCTTGGCCTGCCGGTCGTGAATGGCACTCAGGGCACGCAAAGCGACGCCACGACGGCGCAATAGCAAGCGCGCGCTGCTTGCCAAGCGGGGCCGCGATTGCTAGCAACAATCCAAAAGCGACGATCGCGTGATGCGGCAAACTGATACCGCCGCAGGCGCAGTGCGCCCAAGAACGAGGACAGCTCATGACCGAACCCGCCCCCTACACCGAAGCCGATCTGTCGCTCATCAAGCGCATCATTCCGCATCGTTATCCGTTCCTGCTGATCGACAAGGTGCGTGACATCGTCCCGAACAAGGGCGCGGTCGGCATCAAGAACGTCACCGCGAACGAGCCGCATTTCCAGGGCCACTTCCCGGAAGAGCCGATCATGCCCGGCGTCACCATCGTCGAGGCGATGGCGCAGACCTCTGCCGTGGTGGTGGGGATCTCGCTCGACGTGATCGACAAGCCGCTGCTGACCTATTTCATGGGCATCGACAAGTGCAAGTTCCGCCGCAAGGTGGTGCCGGGCGACGTGCTCGAACTGCATGTCACCGTGAAGCGCGGCGGCGGCAAGATCTGGAAATTCGAAGGCCGTGGTACGGTGAATGGTGAATTGGCCGCCGAGGCTGAGTTCACCGCCATGATGGACCTTCAGGGCTGAATGCATGAGCATTGACCCAAGTGCGCAGATTCACGCGTCCTCGGTGATCGAAGCCGGCGCGGTGATCGGTCCGGACTGCCGGATCGGCCCGTTCTGCGTGGTCGGCCCCGAGGTCGTGCTGGGCCGGGGCGTCAGCCTGCAAAGCCATGTCGTGCTGCAGGGCGCGACCGAGATCGGCGACGAGACGGAGGTCTATCCCTTCGCCTCGCTCGGCCAGATCCCGCAGGACCTGAAATTCAACGGCGAGAAGACGCGGCTGAAGATCGGCAAGCGCAACCGCATCCGCGAATATGTGACGATGAATACCGGCACCGAAGGCGGCGGCGGGCTGACGGAGATCGGCGATGACGGTCTGTTCATGTCGTCCTGCCACGTCGCGCATGACTGCAAGCTGGGCGACCGGGTCATTCTGGTGAATTCGGTCGCGGTCGCGGGGCATTGCGTTCTGGGCGATGACGTTATCGTCGGCGGCCTGTCGGGCGTGCATCAATTCGTCCGCATCGGGCGCGGCGCGATCATCGGCGCGCTGTCGATGGTGACGGCGGATGTGATCCCGCATGCCTTGGTCGCGGGACCGCGCGCGGGGCTTGAAGGGTTGAACCTCGTGGGGCTGAAACGCCGTGGCACGCCGCGCGAGGAAATCACGTCGCTGCGCAAAACCGTCGAGGCGCTCGGTCAGGGCAGTTTCCGCGAAAGCGCCCGGACCCTCTCGGACGAGGGCGTCGAAGGCGAATTGGCGCGCGAAGTGCTCGATTTCATCCTCGGCCCGTCCGACCGCAGCTTCCTGACGCCCGGCAAATGAGCGGGGGCACGCATACCGCGCTGATCGCCGGGGCTGGCCGTCTGCCCGCGATCCTGACCGAGGCCGTTCCGGATATTCTGGTCTGCGAAATGATCGGCGCACCTTGCGATCTGGACGGCGAGCATCTGCGCTTTCGGATCGAGCGTCTGGTGCCGTTTCTCGACGAATTGGCCGATCGCGGGATCGAGCGGGTGGTGTTCGCGGGCGCGATGCAGCGTCCGGCGATCGATCCCGAGCAGTTCGATCCCCGCTCGGCGCAGCTGGTGCCGCGGCTCGCCATGGCGATGCAGGCGGGCGACGACGCGACGCTGCGCGCGGTGATCGAGGTGTTCGAAGAGTTCGATCTGGAGGTCGTCGGCGCGCATGAGATCGCGCCCGCGCTGCTGCCCGAGGCGGGCGTGCTATGCGGCAAACCGTCGGTCGTGGACGAGGAAGATGCCGAACGCGGGGCCGAAATCGTGGCCACGCTTGGGGCGTCGGATATCGGTCAGGGGGCGGTCGTCGGACGCGGGCTTTGCCTTGCGGTCGAGACCCTTCCGGGCACCGATGCGATGCTGGATTTCGTGCGTCACCACAAAGGTTTGCGCGGCGATCTTAAAGCGGTGAAAGGGGTCTTTTACAAGGCGCCGAAACCCGATCAGGACCGTCGCGCCGATCTGCCTGCCATTGGCGTCGACACGGTCAAGAACGCCGCCGCCGCTGGCCTTTCAGGGATAGCCTTCGAGGCGGGCGGCGTGATGCTTCTGGATCGCGACGCGGTCATCGAGGCCGCCGAGGCTGCGGGCCTCTTTCTCTGGGCGCGAGCGTCATGAGGCTCTACGTCATCGCGGGCGAGGCATCGGGCGACAAGCTCGGCGGCGCCCTGATGGCGGGGATCAACGGGCTTGCGCCGGGCGTGGACTGGTCCGGCATCGGCGGCGAGGAGATGGGCGCGCAGGGGCTCACCAGTCTTTTCCCGATGGAAGAACTTTCGGTCATGGGGCTGATGGAGGTCCTGCCGAAATACCGCCATCTGAAACGGCGCATCGCCGAGACCGCGGATCATGTGATCGAAAGCGGTGCCGAAGCGCTGATCACCATCGACAGCCCCGATTTCTGCCTCCGCGTTGCGCGGCTGGTGAAGGAAAAACGCCCCGATCTCAAGGTGATCCACTATGTGGCGCCCTCGGTCTGGGCATGGCGTCCGGGGCGCGCGGCGAAGATGGCGCAGGTGGTCGATCATGTGCTGGCGCTGCTGCCTTTCGAGCCGCCTTATATGGAAGCCGCCGGGATGAGCTGCGATTTCGTGGGGCATCCCGTCGTGGCCGAGCCGCGCGCGACCGGGGCGGACGCGGCGGCCTTCCGCGAGACCCATATGATCGGCGAAGACCAACCGCTGGCGCTGTGTCTGCCGGGTTCTCGGCGCGGCGAGGTCAAGCGCCTCGGGGCGCGCTTCGACGAGGCGCTGATGCAGTTGCGCGACCGCGAGCCGGGGCTGCGGGTCGTGTTGCCGACGGTGCGGGGCGTGGCGCCGATGGTGCGCGAGATGACGGCGCGCTGGCCGGTCGCGCCGATCGTGGTCGAGAATGCTGACGACAAGCGCGCGGCGTTCGCTGCCGCCGATATCGCGCTGGCGGCCTCGGGCACGGTCAGTCTGGAGCTGGCCGCGAACCGGGTGCCGATGGTGATCGCCTATGACGCGAATTTCCTGACTTGGCACGTGATCTCGCGGATGCTGAAGATCGATACGGTGACGCTGGTCAATCTGGTCTCGGACACGCGGGTGATCCCGGAATTCCTCGGCCCCGAGTGCAAGCCGCGTGACATCTCGGCGAAAATGCTGGAATTGCTGGAAGAAGACGCGGCCCGAGACGAGCAGATGGCCGCGATGGAAGAGGTGATGCGCCGGTTGGGCGAGGGGGGCGAGCCGCCCGGCCTGCGCGCGGCGCGTTCGGTTCTGGAGTTTCTCGGGAGGGCGTGATGCGCGTCTTTTTGACTGTTTTTCTGACAATCTGGGCCGGGGCCGCCTTGGCCGAGACCGATCCCGCGCAGCTTTTCACGCAATCCTGCGGGCGATGTCATCGCGATGCGGTCAGGATGGTCGCAAAGATCGACTGGGCTGCGGACAATCAGACGCCCGAGGCGCGGCGCGACTGGTTCGACGATTTCATGGTGCGACACCATTCGCCCGATCCA
The DNA here is from genome assembly GCF_002020045.1 of Thioclava sp. F28-4. Classification (NCBI taxonomy): domain Bacteria; kingdom Pseudomonadati; phylum Pseudomonadota; class Alphaproteobacteria; order Rhodobacterales; family Paracoccaceae; genus Thioclava; species Thioclava sp. F28-4. The sequence goes on along the minus strand of NZ_MPZQ01000003.1, from coordinate 180,192 downwards.
GACAGCCGCGCAGCGATTGCCGAATGGCTGGCAGGGATCGCCTCGTAAGACGACCCCTGCCGAGGGGTCTTAGCCCAGAACCGATTTCACGGCGTCGGCGGTGACTTCGACGATCTTGTCGGCCTCCGCCTCGGTGAGGCACAGCGGCGGGGCAAGGCCGAGGATGTCGCCCTGCGGCATCGCGCGCCCGATCACGCCACGCTCGACCATCGCGCCCGCGATCTTCGCGCCGATCTTGTCGGAGGCGTCGAAGAAGCCGCGATTGTCGCGATCGGCCATGAATTCCACTGCGCAGAGCATCCCTTCGCCGCGGATATCGCCGACATTCGCGTGCTCGCCGATGGCGGCGCGCATCTGGCCATTGAGGTATTTGCCGACCGAGCCCGCATTCTCGACGAGGCCCAGCTTGTCGATCAGTTCGAGGTTCGCGACACCGGCCGCAGCCCCGATCGGGTGCGCCGAATAGGTCCAGCCGTGGCCGATCGGGCCGTTCTCGTCGGTGCCTTGCTCCAGCACTTTCCAAATCTTGTCGGAGACGATCGTGCCCGAGAGCGGCGCATAGGCCGAGGTCAGGCCCTTCGCGATGGTGATCAGGTCGGGCTTCATTCCGTAGTGGTCCGAGCCGAACATCGAGCCCAGACGCCCGAAGCCGGTCACGACCTCATCGGCGATCAGCAGGATGTCGTATTTGTTCAGCACCTTCTGGATCGCTTCCCAGTAGCCTGCCGGCGGGGGCACGATGCCGCCCGTGCCCAGAACCGGCTCGCCGATGAAGGCGGCGATGGTGTCGGGGCCTTCGCGTTCGATCAGCTGCTCCAGCTCCGACGCGCAATAGGCGGTGAAGGCCTCTTCCGACATCGCCTCGTCGGGGCGGCGGTAATAATAGGGCGCCTCGGTGTGGACGACCTGGCTCAGCGGCAGGTCGAACTTCTTGTGGAACAGTTCCAGACCCGTCAGCGAACCGGTCATCAGGCCCGAGCCGTGATAGCCGCGCCAGCGCGAGATGATCTTCTTCTTCTCGGGGCGGTTCAGGATGTTGTTGTAATACCAGACCAGCTTGATGTTGGTCTCGTTCGCATCCGAGCCCGACAGACCGAAATAGACCTTCGACATGTGATCGGGCGCACGGTCGAGGACCATATGCGCCAGCGTGATCGAGGCTTCGGTGCCGTGGCCGACATAGGCGTGATAATAGGCCAGTTCTTTCGCCTGCTCGGCGATGGCCTCGGAGATTTCGGTGCGCCCGTAGCCCACGTTCACGCAGTAAAGGCCCGCAAAGGCGTCGAGCAGCTTGTTGCCGTCGCGATCCTCGATGAACACGCCTTTGCCGCCGGTGACGATGCGGTTGGGGGACTCGCCGCGCGCGTGCTGGGCGAGATGCGTCGAGGGGTGGAAGAAGCTTTCGCGATCCCACTTGTCGAGTTGGTCATTGGTCAGCAATTTTCTCTCCTTCTTCTTGTCTTGGGCGTCCGGGCGGGCGGGGCGATCAGCCCCAGTCCCGGCAGACGTATTTGATTTCCATGAACTCTTCCATTCCGCGACGCGAGCCTTCGCGGCCGAGGCCGGATTGCTTCATGCCGCCGAACGGGATCGGCGCGCCGGTGACCTTGGTGCGGTTGACCGCGACCATGCCGAATTGCAGCGCGCGGGTGGCGCGGTAGATGCGTTTCGGGTTCTGGCTGTGGACGTAAGCCACCAGCCCGTATTCGGTCGCGTTGGCTTTGGCGAAGACCTCTTCTTCCGTGTCGAAGACGGTGATCGGAGCGACCGGGCCGAAGGTCTCCTCCTGCATGATCTTTGCGTTATCAGGCACATCGGTCAGCACGGTCGGCGCGAAGAACAGCGGGCCGCGATCGAGCCGCTTGCCGCCGCAGGCGAGTTTCGCGCCTTTCGCCAGTGCGTCGGCGACATGCTCTTCCTGTTTGGCCACCGCTTTTTCGTTCATCAGCGGGCCGATATCGGGATCATCCATGCCAATGCCCACGCTGAGCGCCTGCGTGGCCTCGGTGAAGCGGCGGCAGAACTCGTCATAGACTTGGCGCTCGACATAGATCCGGTTCGCGCCGAGGCAGTCCTGACCGGAAGTTGCGAATTTCGCCTTTATCACCTCTTCCACCGCGCGGTCCAGATCGGCGCCCTTGAAGACGATCACCGGGGCGTGGCCTCCCAGTTCGAGGACCAGCCGCTTCACGGTTTCCGCCGATTGGCGATAGAGCAGGCGGCCCACTTCGGTCGAGCCGGTGAAGGAAAGCGCGCGGACGCGGGTGTCGTCGCACCACGGCTCGACGATCTCGGGGGCGTGGCCGGTCAGCACGTTGAACACGCCTGCGGGAAGGCCCGCGCGCTCGGCCAGTTCCGCCAGCGCCAGCGCGGAGTAGGGCGTCTCATGCGAGGGGTGCGCGACGACGGTGCAGCCAGCCGCGATGGCGGCGGCGGCCTTGCGGGTCAGCATCGCGGCGGGAAAGTTCCACGGCGTCACGAGGCCCACGACGCCCACGGGCTCCAACCACAGCTCCACCTCGGCGTCGTGCAGATGCGAGGTGACGCCCTCGATATTCGGGCGCTTGGCCTCTTCGGCGTAGTATTCGATGAAGCTCGCCGCATAGTCGATCTCGCCCAGGGCTTCGCTCAGCGGTTTGCCCTGTTCGAGCACCATGATCCGCGCCAGATCGTCCTTCGCTGCGAGGATCAGGTCGAACCAGCGGCGCAGAATGGCGGAACGCTCCTGCGGCAGCGTCATCGACCAGTCGAGAAAGGCGGCTTGGGCGGCATCGACCGCTGCGCGCGATTGGCTGCGGTTGAGTGCGGTGATATCGCCCAGACGTTCGGCATTGGCGGGGTTGGTGACGGGGATGACCTCGCCCGTCTCGCCCGCGATCCAGCGGCCATTCACATAGGAAAAGCTGCGCAGCAGGCGCTTGTCGGCAATATCGGGGCGGGCGGAAATGGCGGTATCGAGCATGAGAGACCTCCTTGGTTGAGATCACTCTGCGCCCGATTTCACAGGGTAATAGTCCGAATGGACTGCGCGGGCCCCGGATTTGGGCTGAAATAGCGCCGTCCGTCAGTCCATTTGGTCTGCGAAGAGGTCGAAGGGGGGCATGGCGGCGTTCTTCACCTCTTTCGTGACGATATAGGTGAAGTAGCGCGCGATGCCGATCCGCGCGTCCAGCATCGAGTCGATGAGCCGCTGATAGGCGTCGATGTCGCGGGTCACGATCTGCATCAGGTAGTCGAAGCCGCCGCCCAGAGCCCAGCAGCCCACGACCTCGGGGTGCTGATCGAGCGAACGCTCGAATGTCTGGAAACTGGCGGCGGTGTGATCGGCCAGTTCGGCGGCCACGAACAGCGTCACATGCGGCCCGAGCTTCTTGAGGTTGAAGGTCGCGCGATAGCCCGCGATCAGGCCCGCTTTCTCCAGCTTTTTCAGCCGGTCCCAGGCAGGAGTGGGCGAGAGGTTGATCTTCTCGGCCAGCGCCGCCTTGGTGATGCGGCCCTCGCGCGCCAGCACGCGCAGAATTTCGATATCGCGGGGGTCGAGCTTGATCATGGCGCCACGCTACACCGGGTTAACGCCCTGCGCATCCCCGATTTTTCGGGTCCGGTGCAGCACTGCTCATTCGGCTGGTTCACGTTGCTTGGATTGCGGAGCGCGGAAGCGCTCCTTGGCCGAACCGTAGGGCTCCACCGTCCGGCGTTTGCGGCGCAACCCGTCGGCATCGCCCCGGCGCAGGCGCAGGAAATAGAGCGCCGAGAGCGGCCCCGTCGCGCCCGCGATCGCAAAGCCCCAGAGGAAGGCGTGGATCGGGATCATCTCGGCCCCTGTCGTGGTCGCCGCCGAGCCTGCGGTCAGTTCCAGCACCACGCCCGCCAGCGCGATGCCGAGCGCGAGCGAGACCTGACGGCTCATCGCGGTGAAGGCGGTGGCGGGGCTCATCTCGCGCGTGTCGAGATCGGCGAACCCGATGGAGTTGATCGCCGTGAAGACGACCGATTGCGCCGCGCCCCCGATCAGCAGAAGCGGGATCAGTTGCCAGTCATGGATGCTCGTCACGGTGAGGAAGCCGAAGATCGTCGCGCCGCGGATCACCGCCGCCCAGATCATCACCCTTTTGAAGCCGAACCGGTCGAGGATGCGCGGCACGAAAGTTCGCAGGCTGACCGCGCCCACCGCGTTCAGACCCGTCAGCGCACCCGAAACCATCACCGAAGCACCGAGGCCCAGTTGGAAGAACAGCGGCAGCAGCAGCGAGATCGCCCCGTTCGACAGCCGGAAGATCAGCCCGCCGGTGATCGAGACATCGAAGGTGCGGTGCCGGAACAACCGGAGATCGAGAAGCGGCTCGGACGTATTGCGCGCCCGCAGCCAGTAGAGGATCAGAAGCGCCACGCCCGCGACGCTGAGGCCCGCAGCGGCCTGCCACGGCAGGATATGCTCGCCCAGCGCGGAAAACCCGGTCATCACCGCCGCAAGACCCACGGCCGAGAGCAGGAAGCCGGGGAAGTCGAACGGTTTCGGCTCGGGCGGGCCGTCGGCGGGCATGTGGCGCAGCGTCAGCCAGATCGCCAGCGCACCCAGCGGCAGGTTCATCAGGAAGATCGAACGCCAGCCGAGGAAGGTCGTCACCGTGGCGCCCACGAAGGGGCCCAGCGCCGGGCCGATCAGCGCGGGCAGGGTGACATAGACCATCGCGCGGGTCATTTCCTCCTTGGAGGTGTGGCGCAGCACGATCAACCGGCCCACCGGACTCATCATCGCAGCTCCGATGCCCTGCAACGCGCGGGCCAGCACCAGCCCGGTCAGGCTCGTTTGGATCGCGCAGAGAAGCGAGGCCACGAGAAACACGCCCATCGCCGCGAGAAAGGTCCGCCGCGCCCCGATCCGGTCCGCGATCCAGCCCGAGATCGGCACGAAAGCCGCGAGCGCGATCAGATAGGTCGCCATCGCCATCTTGAGCGACAGCACCGGCACCGACAGGTCCCGCGCGATCACCGGGATCGCGGTCGCCAGAACGGTCGCGTCGATCAGCTCCATCAGGAGCGACAGCGCCACCGTCAGCGGAATGATATTGTCTCGAAGCCTGCTCAACATGACCGGGCATAGCTAGCACGCGGGCGCACGGAGTCACCCCGTGGCCGCGCGCAGGCTTGCGTGCTCTATCGCGCAGGTGAGGCGGGCAAAGAAAAGCCCCGCCCGAGAGGGGCGGGGAGTTGGGAGTGAAGGGGCCTGCTTCCGGGCAAGAGAGACAGGAGAACCCGGAAGCAGGTCGGTCGGAAACCCGGGCAGGGAGGGGTGGAGAGAGAAAACCCGGTCTTTCCGTATGTCGTCGGGCATCGGCAGTGGACAGCGGTCCCCGGGGGTGGCGTGTCCCGGTTTGCCATCTCGCCTTTGCCCTTGCGTCTCGAGATGTGCAGGGTGAACCGATGCAGCAATGCCTCAGTTCCGATATTTCATGCGCCTCCCGCCCATGTGAGATCGGCTCTTATTTGCGTGAAGAGTTGCGAGGGCGCGTTCTCTTGCGTCAGGTCAAACCACTGTCATCGGTTTTGCGCTAGGGTCGGCGCGGAATCGCAACGCTAGGAGGCTGCGGGATGAAGGATCTGGCCGGGGACAAGACGCCGCCGCGCAAGGGCGCGGGCAAGGGTGCCGGAAAAGCTGCGGGCAAATCTGCACAGGCCGACACGCCTCAGGCCGAGGAGCACAGCGCGGCACTGGCCTCATTCGAGCGGCTCGACCGGTTGTCTCACGCGCTGATGGGCCGGGCCGAGGGCGGGCTGTCTCCGATTTCGCTCGGGCTCGCGTTTTCCGATTGGGCGACCCATCTTGCGCTCAGCCCCGGCAAGCAGGCCGAGTTGGGCTGGAAAGCGGGTCGCAAATGGATGCACCTGTTACGCGAGATGGCACCGCACCGGAGCGACGACGAGGGCGCGCAGCCGCTCGAGCCGCTGCCGCAGGACCGCCGCTTCTCTGCGCCCGATTGGCAGAAGTTCCCGTATTCCCTCTATGCGCAGAGTTTCCTGCATGCCCAGCAATGGTGGCACAACGCGACGACGGATGTGCGCGGGGTCGAAGCACGCCACGAGCAGATGATGCAGTTCTACGCGCGGCAATGGCTCGACATGGCGTCGCCCACGAATTTCATCGCGACCAATCCGCTAGTGCTCGCTCAGACGTTGAAGGAGGGCGGTGTGAACCTCATGCGCGGGGCGCGCTATTGGGGCGAGGATGCGGTCAAGGTGATGACAGGCGACACCAAGCCGGAGCCCACGTTGATCCCGGGAACCGATGTCGCGCTGACGCCGGGCAAGGTGGTGCTGCGCAACGATCTGATCGAGTTGCTGCAATACGAGCCCAGCACGCCGAAGGTCCATTCGGTGCCGCTGCTGATCGTCCCGGCATGGATCATGAAATATTACATCCTCGATCTGGAGGAGACGAATTCGCTGATCCGCTGGCTTGTGGGGCAAGGCTTCACCGTTTTTGCGATCTCGTGGAAGAACCCTGACGAGGGCGACCGCGATCTGGGCTTCGACGATTACCGCGAAGAGGGCGTGATGACGGCGCTCGATGCGGTCTGCGAGATCACCGGGGCGGAAAAGGTTCACGGGCTGGGCTATTGCCTCGGCGGCACGCTTCTGTCGGTCGCGGCGGCGGCGATGGCGCGCGATGGCGATGACCGGCTGGCCTCGCTCACGATGCTGGCGGCGCAGGTCGATTTCACCGAGGCCGGGGAATTGAGCCTGTTCACCAATGAAGATCAGCTGAGCCTGATCGAAGACATGATGTGGGAGGAGGGCTATCTCGACAAGACCGCGATGGCGGGCACTTTCACCATGCTCAAATCGAAGGACCTGATCTGGTCGCAGGCGGTCCACACCTATCTGATGGGCGAGCGCGAGACGGATGGCGCGATGGCCTCGTGGAGCCATGACGCGACGCGGATGCCCTACAAGATGCATTCGCAATATCTGCGCCGGCTGTTTCTCGACAACGATCTGGCCGAGGGGCGGATGGATACGCGCGGCGCGCCGGTCTTCCTGCAGGATATCGAGACGCCGGTTTTCGCCGTCGCGACCCAGACCGATCACATCGCGCCCTGGCATTCGGTCTTCAAGCTGACATGGTCGCTGCCGGGCGCCGTCACCTTCGCGCTGGTCTCGGGCGGGCACAATACCGGGATCGTGCGCCCGCCGGGCGCGCCGCGCGCGAGCTACCGCTTGATGGAGCACCGCCCCGGCATGTTGCACCCCTCTGCCTCCGACTGGGCCGCAGAATGCGCGCCCCGCGAAGGGTCGTGGTGGGAGCCGTGGGCGAAATGGCTGCGCAAGACGGGCGACGGGCAGGAGATCGAGCCGCCGCCCATGGGCAAGGGGCGCAAGTATCGCCCGCTCTGCGATGCGCCGGGCTCTTATGTGCTGATCCGCTAGGGCTGGTCCACGTCGGGCAGCATCGCGCGCAGCGTCTCGATCCGGTCGGCCTCGGCGGCGGGCTTGTCCCAGCGAATGCGCGAGATGCGCGGGAAGCGCATCGCGACGCCGGATTTGTGCCGGGTGGAGCGGTTGAGCCCCTCGAAGGCCACCTCCACCACCAGATCGGGCGACAGGGAGCGCACCGGGCCGAAGCGCTCCACGGTGTGATTGCGCACGAAACGGTCGAGCTTGCGCAGTTCCTCGTCGGTGAAGCCGGAATAGGCTTTGCCCACAGGCACGAGCCGCTCGCCCTCCCAGACGCCGAAGGTGAAATCGGAATAGAAGCCCGAGCGTTTGCCATGCCCGCGTTGCGCATACAGGATCACCGCGTCGATGATGCGCGGGTCGCGCTTCCACTTGAACCACGGCCCCTTGGGGCGGCCCGCCATGTAGGGCGTGTCGCGGCGTTTCAGCATGACGCCTTCGATCACCACTTCGGGCGGCGCTTCGCGTAGGTTGGCAAGGTCGTCCCATGTGTCGAAGGGCAGCAGTTCCGAGACGTCGAACCGGTCGGAATTCAGTTCGGCCACGAGGGCCTCCAGCCGGGTGCGGCGGGTCGCGAAGGGCAGGGGGCGCAGGTCTTCCTCGCCCTCGATCAGGATATCGTAGAGCCGCAGCGCCGCCGGATGGGAGGCCAGCATCGCCTTGCCCGGAGATTTTCGCCCCAGCCGCTTTTGCAGATCGCCGAAGGGCGCGACCTGATCGCCGCGCCGCACGATCAACTCGCCATCCAGCGCGCCCTCGAAGTCCATATGCGCGACCACATCGGGGAAAGCGCCGGAGATATCCTCGCCGGTGCGCGAATAGAGCCGCCGCTCGCCGCCCTCGGCCACGGCCTGCACCCGGATGCCGTCCCATTTCCACTCGGCGGCGAAATCCCCCGGCGGCAGATCGGTCAGCGCCTCGAGATCGGTCGGCGTCGAGAGCATCACCGGCCGGAACGGCGCAAAGCCCGCGCGTTCGGGTTTCTCGCCACCCTCGATCCAGTCGAAAAGCGGCTGATAGGGCGGCGAGAGCCCGTGCCAGATTTCCTCGATCTCTTCCAGCTCGGGCCTGCCGACCGAGGCCAGCGCCACCCGCGCGAGCCGCGCCGAGACCCCGACGCGCAGCCCCCCGGTCGCAAGCTTCAGAAGCGCATAGCGTTCCGAGGGTTCCAGCCGATCCAGCCAACCCGCGATCAGCGGCCCGACGCGGGTCTTGGGCGTGTCCTGCAAGGTCTCGACGATCTCGACCAGATCGACGTCCTGGGCCGTATTCTCCTGCGGCCAGATCAGCGCGATCGTCTCGGCCAGATCGCCGACATAGTCGTAGCTGAGCGCGAAAAGCTCGGGATCGACCCGCTCGCCCACCATGGCGCGCAGGACCGCAGGCTGCGCGCGGCCCAGCTCCAGCTCTCCGGTCAGGGCCGCCAGAGCATAGCCGCGCTCGGGGTCAGGCGCATGGCGCAGGTAATCGGCCAGCACGCTCAGCTTGGCATTGCGCCCCGGCGTGAAGGCGAGCCGTTCGAGAAGGACCGCGAAGGCTTTCATTCCGGCTCCTCCTCGTAGCCCACGAGGTGCAGCGGACGGGCCACGCGCCCCTCCAGTTCCGCCCAGCGCATCAGCGCTTCCTCGCGGCCATGGGTGATCCACAGCTCGGACGGATCGACCTCGCGCACCGTGCGCGTCAGGTCGACCCAGTCGATATGGTCCGAGATCACCAGCGGCAGCTCGACGCCGCGCTGGCGGGCGCGTGCGCGGATCTGCATCCAACCGGAGGCGAAAGAGATCACCGGGTCGGCAAAGCGCTGCACCCAAGGCGAGGAAAAGGCCGAGGGGGGCGCGATCACCAGCGCCTCGCGCAAGTCTCGCGCCTCAGCCTTGTCCATCGTGGCGGGGCGAAGATCGCCCAGGGGGATGCCCTGCTCGATGTGATAGTCGCAAAGCCGCTGCAGCGCGCCGTGGATGTAGATCGGCGCGTCATAGCCCGCTTCGCGCGCCAGCATGATCACCCGCTGCGCCTTGCCCAGCGCGTAGGCGCCCACCAGATGCGGGCGCTCGGGGGCTGCGCGCATGGAGGCCATCAGCTTGGCCATCTCGGAGGCCGGGTCGGGATGTTTGAAAACCGGAAGCGCGAAGGTCGCCTCGGTGATGAACGTATCGCAGGGCACCGGCTCGAAGGGCGCGCAGGAGGGATTGGCCACGCGCGCGTAATCGCCCGACGCCACGATCCGCTGCCCGCGATGCGTGATCGCGATCTGCGCGGAGCCCAGCACATGTCCTGCCGGGTGAAAGCTGACATCCACGCCGCCTACGGAGAGCGGCCCCTCATAGGCCTGCCGCTGCCCCGCGAAATCCTCGCCATAGCGGATCGCCATGATCTCCAGCGTCTGGCGCGTGGCCAGCACATGCCCGTGGCCTGCGCGCGCGTGATCGGCATGGCCATGCGTGATCAGCGCGCGCGCCACGGGGCGACTCGGGTCGATGTAGAAGTTGCCGCTAGGGCAGTAGAGCCCCTCGGGGCGCGGGATCAGAAGCGGCTCGGCCATCGGTCCTTCACTTACGCTAACGCTCGAAATGCATACGCGGGCGCGCGATCTCGGCCCAAATTTTCGGCATTTGCCTTGAGCCAAGCTTTTCGCGCTACGATTGTTCCAAATCAAACGCTGTGCGCCGTACCCATGCTAGTCTCGCGCCATCCAGTCACAAGGGAGGCTGACATGGCACAGAAGAAATCCGCACCCGGGATGAACATGGCTGGCTGCATGCCAGTGCCGGATATGGGGTCGGTAAGCTCGGTGATGGCGCCGCAGCTCAAGATGATGGAATCGATGATTGCGCAGAATATCGAGTTGCTCGAGTTTCTGAAGACCCGCTTCGAGCGCGATCAGGAGATGGTCACCCAGTTGGCGGAAACGCCCGATCCGATGCGCGCGATGAGCCTCTGGGGCGAATTCTGGCAGCGCACGGCCAGCGATTACACCGCCGAGATGACGAAGCTCGCGACCTCGATGACGGGGATTGCGGAACGCGCAGTGCGCTCGGCCACCGAAGAGGGCGAAGCGCTCGCCAAGGCGGTCGGAAAAAAGTGACGACTCGGGTCGGCAAGCACGGGGTGAGCCTCGGAGACGTGCCGGTCTGAGTGACCCGACAGATAGTTAGGCGCGGCAAGCCAGAGGGGCTCGCCGCGCGCAGTGCTGTCTGTGGGGCTGTTTGCGGGCGTTACTTCTTGTAGATCCAGCCGCCGCCGAAGATGCGGCTGTGTTCGGGCGCGTAGAACACGCAGGCCTGACCGGGGCTGACGCCTTCCTCCGGCACGACCAGCTCGACTTCAGCCTCGGTCTCCGAGATCGGCCGGATGATCGCTTCGCGCGGCGGACGGGTCGAGCGGACCTTGACCTTCAGGTGCCATTCCTTGCGCGAGGTGAAGGGCTCGTCGCCCAGCCAGTTGATCTCGCGCACCGGGATGGTTCGGGTGGAGAGCGCCTCTTTCGGGCCGACGACCACATGGCGGGTGTCCGGATCGAGCTTCACCACGTAAAGCGGGTCTTCGAGACCGCCGATACCGAGGCCCCGCCGCTGACCGATCGTGTAGTGGATCACGCCCCGATGCTGGCCGAGCACATTGCCCTCCATATCCACGATATCGCCGGGATCGGCCGCGCCGGGGCGCAGCTTCTCGATGACGCTCGCGTAATTCCCGTTCGGCACGAAGCAGATATCCTGACTGTCGGGCTTGTCGGCCACCGCCAGCCCGTATTTCGCCGCCAGCTCCCGCGTCGCATCCTTCGAGGGCAGGTGACCCAGCGGGAAGCGCAGGTAATCGAGCTGCTCGGGCGTGGTCGAAAACAGGAAATAGCTCTGGTCGCGGTTCGCATCGGCTGCGCAATGCAGCTCGGGCCCGGCCGCGCCGTCCTTGCGCTGGATGTAATGGCCCGTCGCCATGCAATCGGCATCGAGGTCCTTCGCCGTCTCCAGCAGGTCCTTGAACTTCACGCGCTCGTTGCAGCGGATGCAGGGCACCGGCGTCGCGCCGCCAAGATAGGCGTCGGCGAATTCGTCGATCACCGCCTCGCGGAAAGTGTTCTCGTAATCGAGCACGTAATGCGGAAAGCCCATTTCCTCGGCCACGCGGCGCGCGTCGTGGATGTCCTGCCCGGCGCAGCACGCGCCTTTCTTGGCCAGCGCCGCGCCATGGTCGTAAAGCTGCAGCGTCACGCCCACCACGTCATAGCCTTCCTCGGCCAGTTTGGCGGCCACGACCGAGCTATCGACGCCGCCCGACATGGCGACGACGACGCGGGTGTCCGCGGGCGGTTTGGCGAAACCGAGCGAATTGAGCGGCAAATCCTTGGGCATGATGAAGCGTCCTTTAACGAGACGTGCAACAATATAGGAAAATGCGACCCACTCTCAACCCCGCGTTTCACGCAGTGTTAAGGGCCCGCGCGCCAGTGTGGCCGGCGTGAAGAGCTTGAAGGGGTGAGCCCATGTATCTCAAGAAAGTCGATGGTCCGCGCGCGGTGACCCTCGCCGACGGCACGATCCTGACGCGCGCGGATCTGCCCTCTCCGAAAACCCGACGATGGGTGGCGAGCCGGAAAGCGGTGATCGTGCAGGCGGTCGCGCATGGGTTGATCGCCCGCGACGAGGTTCTGGAGCGCTATGCGCTCTCTGATGAGGAATTGGATCTCTGGATCGAGGGTGTCGAAAGGCACGGGATTCAAGGTCTTAAAGTCACCGCGATCCAGAAATTGAAACAACTTTAGATTGCGATGTAACGGAAACGTGACAAGGTAACCCGGTGTTAACCATTTGGTGTAAGTCTCGACCCCGATCGAGGGATTAATGCGGAGAACCCAGGATGCGGATTTTATTGGTGGAAGACGACCCGACGACGTCGCGCAGTATCGAATTGATGCTGACGCACGCGAATCTCAACGTCTACTGCACCGATCTGGGGGAGGAAGGAATCGATCTCGCGAAGCTCTACGATTACGATCTGATCCTGCTCGACCTCAATCTTCCCGACATGAACGGGCACGAGGTGCTACGGCAATTGCGTCTGGCCAGGATCGACACGCCGATCCTGATTCTCACCGGCGCGGACGACACCGAGAACAAGATCAAGGGATTCGGCTTCGGCGCCGATGACTACATGACCAAGCCGTTTCATCGCGAGGAATTGGTGGCGCGCATTCACGCGATCATCCGCCGGTCCAAAGGTCATGCCCAATCGATCATCCGCACCGGCAAGATCTCGGTCAATCTCGATGCGAAGACGGTCGAGGTCGATGGCAAGCCGGTGCATCTCACCGGCAAGGAATATCAGATGCTCGAACTGCTCAGCCTCCGGAAGGGCACGACCCTCACGAAGGAGATGTTCCTGAACCATCTGTATGGCGGCATGGATGAGCCCGAATTGAAGATCATCGACGTCTTCATCTGCAAACTGCGCAAGAAGCTCGCCGATGCCACCGAGGGTGAGAATTACATCGAAACCGTCTGGGGCCGCGGCTATGTGCTGCGCGATCCCGACCCGTCCGAGTTGGAGCGGCGCATCGCGATGGGTGCCTGACGTCCCGAAAGCCGATGATCTCCGTCGTCACGGCTCTTTACGCCCCCTCGGTGCTTGCCTAAACCAAGGTCAGCACGAGGGGGTCTTTTTATGTCCGAGCCAAGCCGCACCGAGATCGACGCGCTGAGCGAGGCCGAGGCCCGCGCTGAGCTGCCCGAGCTGATCGCGAAGATCGCGGCGGCCAATACCGCCTACCACACCCATGACGCACCCGAGATTTCGGATGCGGAGTACGACGCGCTCAAGCAGCGCCTCGCGGTGATCGAGGCGAAATTCCCCGCGCTGAAATCGGAGCAATCGCCCAGCGAACAGGTCGGCGGGCAGCTCGCCGAAGGCTTCGGCAAGATCACCCATGCGATCCGCATGATGAGCCTCGCCAACGCGTTCTCCGACGAGGACGTGACCGAATTCGATGAGAGCATCCGCAGCTTCCTCGGCCTGAAATCCGACGCGCCGCTCAACTACACGGCCGAGCCGAAGATCGACGGGCTCTCGCTGTCGATCCGCTACGAACACGGCAAGCTGATCCACGCGGCCACGCGCGGTGATGGCGCGGTCGGCGAAAACGTCACCGAAAATGCCCGCACCATCGACGATATTCCGACGTCGATCGCGGACGCGCCGGACGTGCTGGAAGTCCGCGGCGAGGTCTATATGAGCCACGCCGATTTCGAGGCGCTCAATACCCGCAACGAGGCCGCGGGCGAGAAGCGTTTCGCCAATCCGCGTAACGCCGCCGCCGGATCGCTCCGCCAGCTCGACCCGAAAGTCACCGCGTCGCGCCCGCTGAAATTCTTCGCCTATGCCTGGGGCGAGCTGTCCGCGCCACTGGCCGACACCCAGATCGACGCCATCGCGCGGCTGCAATCTCTCGGCTTTCAGACCAACCCGATGACTGAGCTGTGCGACGGCCCCGCCGATATGCTTAGCCATTACCGCGAGATCGAGGCCAAGCGCGCCACGCTCGGCTACGATATCGACGGCGTCGTCTACAAGGTGAACGACCTCGCGCTGCAGCGCCGCCTCGGGTTCCGCTCGACCACGCCGCGTTGGGCGATCGCGCATAAATTCCCCGCCGAGCTTGCGTGGACGCAGCTCGAAGGGATCGACATTCAGGTCGGTCGCACCGGGGCGCTCTCGCCGGTCGCGCGGCTGACGCCGGTGACCGTGGGCGGCGTCGTCGTGTCGAACGCGACGCTGCATAACGAGGATTACATCGCCGGGCGCGATTCCAAGGGCGCCGAGATCCGCGGCGGCAAGGATATCCGCATCGGCGATTGGGTGCAGGTCTATCGCGCGGGGGACGTGATCCCGAAGATCGCCGATGTGGACCTCACGCGTCGTCCCGACGATGCGGTGCCCTACGACTTTCCGACCCATTGCCCGCGCTGCGGATCCGAGGCGATCCGCGAAGAAGGCGATGCGGTGCGCCGCTGCACGGGCGGTCTGATCTGCCCCGCGCAAGCCGTGGAAAAGCTGAAACATTTCGTTTCCCGCGCGGCGTTCGACATCGAAGGGCTCGGCGCGAAACAGGTCGAGCAATTCTACGAGGATGGCTGGATCAAGGAGCCCGCCGACATCTTCACTCTGGAAGAGCGCTACGGGCAGGGCCTCCAGCAACTCAAGAACCGCGAGGGCTGGGGGGAGAAATCCGCGCGCAACCTCTTTGCCGCGATCGCCGAGAAACGCACGATCCCGCTGCAACGGCTGATCTTCGCGCTCGGCATCCGCCATGTCGGCGAAACCAGCGCCGGAATGCTCGCGACTCATTACGGCACGTGGGAGGCGTTCGAGACCGCGATGACCCAGGCCGAGTGCGGGCAGGGCCAGGAATGGGACGATCTGATCTCGATCGACGGGGTCGGCGAGACGCTCGCAACATCCGTCGTGACAACCTTCCAGCAAGAGGCCGAGCGCGCCTCGATCGACCGTCTCACCGCGCATCTAACTGTCGAGGAGGCCGAGAAGCCGAAATCCGACAGCCCGGTTTCGGGCCTCACCGTCGTCTTTACCGGCACGCTGGAGAAGATGACGCGGGCCGAGGCGAAGGCGCGGGCCGAGGCGCTTGGTGCCAAGGTTTCGGGCTCGGTCAGCGCGAAGACCGACCTGCTCGTGGCTGGCCCCGGCGCGGGCTCGAAAGCCAAGAAAGCGGCCGAATTGAACATCCGCGTCATCGACGAGGATGAATGGATCGCGCTCGCGGGGGGCGCATGAGCACGCGGCCCGCAGAGCTTTTCGAGCTTTTTGCCGAGCTCGACAGTCTTGCGGGCGTTGGCCCGAAAACGGCCAAACATTTCGAGGGGTTGGGGATCACCCGCCCGCGCGATGTCCTGTTCACCTTGCCCTATTCGGTGATCGACCGCCGCCCCGTCGCGACCGTGCAAGGCGTGCCCGCGGGCACTACCGTCACCGTCGAAGTGACCATCGGCGCTCATAGCCCCGCACGCAAACAAGGCGCACCCGATCGGGTTCTGTGCCATGACGCGCAGGGCGACATCACGCTGGTCTTCTTCCGGGCGCGCGGCGACTGGCTCGCGAAACAGATGCCCAACGGGGCGCGGCGGATCATTTCGGGCAAGCTCGAAATCTACGACGGGCAGGCGCAGATCGTGCATCCCGACTACATACTTCCGCCCGAAAATGCGGACGAGATGCCCCGGTTCGAGCCGGTCTATCCGCTCACCGCGGGCGTCACGCAAAAGCTGATGGCGAAGGCGGCGGAGGGGGCCTTGGCGCGCGCGCCCGACCTGCCGGAATGGATCGACGATGCGCTGAAGCGCCGCGAGGGTTGGCCGGATTGGCAGGACGCGGTGCGAGCGGCGCATCACCCTGAAAAGATTGACGATCTTTCGTCCACTGCGCCGGCACGCGCGCGTCTCGCCTATGACGAGCTTTTCGCCCACCAGATGACGCTCGCGCTCGCGCGGCGCCAGTCGCGGCGCAAGAAGGGGCGGGTGACGCGTGGCACGGGCAAGCTCTCGGCGCAGGTGCTGGCCAGCCTGCCTTACAAGCCGACCGGCGCACAGACCCGCGCGATTGCGGAGATCGCGGGCGATCTGGGATCCGAGCGGCGGATGAACCGGCTGCTGCAGGGCGATGTCGGCGCCGGCAAGACGCTGGTCGCCTTCATGGCGCTGCTGACCGCGGTCGAGGCTGGCGGGCAGGGCGTGATGATGGCGCCCACGGAAATTCTCGCGCGTCAGCATCTCGAAGGTCTGGCGCCGCTGGCCGAGGCGGCGGGCGTTCGGCTGGAGATCCTGACCGGGCGCGACAAGGGGGCGGAGCGGGCGCGTAAGCTCGCCGATCTGGCCTCGGGCGCGATCGGCATCCTCGTCGGCACCCATGCGGTTTTTCAGAAAGACGTGGAATTTCAGGATTTGCGGCTTTCCGTGATCGACGAACAGCATCGCTTCGGCGTCGCGCAGCGGATGGAGCTGGGCGCCAAGGGGCAGGCGGTCGACGTGCTGGTGATGACCGCCACACCGATCCCGCGCTCGCTCGCGCTGGCGCAATATGGCGACATGGATGTGAGCCTCTTGGACGAGAAGCCGCCGGGCCGGACGCCGGTCAAGACCGCGCTCGTCGCGATGGAGCGGATGGGCGAGGTGGTCGAACATCTGCGCAAAGCGGTGGCCGAGGGGCGGCAGGCCTATTGGGTCTGCCCGCTGGTCGAAGAGAGCGAGCGTGTCGATCTGAGCTCTGCGACCGACCGTTTTCTGGCGTTGCGCGCGGCGCTTGGCGACGATGTCGTGGGGCTGGTTCACGGCCAGATGCCGTCGGCCGAAAAAGACGCCGCGATGGCGGCCTTCGTGAAGGGGCAGACCCGCGTTCTGGTCGCGACGACGGTGATCGAGGTGGGCGTGAACGTGCCCAACGCGTCGATCATGGTGATCGAGCGGGCCGAGAGCTTCGGTCTCGCGCAGCTGCACCAGTTGCGCGGGCGGGTCGGGCGTGGGGCTGCTGCCTCGACCTGCCTGATGATCTACCAGACGCCCTTGAGCGAGACGGCCGAACGGCGCCTGTCGATCCTGCGCGAAAGCGAGGACGGGTTCCGCATCGCGGAGGAAGACCTCGCCATGCGCGGGGCGGGCGATGTGATCGGCACGGCGCAGTCTGGCCTGCCGCGGTTCCGCGTGGCTGACCTCGAACGCCAGGCCGGTCTGATGGCGGTGGCGCAGTCGGATGCGCGCAAGCTCCTGTCCGACGATCCCGAGTTGAGCGGCCCACGTGGACAGGCGGCGCGAGTGCTGCTGTGGCTGATGGAACAGGACCGCGCGATCCGTCTGATCGGCATCGGCTGAGCCCCGTTCGACTCACGTTCTCCCCTAGTGTTCTCAAATGTTCCTAAAAAGTTCTTTACACGCGACGTCAACTGTGAGAACAAAGTAGCAACAGAGGGAATGGAGGTGCC
Organism: Thioclava sp. F28-4; assembly: GCF_002020045.1. Lineage (NCBI taxonomy): Bacteria > Pseudomonadati > Pseudomonadota > Alphaproteobacteria > Rhodobacterales > Paracoccaceae > Thioclava > Thioclava sp. F28-4. Next base: position 162,755 of record NZ_MPZQ01000003.1, on the reverse strand, counting down.
AGATGGCCAAGGAAATCAAGGAACTTCTCGACCGCAATCACAGCACGCTGCTGGCCGACGCCGTGGGGGGCATCGCGCTTTGCGCAAGCTTCATCATGGCGCTTTGGCTGCCGGGGCTCCTCTAAGCCCGACCTGTCTCATCGTTACTGCCTCGCGCTTTTTGGCTGCCGCACCTGTCCCAAACCTGCGGCTTCGCCTGTCCCCCAGGCCCGCCTGTCCGTAAAGCGCAACTTCAGCCGCCGCTCTTTCGAGTGGCGGCTTTTTTTATTGCGAGGAAGAGGGTGGTTAGCGGCTCAGCACTGCTCGAGCGCTTCGAGCGTCGCCTCGGGGGCGAGCAGGATCGAGCCATGCCGATTGGGGTAGTCGCGCGCGGCTTGCAGAACCTCATACTCGCCGAAAGGCGCATCGGGGACGGGGCCGCCTTTGAGCATCTCGGCCAGCTGATCGCGCAGCTTCGCGACCTCGTCGCGCGTGCGACCCACGGCCTGCGCCCCGAAGATCGCAGCTGAAGCCTGACCCAGCGCGCAGGCATGCACGGTCTGGCTATAGCCGGTCACGCGGCCGTCCGCGCAGGTCAGCGAGACCTCGACCGTGGAGCCGCACAGCGGCGCGCGCTTGCGCACGGTCACATCGGGCTCGGGGAGCGGATCGGTGCCCGGCATATCGGCGGCGAGCGCCAGAATACGCTGCGAATAGAGCTTGATCAGATCGGTGTCGCTCATCTCTTTCCCCTTCGGCCCGTCCGGCGTAGATAGGACCTGAGCCACAGGAAGGAAAGAGCCGATGCCATTCGATCCCGCCAGCTTGACCTATGACGCCAACGGTTTGATCCCCGCGATCGCGCAGGATGCGCTCTCGGGCGATATCCTGATGATGGCCTGGATGAACGCGGAAAGCGTCGCGAAGACACTTGAAACAGGACGCGTAACCTATTGGTCGCGCTCGCGGAAATCGTTCTGGGTGAAGGGCGAGACCTCGGGCCATGTGCAGCGCCTGCGCGAGATGCGGGTCGATTGCGACCGCGACACGCTTCTGGTGCTGGTCGAGCAGGAAGGCCCGGCTTGCCACACCAATCGCAGGTCGTGCTTCTACACCGCGATCCGCGATGGCGAAGAGGTCGAGATCCTCACGCCGATGGAAGATTGAGAGCGGCCCTTCGGGGAGGATATTTCCGTCAAGAGGAAGCGGGCAGCCCGACCATGCGGCGAATGTCGCCCGGGGTGGCCCCGTCCTCGCGGTATTTCGCGATGGCGCGGGCGTCGTCGCGCTTGGCGAGGCGCTTGCCATTCTCGTCGCGAATTAAGTCGTGATGGCAATAAGTTGGCGTCGGAAGTTCAAGCATCGCTTGAAGCAGAACATGGATCTGCGTGGCGTCGAACAGGTCCGCGCCGCGGGTGACATGAGTAATGGCTTGCGCGGCATCGTCGAGCACGACTGCGAGATGATAGGACGTGCCCATCTCGCGCCGCGCGAGCACGACATCGCCCACCTTGTCGATCAGATCGGCGCGGGAGACGTTATGCGTGCCTTTGTGCAGCGCGCAGATTTCCTCGAAACGGATATCGCGGGCGGCACGGATCATGTTCAGGCGTAGCGCGCTGTCGGGCAGCGGAGCCCCGGGGCGACGCGCGCCGCGCTCGCGGCAGGTGCCGGGGTAGATCAGACCGTCGGGCCCGTATTGCACGCCTTCCTGCGGTGCGGAGGCTGCCGCCTCGATATCACGCCGCGTGCAGGTGCAGGCAAAGAGAAGGTCTCTTTCCCAAAGTGTTTCAAGGGCTTCGCGATAGATGTTCAAGCGGTCCGATTGGCGGAGAACCGGCCCGTCCCAGGTCAGCCCAAGCCAGCGCAGATCGTCATAGATCTGCTCTTCCCAATGCGGTCGCGCGCGGCTTTGGTCGATATCTTCGATCCGCAGCAGGAACTGGCCGCCGGCCTTGCGTGCCATGTCATGCGCGAAGATCGCACTATAGGCATGGCCCAGATGCAGCGGGCCCGTTGGCGAGGGGGCGAAGCGTGTGATCATTGACGCGCGCACCCCGCCAAATCAGCCGCCCGCGCGGCGATCCGCATGCGCCTGATAGATCAGGATCCAGGCGAGCAGGATGAACATCGGATGCGTCAGCCCGCCAGAGAAGATGATCGCCGGAATCCAGATCACGAAGACGAGGATCGCGAGGAAGATGCGACCGATCAGCACGATTGAAAGCGGCGGCAGAAACAGGGCCAGAACGTAATTCATACAGTCTCTCCTTGCTGCGCCAGCCAGTCGCCGAAGACCGTCTTGGCGCGATCGGTATAGGCCTTGTAGCGGTCTTTGCGGCCACGCCGCCCGCCCTTGGCGTCGATCGGCGGGAAGAGCCCGAAATTGACGTTCATCGGTTGGAAAGTCTTCGCCTCGGCCCCGCCGGTGATGTGGGTGATCAACGCCCCCATCGCGGTTTCGGGTCCCGGCGGCGGCAGTTCGCGGCCTTGAAGTTCGGCAGCGGCCATACGACCGGCCAGCAACCCCATCGCGGCGCTCTCGACATAGCCTTCCACGCCGGTGATCTGGCCGGCGAAGCGCAGGTTCGGGTGCGATTTCAGACGCATCTGCGCATCGAGCAGCGTCGGCGAGTTGATGAACGTGTTGCGGTGGATGCCGCCGAGGCGCGCGAACTTGGCATCCTGAAGTCCCGGAATCATCCGGAAAACATCGGCTTGCGCGCCGTACTTCATCTTGGTCTGGAAACCCACGATATTGTAGATCGTGCCGAGCGCATTGTCGCGGCGCAACTGCACGACGGCCCAGGCCTTGGTCTGCGGATCGTGTTCATTGGTCAGACCGACCGGCTTCATCGGCCCGTGGCGCAGGGTCTCGCGGCCGCGTTCGGCCATCACCTCGATCGGCAGGCAGCCGTCGAAATAGCCCGCGGTTTCGCCCTCGTGGAACTCGGTCTTGTCGGCCTCGAGCAGCGCGTCGATGAAGGCTTCGTATTCGTCCTTCGTCATCGGGCAGTTGATATAGGCCGTGCGCTCCTCCTCGGTCTCTCCCTTGTCGTAGCGCGACTGACGCCACGCGACGGACATGTCGATCGTGTCGGCATAGACGATGGGTGCGATGGCGTCGAAGAAGGCCAGACGCTCTTCGCCGGTGGCTTGCAGGATCGCTTTGCCCAAGGATTCCGAGGTCAGCGGGCCGGTTGCGAAGATCCATTTTCCACTTGAAGGAAGCTCCGTAACTTCTTCCTCGGTAAAGGAAATATTTTCATGGGCGCGCAGCGCCTCGGTCACGGATTGCGAAAACGCCTCGCGGTCCACGGCCAGCGCACCGCCTGCGGGCAGACGGTGCTTGCGCGCGGTCTCCATGATCAACCCGTTCGCAGCGCCCATTTCCCAATGGAGCTGGCCCACGGCATTGCGCTCGTGATCGTCCGAGCGGAACGAATTCGAGCAGACCATCTCGGCATAGTTGCCCGTCTGGTGCGCAAAGGTTTCGACCTTGGGCCGCATTTCGTGCAGCACCACGCGGATTCCGGCATTCGCCGCTTGCCAGGCCGCTTCCGAGCCCGCCATGCCACCGCCGACGATATGAAGTTCTTCTGTCATGGCCGCTCATGTAGTGGTCAAAGCGGCAAAAGGGAAGGCCGATCGCAGATGCTCAGTCCAGGGCGAAGGTGCCGCGCGCAAATAGCCCGTCCAGCGGGCGGATCGGCGCGAAGTTCTGGTTGCGCACGCCGTGGCCGCGCGGGCCGAAGCGCAACTTGAGGCCGAGGGCGAGACGGGTCTCGTCGCGGCTGTTGGGGCGACCGGTGAAATGGGCGCGCTCGATGCGGGTGAAGAGCGTCGCGGGGCGGTCGCCCAGCCGGTGACGCAACCCGAGCGCGGCGGTTGTCTCGCGGGCGCTGAAAGCGAGTTCGGAGATGTCCACGACGGAAAGGTCTGCGGTCAGCGTTGTGCGCGGGCTGACGTCCCACCGTCCGGCAAGGCCTGCGAAGACGTAATCGTTGCTACCGGGTTTGACGGTGCCGAGCCCGGCGCGCGCCGAGACGCTGCCGCGCGCGCCAACAGCCCAGATCGCTTCGGCGCCGAGCGCATAGGCCGACTGGCTGGCGTGGCTGGTGTCGGAGACGGCGGCGAAGAGCCCGTATTTCGCGCGCTCCGTGGGCGCCATGTAGAGATGCGCCGCCAGATCGCCGCGCCAGCGCGGCCCGGCATCGTTTGCGCCGAGGTCGAGTTGCAGCCCATGCGCCGGGGTCAGGGCGAAATCGGCGCTCAGATCGGCGCGGGCGGCTCCGAAGTCGCCGGTGCTGTTCTGGATCGTCAGCTCGGCCCCGGTGAAGCCGAGCGCGCTTTGGGCGAGCGCGGGGTCAGCGCTGACGGCTGCGGCGAGACAGAAAACGACGCCCCGCAGGGCAGAGACAGGAGCGTGGCGCATGATCGGACCTCGTGACGCGGTAACTGAACAAGGCCGAACTTCGCCGGCTGCGCCTCGGACCCATGCTCCGTTGCGGCTTCGATCTCTTTTGGCAGGCGGGCGGGTCTTAAGGAAGGGTTAAACTTTCTAATGGGTTAATGGCCCGGAGCGTTTCCACTCCGGGCCGTTCGATTGGGTCTGACCTTGGGATCGCGCGCTCAGAAATCGTCCAGCTTGGGCCGCTTGCCGATCGAGACGTGGTCGATATCTTCCAGCGCGAAGCCCTTTATGATCGAGGGGATCATCATCGACACGAGGATGAAGATCGGCAGCCCCACGACCGTGATGACCTGCTGCAGCGCGGTCAGCCCCGCATCGCCCGCCAGCACGATCAGCATCGCCGCGACCAGCCCCTCAGCCGCGCCCCAGAAGACGCGCTGATGGACCGGGCCGGGGGTCGGCGTGCCGGTGCAGAGCATGTCGACCACCAGCGAGGCCGAGTCGGACGAGGTCGCGAAGAAGATCGCGACCACGATCACGGCGATGCCTTGGACGATATGGACGAAGGGGAAATGCTCGAAGAAGGCGAACATCGCCAGCGGCACGCTATCCGAGACGGCCTGAGACAATTGCCCCGCCTGATCGCCCATCGCATCGCGGGCGGCCTGACCGATGCCGTCGAACTCCATCGCCTGCCAGCCGAAGATCGCGAACCAGATCAAGGTGAAGAGCGAGGGCGCGAGAAGAACGCCGAAGACGAATTCGCGCACCGTGCGACCGCGCGAGATGCGGGCCACGAACAGGCCGATGAAGGGCGACCAGGTCACCGTCCAGGCCCAGTAGAACACGGTCCACGAACCCTGCCAGCCCCAGCCGGGCGTGTCGGGGTTTTCGTTGGCCAGCATGTCGTTCCAGAAGGCGAGATGCAGCAGGTTGTCGAAATAGAGCCCGAAGGTCTGAACGATCCCGCGCAGCAGGAACAGGGTCGAGCCGAAGATCAGCACGAAGACCATCAGGCCCACGGCCATGCCGATATTGATGTTCGACAGCAGCTTCACGCCCTTGTCGAGCCCCGCCACGATCGAGGTGATCGCACCGGCGGTCAGCACCGTCAGGATCGCGATCTTGACGAAGGTGCCGTCGCCGGTGCCCAGAAGCGCATCCAGACCGGCGGCGATCTGGCTGGAGCCGAGACCGAGCGAGACGGCGACGCCGAACAGCGTGCCGAGGATCGAGGCGATGTCGATGGCCTTGCCGATCGGCCCGTTGATGCCTTCCTTCAGCAGCGGATAGAACACCGAAGAGACCCGCACCGGCAGGTCGTAGCGGTTGATGAAATAGGCGAAGCCAAGCCCCGGGAGCGTGAAGATCGTCCAGGTATGCAGGCCGAGGTGATAGACCGCGATAGAGATCGCGTCTTTCGCGGCCTCGTCGGAATAGGGCTCGACGCCCGGCAGCGGTGGCTTGGAGAAATGGCTGATCGGCTCGGCCACGCCCCAGAACATCAGCACCGTGCCGATGCCGCCCGCGAAGAGCATCGTGAACCACGACAGGTTGCCGTATTCGGGGCGGCTGTCCTTGGGACCCAGCCGGATATGCCCGTGGCGCGACAATGCGGCCCAGATCAGAAACCCGAGCCAGATGTTGACGCCGAGGATGAAGAACCAGCCGAGATTGGTGACAATCCAAGAGCGGCCCGTGGCGAACGCATCGCCAATCGGGCCGGGGAAGATGACAAGCGCGAGCACGAAGAGGATCGTGAAGCCTGCTGATACGAAAAAAATGGTGGGGTCGGTTCGTAGGCCGAGCCTGTCTGCAAAGGCTTTCATGAAACTCTCCCTGTTTCTAATAGTGCAACCGCAACGGGTGGCTTCAGGGGTGGTTCCGCGCAGACGGGACATTGGAGAAAAGAAAAAATGGAAACGGCCCGGCGCGTGGCCGGGCCGCAACATCGGAATGCGTCTGCAATTAGAAGGTGGGTCGGTAGCGGAGCAGCTTCTTGTTCGAGCCTTTGCAGAGCGCCACGCGCAGGCCGATATTCCAGCCACCGACCCCATGCTGGAACAAGAAAAAAGCCCCCGTCCTTGCGGAGCGGGGGCTTGATTTCATTGCTTTTTGCGAAGCCGTTCCGAATTGGGAACAGCCTCGGCGGTTCAGCTTTCGCTATCCGGCGTGCCGCCGTCACCCGACGTGTCGGGCGCGTCCGGCGCATCGGTCGACCCTTCGGCGTCGGCGTCCAGATCGTCGTCATCGCCCTGATCGGCGATCCGCGCGACCGAGACCACGACCTCGCCCTTGGCGGTGTTGAACACACGCACGCCACCGGCAGAGCGCGAGCGGAAGGAGATGTCTTCCACCGGGCAGCGGATCGACTGACCCGTCGAGGTGGCGAGCATGATCTGATCGCTCATCTCGACCGGGAAGGAGGCCACCAGCGGGCCGCCCCGCATCGCCTTGTCGATCGCCGTCACGCCCTGACCGCCGCGACCGCGGGTCGGGTAGTCATGGCTCGACGAGATCTTGCCCGAACCTTTCGACGTGATCGTCAGGATCAGATCCTCGGCGGCGGACATCTCGGCATAGCGCTCGGTGCTCAGCTGCCCCTCGGCCACGGCTTCCTCGTCCTCGTCGGGCTCGACCTCGTCCTCGGTCACGCCCGCCATCAGGCGACGTTGCTTGAGATAGGCCGCGCGCTCTTCCGAAGTGGCCTCGAAGTGGCGGATGATCGACATCGAGACGACCTCGTCATCGCCCTTCAGCTTGATGCCACGCACGCCGACCGAGTTGCGCGAGTTGAACACGCGCACTTCCGGCACGGGGAAGCGGATCGCGCGACCGCTGGCCGTGACCAGCATCACGTCGTCGTCCTCGGAACAGATGCGCGCGTTGATCAGGCGCATGCCTTCATTCTCGTCCTCGAATTTCATCGCGATCTTGCCGTTGCGCATGACGTTGGTGAAATCCGACAGGCGGTTGCGGCGCACGGTGCCCTTGGAGGTCGCGAAGACCATCTGCAGGTCGTCCCATTCCGCCTCGTCGCGATCGACCGGCGTGATCGCCGCGATCGAGACGCCGGTGGGGATCGGCAGGATGTTGACGATCGCCTTGCCCTTGGACTGGCGCGAGCCGAGCGGCAGTTGCCAGCACTTCATCTTGTAGACCATGCCGCCGGTCGTGAAGAACAGAAGCTGCGTATGGGTGTTGGCGACGAACAGCGTGGTGACCGTGTCGTCATCCTTCAGCGCGCCACCTGACAGCCCCTTGCCGCCGCGCTTCTGCGAGCGGAAATCGGCGAGCGGCGTGCGCTTGATGTAGCCGCCCTGCGTGACGGTCACGACCATGTCTTCGCGCTCGATCAGGTCTTCGTCGGCCATGTCGCCGGCCCAGTCGATGATCTCGGTGCGGCGCGGCACGGCAAACAGCTCGCGCACTTCGCGCAGCTCGTCGGCGATGATCGCCATGATCCGCTCGCGCGAGGCGAGGATGGCGAGGTATTCGCGGATCTTCTCGGCCAGCTGGGCAAGCTCGTCCGTGACTTCCTTCACCCCGATCTGGGTCAGGCGCTGCAGGCGCAGATCGAGGATCGCGCGGGCCTGCGTCTCGGACAGGTTGTAGGTGCCGTCGTCGTTGACCGGATGCAGCGGATCGTCGATCAGCTTGAGATATTCGACGATGTCATGCGCGGGCCAGCGGCGCTCCATCAGGCGGGCGCGGGCCTCTGCCGCATCGGCCGAGGAGCGGATGGTGGCCACGACCTCGTCCACGTTCGACACCGCGACGGCCAGACCGCACAGCACATGGCTGCGCTCGCGCGCCTTGCGCAGTTCGAACGCGGTGCGGCGCGCCACGACTTCCTCGCGGAAGCTGATGAAATAGCTGAGGAATTGGCGCAGCGTCAGCTGCTCGGGGCGGCCGCCGTTCAGCGCCAGCATGTTGCAGCCGAACGAGGTCTGCATCGGCGTGAAGCGGTAAAGCTGGTTGAGCACCACATCCGGGGTCGCGTCGCGCTTCAGCTCGATCACGACGCGCACGCCGACGCGGTCGGATTCATCGGCAATGTTGGAGATGCCTTCGAGCTTCTTCTCGCGCACCAGATCGGCGATCTTCTCGATCATCGCCGCCTTGTTCACCTGATAGGGGATTTCGTCGAGGATGATCGCGAAGCGGTCCTTGCGGACTTCTTCCACGCGGGTCTTCGCCCGGATGATGACTGAGCCGCGCCCTTCAAGGTAGGCCTTGCGCGCGCCGCCACGGCCCATGATCTGGCCGCCGGTGGGGAAATCTGGGGCGGGGACGATCTCCATGATCGCCTCGTCCGACATGTCCGGGTTCTCGATCAGCGCCAGCGTCGCGTCGCAGACCTCGCCGAGGTTATGCGGCGGGATGTTGGTCGCCATGCCGACCGCGATACCGCCCGCGCCGTTGACCAGCATGTTCGGGAAGCGCGCCGGAAGCACCGTCGGCTCTTGCTGCTTGCCGTCGTAGTTGTCCTGGAAATCGACCGTGTCTTTCTCGATATCGGCGAGAATGTAATTGGCCGGTTTCGCCATGCGCACTTCGGTGTAGCGCATAGCAGCCGCGTTATCGCCATCCATCGAGCCGAAGTTGCCCTGACCGTCCAGAAGCGGCAGCGACATCGAGAAGGGCTGCGCCATCCGCACCAACGCGTCGTAGATCGCGGCGTCGCCATGCGGGTGATACTGACCCATCACGTCGCCGACCGGACGCGCCGATTTGCGATAGGGCTTGTCGAAGGTGTTCCCGGTCTCGTGCATCGCAAAGAGGATGCGCCGGTGAACGGGCTTCAGACCATCGCGCAGATCGGGGATCGCGCGGCTCACGATCACGCTCATCGCGTAATCGAGATAGGCGGTTTTCATCTCGTCCGCGATGGACACAGTGGGGCCGAGATAAGCGGGCCGCCCGGGGCCTTCTTCTTCGGTTTCCGGCGGTTCAGGAGTGTCGGTCACGCGCGCCTCGATATTCTAGATATTGTTGTGGAACCTTATAAAGGCCGCAAGCGGCGGGTGCAATCATGGAGAAGGCCCCGGCGGGTGCGCGGGGCCTTCTTCGTGACGTCAGCTAGCGGTGATCCGGTGCGGCGCGGGCCGCAAGCGATCACGCTTCGCGCGCGGCGCGCTTACGCTCGTGCGGATCGAGGTGCAGCTTGCGGAGGCGGATCGATTTCGGCGTGACCTCGACGAGTTCGTCATCGTTGATATAGGCGATGGCTTCCTCGAGCGACATCCGCGTCGGCGGGGTCAGGCGGACCGCTTCATCCGTGCCCGAGGCGCGGACGTTGGTCAGTTTCTTGCCCTTGAGCGGGTTCACTTCGAGATCGTTTTCGCGCGAATGCTCGCCGATGATCATGCCGGTATAGACCTGCTCCTGCGCGCCGATGAACAGCTTGCCGCGTTCTTCGAGGTTCCACAGCGCGTAAGCGACCGAGGTGCCGTTCTCCATCGAGATCAGCACGCCCTGACGGCGGCCGTCGATCGGGCCCTTGTAAGGTGTCCAGCCATGGAACAGGCGGTTGAGCACGCCCGAGCCGCGCGTGTCGGTCAGGAACTCGCCCTGATAGCCGATCATGCCGCGCGAGGGGACATGGGCCACGATGCGGGTCTTGCCACCCTCGGCGGGGCGCATCTCGGCCAGCTCGCCCTTGCGGTAGCCGGTCAGCTTCTCGATCACGACGCCGGAATATTCCTCATCCACGTCGATGATGACTTCCTCGATCGGCTCCATGCGCTGGCCGTCTTCCTCGCGGAAGATCACCTTCGGACGCGAGATCGACAGCTCGAACCCTTCGCGGCGCATGTTCTCGATCAGAACGCCCATCTGGAGTTCGCCACGGCCCGAGACCACGAAGGCGTCGCCGCCGGGGGTGTCCTCGACGCGGATCGCGACGTTGGTTTCGGCCTCTTTCATCAGGCGGTCGCGAATGATGCGCGACTGGACCTTCGAGCCGTCCTTACCGGCGAGCGGCGAGTCGTTGATGCCGAAGGTCACCGAGATCGTCGGCGGATCGATCGGCTGCGCGTCGATCGGGGTGTCGACTTCGGGCGCACAGAGCGTGTCGGCCACGGTCGCCTTGGTCATGCCCGCGACGGTGACGATGTCGCCGGCGACGGCTTCGTCGATCGGCTGCTGCGACAGACCACGGAAAGCGAGGATCTTGGTGCAGCGGAAGGCTTCGATGCGGTCGCCCTTGCGCGAGAGCGCCTTGAGCTGATCGCCGACTTTCAGCGTGCCCGCCTCGATGCGGCCCGTGAGGATGCGCCCGATGAACGGGTCGGCCGAGAGCGTGGTGGCCAGCATCTGGAAGGGCTCGTCGGCGCGGAATTCCTGCTTCGGCGGCTCGACATGCTTAAGGATCAGATCGAACAGCGCGTCGAGGTTCTCGCGCGGGCCGTCCAGCTCTTCGTCGCACCAGCCGCCGATGCCGGAAGCGTAGAGATGCGGGAAGTCGAGCTGCTCTTCATCGGCGTCGAGATTCGCGAAGAGGTCGAACACCTCGTCGAGCGCGCGATCGGGCTCGGCTGCGGGCTTGTCGACCTTGTTGAGCACGACGATCGGCTTCAGGCCGAGCGCGAGCGCCTTCGAGGTCACGAATTTGGTCTGCGGCATCGGGCCTTCGGCCGCGTCCACCAGCAGCACAACACCATCCACCATTGACAGGATACGCTCCACCTCGCCGCCGAAATCGGCGTGGCCGGGGGTGTCGACGATGTTGATGCGGGTGCCTTTCCACTCGACCGAGGTGGCCTTGGCGAGAATGGTGATGCCGCGTTCGCGTTCGATGTCGTTGCTGTCCATCGCGCGTTCGGCGACGGCTTGGTTTTCACGGAAAGCGCCCGATTGGCGCAGAAGCTGGTCCACGAGCGTCGTCTTGCCGTGGTCCACGTGAGCGATGATCGCAATGTTGCGAAGGTCCATGGGAGGTCGTCCTGTTCTTGAGTTGCCCCGCCCATAAAGGAAAGATCGCCTCTCGGCTAGCCCCCAGCGCGGCAATCGCGCCGCGATGCGGCATCACGTCAGTGGAAATGCGATTTCGAGAACAGGTTGATCACGATGATCCCCGTCAGAATCAGCGCGATCCCGATCAGGGCGGGCAAATCCAGCCGCTGATTGAACATCAGCCAGCCCACGCCCGCGATCAGCACCATGCCGATCCCGGACCACAGCGCATAGGTGATCCCGAGCGGCAGCACCTTCAGCACCAGCGTGAAGAAATAGAGCCCGCCGATGAAGCCTACCGCCACGCCCACCGTCGGCCAGAACCGCGAGAATTGCTGGCTCGCCTGCAGACAGGCCGAGCCGAAGGTCTCGAAGGCGACCGCTATGAGCAGGAAGAGGTAGGTGTTGAACATGTCCGGCAGTTTGCCGGATCACTCGGCGATATACCAGTCGCGTCGATGGTTCATCGCGACGATGAAGTTCAACACCAGCGCGCCCAGGAGCGAGTAGAGCACCAGCGGCGGCGCGAGGATGAAGCTCGCGATGACAAACAGGCACAGGTCATGGATCAGCTGCGTCCAGCCGGCGCGGAAGCCGAACTTGTCTTGCAGGATCACGGCGACGATGGAGACGCCGCCAAGGCTGCCCTTGTGGCGAAAGAGGCCAAGAAGGCCGACGCCTGCCGAGATGCCGAAGAGCACGGCGGCCACGGCGGGGTGGATTTCGGCGACATGCAGGACGGGTTTGAGCGCCTCGGCCATCAGCGACACGAGCGTGACGGTCACGAGGCTTTTCAGCGCGAAGCCTGCGCCGCGCGCGAAATAGGCGAAGGCGTAGAAGGGGATGTTGATCACGAAGAACACGACCCCGAAGCTGAACCCGGTGATATAGGACAGGATCAGCGCGGCGCCTGCGGTGCCCCCGGTCACGAGGCCTGCGGCGCGCAGCAGGTGAATCCCCAGCGCGGCCTGTGCGGCGGCCACGACAAGGCCCTGCAGATCCTCGAGCTTCGAGTAATGCGGACGGGTCGCCTCTTTGGCTGCGATCTGGTCGGCGGTGATATGTGCGTCAGTGGTCATGACCCAATAATAGGGCATAATAGCTGACCTACCAAATCGCTGGGCGCAGGTCGGCTTTGCATCGCGCGAAAGGGTCGGGGCAGGGCGTGCGGACCCGTTGCCCGCAGATCACGCCCGGATCAGGTGGCGATATAGCGGTCGCGGCGGTGGTTGATCAGGATGATCACGTTCAGAACCATCGCGCCCAGCAGCGACCACAGCACCTTGTCGAGCGGCAGCACGAAGAGCGCGAAGAGGAACACGCCGCAATCGAACAGGATCTGCGTGCGGCCCGCTTTGAAGCCGGTCTTGTCCTGCAGATAGAGCGCCACGATCCCCACGCCGCCAAGGCTCGCCCCGTGGCGGAACAGGGCCAGAAGGCCCGCGCCTGCGGTCACGCCCGCCAGCACGGCGGCAGCACCGGGGTGGAGGAGGGCGAAGCTCAGAAGGTGCGGGAATATTTCGGTAAATCCGGACAGGAGCGCGACCGAAAGCACCGTCTTCACCGTGAACCGCGCGCCCATCCGGCGGAAAGCCAGCCAGTAGAAGGGCAGGTTGAGCGTGAAGAAGATCGCGCCGAAGCTCCATCCGGTGACGTAAGACAGCACCAGCGACAGGCCCGCGATCTGCCCGGTGAACAGCCCCGCGCCATGCAGCAGCGACACCGACAGCGCCACCAGCAAAGTGCCGGTGAGAAGCCCTTGGGTGTCCTCGGGCAGGGTGTGGCGGTGCGGGTCTTGCATACGGGTATCGCTCATGGCGCTCAGATGCCACGCGGCAACGCCAAGCGCAAGAACTGAGGCGCATCGGCAACAGAGGTGCTCCAATACCCACGCATCACAGTCGCGTGAGTTGCCGCCGCTTTCGGGATCGGGCCAATTGGCGCCATTCGCAATGCCCAAAAACAAGAGGAGGGCCGCCATGATGTCATATCGCCAAGCCCTCGCATCGCAGTGCGAAACCCGTATCGGTTTTTCGGGCACCACGCGCGTCGCACGACGCCAGGACTGACCCTCCCGATACGCCCCGGGGCCTAGGCCCCACTCCCGCAAACTGACCCGATTTCCGCGTCCCGACCCTGTCGCGACGCATCCTGGCCGCGCTCTCGCGGTTCCCGTCGGGTCTTCTTTCACATCAGTAGAAGAAAGGCCGGTTGCGGGCGGGGTCCCGCGCCGGGACATGACATGATCCAGACTCTCCAGCGTCCGAGCGACGCGTTCACCATCGAAGCCACCATCGCCAAGTTCGGCGCAGGCAAAGTTCTCCGCGCGGCGCTGTTCGCGCTCATCGCGCGTGGCGGTAAACCGCGCCCGCTCGATGCGGGGCAGCTCAGCGACCACTTGCGCAGAGATATCGGGCTCGGGCCCGCCGAGCCTCCGCCAGAGCCGTGGAGCATGATGCGGTAAGCGAAAGGGCCGGGCCTGTGATGCGCCCGGCCCGACAAAGGAGATGAGGGACACGCCCGACCTCGGGTGGGCGCTTTGATCCGCCTGTGTGTGGGTGCTTTATCTCGCAAGCCCGTAAGTCGACGGTGCCTGCGATGTCGTCGCCGATGCGCCCTCCCGGGGGGAGGTCGGGCGCGGCCCGGGGCTGGTCGCCCCGTGCCAGTTGGACTGCAGCCGCCTCGCCAAATGAAAAAGGCGGGGATACCCCCGCCTTCCTCAACCCGTTTCGCGCGCTTTACAGCGACAGCGACTTGTTCAGGTATTCGTCGATCTTCTCGAGGAAGCCCATCGTGGTCAGCCATTTCTGATCGGGGCCGACGAGCAGCGCGAGGTCCTTGGTCATGTGACCGTCCTCGACCGCCTGCACGCAGACCTTTTCGAGCGTTTCCGCGAAAGTCTGGAGCTGCGCGTTGCCGTCCAGCTTGGCGCGGTGCTTCAGGCCACCGGTCCAGGCGAAGATCGAGGCGATGGAGTTCGTCGAGGTCTCCTTGCCCTGCTGGTGCTGGCGATAGTGACGCGTCACCGTGCCGTGGGCGGCCTCGGCTTCCACCGTCTTGCCATCGGGCGTCATCAGGATCGAGGTCATCAGGCCCAGCGAGCCGAAGCCCTGCGCGACCGTATCCGACTGCACGTCGCCATCGTAGTTCTTGCAGGCCCAGACATAGCCGCCCGACCATTTCAGCGAGCTCGCCACCATGTCGTCGATCAGGCGGTGCTCGTACCAGATGCCCGCGTCCTTGAACTTCTCGGCGAATTCTTCCTCGAAGACCTCCTGAAACAGATCCTTGAAGCGCCCGTCATAGGCCTTGAGGATCGTGTTCTTGGTCGAGAGGTAGACCGGCCAGCCCTTCAGCAGGCCGTAGTTCAGCGAGGCCCGCGCGAAGTCGATGATCGACTTGTCGAGGTTGTACATGCCCATCACGACGCCCGCGTCGGGGGCCTGGAACACTTCCTTCTCGATCACTTCGCCGTCGTCGCCCACGAATTTCAGCGTGATCGTGCCCTTGCCGGGGAAGCGGAAATCCGTGGCCTTGTACTGGTCGCCATAGGCGTGACGGCCCACGACGATCGGCTTGGTCCAGCCCGGAACGAGGCGCGGGACGTTCTTGCAGATGATCGGCTCGCGGAAGATGACGCCGCCGAGGATGTTGCGGATCGTGCCGTTGGGCGAGCGATACATGCGCTTGAGGTTGAATTCCTCCATGCGCGCCTCGTCCGGGGTGATCGTCGCGCATTTGACGCCGACGCCGTATTGCTTGATCGCCTCGGCCGCATCGACGGTGATCTGGTCATCGGTCGCGTCGCGGCTCTCGATGCCGAGGTCGTAATATTTCAGGTCGATATCGAGATAGGGCAGGATCAGCTTCTGCTTGATGAAGTCCCAGATGATGCGGGTCATCTCGTCGCCGTCGAGTTCGACGACGGGGTTGTCTACCTTGATCTTGGTCATGCGCGTTCCTTCCAAAATTCACGGGTTTGTGTTCCGGGGAGGCCGGGAATCGAAAGGGGCGGCCCGCGCCGCCCCCTCTGTCTCAGTGCTCTCAGCCGATGATGGCGTTGAGCGTTTCGCTCGGGCGCATCACCGCCGAGAGCTTTTTCGGATCGGCGTGGTAGTAGCCGCCGATATCGGCGGGCTTGCCCTGAACCTCTGCCAGTTCGGCCACGATCTTCGCTTCGCCATCGGCCAGCGCCTTGGCGATGGGGGCGAATTCGGCGGCCAGCTCGGCATCGCTCGATTGTGCCGCCAGCGCGTCGGCCCAGTAGCGGGCGAACCAGTAGTGGCTGGCGCGGTTGTCGGGCTCGCCGACTTTGCGCGAGGGCGAGCGATCGTTGTCGAGAATGCCCTGCGTCGCGGTCTCGACGGTTTCGCCCAGCACGCGCGCCTTGGCGTTGTCGGTCTGGTCGGCGAAGAACTTGAAGCTCTCGCCCAAGGCGCAGAATTCGCCAAGCGAGTCCCAACGCAGGTGGTTTTCTTCCACCAGCTGCTGGACGTGCTTGGGTGCCGAGCCGCCCGCGCCGGTCTCGAACAGACCGCCGCCCTGCATCAGCTTCACGATCGAGAGCATCTTGGCCGAAGTGGCCAGCTCGAGGATCGGGAACAGGTCGGTCAGGTAGTCGCGCAGCACGTTGCCGGTGATCGCGATGGTGTTCTCGCCCTTGGTGATGGTCTCGAGCGAGGCGATCGTCGCCTCACGCGGGGCCATGATCTCGAACTTGTCGGCGACGCCTTTGGCCTCAAGGATCGGCTTCACGAAGGAGATCAGCTCCGCGTCATGGGCGCGGGTCTCGTCGAGCCAGAAGATCGCGCGGTAGCCGGTCGCTTTCTGACGGTCGATGGCGAGGTTCACCCAGTCTTCGATCGGCGCCTTGCGGGCCGAAGCCGAACGCCAGATGTCGCCCTTCTTCACGTCATGCGAATGCAGAACCGTGCCGTCGTCCAGAACCATCTTTACGGTGCCGTCGGCCGGGATCTCGAAGGTGGTCGGGTGCGAGCCGTATTCTTCGGCTTTCTGCGCCATCAGGCCGATGTTCTGAACGGTGCCCGCGGTGGCGGGGTTCAGTTTGCCGTTGGCTTTGAAATACTCGATCGTCGCATCATAGACCGGCGCATAGGAGCTGTCCGGGATCACGCAGACGCAGTCGTGTTCCTTGTTGTCCGGGCCCCAGCCTTTGCCGCCGGCGCGGATCAGCGCGGGCATCGAGGCGTCGATGATGACGTCGGAGGGCACGTGCAGGTTGGTGATGCCCTTGTCCGAGTTCACCATATACATCGGCGGACGCTGGTCGCGGACTTCCTCGATCGCGGCGAGGATCTCCGGCTCGCCTTTCACGCGCTCCAGCAGGTCGCCCATGCCCGAGGCCGGATCGACGCCGAGCGATTTCATCTTGTCACCGTATTTCTCGAAGACCGGCTTGAGCCATTCCTTCACCGCATGACCGAAGATGATCGGGTCGGAGACCTTCATCATCGTCGCTTTCATATGCAGCGAGAACAGGACGCCTTCGTCCTTGGTCTTCTTGATTTCCTCGGCGAGGAACGCGTCGAGCTTGTCAGCGGACATGTAGGTCGCGTCGACCACGGTGCCTTCGGGGTAGCTCACGCCGTCCTTCAGAACGGTCTCGCCATCGGCACCTTCCAGAACGATCTTCGCGGTGGATGCCTTCGGCAGGGTCGCCGAGAGTTCGTTCGAGAAGAAATCGCCCTCCGACATGGTGGCCACGCGGGTCTTGCTGTCGGCGGTCCACTCGCCCATGCGGTGCGGGTTGTTCTGCGCGAATTTCTTCACGGCGGCGGCAGCGCGGCGGTCGGAGTTGCCCTCGCGCAGCACCGGGTTCACGGCCGAGCCCTTGATCGAGTCGTATTTCGCGCGGACGGCTTTTTCCTCATCCGTCTTCGGCTCTTCCGGGTAGTCGGGCAGGGCGTAGCCCTGGCCCTGCAGCTCGCGCACGGCAGCGACCAGCTGCGGCACCGAAGCCGAGATGTTCGGCAGTTTGATGACGTTGGCCTGCGGCGTTTTCACGTAATCGCCGAGCCATGCCAGATCGTCCGACTGGCGCTGCTCTTCGGTGAGCGCTTCGGGGAAGGTGGCGAGGATACGGCCCGCGAGCGAGATATCCTTGGTGCCCACCGAAATCCCGGCCGCTTGCGCGAATTTGCGCACGATCGGCAGCAGCGATGCGCTCGCCAGTTCCGGGGCCTCGTCGACCTTGGTGTAAATGATGTCAGGAGTGTTCTTGTCGCTCATGGCACAGCCCTCTTCGGTTGAAGCCTCGGTTTGCTGCCTCTTACCCGATTCAGATGCGCTTGGCTAGACGGTATGCGATTGTATACGGAGGTTCCGTGAAATCCCCGAAGAACCCGGCGGAATAGGGGGCGAGGGCCGAGTGTGGCTTAGCTGCGTGCGGCGAACCAGCCTTCGACCCGATCCCGTACCCAGTCCCACACCGCAGGCGCGCCGCGGGCGATCTTGGTGCCGATGCGCTCTTCGAGTTGGGTGAAGCTGACATCGTAATCGATCCACGAGCCACCGCCCGACTGGTGGTTGAGCAGCACAGGCTGCACCCGGTCGAGCGATTTCGCGAAGATCGCGTCGGGGGTCTCGTTGGCCTCGAATTCCTGCCAGAGCGCCAGCATCGCTGCCCCCTGATCCCCGGGCAGCAGCCCGAAAATACGCTCCGCGGCGGCGGCTTCTGCTTTCAAGATGTCTTCCGCGCCATGCGCCGTGCCGCCCTTGGAATGGATCGGCACATCGCCCACGTCGATCTCGACCAGATCGTGCAGCAGGAGCATGCGGATCACCCGGTCGATCGAGACGCCTTCGGGCGCCTGCTCGGCCAGCGTCAGCGCATAGAGCGCGAGCGACCAGCTATGCTCGCCCGAATTCTCGGGGCGCGAGGCGTCGTGGATCGGCGTCGCACGGGTCACCGATTTCAGTTTCTCGGCTTCGGCGAGGAAGGTGAATTGCTGATCGAGCCGGGTCATGTACGTCTCCAGAGCCGGGGCAGAAGCAGAAGCAGCGCCACGAAGGCGAAGAGACCGCCGGCGCGCCAGCTCATCGCGCGGTCGGTATAGCCGGAACAGTCGAGGTTCGGCGCCGCGAAGGCGTAGAACAGAACCGTGGCGAGGATCGAGAAGACGACGATGCCCATCCCCAGAACCGGCGGGATCGCGCGGTTCGCGGCCGCGAGCAACAACCCGGTCCAACCCAGCCAGAGCGGGGCCACCACAAGGATCAGATGCATCGGGTTCGCGAGGAGTTCGCCGAGGCCCATGACCAGCGCCGCGCCGCGCGACGACGCGCCGCTCCACTCTCCATCGCAAATCATGTGGCTTGCATGAAAGGCTGTCGCGATGATCAGCGACAGGGCGAGGGAGAGGGCTGCCGCGAAGAGGACGCGCGCGGCCCCCGGGCTCATGACCCGGTCCCGGAATCCGGTGTCTTCGCCGCTGCCTGCGCCCGCTTTTCCAATTCCACCAGCTTGCGCTCGAAGAATTCGCGGCCGCGCTGCTCGGCCATATGCAGGCGACAGGCCGTGATATAGGCCTCCTGCAGCGAGGGCGACGACGTGCCGATATAGTTGCTCACCTCCATGAAGAGGCGTTCGTCGTCGTATTTGCGCATCGCCTCCATCGTGTCGGTGGCGAGCTTTTCAGCAAGTTCGTCGATCAGCGCCATTAGCGCGTGCCCTCCGTCAGGCGGCGGCGGACATAGGTCTGAACCGTGTCGATCATCGGCTGCATATGGGTTTCATCGTTCTTGAAGAAGTGATCCGCGCCTTCGATGACCTCATGGGTGATCGTGATGCCCTTCTGCTCCTGCAGCTTGGAGACCAGTTGCTCGGTCTCTTTGGGCTGCGCGATCCGGTCGTTCGTGCCGTTGATGATCAGACCCGAGGACGGGCAGGGCGCGAGGAAGGAGTAGTCGTAATTGCCGGGGCCGGGCGACGAGGGGCCGGGCGGGGCAACGGAGATGAAGCCGGTGATCTCGGGACGGCGCATCAGAAGCTGCATGCCGATCCACGCGCCGAAGGAATGGCCCGCGACCCAGCAATGCTTCGAATTGGGGTTCATCGTCTGCAGGTAGTCCAGCGCCGAGGCGGCATCGGACAATTCGCCCACGCCCTGATCGTATTCGCCTTGGCTGCGGCCCACGCCCCGGAAGTTGAAGCGCAGAACGGTGAAGCCCATTTTGTAGAAGGCGTAATGCAGGTTATAGACGACGCGGTTGTTCATCGTGCCGCCGAACTGCGGATCGGGGTGCAGAATGATCGCGATCGGCGCGTCGGGTGCGGGCTGCGGGTGGTAGCGCCCCTCGAGGCGACCTTCGGGACCGGGAAAAATGACTTCGGGCATCGTCTCTCGTTTTTATTGCGCCAGCTCAGGGTTCCTTGGGCGCCTGCGCTCCTGCCTTTCTTGACGGGTCGGCGCGGCTGGCCTAGGAGAAAGCCTCCCCCGGCGCCATGCCGGGAGATCGGGCATTGGTGGAGGTAATCGGCCCTCGCGCTTGCGTCAATGCTTTAGCAATGATTCACTCCTGCGCGGGCGGTGTTTTCGAGCCGATTTTCGGCTAAATACGGGTTCGGATGGGTCTCGGGCCGAGGAGGGTGCATGAAACTGTCGACGAAAGGCCGTTACGCGATGGTCGCGCTGGTTGATCTGGCGCTGGCGGGCGAAGGCAGCCGGACCTCTCTGGCGGCGCTGTCCGAGCGTCAGGATATCTCGCTGCCCTATCTGGAACAGCTCTTCGTGCGGCTGCGCCGGGCGGGGCTGGTGAATTCGGTGCGCGGTCCGGGTGGCGGCTACCGGCTGGCGCGCTGCCCGTCGGAGATCCGCATCTCGGAGATTTTCGAGGCCGTGGACGAGACCGTCTCGGCGATGCATGTCGGCGCTGGCGCGTCAGGGGCGATTTCGGGCTCGCGGGCGCAGTCGATGGCGAACCGGTTGTGGGAGAGCCTCTCGGCGCAGGTCTTCGTCTTCCTGCATCAGACGACGCTGGACGATGTGGTGAAGAACCGCATGAAACCCTGTCCCGCCGTGCCGAGCCTGTTTTCGGTCGTCGACGAATAATCCCAACCGCCGGGGCGTGATGGCCTCTCGCGGACGCTCCGCGGGGGATATTTTTGCCAAGTCGAAGGCGCGCCCTTTCTTCTGGGGCGCGGCTGCCCTATCCCCGCCGCAGGTATCCGACATTTAACCAAGCGGAGCGTATCATGGCGCGCAGCTATCTCGACTGGAACGCGACAACGCCGCTGAGGGCAGAGGCCCGTCAGGCGATGATCGAAGCGATGGATGTGGTCGGCAACCCGTCCTCCGTCCATTCCGAAGGGCGCGCGGCGAAGGCGCTGATGGAGCGCGCGCGCTCTCAGGTCGCGGCCGCTTTGGGCGCCGAGGGGCAGGATGTGATCTTCACGTCCGGCGCGACCGAGGCGGCGGCGCTGGCGCTGAGCGGGCGCGAGGTGCATTGCGCGGGCGTCGAGCATGACGCGATCCGCAGCTGGTGTATCGAGGATCTGCCCGTGGACCGGGCAGGGCGGATCACCGTCACCGATCCCGCAAACTCGGCCCTGCAACTGGCCAATTCCGAGACCGGCGTGGTCCAAGATCTGCCCGAGGGGCTGTATCTGAGCGATCTCACCCAAGGCTTCGGCAAGATCCCGTTTGCGTTCAACTGGCTCGGCACCACCTGTGGCATCGTCTCGGCGCATAAGCTGGGCGGGCCGAAGGGCGTCGGCGCGCTGATCGTCAAGCGCGGCACGGATATCGCGGCGCAGCTCAAAGGCGGCGGACAGGAGATGGGTCGGCGGGCCGGCACGGAGAACCTGATCGGCATCGCGGGCTTCGGTGCGGCAGCCGAAGCTGCCTCGCGTGATCTTGAGGGCGGAATCTGGCGCGAGATCGAAAAACTTAGAAACATTCTAGAAAACGCCATTGCGGATCGGGCAAGCGAGACTATTTTTGTCGGGAATGAATCGCACAGGCTTCCGAACACCTCCTGCTTCATCACGCCCGGCTGGAAGGGCGAGACGCAGGTGATGCAGATGGACCTGGGCGGGTTCGCGGTTTCCGCAGGCTCCGCCTGTTCGAGCGGGAAGGTCAAAAGCTCTGCTGCGCTGGTCGCAATGGGCTTTTCGGAAACCGAGGCGGGATCGGCCTTGCGGGTCTCGCTGGGGCCGCAGAGCCGCGAAGAAGATGTCATGCGTTTCGCCGAACACTGGCTGAAATGCGAAGCGAAACACCGCGCACGGCGCGGGTAAGAGATGGGAGAGCCGGATATGGCGGGCGTTGATCAGGTGGAAGTACGTGAGGGCGTCGATCGCGAGACGGTCGAGACCGTCCAGAATATGGGCACCTACAAATACGGCTGGAACACCGATATCGAGATGGAATACGCGCCCAAAGGCGTGAACACGGATATCGTCCGCCTCATCTCGGACAAGAACAAAGAGCCCGAGTGGATGACCGAATGGCGTCTGCAGGCGTTCTCGCGTTGGGAAGATATGCCCAAGCCGAACTGGGCGCTGCTGAAGGTTCCGGAAATCGATTTTCAGGACCAGTATTACTACGCGCGTCCGAAAAGCATGGTCGAAAAGCCCAAGTCGCTCGACGAGGTCGATCCCAAGCTGCTCGCCACCTATGAGAAGCTCGGCATTCCGCTGAAGGAACAGATGATCCTCGCGGGCGTCGAAGGCGCGGAAGACATCAATCTCGACGATCGCCAGATCGCGGTCGACGCGGTGTTCGATAGCGTCTCCGTCGGCACCACCTTCAAGGACAAGCTGGCCGAGGCGGGCGTGATCTTCTGCTCGATCTCGGAAGCGATCCAGGAACACCCGGAGCTGGTGAAGAAATATCTCGGCTCGGTCGTGCCGCAGGCGGATAACTTCTACGCCGCACTGAACTCGGCCGTGTTCTCGGACGGCTCCTTCGTCTACGTGCCGCCGGGCGTGCGCTGCCCGATGGAACTCTCGACCTATTTCCGCATCAACGCGGAGAATACCGGGCAGTTCGAACGCACCCTCATCATCGCCGACAAGGGCTCTTACGTGTCCTATCTCGAAGGCTGCACCGCGCCCAAGCGCGACACCGCGCAGCTGCACGCGGCCGTGGTCGAGATCATCGTCGAGGAAGACGCCGAGGTGAAATATTCCACGGTGCAGAACTGGTTCCCGGGCGATGAAGACGGCAAGGGCGGCATCTACAACTTCGTCACCAAACGCGCCGATTGCCGTGGCGACCGCGCCAAGGTGATGTGGACGCAGGTTGAGACCGGCTCCGCGATCACGTGGAAATACCCGTCCTGCATCCTGCGCGGCAACGAGAGCCAGGGCGAGTTCTACTCGATCGCCATCGCGAATAACTGGCAGCAGGCCGATACCGGCACCAAGATGATCCATCTTGGCAAGGACACCCGCTCGCGGATCGTGTCCAAGGGGATCTCCGCCGGTCAGGCGCAGAACACCTATCGCGGTCTCGTCTCGATGCACCCGAAAGCGACCGACTCGCGCAACTACACGCAATGTGACTCGCTGCTGATCGGCGACAAATGTGGCGCGCACACGGTTCCCTATATCGAGGTGAAGAACAACTCGAGCCGGGTCGAGCACGAGGCCACCACCTCGAAGGTGGATGACGACCAGCTGTTCTACTGCCGCGCCCGCGGGATGGACGAGGAAGAGGCCGTGGCGCTTGTCGTGAACGGGTTCTGCCGCGAAGTCCTTCAGGCGCTGCCGATGGAATTCGCGATGGAAGCTCAAAGCCTTGTGGCGATCTCGCTGGAGGGGAGCGTCGGGTGATCTTCACGCGCGCAAATATCGAAATTGCCGAGGATCTGCCGCATTTCGGGCATAATCCTTATGCATGTCTTAACCTGTCCAAATGGATAGGTGAGGGCCATGACGGTATCGAGCGCCAGTTTCAACGACCGCCTCGCGCGGATCGAGCAAACGCGGAAAAAGGCGAAGGGCCGGATTCAGCTGCATATCGGGGATCAGGAAGCCTGGGTGGCCAACGATGCCGAGATGTTGCGACAGGTCATCGCCAAACCGCGTCACTCGCGGTTCGCTGTGCTGAAGGTCGTGCCGGCGCTGATGGTCGGGGTCTTGGGAATGGTGATCGTGACGGCGCTCAAGATGCGCTTTCTGACGCCGGAACTGGCCGAGAAGGTCGGCTCCAACCCGGATCTGGTCCTCGTGGTTGCGGCGGTGCTGACGGCCTTCGGGCTGGGCATGGTGCTGCGGCTCGCCTCGGTGAAACTGATGGCGGTGCAATTGCTGGGCGTCGCGCTGGCCTTCGTTGGGCTGCACAATATCGCCTTCTGGGAACCGGACATGGCGGCGCTCGCCTTCACGCCCGACTGGGTGGAGCAGCAGACCGCGCAATTCGAGCCGCGCACCCTGCGCTACGCCGAGACCACCATCCGCTTCTGACCCTTCGCGCGCCCGCCGCGGCCCGCACGGGTCGCCAAACGGGAGAGCGCGCATGATCGTCACCACCACTCCTTCCATCGAGGGTCGCCCGATCGCGACCTACCATGGCATCGTCGTGGGCGAAGCCATCATGGGGGCCAATGTCGTCCGCGATATCTTCGCGCAGGTCACCGATATCATCGGCGGCCGCTCCGGCGCTTACGAATCCAAATTGCAAGACGCGCGCGCCACGGCGCTCGGCGAGCTTGAAGACCGCGCCCGCGAGCTGGGCGCGAATGCCGTTGTCGGCGTCGATCTCGACTACGAGGTCGTCGGCCAATCCATGCTTATGGTGTCGGCCTCCGGCACCGCTGTAACCGTATCCTGAGGAAGAACCATGCTTGATATCAAGAACCTGCACGTCAAACTGGAAGAAGAGGACAAGCAGATCCTCAAGGGCGTCAACCTGAGCGTCGAGTCCGGGAAGGTCCATGCGATCATGGGGCCGAACGGCTCGGGTAAGTCCACGCTGTCCTATGTTCTCTCGGGCCGCGATGGCTACGAGGTCACCGAAGGCGAAGCGCATCTCAACGACACCGACCTGCTGGATTCCGAGCCCGAAGAGCGCGCGGCGGCAGGCCTGTTCCTCGCGTTCCAGTACCCGGTGGAAATCCCCGGCGTCGGCAACATGACCTTCTTGCGCACCGCGCTCAACGCACAGCGCAAGGCGCGCGGCGAGGAGGAAATCTCGGCTGGCGACTTCCTGAAACTGGTGCGCGGCAAAGCGAAGTCACTCAAGATCGACGCAGACATGCTCAAGCGTCCGGTCAATGTCGGCTTCTCGGGCGGTGAGAAAAAGCGTAACGAAATCCTGCAGATGGCGATCCTCGAGCCGAAGATGTGCATCCTCGACGAGACCGATTCCGGCCTCGATGTCGACGCGATGCGTCTGGTGGCCGAAGGCGTGAACGCGCTGCGCGACGAGGGCCGTTCCTTCCTCGTGATCACCCACTACCAGCGCCTGCTCGACCACATCAAACCCGATGTCGTCCACATCATGGCGGATGGCCGCATCATCGAGACCGGCGGGCCGGAACTGGCCCTCGAAGTCGAGAAGAACGGCTATGCCGACCTGCTCGCGAAACACGGGATCTCGGAGGTGATGGCGTAATGTCGGCAGTCGAGAAAATGACCCCCGCCGAGACGCGGCTGGCGCGCGTTTCTCTGCCCGACGGGTTCGGGCCGCAACGCCGCGCCGCGCTGGACCGTCTGAACGCGATGGGCCTGCCGGGCCGTCGCGACGAATACTGGCGCTGGACCAACCCGACCGATTTCATCGCGCCCGATCCGGTGCCCGCAGCGCCGTTCAGCGATGACGAGCCGGAGATCTTCGGCGGGATCGATCGTCTGAAGATCGTGTTCCGCGACGGCGTGTTCGATCCTGAGGCCTCCGACGATCTGTCGATGTCCGGCGTCGAGATCCTGCGTCTGGCCGATGCGCCCGATGTGAGCTGGGCCAGCAGCCTCTATGGCACGCTGGAGGCCAACGGTCAGGACCCGGTGAAACGTCCCTTCGCGGCGCTCAACACGGCGTCCGCCACTGATGGCGTGCTGATCCGCGTGACTGGCGCCGCCGAGAAACCTGTGAGCCTGATTTACACCCATGAATCAGAGACTTCCGACCCGATCCTGCATCACCTCGTGAAGCTCGAAGAGGGCGCGGAAATCACGGTCCTGGAGAACGGCCCGGCGGGCGCGCGCTTCAACAAGCTGATGGAAGTGGACGTCGCCAAGGGCGCGCGTTTCCACCACATCCGCGTGCAGGGCCGCGATCATGAGCGTCGGGCGATCACCTCGATCTTCACCCGCGTCGCGGAAGAAGGTCTGTTCAAGAGCTTTACGCTGACCTCGAACGGGGTGCTAACGCGCAATGAATGCGTGATCGACATCGTGGGCGACGACGCGAACGCACACGTTGCGGGCGCGGCGCTTGGCGATGGCAAGACCGGCAAGTTCCACCACGACGACACCGTCTTCATCACCCACGGGGCCGAGCGCGGCGAGAGCCGTCAGGTCTTCAAGAAGGTGCTGAAGAACGGCGCCGAGGGCATTTTCCAGGGCAAAATCCTCGTGAAGCCGGGCGCGCAGAAGACCGATGGCTACCAGATCAGCCAGTCGCTGCTGCTCGACGAGAACAGCCAGTTCCTCGCCAAGCCGGAACTCGAGATCTACGCCGATGACGTGCAGTGCTCGCACGGCTCGACCACCGGCGCGATCGACGAGACCGCGCTCTTCTACCTGCGTTCGCGCGGCGTGCCGGAAGAGGAAGCGACCGCGCTTCTGGTTCTGAGCTTCGTGGCCGATGCCATTGAAGAGATTGAGGAAGAGCGGTTCCGCGATGCGATCCTGACCCGGTTGGAAGGGTGGCTCGCACGCCATCGCGGCTGAGGCGCAGCGATGTCCGCCACCGACGATATCCGGCGCAGCTATCGGCGTCCGCGCGTGGTGATGCGCGAGCATCTCGCGCGCCCGGCCTCCGAGCCGCGCGCGCTGGTCTTCCTGCTTGCGGCGCTGACCGTGATCTTCATCGCGCAATGGCCGCGGCTGTCGCGGATCGCGCATGAGATGCCCGACCAGCCGATGGTCGGGCTGATGATGGGCACGGTGCTGGCGCTGCTCGCGACCGTGCCCGTCTTCTACGCGATTGCGGCATTGAGCCACCTTGTTCTCCGGCTCCTCGGCGGGCAGGGAAGCTGGTATGGTGCGCGCGTCGCGCTGTTCTGGTCGCTTCTGGCGGTCTCGCCGCTGATGCTGCTGCAAGGGCTCGTGGCAGGGTTCATCGGGCGCGGGGCGGAACTTTCGCTCGTTTCCGCGCTTGTGACCGTGGCCTTCGTCCTGCTATGGGGCGCGGCGTTGCGCGTGGTAGAATTCGAAGGAAAAACAAACTGATGCAGCCCGATCTTAAAGAATGGCTTATCCGTAGCTTCACCGATCCGAAATCGGTTGCGCGCGATTTGATCGGGCTGAATCTGAACGCCAATGCGCGGCTCATGGCGATGGTGCTGGTGGTCGTGATGACCGCAATCCTCGGCACGCTCGCGCAGCTGGTCTTCAGCTTCATCACCAAGGTGGATATCGGCACGGTGACGCCGCCGCTGACCGTGGTGGGGCTGCAGGGCGCGCTTCTGGTCTATGGCGCCTTCGCCATGTCTTTCGTCGGTCAACGCTTTGGCGGGCATGGGAAATTCCCGGATGCGCTGCTGCTTCTGACCTGGATCGAATTCGTTCTGATGATCGGTCAGATGATCCAGGTCGTGCTGATGGTCTTCTTCCCGATCTCGGCCACGCTGATGTCGGTGCTGCTGGTGGCGCTGATGTTCTACTTGCTGGTGCAGTTCACGATGGTTCTGCACGGGTTCGAAAATCCCGTGGCGACCGGCTTCGGGGTTATCCTGACCTTTCTGGGCTCGGCGATGATCGCGGGGATCGTGCTGGTGTCGACCGGCCTCGTGCAAATGCCCGCAGACCCCGCGTCACTCTGAGGTGCTCGATGTATGATATCGAAAAAATTCGCGCGGATTTCCCGATCCTGACGCGAGAAGTGAACGGCAAGCCCTTGGTTTACCTCGATAACGGGGCCTCGGCGCAAAAGCCGCGCGTCGTGATCGACGCGATGACGCAGATGTATGAGCACGACTATTCCAATGTGCATCGCGGGCTCCATACGCTGTCCAATATCGCCACCGAGAAATACGAGAGCGTGCGCGGGATCGTCGCGCGCTTCCTGCATGTCGCCGATGAAGAGCAGATCGTGTTCACCACCGGCTCGACCGAGGGGATCAACCTCGTCAGCTACGCCTGGGGCGCGCCGAACCTCGAGCCGGGCGACGAGATCATCCTGTCGGTGATGGAGCACCACGCCAATATCGTGCCGTGGCATTTCCTGCGCGAGCGGCAGGGCGTGAAGCTGGTCTGGGTGGAGCCCGAGGCCGACGGTTCGCTGCCGCCCGAGAAGGTGCTGGAGGCGATCACGCCGCGCACCAAGCTGATCGCGATTACCCATATGTCGAACGTGCTGGGCACCCGGGTCGATGTGAAACCCATCGCGCAGGCCGCGCGGGCGCGTGGGATCGCGACGCTGGTGGATGGCTCGCAGGCGGCGGTGCATGGCCCCGTCGATGTCGACGATCTGGGCTGCGACTTCTACGTCATCACCGGACATAAGCTTTATGGGCCAAGCGGTTCCGGGGCACTCTTCATCCATCGCGACCGGATGGCTGAGATGCGTCCCTTCCTTGGCGGCGGCGATATGATCGACACCGTCACCCGCGACACGGTGATCTACAACACGCCGCCGATGAAGTTCGAGGCGGGCACGCCCGGCATCGTGCAGCAGATCGGCATGGGGGTCGCGCTCGATTACCTCATGGGGATCGGGATGGAGAATATCGCCGAGCATGAGCGCGATCTGCGCGACTACACTGCCGCGAAGCTGAGCGGGCTGAACTGGCTCAATCAGCAGGGCACCGCCGCGGATAAGGGCGCGATTTTCTCGCTCACGCTGAACGGCCCGGCTCATCCGCATGACATCTCGACCATCCTCGACAAGCGGGGCGTGGCGGTGCGTGCGGGGCAGCATTGCACCGGGCCGCTGATGGAATGGCTTGGTGTTACGGCCACGGCGCGCGCGTCTTTCGGGATGTACAACACCCGCGAAGAGGCCGATGCGCTGATTTCTGCGCTCGAATTGTGCCACGATCTGCTAGGCTAAGGGTGCCACTCGGCGAGGGGACTTGCTTTTGCTGCGATGCAGCATAACTCTGCGGCAGGGAGGCAGGCAGCGAAAGGGCCGAGCCGATGAACCGCAAGAGCATTAACCTCGCATTGCAAGGTGGGGGCGCGCATGGCGCGTTCACCTGGGGCGTTCTCGACCGTTTTCTGGATGAAGAGTGGCTGGACTATGCGGCGATCTCGGGCACCTCTGCCGGGGCGCTGAACGGGGCTGCGTTCAAGGCAGGCTATGCCCGTGGCGGTCGCCAAGGGGCGCGCGCGTCCCTGGATGAGCTTTGGAGCCAGTTCGCCGAAAGCGTCGATCTGCGGCTCGAGCGGCTGATGCCTGCGCAATTGCCCGGCACCGAGGCGTTGACGCGCTGGTTCGACGCCTTCACGCCCGCGGCCTTCATCGACGGCATGTCGCGGGTCTTCTCGCCCTATGACGCGGGGCCGTTCTACGTCAATCCGCTGGCCTCGGTGGTCGAGCGGTTTCGCTATCGCGATGTCTGCGCCGAAGAGGGGCCGCGGCTGCACGTCTCGGCCACAAATGTGCGCACCGGCAAGATTCGGGTCTTCACCGGTGAAGAGATCACGGCGGATGCGATCCTCGCCTCCGCCTGTCTGCCGGAGATTTTTCAGGCGGTCGAGATCGATGACCCTAAGACCGGCCGGACCGAGGCGTATTGGGATGGCGGCTATACCGGCAATCCGCCGCTGTTTCCGCTGTTCGAACCGGCCTATCCGCGCGACGTGGTGGTGATTTCGATCAATCCGCTCTGGCGCGACGAGATCCCGAAAACGCCCGCGCAGATCGACGAGCGGGTCAACGAGATCAGCTTCAACTCCTCGCTGTTACGCGAATTGCGAGCGATCAATTTCGTACATCGGCTGATCCGGGAAGACCGGCTCCCCGAAGGGGCGATGAAGGATGTGCTGATCCATATGATCGCCGATGACGACGTCATGGGCGAATTGAGCGCGAAATCGAAAATCCTGCCCGAATGGGGGATGCTCGCGAAGTTGAAACTGGCGGGCCGGGCGGCGGCGGATCGTTGGCTCGACGCCCATGCCGACAAGATCGGCAAAGAGGCGTCGACCGATCTTCAGGCCTTGTTCGACTGAAGTTTCACCTTGGTTTTCTTCGCGGGTTTCGCTTCTTTCGGCTGCGGGTAAACCAGACCGGCGGAGATGATCAGCTTCGCCGCATCCTCGACCGACATGTCGAGATAGGTCACCTGCGATTGCGGGACGAAGAGCAGAAAGCCCGAGGTCGGGTTCGGCGTCGTCGGCAGGAAGACCGAGATCAGCGGGTCGTCGTCTTCGGCCTTGGCCGCGATTTCGCCCTTCGCGGTCGAGGAGACGAAGGCGACCGCTTTCAGGCCCTCGCGCGGATATTCGATCATGCAGGCGCGGTCGAACTTGCCTTCGGACTGGCTCAGCACCGTTTCCGCGATCTGCTTGAGCCCGCTATAGACCGTGCGCACGAAGGGCAGCCGATCGACGATGCTCTCGCCGAAGCGCAGCATCGTGCGCCCGAAGAAGCCCTTGGCGAGCCAGCCGACGATCACGGTGAAGACGAGGAAGATGATGACGCCGAGCCCGCGCACATTGACGCCGATATAGCGTTCGGGGCGCAGTTCGGGCGGCACCAGCGGCAGCACCCAGCCATCGACCCAGCCGGCCATCGTCCACATGAGCCAGATCGTCAGACCGATCGGCGCGACGACGATCAACCCGGTTAAGAAGGAGGCGCGCAGCGCGGCAAAGCGCGAGCGGCGGCGCGGATGGGGGTCGTCTTTGGTCATGATCTGGATGCGCCCTCTCGTGGCGATGCGTTGCCTGCTATCTAGGCAGCGCCGCCACGATGGGCAATGGGCCGCGTATCAGGCGGACCGCGCTGTGATGATTTCGCCCGCGATTGCGGCAGCCAGACGGGCGTTGTTCAGAACGAGGGCGATATTGGCCTCGAGCGAGCGGCCTTCGGTCAGCTCGAAAATGCGCGACAGCAGGAAGGGCGTGACCGCCTTGGCGGCGATGCCCTGCGCCTCGGCCTCTTGCAGCGCCTGTTCGATGACCGGAACGATTTCCTCGCGGGCGATTTCGGCGCTCTCGGGGATCGGGTTCGCGATCAGCTGGCCGCCCGGCAGGCCGAGCGACGCGCGCGCCAATTGCGACTTGGCGATCTCGGCGGCGCTGTCTGCGCGCAGCGGCGCGGGCAGGCCGGAATTGCGCGACCAGAAGGCGGGGAAGGCGTCTTGCCCATAGGCGATGACGGGCACGCCGTGGGTCTCCAGCACTTCGAGCGTCTTCGGCAGATCGAGGATCGCCTTGGCGCCCGCCGCGACCACGCTGACCGGGGTCTGCGCCAGTTCCAGAAGGTCGGCGGAGATATCGAAGCTGTCTTCCGCGCCGCGATGGACACCGCCGATCCCGCCGGTGGCGAAAACGTCGATGCCCGCGAGGTTCGCGCAGATCATGGTCGCGGCGACCGTCGTGGCGCCGGTCGCGCCCTTCGCAAGGCAGACCGCAAGATCGGCGCGGCTGACCTTCATCGCGTCCTTGGTTTGCGCGAGCGCCTCCAGCTCCTCGGGCTCGAGCCCGATATGGATCTTGCCGCCCATCACCGCGATCGTGGCCGGCACCGCGCCCGCCTTGCGGATCTCGGCCTCGACCGCCTGCGCGGTCTCGAGGTTCTGCGGATAGGGCATCCCGTGGGTGATGATCGTCGATTCCAGCGCGACGATGGGACGGTTTTCGGCTTTCGCGTCAGCGACTTCGGCGGCGAAGGTGAGGGGGGCGCTCATGTGGCGAGTTCTCCGGAAACATAGCGAGCGGCGGCGGTCAGGGCGCTCTCGAGCGCCTCCATGCGGTCCGCACCGCGCTGTTCGGCCACGAGATGCGCGGCCATGAAAGTATCGCCCGCGCCGGTCACGCGGGTCACGAGGACAGGGGGCGGGGCCGAGGCGATGACGTTGCCTGCCGCAGCGCTGCCGTCGGCGGCCGCCTTGCCGCCATCGGTCACCAGCACGCGCTGCGCCCCGCGTTCCAGCAGGGTCTCGGCGGCATGTTCAGCGCTGTCGAAACTGCCCTGACACAGGATGCCCGCCTCTTCGAGATTGACGTAAAGCGTCGCCGCCGGATGGGCCAGCAGCGGCGTCAGCCGTTCCGCCTTGCCGGGGCTCGCGGGGGCCACACGCAGATCGGCCTTGGCGAAAAGCGGGGAATGGGCGATCTGGCTGAGAAGCGCCTCGGTGAGATTGCCGTCGAGCGCGATGGCGCCGGTCCAGGGCTCGTTTTCCGTGCCGAGCCGCCCATCCGCGAGCGGTGCGAGGATCTTCTCGCCCGCCGCTTCCAGCGAATGCGCATCCGCGATGGCCGCAATCAGCCCGTTCGCGCCCTCGATCGCCATATAGCGGTCGGTCGGCAGATCGTCGGAGCGGTAGAGATAGTTGCAGTCGACGCCCAGCACCTCGGCGGACTGGATAAGGTCGTTGCCCTGACTGTCGCGCCCCAGCGCGGTCAGCACCGCAGGCTTCAGCCCATAGCGGCGCAACGTCATCGCGATATTCATCGCAACGCCACCGGGCAGCCGCTCGATCCGCCCCGGCACGTCGGAGCCTTCATGCATATGCACCGAGGCGCGGCCGATGATGTCCCACAGGACCGAACCGATGCACAGAATATCAGGTCTGGATTCGCTCATGCGCGGTTCTTGGCGCGGTTTCCCGGGCGGAGCAAGGGGCTTTGCCCCCGCTCAGGCGCGGCGCGATTTCAGGAAAGCCCAGAGCCAGATGCCTGCCAGCACGAGCGAGCCGACCGCGTTGAGGTTCGCCATGGTGATGCCGAAGATGTCCCACGGAATCTCGTCGCAGCGCACGAGCGGGGCCTCGTTGATCTGCTTGAGCAGGTCGGCGGCGGAGACGGTGGTGTCGACGGCGCTCGAGGTGCAGTCGGTGGGGCCCTCGAAGATCTTCCGCTCGACGCCCGAGTGATAGAAGCCGATGACCGAGGTGGTCAGCGCGGCCAGCATCCCGAGAAGGGCAGTCCAGCCGGGCAGGCGGAAGGTGAGGATCACGATCCCTATGATTGCGGCGGCCAGATGCGGCCAGCGTTGCAGCAGGCACAGATGGCAGGGCGCGTAGCCGAACGCCTGAAAGACGAAGGCGCCGGCCAGCACGAAGGCGGAACCTGCGGCTGCGAAGCCCACGAGGCTGCGGAAGGAGGTCAGGGTTTGCATGCGATCTTGCATCGGGGGCCTCAGAGATATTTCAGAAGATAGAACCCGCCGATCAGCAGGATGACGAAGATGGTGAAGAGCGGGCCGAGCCAGCGCTCGATGAAGGTTTTGATCGGTTCGCCGAATTTCCACAAGAGGCCCGCGACCACGAAGAAGCGTAGCGCCCGGGCGACAAAGGAGACGCCGAGGAAGAGCACCGGGCTCAGGTTCGTGGCGCCGGCGAAGATCGTGATCACCTTATAGGGGAAGGGCGTGACACCCGCGATCAGCACGGCCCATCCGCCCATTTCGTTGAACCGGGCGGCGAGCGAGTTGAAGTCGTCGGCCTTGCCGTAGAAATCCAGCACCGGCTTGCCGATCGCATCCATGAAACCATAGCCGATCAGATAGCCCAGACAGCCGCCCGCGACCGACGACAGGGTCGCCACCAACGCGATGCGCCATGCCGCCCAGGGCCGCGCGAGGATCATCGGGATCATCAGCACGTCGGGCGGGATCGGGAAGACCGAGGCTTCGATGAAGGCGACAGCGGCGAGATACCACATCGCATGCGGGTGGCTCGCGCGGGCCATCGTCCAGTCGTAGATGCGGCGGATCATGGCGGCATCCTTTTCCTTGCTGCTCGGTTCGCTTCATCTCCTGCGCGGGCCGCGAGGTCAAGTCACGCGCGTTGCACCTTTGCTTTTCCCGGCCTCACGCTAGACTTCACGTAAAAGCGAGGGAGGCATTCGCGAATGCAATGGCGAGGGCGGCGCGGCAGCCGCAATATCGAAGACCGGCGCGGCCAGCGCAGGGCAGGGGGCGGCGCGATCCGTCTGGGTGGCGGTGGCCTGGGCGTCGTCGCGATCGTCGTGGTGGCCTATTTCCTCGGGATCGATCTGACGCCGCTGCTTGACGGCGGGTCGGGCGGCTCGGGGCAGGTGGTCACCCAATCAGGTGAGCTGAGCGATCGCGAGAAGGCGATGGGCGATTTCGTCTCGGTGACGCTGGCCGATACCGAAGAGGTCTGGCAGGGCGTGTTCCAATCCGACCTCGGGCGGCAATACGATCCGGCGGTGCTGGTACTCTATAGTGGCATCACGCAATCGCCCTGCGGCAATGCGAGCGGCGCGACGGGGCCGTTCTACTGTCCGGGCGATCAGAAGATTTATCTCGACACCGCGTTTTTCGACACACTGAGCCAGCAGCTCGGTGCGCGGGGCGATTTCGCCGCCGCTTATGTGGTCGCGCATGAGGTGGCCCATCACGTGCAGGATGAGCTGGGGATTCTCAGTAAGGTTAATGAAGTGCGCGCGCAAAGCTCCGAGGCTCAGTCCAACGCGCTCTCGGTGCGGATCGAGTTGCAGGCCGACTGCTTCTCGGGGATCTGGGCGCGCCGGGCCGAGGATCAGATCGGCGCGATCGAGCCGGGCGACATCTCCGAGGCGATGAACGCCGCCGCGCAAATCGGCGACGATACGCTGCAGCGCGAAGCGGGCAGGGTACCGATGCCCGACAGCTTCACCCATGGCAGTTCCGCCCAGCGGCAGCGCTGGTTCGAGCGGGGCTATCAGAGCGGAGATCTCAAGCAATGCGACACGTTTTCAACGCGTAACCTCTAAGCGTACTTGCCTCGGGCGCGGCTGCGCGCTAGAGGGTTCGAACTGGGCCCGAGTGGCGGAATGGTAGACGCAGCGGATTCAAAATCCGCCGCAGCAATGCGTGTCGGTTCGAATCCGACCTCGGGCACCAGACCTTCCGAAAATGACAGATCCATGCGCCGACGGTGATCCGACCGGCGCGTTTTGCGCATGTCCTGCGCGGGTGTTTTCCGTGCCCGGGGGGCTCTGTCCAAATCGGGCGAAATTGGGGCAGAACCCGGCATCGTGAAACGTGGTTATCAAAAGATGATTCGGAGAAATCTCGTTTCGTTCTCAGAACAAACGGGCATCGGATGCCGGATTGCCGCGCAAATGAGGACAATTGGGACATATTCGCGGCAGAAATATGGTCGCGATTTAGGCCGCTCCGGGAAACAAATCGATCAAGGTATTGTCGCTAAATTGAAGACAGTTTTTCGCCTTTTAAGACAGGCCATACAATCGCCACACAACCCTTAGTTTAAATGCGGCAAAACTTTGGCAAGTTTTCCGACAAAAAGATAGGTCGATCTTTTGCAAAATAGAAACGTCGTTTGAAAACAGGTACTTCGCGATTCGGATTATTGGTGCTCGTTTTTCAAGCAATCCCCCGAAATGAGGCAAGAAAGCGGCAAATTCCCCTTTTCTTTGTGGCGATCAGAAGGGCAAATTGAGGCCAAGCCCTGCTGGGGGGCTTTTGGCCATGGGGGTGGCCGAAGAGAAGAGTTGTCGAAAGAGAGCTCGCCCGGCGCTGCCAAGGGGACCGATCCATAACGGCCTCGACCTTTAGGGCAAAGGAGACGCGGAGCGATCTGCGGCGACTTTGCTGGCAGCGCCCGCGCGCGCTGACGCTGGCCAATTCTTCTCGACATTCACGTTCGGACTTCGGGTCCGGCCACGTCATGGCGCTGCCGCTTTGCGCCAAAGGGAAGACACGGCGCGGGGCCACGGAGCCAAGCGGACGGTAAAGGAGAGTTGGGGATGACTTATTATTACTATCATCACGACGACGATGATTGCGACAAGAACTCCGATCCGAACGCTGTCAACGACAGCGCGAACGTGAAGTACAACACCGCGCAGACGATCGCCGTGCTCTCGAATGACAGCGATCCCGACAGCGATCCGCTCAAGGTGACCTGGGCGAGCGATCCGGCGCATGGCTCGGTCACGGTGAATGCCGATGGCACGATCACCTACACGCCCGATCCCAACTATTCCGGCACCGACAGCTTCACCTACCAGATCTATGACGGGCAGGGCGGCTACGACACCGCGACCGTCACGATCGACGTGAGCGCGCCCGACGGCATCGTCGAAGGCACCTCCGGCGGCGATCTGATCGACGACGAATATACCGGCGATCCCGAAGGCGACATGGTCGACAATAACGACGCGATCCTGCCGGGGGCGGCGCCGAACGACGACTACATCATCGCGGGCGACGGCAATGACACGGTCTATGCCGGTCAGGGCGACGACTCCGTCGAGGGCGGCAATGGCAATGACCTGATCTTTGGCGAGGGCGGCAACGACACGCTCGAAGGCGATGACGGCAACGACACGATCTATGGCGACAACGATCCCGCGGGTGGTCCGGCCTGCGATCCGGTCTCGGAGACTGTGGACTGGAGTCATTTCCAGACCGATTGCGGCGAGGTGAAGGACCAGACCGTCGATCTGGGCGAGACCAAGGTCCATTTCGACTTCCAGTCGCAGGATTACGGGGCGAAGGCGACGCTGACCACCGCCGCACAATATACCGAAGCGGGTGAGAACTTCGACAGCTGTTCGGCGCTGCAACTCTATGGTGCGGGCGGCGATTGCGGTGATGGCGTCTCGCCGACCTCGACGACCGTTCTGACCTTCTCCTCGGACAACAGCGATTACACCGGCGAAGTTCAGGGGCTCAGCTTCCGGATCAACGATCTCGACCGCTCCGACAGCTATGACGATCACGTTGATATCGTGACGCTTTCCGCGGTCGATGCCGATGGTAACCCGGTCGACATCACGATCGACCCCGAGGGCAACCAGACCGTCACCGACAATGGCGACGGAACCTATACGATCACCGGTGGCGATCAGGATACCGGCTATCTGAATCAGGACGACAAGATCGGTTCGGTCAAGGTCACGATCAACGATCCGACCGCGAAGCTGACCATCGCCTACTCGAACGGTGGCGATACGGATCAGGCGATCTCGATCACCGACATGACCTATGACACCTGCCCGGTGGAAGACGATCCGGGCGAGCCCGGCGATGACAGCATCATGGGCGGTCTGGGCGATGACGTGCTCTACGGTCAGCAGGGCGAGGATACGCTGGAAGGCGGCGCGGGGTCCGACAGCCTCGACGGTGGCGAGGGCAACGATACGCTCGATGGTGGCGCGGATGCCGACACCGTCTATGGCGGCGACGATCGCGACCTGTTCATCGTCGGCTCGTCGACCGACGGGATCGGCGACACGCTGGACGGCGGCGAGGGCGGCGACGATTACGACACGCTCGACCTGCAGGGTGCAGGCCCGCTGCGCGTCCATTCGACGGTCACCGATTACGATCCGGTCTCGGGTGTCAGCACCTATGCCGGGACGGTCGATTTCCTCGATGGCAGCGGCAATGTCACCGGCACGCTCGAATTCTCCAACATGGAGGATGTCATTCCCTGCTTCACGCCGGGCACGCTGATCGCGACGCCGCGTGGCGAAGTTCCGGCCGAGACGCTGCGCGAAGGCGACAAGGTCCTGACCCGCGATAACGGCATTCAGGTGGTTCGCTGGGCGGGCCGCGCCGAGATGAGCCGCGAGCGTCTGATGCACGCGCCGCATCTCAAGCCGGTGCTGATCCGCAAAGGCTCGCTGGGCAACGATCTGCCCGAGCGCGACATGATGGTCTCGCCGAACCACCGGATGCTCGTCGCAAACGACAAGACCGCGCTCTATTTCGAAGAGCATGAGGTTCTCGTCGCGGCCAAGCATCTCGTCGCCAATCAGGGCGTCGACACGGTGGAGACGCTGGGCACCAGCTACCTGCACTTCATGTTCGACCGCCACGAAGTGCTGCTCGCCAACGGTTCCTGGACCGAAAGCTTCCAGCCCGGTGATCAGACACTGGGCGGCATGGGCAACTCGCAGCGTCAGGAAATCTTCGAGATCTTCCCCGACCTGCAGACCGCAAAGGGCCGCGATGCCTATCATGCGGCGCGCAAGACGCTGAAGAAGCACGAAGCGAACGTGCTCCTGATGAGTTAAGTCGCGCGCCCTATCGGGGCCGTGCCCAAGCGAAAATAGCGACCGCGTCCGGGCTTTCCCCGGGCGCGGCGCTTTTTGTGTTGTTTCCACAGCTCGAACGCTTCGTTTCCGCTACTCCACACGTAGAAGTGGTAAAACACGTTTTCGCCTTAGAGTTTTGTCGCTATCGTGGCATTCTGGATCTCGACTGTTGGGAGGCAGGAGGATCGGATGACGCGGAGCATGCGCGCAACGGATATCGCGGAGATTTTGGCGCAATCGCCAGCCCAGGGGCTGCGCTGCACCGCGATGGCGCGCACCGAGGCGTTGCGTCTGGAATTCGACAGCCATGACGAGACCGATGGCCATATCAGCGGCTATGACGCGGCGGGAGAGACGGTGTTTTCCGGCTCCATCGCGGCGTTTCGCGCGGCCATTCCCTGCGTGACACCCGAGACGCGCGTGGCGACCGAGGCCGGTGGCGTCGCGGCGGGCGATCTGCGGCCCGGCACCCGGCTCGTGACCCGGGATTCCGGCGTTCAGGTGCTGCGCTGGATCGGATCGCGGGTCTTCACCGAAGCCGATCTCGCGCTCAATCCGCTGTTGCGCCCGGTGTGCATCCGCGCGGGCGCGCTTGGCGAAGGGCATCCCGCGCAGGATCTGCGCGTCTCGCCCAATCACCGGTTGCTTGCGCCGTTGCGCGGAAATGTCGTTATGGCACAGGAGCTTGTCGGGTTGGACGGGGTGGAGGTCGATCACGCGGAGGGCGGCGTGCGCTATCTCCAGCTGCTGCTCGACGCGCCGGAGATGCTGCTTTGCGAAGGTTTGTGGGTCGAGAGTTTCCGGCCCGAGACCGCCATGCTGGCAGGTTTCGATGCGGCGCAGCGGGCGGAGTTGCTGTCGCTACGTCCCGATCTTTCGCGGCGCGATGCGGGGGCCGCACCCGCCGAGATGCAGTCCAGCGAGTGAGCTTCCACTAAACGGCAAAAAAAGAGCCGGGCGCGAGGCCCGGCTAAAATACGATTCCGGTCAGGGGAATTGCCCGGATCGTTCGCGTCACAGGAAGCGGCGCCCTTCTTGCCGGGCAATCTCCCGACTGATTCCGATATCTTCGAGCAAATGGTCATCGAGTTTCCCCAGCGCCATCCGCGAACGGCGCGCTTCGAGGACGCGCGCAACGCGCGCGATCAGGCTCAGACGGCCATGACGGGCGGGAACGGGACGGGTCCGCGACAGGGTAAACATTGCGATGCCTTTCTGTATTGATACAATGTGATCTTTGTTGCTATAGAAGGGATACAATGACTCCTTTTTGGCAACCAGAGAAATATTGTGACTGATACAAGCTGGTCTCCCGAACTCGCCCATATCTCCGGCCCGAAATATCTCGCGCTGGTCCGCGCGCTGCGCGAAGGCATCCGCCGCGGTGATCTCAAGCCGGGAACTAAACTGCCTACTGTCAGGGACTTGGCGTGGTCTTTGGGGGTCACGCCCGGCACCGTCGCGCGGGGGTATCAGATCGCCACGCAGGAAGGGTTGCTGGAGGCCAAGGTGGGGCGCGGCACCTTTGTATCGACACAAACCCAGCGACTCGGTCCTCGAGAGCCGCTTTATCGCCATACCGGAGAGGATATCGACGCCACCCCGGACGATCTGGTCAATCTCAGATCGCCACAATTGCCCGATGTCGGCCAGACAAAAGCGTTACAATGGGCGATGACCGAAGCCGCGCGCGACATCGGCAAGACCTATCTGCAATATCCGGGCCTGCGCCGCGACGCTTATTGCCGCGAGGCGGTGATGGACTGGTTCCCGAAGGATTGCTCGC
The DNA here is from genome assembly GCF_002020045.1 of Thioclava sp. F28-4. Lineage (NCBI taxonomy): Bacteria > Pseudomonadati > Pseudomonadota > Alphaproteobacteria > Rhodobacterales > Paracoccaceae > Thioclava > Thioclava sp. F28-4. Next base: position 123,302 of record NZ_MPZQ01000003.1, on the reverse strand, counting down.
TCGCGTCGGAGCTCAATTCCGACGATCTCGTGCTGACCCATGGCGGGCAGAACGGGATCAACCTCGTGATGCAGACCTGCCTGCGCGGCGACCGGCCCGGCGTCTATATCGAGGAGCTGGCCTATCCCGGTTTCCGGCACGCGGCGCGGCTGAACCGCGCCGAGGTCCATCCGGTCGCGATCGACGCGCAGGGTATGATCCCCGATGCACTCGACGCGGCGTGCCGCAAACATGGCGGCCAGATCGTCTGCATCACGCCCGATGCGCAGAACCCGACGGCGGGGCGGATGGATGCCGCGCGCCGTGAAGCGCTGGCCGAGGTCGCGCGCCGCCACGATCTGCAGATCATCGAGGACGATTGCTACACCGCGCCGGTCACGGGCTTGCCGAGCTTCCGCGTCATCGCGCCGGAGCGCAGCTGGCATGTCACCTCGCTGTCGAAGACGATCTCGGCGGGCATGCGTTTCGGCATTGTCGCAGCCCCCGAGGGCATGGGCGAGGTGGGGCGGCTGGCCGCTCAGCACAGTTTCTTCGGCCTCGCGCGTCCGATCACCGACATGGTTGCGCTACTGTTCGAGAGCGGCGAGGCGATGCGCCTGCGTTACGCCGCGCAGGAGGAGATGGGGCGGCGGCTGCAGATGACGGTGCAATCGCTGGCGGGTCAGGACTTCAACTGGCTGCCGGGGCTGAGCTTCCTCTGGCTGAAACTGCCGATGGGCTGGCGCGGATCGACCTTCGCGCGCATGGCCGAGATGGAAGGCGTGTTGCTGCGCTCGGCCGACGAATATGTGGTGCAGGACGGGCAGGCCCCCAACGCGGTGCGCATCGCGATGGCGGGCTCGGTGCCGGAGGAGCGTTTCCGCACGGCTTTGCGCACGCTGACGGGGCTGCTGGAGCGGATGCCCGACGATCTGCCGGTCTGAGGGCCGAAGCCTCACGCAGCGCCGCCGCAGCGCGCTGCACAAATTTACGGCACCTGCCTTGCCCTTACGCGAGTAGGGGCGCTTGCCCTCTTTTCACGCCCGCGCCCTTGTGCTTTCGTGACATCCAACGACGCCCGAGACGGGTGCAAATCGGGAGAGATGGATGGCGGGTAAAGGGGAGAGCTGGCTGCGCAGCGAGTCCGCGCAGGGCTATGCGTTGATCTCGCCGCCCTTCCTATATGCCGTTCTTTTGCTGGCCGCGCCGCTGGTCACGATCCTTGCCTATTCCTTCTTCCAGGACGGCTATCTGACGGTGGTGCACGAGTTCACCCTGCAGAATTACATCGCCACATGGACCGATCCGATCTTTCGCGTGATTCTGGTCCGCTCGCTTTTCGTAGCGGGGCTGGTGACGCTGATCACGGTCGCGCTGGCCTTCCCGATTGCCTATTATCTGAGCTTCGGTCTGGCACCGAACCAGAAGGCGCGGTGGATCTTCCTGATCACGATTCCCTTCTGGACCTCCTATCTGATCCGCGTGTTCCTGTGGAAGGTGATCCTTGGCTATAACGGCGTGATCAACTCGGCGCTGGAAAGTATCGGGATCATCGGGCCGAACGGGCTGATCGCGGACCCGCTGCAGATGCTGAACTCCGTGGGGGCGATCGCGCTGACGCTGGCCCATGCCTATGCGCCATTCGCGATCCTGCCGATCTTCGTGAGTCTCGAGAAGATCGACCGCTCGCTGCTGGAGGCCGGCCAAGACTTGGGCGAGAGCCGCTGGCGCACCTTCCTGCGTGTGACGCTGCCCTTGGCGATGCCGGGCGTGGTGGCGGCGACCTTGATCGTCTTCATCCCGACGGTGGGCGATTACGTCACGCCCGAGCTGATCGGAGGCGGCAAGATGCCGATGGTGGCGAACCTCATTCAGGCGCAGATGCTGCCTCTGGACAACCGTCCGATGGGCTCGGCCATCGCGGTCAGCTCGCTTCTGGTGGTCGCTGCGCTGTCGCTGGTGTTCCTGTGGCTCAATCGCCGTTTCCTGAAGGTCGGAAAGTGAGCCGCGCATGAAAATCCCGTCCCTCAAGATCTACGCGATCGCTTATCTGATCTTCCTCTACGCGCCGATCTTCCTGCTGCCGCTCTTCGCCTTCAACGACGGCACGATCATCGCCTTTCCGCTGAAGGGCTTCACGACCGACTGGTTCGCGAAGATGGCCGAGAATGACACTCTACGCCACGCGCTGTCGAATTCGCTGATCATCGCACTGACTTCGTCCGCCGGCGCCACGATCCTTGCGATTTTCGCCGCCCGCGCCTCGACGCGCTACCGCTTCAAGGGCAAGGGCGGGATCATGGGGTTGATCCTGCTGCCGATGGTGCTGCCCGATATCCTGATGGGGATGTCGCTGCTTCTGGTGATGCTCGAAGTGCTGAAAGTGAACCTGTCGATCGCGACGGTGATTTTGGGCCATGTGATCATTTCGCTGCCCTATGCGATCGCGGTGCTGCAAACGGCCTTTGCGACGCTGGATCAGTCGCTGGAAGAGGCGGCGGTCGATCTGGGTGAAACCCGCATGTCGACCTTTCGGCTGATCGTTCTGCCGCTGGTGATGCCCGGTATCATCTCGGCCTTCCTGATTTCCTTCACGATCTCGCTCGACGAGTTCATCGTGGCCTTCTTCCTCGCGGGCAACCAGCCCACGCTGCCCACCTATATCTTTTCCCAGCTGCGTTTCCCGTCGGCGATCCCGGTCATCATGGCGCTTGGCACCTGCCTCGTCGCGGCCTCGATCCTGCTTCTGAGCGTGGCCGAATTCTTCCGCCGGCGCGGGATCAAACGGACCGGCGCCAAGGATACCGGAGGTTTCCTGTGACCGATAAACCGATGATCGCCTTTCAGGACGTTCATAAATATTACGGCGATTATCACGCGCTGCGCGGCATCACCGCCGAGATACGCGCGGGCGAGTTCTTCTCGCTACTCGGTCCGTCGGGCTGTGGCAAGACTACGCTTCTGCGCACCATCGCGGGGTTCGAGGAGATTTCCTCAGGCGCGGTGCTGATCGACGGCAAGACGATGGTGGGCGTGCCGCCGAACAAGCGGCCCACCAATATGGTGTTCCAGTCCTACGCGATCTTCCCGCATCTGAGCGTGGCCGAGAATGTGGGTTTCGGCCTGCGCCGCGATCCGCGCTCGAAATCGGAGAAGGCCAAGCTGGTCGAGGAATCGCTCGAGATGGTGGGGCTTTCGGGCTACGGCACCCGCGCGGCCCATGCGCTCTCGGGCGGGCAGCGGCAGCGTGTGGCGCTGGCCCGTGCGCTGATCCTGAAACCCAAGGTTTTGCTGCTCGACGAGCCGCTCTCCGCGCTCGACCGCAAGATCCGCGAGCAGATGCAGGTCGAGTTGATCAAGCTGCAGCGCGAGGTCGGGATCACCTTCGTGTTGGTCACCCACGATCAGGAAGAGGCGCTGGTCATGTCGGACCGGATCGCGGTGATGTTCGAGGGCGAGATCGCCCAGCTCGCCGATCCCGAAGTGCTCTATGGCCGCCCCAATTCGCGCCGCGTGGCCGATTTCATCGGGGTGATGAACTTCCTGCCCGCCTCGGTGACGGACGGACCGGGCGACGCGGTGACGGCCGAGGTCGCAGGACTCGGTCGGCTCGAAGTCGCGCCGAGCCAGATTTCGAGCGCGCCTGCTGGCGATGGGGCGGCGGTGGGCTTCCGGCCGGAAACCTTAACTCTCCTTTACGAAGGTCAACAGGCCTCGGATCGCGAAGCACCCGGCACGATCGACGAAGTCGTCTATTACGGCGACATGACCTATTACGACGTGCGCCTCGACGGGACCGAAAAGCCGGTCCGCATTTCGATGCGCAACGTCTTCGGAAGGCCCGTGCTGGAGGTCGGCACACGCACCCGCGTCGCATGGTCGCCCGGGGCGCTGGTTCTGTTCCGGTGAAGCGGGCAGGGGGCGCTGCCCCCGTTGCCGGAGGGCGACAGTCGATCAACAAAGAGGGGGCGCTGCCCCCGCTCCCTTCGGGAGCCCACCGGGATATTTTCATCAAGGAGAAGGGGCTTAGGTTTCTGGGCGCGACGTGCGCCTTGCACGTTTGCCATTTGACCACCCCCGGCAACGCGGCCTAGATAGGGGCCAAGTGAGGCGCGGAGGCATTTGCCATGAAGGTCATCATCTGCGGTGCGGGTCAGGTCGGTTGGCAGATCGCGCGCCATCTGGCGGGCGAACGCAACGACGTCACGGTGGTCGATTCCAATCCCGAACTGGTGCGGCGCGCGGCCGACACGCTCGACGTCCAGGGCGTGGTGGGGTTCGCCTCGCATCCCGATATTCTCGAGCAGGCCGGGGCGCGCGACTGCGATCTGATGATCGCCGCGACCCATTCCGACGAGGTCAATATGGTGACCTGTCAGGTCGCGATGTCGGTCTTCGGGATCACGCGCAAGATCGCCCGCATCCGGGCGCAGAGCTATCTGCAGCCGCAATATTCCGATCTTTATCGCCGCGATCACCTGCCGATCGACGTGATCATCTCGCCGGAGCGCGAGGTGGCCGAGGCCGCGCTGCGCCGCTTGGCGGCGCCCTCGACCTTCGACACGGAAAGCTTCCTCGACGAGCAGTTGCAGCTGCTGGGGATCGAGCTGGACGCCGATTGCCCGGTGCTCGACACGCCGCTGCGCCAGCTCACCGATCTGTTCTCGACGCTGCGCGCGGTCGTGGTGGGCATTCGCCGCGAGGGGCGGCTGTTCGCGCCCGAGCCGGGCGATCAGCTGTTCGCGGGCGATCAGATCTATGTCTTCGCCCATGTCGAGGACGTGAACCGGACGCTCGATATCTTCGGCAAATCCACCCAGAAGCAGGAACGCATCGTCATCATCGGTGGCGGGAATGTGGGTCTCAGCGTGGCCAAGGCGCTCGAAGCGCGGACCGAGCGGGTGCGCGCCAAGATCATCGAACGCTCGCGCGCGCAGGCCGAGAAGGCCGCCGATGCGCTGGACCGGACGATCGTGCTCAATGGCGACGGGATGAGCTCGGAACTGCTGGAGGAGGCGAATATCGCCACCGCCGATGCGGTTCTGGCAATCACCGATGACGACAAGACCAACATCCTTGTCTCGGTGCGCGCCAAGCAGGCGGGCTGCCGGATGGCGATCTGTCTGATCAACGACCCGACGCTCGCGCCTTTGCTGTCGGCGCTCGATATCGACGCCTATATCAACCCGCGCGCGACGACCGTGTCGTCGATCCTGCGCCATATCCGGCATGGTCGGGTGCGCGCGATCTACTCGATCGGGGATGCCGAGGGCGAGGCGATCGAGGCGCAGGTGATGGGCACGTCGCCGATGTCGGGCAAGGCGGTGCGCGATGTCGATTTCCCCGAAGGCGTGCTGATCGGCGCGATCCGCAAGGGCGACAAGATCGTCAAACCCACCGGCAATACCCGCATCGAAGAAGGCGATATCGTGGTCCTGTTCGCGCTGACCTCCGACGTGCCCGAAGTGGAGCGCCTGTTGCAGGTCTCCATCGACTTCTTCTAAGGGCCGGTCCCCGATGGAACGCATGATCAAGGCCTTGCCGTTGCCGATCCTCCTGATGGGAGTTTCGGCGCTGGCGATGTATGTGCCCGCGATCCATGCGCTTTTGACCCACCATCACCATACGGCGCGGTCCTTCTTCTATTCGGCCACGCTGTTTCTATTTGCGACGGCGCTGATCGGCTTGGCGAACGGGTCGAACCCGCGACCTGCGCGGGCAGGGCGGGCGAGCCTTCTGATCATGCTCGCCGCCTTCACCGTGCTGCCGCTGATGCTGGCGGTGCCGTTCTATGTCGCGGTGCGCGACACCTCGTTCTTCAACAGCTGGTGGGAGATGGTTTCGGCCTTCACGACCACCGGCGGCACGCTCTACGAGCCCACCCGGCTGGTCGGGTCGGTCCATCTGTGGCGCGGGCTCGTCGCGTGGATGGGCGGCTTCTTCATCCTCGTGATGGCGATCGCGGTGCTCGCGCCGATGCGGCTGGGTGGGTTCGAGGTGTTCTTCTCGGGCGGTCCCTCGGGCGCGCCGGCCGCCGCGGCCCCGGCAGCCGATGGCGGGGCGGAGATGTCAGAGCGCATTGCCCATTACGCGGTTTCGCTCGCGCCGATCTATACCGGGCTGACGGTCCTGTTGTGGGTCTGTCTGCTGATGGCGGGGGACCGGTCGCTGACGGCGCTGATCCATGCGATGTCCACGCTGTCGACCTCGGGGATTTCGCCGGTGGGCGGGATGGCCAATGCGCGTTCGGGGATGGCAGGCGAGATGGTGATCTTCGTGTTCTTCCTGCCCGCGCTGTCGCGCAGGCTCTGGCCGGGCGGGGGCGAGCTGCGCGCCTCGCCGAAACTGATCGACGATCCCGAGCTGCGTCTGGCCGCGGCGCTGGTGATCCTCGTGCCGCTGTTTCTCTTCATCCGCCACTGGATCGCGGCGCTGGAAGTGCGCACGCCGGGCGATTTCGGCGCGATCTTCAAATCGATCTGGGGCTCGCTCTTCACCTCGCTGTCCTTCCTGACCACGACCGGCTTCGAATCGTCGGCGTGGCATGACGCGCGCGACTGGTCGGGACTGGGCACGCCGGGCCTGATCCTCGCGGGGCTTGCGATCATCGGCGGCGGGGTCGCGACGACGGCGGGCGGGGTGCGGCTGCTGCGGGTTTATGCCCTGCTGCGCCACGGCGAGCGCGAACTCGACAAGCTGATCTACCCGAACTCCATCGCGGGCGGCGGCATGATGGCGCGCCGGTTGCGCCGGGAGGGCGCCTATATCAGCTGGATCGTGTTCATGCTGTTCGCGATCTCGATCGGCGGGGTGATGATGGCGGTTTCGCTGTTCGGCCTGTCTTTCGAACCGGCGACGATTCTGACGATCGCGGCGCTGTCGAATACCGGTCCGCTGGCGGGGATCGCGGCAGATGTGCCGCTGAGCTGGGCCCATCTGAGCGAGCCCATCAAGGCTATATTCGCCTTCGCCATGGTGCTTGGGCGGCTCGAGACGCTGGCCATCATCGCGCTCTTCAACCCCGAGTTCTGGCGCTCCTGAATCCCGGATTTGATACGCAAATTCTGGCTCAGGGCCTAACAAACTGTTTTTTGGGCTGGAATCTCCCGCTCTGCACTGCATACTTGAATCAAATGGGTGTCTTTGACGCAGGCGCCCGGACGCGAGACACGAACAAGGGCAAGAACAATATGGCTGGCGATAGACAGAACCTGCAGGACGCATTCCTCAATCACGTTCGCAAAACGAAGGTTCCGGTCACGATATTCCTGATCAACGGGGTGAAGCTGCAAGGCGTCATCACCTGGTTTGACAACTTCTGCGTGCTTCTGCGCCGCGATGGGCAATCTCAGCTTGTCTACAAGCATGCGATCTCGACGATCATGCCGGGACAGCCTATTTCGCTTTACGAAGGCGACGACTAAGCGTCGCGGCACGCGGCTTTAGCGATACATATCTTGAGCGAAACGACCTCTACCGAGACGCCCGACACGCGGGCCTACGTGATCCATCCCGACATTCCGTCGCGAGAGGGCCAACGCCACTTGCCCCAATTCGCGCTGTCCGAAGCGGTCTCGCTGGCCGCGGCCCTGCCGCATCTGCAGGTCATCGGCGAGGAGATCGTCAAGCTGCGCAAGCCCGAGCCGGGCAAGCTGTTCGGTCAGGGCAAGCTCGCCGAGATCAAGGCGCGGCTGGAAGCGAACGAGATCGATCTCGTCTTCATCGACGGGCCGGTGACGCCCGTGCAGCAGCGTAACCTCGAGAAGGAATGGGGGGTGAAGCTCCTCGACCGGACCGGGTTGATCCTCGAGATCTTCGCCGACCGTGCGCGCACCCGTGAAGGTGTGTTGCAGGTGGAACTGGCAGCGCTCAGCTATCAGCGCACGCGGCTGGTGCGCGCCTGGACCCACCTCGAGCGTCAGCGCGGCGGGCTCGGTTTCGTCGGCGGCCCCGGCGAGACCCAGATCGAGGCCGACCGTCGCGCCATCGACGAGCAGATCGTGCGCCTGCGCCGCCAGCTTGCGAAGGTCGTGAAGACCCGTGAGCTGCACCGGGCCGCGCGCCGCAAGGTGCCGTTCCCGATCGTGGCGCTGGTGGGCTATACCAATGCCGGGAAGTCCACGCTGTTCAACCGCGTGACCGGGGCGGAAGTGCTGGCGAAGGATATGCTCTTCGCCACGCTCGACCCGACGATGCGCGGGCTGGAACTGCCGACCGGGCGCAAGGTGATCCTGTCCGACACGGTGGGGTTCATCTCGGACCTGCCGACCCAGCTTGTCGCGGCTTTCCGCGCGACGCTGGAAGAGGTGCTCGAAGCCGATCTGATCTTGCATGTGCGTGACATCTCGCATCCCGAGACCGAAGAGCAGGCGGAGGATGTGAACGACATTCTCGCCAAGCTGGGCGTTGCCAAGGAAGTGCCGCTGATCGAGGTCTGGAACAAGATGGATGCGGTCCCGCCCGATCAGCGCCGCGCGCTGACGGTGCAGGAGGCGCGCGAGCCCGATCTGCAGGCGATCTCCGCGCTGACCGGCGACGGGCTCGACGCGCTTCTGACGGCGATCGACGAGAAGCTCTCCGAAGAACGCTACCACGAGGAAATCACGCTCCGCTTTGCGGATGGGCGCAAGCGCGCCTGGCTGCACGAACAGAACGTGATCCGCGGCGAGACCCAGACCGAAGAGGGCTGGACCTTCGAGGTCGAATGGACCGGCAGCCAGCGCAATCGGTTCCGGGCGCTTTAGGCTGGGTCGACCGGGGCAGGGGCGCTGCCCCTCTTCGCTGACTTCGCCGGCCCTCCGCTTACGCTTCGGGCGTTCGGCGGGCGTCCTTCCATCGGAAGGCCGCTGAACCCGCCTCACCCCCGGGATATTTTTGCCAAGCCGAAGCAGGCGCGCGCCTTGGTTTTCCCGGGGACGCCCGTGACTGGTAGGGGTTGCCAAGCCCGCGCGATGGGTCTATATCGCGCGCACTTCACAGGCGGAGGCGGGCCGATGGGGGAGACATCCTCAAAGGTCCACCGGTTGGGGCATCTGCCCTGAGACCCTCCGCTCAGGCGCAAACCGGAAAAGGAATTGGACATGGCGCTTCCTGAATTCTCCCTGCGTCAGCTCTTGGAAGCTGGCGTTCACTTTGGCCACCAGACGCAGCGTTGGAACCCCCGTATGGGTCAGTACATCTATGGCGAGCGTAACGGCATCCACATCATCGATCTGACCCAGACCGTTCCGATGCTCGACCAGGCTCTGCAGGTCATCCGCGACACCGTCGCGAAAAACGGCCGCGTTCTCTTCGTCGGCACCAAGCGTCAGGCAGCTCGCCCGATCGCTGAAGCCGCTGAGAAATGCGCACAGTATTACATGAACCACCGCTGGCTCGGCGGTACGCTGACCAACTGGAAGACCGTCTCCCAGTCGATCAAGCGTCTCAACGAGATCGACGAGAAGCTTGAGCAGGGCGCTGAAGGCCTGACCAAGAAAGAGCGTCTCGGCATGGAGCGTGACCAGGCGAAGCTTCAGGCGTCGCTCGGTGGTATCCGCGAAATGGGCGGTCTGCCGGACCTGCTGTTCGTGATCGACGTGAACAAGGAAGACCTCGCCATCGCGGAAGCCAAGAAGCTCGGCATCCCGGTCGTGGCCGTGGTCGACACCAACTGCCCGCCGAACGGCGTGGATTACGTGATCCCGGGCAACGATGACGCAGCGCGCGCCATTGCGCTCTATTGCGACCTCGCTTCGCGCGCGGCTCTCGACGGCATGTCGGCCCAGATGGGCGCCGCAGGCGTGGACGTCGGTGCCCTGACCGAGACCCCGGTCGAAGAGGCGCTGACCGAGGCTGAGGCTCAGTAAGCCACGGCCGTCACCCAGATGACATGAGGGCGGGGTATCCCGCCCTCGCAGAGTTCTTGAAGGAGATCCGACCATGGCGATTACCGCCGCTCAGGTGAAGGAACTGCGCGAAGCTACCGGCGCAGGCATGATGGACGCGAAAAAAGCGCTGACCGAGACCGATGGCGACATGGACGCCGCCGTTGACTGGCTGCGCACCAAGGGCCTCGCGAAAGCCGCGAAGAAATCCGGCCGCGTTGCGGCTGAAGGTCTCGTCGCTGTCGCCGTGAACAACGGCAAGGGCGTCGCGATCGAGATGAACTCGGAAACCGACTTCGTCGCGAAGAACGCTGATTTCCAGAAGCTCGTCTCCGACATCGCGGAAGTCGCGCTGGAAACCGGTGAAGATGTCGAGGTCGTCAAGGCTGCGCATCTCAACGGCAAGAAGGTCGAAGACGTGATCACCGACGCCATCGCGCGTATCGGCGAGAACATGAACCTGCGCCGCATGCACATCCTCGAAGGCGACACGCTGGTGCATTACGTGCACAACGCTGCCGCCGACGGCATGGGCAAGATCGGTGTGCTCGTCGCGCTGAACGGCGCCGACAACGGCATCGGCAAGCAGATCGCGATGCATATCGCCGCGACCAACCCGGCCGCGCTGTCCGAAGCCGATCTCGACCCCGCGGTCCTCGAGAAGGAAAAGCAGGTTCAGATCGACATCGCACGTGAATCGGGCAAGCCCGAGCAGGTGATCGAGAAGATGATCGAAGGCCGCATGAAGAAATTCACCGCGGAAGTTACGCTGCTGAACCAGCAATTCGTCGTCAACCCCGACCTCACGGTCGGTCAGGCTGCGAAAGAAGCTGGCGTCGAAATCACCGGTTTCGTCCGGATGGAAGTCGGCGAAGGCATCGAGAAGAAAGAAGAAGATTTCGCTGCCGAAGTGGCGAAGACCGCAGCTGGCAACTAAGCCCGCGCCTCTTCTTTGAAATCGGAAAACGCCGCCCTGATCGGGGCGGCGTTTTTCGTATTATAGCAGAGTGTTGCGCGGCGAACTTAACGCGCCGCCGCCGCATGCGAGGCATTGAGGAAGATCTGCTTTTGCACCGAGGCTTTCATCACCGCCTGCGCGGTGGTGTCGACATCGAGCGCTTCGCGCGCAAGCCTCAGGTGTTTCTCCACCGTGGATGGCGTCAGCCCCATGATGATCGCGATATCGGCGGTCGTCTTGCCCTCGGCGACCCATTCGAGCACTTCGCGCTGCCGATCCGTCAGCGGGCGGCGGCCGGTGGAATAGGGCATGGTGGAGATGCGCAGATGCACGAGGCTATTCATCACCATCAACTCGCGCTCGTTCTCGCGCCAGATCCGGTCGATCTCGTCCTGGCTCAACCCCGGCCGACCGACGAGGCCAATCGCACCGCGCGCATAGGAGAGCGGATCGGAAAAGCCGATCGAGTAGCCCGTACGGATTCCGAAGCGGTGGTTGATTTCGATGACTTCGATCTCGCCCGGAGTGAGCTCGCCCCGCATCGCACGGTCTGCCACCACGCGCCACGAGCAGGGGCCGTCGTTCTGCGCTGCCCACTGAACCATCGGGGCGTTGCGGTATTTTCCCTCCCCGACAAAAATATCGAGATATTCCTTCGGGTGGTTCGATAGGATCAACAAATCGTCTTCGTGGCCGAAATTGTTGCCCTTTCGGAAACTTGTGAAGCCATAGATCAAACGATGGAACCCGTAGCGTTCCATTTCTTGGCAGTGACGTGACCAGATCTCCTGCACCGATTTCGCGCGTAAGACTGCCTCGCAAAAGGATAACATCGCGTTTCACCTCACAATTAGGTAGGTCGCGTAGCTCGTTACTACTATTCCAGCGCGCGATTTCTCCGCTCCGGAAGATATATCCGAATGTCCTATTTTCTGGGCGTTATGGCAACCCGCATGGGCGCCGATCTAGGTGGTGAAACGCTTTAGCGATGGGTCTCGATGCGGCTCTCGTGCGCGCAACCTTGGGTGGTCTCGGGGGCAAGGGTCGCCAGCGCGTCATAATGGGTGAGGTAGATCTGCCCGGTCAGATGCGTGATCAGGTCCGAGCGCGTGAGCCGGTCCATCACCGGACCCTTCACTTCGGACAGGTGCAGCCGCACGCCCGCATCGTTGAGCTGGTCGTTCACCTCTTCCAGCGCCTCGAGCGCGGACATGTCGATATGGTTGATCGCGGGGCAGTTCAGCACGACATGCTTGATCGACTCGTCACTGGCGATGCGGTCGTAAATCATCTCCTCGACGAAGCGGGCATTCGGGAACCACAGGCTCTCGTCGATGCGCAGGCTGAGGATGCCCGGCGCGCAGCTGACGCGGTGGCGTTGGACATTGCGGAAATGCTCGGTGCCGGGAACCTGACCCAGTTCTGCCACATGCGGGCGCGAACTGGCCCACAGCCGCAGCGCGATCGAGAGGATCACACCGAAGGCGATGCCGTCCTCGACGCCCCAGATCAGCGTGACCAGCACGGTCAGCGCCATGCCGATGCCTTCGCGCGGTGCGTATTTGAAGGTGCGCTTGAGCGCTTTGGTGTCGACCAGCGTCAGCACCGAGACGAAGATCGTCGCCGCGAGCGTCGCTTGCGGCAGGTAATAGAGGGCAGGGGTCAGGGTGAAGGTCGCGAGCGCCACGCCGATCGCGGTGAAGGCCCCGGCGGCGGGCGTTGTGGCGCCGGCCTCGAAGCTGACGACGGAGCGCGCAAACCCGCCCGTGATCGGGAAGGACCCTGAGATCGCGGAGCCGATGGAGGCGCCGCCAAGGGCTATGAATTCCTGATCGGGGTCGATGCGCTGGCGTTTCTTCGCGGCCAGCGTCTGGGCGACGGAGATCGTCTCGACATAGCCGATGATCGCGATCAGCAGCGCCGGGACGAAGAGCTCCTTCCAGAGCGCGAGATCGGCGGGCGGAAGGCTCGGCGTCGGGAAGCCGAGCGGCACGGTGCCCACCACGCGGACGCCGCGCCCCTCCAGACCGAAGAGCCAGGTGATCAGGATGGTCGCGGCCACGGCATAGACGGGGGCCGCGCGGGTCAGGATCGCCGCCAGCCGCTCGGACAGCCCCGCCTTCAGCAGGCGCGGTTTCAACCCGCGCCGCGCCCAGAACAGGAAGACCAGCGACAGGATCGAGATGACGCTCGTGTAGCCGTTGGTCTGGTCGAGATGCGCCCAGAGCCCACCAAGAATGTCGAAGATGCCGCCGCTTTCGCCCTGAATGCCGAAGAAATGCTTCATCTGACCCGCAGCGATCAGGATGCCCACGGCGGAGGTGAAGCCCGACAGAACCGGGTGGCTGAGGAAGGCCGTGATGAAGCCCATCCGCAGGAAGCCCATGATCACCAGCATCACGCCCGACAGGAAGGCCAGCGCCACGGCGGCGGCGATATATTCAGGCGTGCCCTGTGCCGCGACTTTGCCCACCGCGGCAGCGGTCATCAACGAGATCACCGCGACGGGCCCCACGGCCAGAGGCCGCGAGGTGCCGAAGACTGCGTAGATCAGCAGTGGCAGTACCGAGGCGTAAAGCCCGTATTCCGGCGGCATGCCAGCCAGCAGCGAGTAGGCCAGCGATTGCGGGATCAGCATGATCGTCACAATCACAGCCGCGATCAGATCGGCCTCGAAGGTCGGGCGATCGTAGTCGCGCCCCCAGCTGAGGATCGGCAGGTAGCGTTTGAGCATCTCGGTCTTCGGATTAGGCGCGGATCAGGCCTGATCGCGGCGGCTGGCGTAATACTGCATCACCGGCACCAGCGAGGAATGGTCATAGCCCGCTTCGGCCGCCGTGGCGACGATCTTGTCGATCTCCATTTCGCCCGCTTGGCTCACTCCCCACAGATGCGACGAGCGGGTGCCCGAGCGGCAATAGCCCAAGGCGGGCTTTTCCGCGGCATCCATGATCGTTGCGAAATCGTCGACCAGTTCCAGGCTCAGTTCGCCGGGATAATAGGGAAGGTAATAGGGGGTGAGGCCATGCGACTGGCACAGCGCCGCGATTGCGTCCGAGCGTTGATCCGCGTCCTCGATCTCTTCGTCGGGGCGATTGATAATCAGCGTGCGAAAGCCCATTTCGGCGAGCTTCGGCACGTCCTCGGGTTCGATCTGCGGGGCGACGGAAAACTCGTCGGTAAGTTTGCGCAGTTCCATAATCTGTCCTGTTATCCTGCCTTTAGATGGAGACGGGCGGGTCATGCCCGCCCGCTCGCTTATGGTCTCAGAGGCCGTTCACCGGAACCTTGAGATAGGTCTTGCCCTCGTCATCGGCGGGCGGCATCTGGCCCGCGCGCATGTTCACCTGCAGCGAGGGGATGATCAGCTTCGGCATCGCGAGCGTCGCGTCGCGCTCGGTCCGCATCTTGACGAACTCGGCCTCGGACTTGCCGCCGCCGATATGGATGTTGCGGGCCTTTTCCTCGGCGACGCTGGTTTCCCACGCATATTCGTCGCGGCCCGGGGCCTTGTAGTCATGGCCCACGAAGATGCGGGTTTCGTCGGGCAGCGTGAGGATCTTCTGGATCGAGGAATAGAGCGTTTCTGCCGACCCCCCGGGGAAGTCGCAGCGCGCGGTGCCGAAATCGGGCATGAAGAGCGTATCGCCCACGAAAGCCGCATCGCCGATCACGTAGGTGAGGCAAGCGGGCGTGTGGCCCGGTGTGTGCAGAACGCGGCCTTCCAGCGCGCCCACGGTGAACGTGTCGCCTTCCTTGAAGAGCTTGTCGAACTGCGAGCCGTCGCGCTGGAATTCGGTGCCTTCGTTGAAGATCTTGCCGAACGTGTCCTGCACGACCTGAATGCGGTCGCCGATACCGATCTTGCCGCCGACGCGTTCCTGGATATAGGGCGCGGCGGAGAGGTGGTCGGCATGGACGTGGCTCTCGAGGATCCACTCCACCTCAAGACCGTGCTCTTGCACATAGGCGATGACCTCGTCGGCGGATTTGGTATCCGTGCGACCCGAGGAATAGTCGAAATCGAGCACGCTATCGACGACGGCGCAGGATTTGCTGCCCGGATCTTTCACCACGTAAGAGACGGTGAAAGTCGCGGTGTCGAAAAACGCTTTGACGTCAGGTTTGATCATGGCGGCCTCCGTTAACCTGCCCAGCAGATAGTGCCGGGGATAATCTTATGAAATTGCGGCACTCTGTCCCAGCCCTTCCGTGATCTCGGGCGGTAAGGGATGCGAGAGGTCGGGAAGAACCGACTCCGCGGTCGAAAAATCGCCCCCGTCGGTATAGGCCGAAGGGGTTATCAGCACGCGCAGCCCGGCTCCTTGCGCCGATTGTAGACCCATTTCGCTATCCTCGAAAGCGATGCAGGCCTCGGGCGGCAGATGCAACCGGTTCAGCGCCAGTTCGAACACGTCGGGCGCGGGCTTCTTGGTTTCCACCTCGTCTCCGGCTGCGATCGCGTCGAACAGGTGATCGGGATCGGCGCCCAGCGTCGCGCGGATCAGCGCATCGACATTGGGCCGGTTCGTGGTCGTGGCGATGGCGAGCTTCATTCCCGCGTCGCGCGCATTGGCGATCAGTCGCGCCACGCCGGGGCGCAGCGGCACCTCGCCGCCGGTGATGATCTCGACATAACGCCGGGTCTTGATCTTGTGCAGATCGGCGATTTCGTCGTCAGAGGGGCCGAAACCCATGACCTCGCGGTGGCGCGCCATGCGCTCCTTGCCGCCGGTGGTCTTCAGGAGCTCGCGATAGGTCTCCTGCGACCAGTTCCAGTCGACGCCGCGCGCCGCGAAGGTCTCGTTGAAGGCACGGCGATGCGCTTCTTCGGTCTCGGCCAGCGTGCCGTCGACGTCGAAGATCAGCGCGCTCACCATTTCCAGCCCTCCACCAGACCGGGCAGCATCGCCCAGTCCGAGAAGGCCACGTCATGGGGCACTTCGGTCAGCGGCGTCTTGCGATAGCCCTCGGAATAGATCGCGAAAGGCGCCTGCGCGTTCACCGCCGTCTCCGCATCGACCTCCGAGTCGCCGACATAGATCATCGCGCCGCCGCCGAGCGCCTGATGGCAATGGTGCAGCATTTGCGGCTCGGGTTTGCGGGTGGGCATGGAATCCCCGCCGAGCGTCAACTCGAAATACTCCCAGAGACCGACATGGCGCAAAGCGGCCTCTGCGGGCGCGAAGGGCTTGTTGGTGCACACCGCCATTCGGCAGCCCATCTCCTTGAGCGTGTCGAGCGCGGCGATCACGTTGGGATAGGGCACGTTGCCCTCCACGTCCGTCTCGTAGCGCGCGATCAGGGCATGCTCCACCCGGGCGAAAAGCGGCCCGTCCGGGTCTTCGCCCGAGGTGATTAGCAACTGGCGCACGAGGTTGGGGACGCCCTTGCCGACGAAGCTGCGGATCATCGGTAGCGAGAGCGGTTCGAAGCCCATCTCGGTCAGCACGGCATTCGAGACGGCATGGATCGCGGGCACGGAATCGATCAGCGTCCCGTCGAGATCGAAGATGACGGAAGGGGCGTCGCTCATGCGGCTTTCCACTTGATCGAGCAGCCCATCGACGGGATCTGATCGCGCGGGCCTTCACCGGTTTCCACGACCATCATCATGCCCTCGTACAGCTCGCGCTTGGCATCTGCCGAAGCGGCCTGCTTGGTCGAGGCATCGAGACGCCCGCGATATTGCAGCCCGTCCTCGGCGTTGAAACCGAAGAAATCGGGGGTGCAAGCGGCACCGTAAGCCTTCGCGACCGCCTGGCTTTCGTCATAGAGATAGGGGAAGGGGAAGCCCTTCTCCTCGGCCAGCTTGGCCATGTTCTCGAAGCTGTCCTCGGGGTAGTCGTCGACATCGTTGGCCGAGATCGCCACGACCCCGATCCCCGCCTTCTGCAACTCCGCCGCATCGCGCAAGATGCGGTCGAGGATCGACTGGACATAGGGGCAATGGTTGCAGATGAACATCACGAGCGTGCCCTTGGGGCCACGGATGTCGTCAAAGCTATATTGCTTGCCATCGGTGCCGGGCAGGGTGAAGCCCGGAGCCTTCCAGCCGAAATCGCAGACGGGGGGTGTGACAGCCATGAGGCCTCCTATTCGAATTCCATTTCCTCGTAGACGACGCCCGCGTTCTTCGTCGCCAGTTCCTCGAACGTGTCGAGGTTTTTGTATGGGCTCTGATCCACGTAGTAGGCCTCGGTCAGATCGCCACCATTGTCGATATGCTCACCGATCTTGCCGCGCAGATATTTCAGATAGCCCGTCGTGCCGCGTGTGACCTTGTCGAGATTGGTCGGATGGCCGTGACCGGGGATGATAAAGGCAGGCTCCAGCGGCGCGAATTTGGTCTCGAAAGTCTCGATCCAGCAGCTCGTGCAGGTGCCCGAGAAGATCGGCGGCATCCGTTCGGAGAAAGCGATATCGCCCGCGATCATGAACTTCTGTTCGGGCAGCCAGACCTGCGTATCGCCAGGGCTGTGCGCGGGACCGAGATGCATCACTT
Source organism: Thioclava sp. F28-4 (assembly GCF_002020045.1). Classification (NCBI taxonomy): domain Bacteria; kingdom Pseudomonadati; phylum Pseudomonadota; class Alphaproteobacteria; order Rhodobacterales; family Paracoccaceae; genus Thioclava; species Thioclava sp. F28-4. The sequence continues at coordinate 105,994 of NZ_MPZQ01000003.1, read as the reverse complement.
CGATGGTCATGTCGCCCATCTCGATGACACGTTTGTCCTCAAAGGTCTCGGTGGGTAGCTTCGGATCGGTGCCCTCGGCGGTCTCCTTGCCGTAGCTCTTCAGCGCCTCGAAAGCGCCACCCGCGTCATGCTCGAACTCGGCCGCCGCATCGACATGGGCGAGCACCGGCACGCCCTGTTCGATCCAGTAATTATTGCCGAGCATCGCATGGCCCTGACCGTTCTCGTTGATCACCAGCTTCACCGGCTGATCGGTCACCGCCTTGATCTCGTCATGCAGCGCACGGGCGAGCTGATAGGACGCGCCGGAATTCACTACGACTACGCCATCGCCGGTGACGATGAAGCTGAGATTGTTGTTATGGCCCGCATTCTCATAGGTCGGCGGCGCGGTCGCGCCGATCGAGGTCCAGACGCCGGGGATCACTTCATAGGGTTTTGAGTAGAGCACGGAGCCGGGATACATGTCCGGCACGTCCTCCGAGGCGAGCGCGGGGCTCACATGAAGAAGTGCTGCCAAGGCGCTGGTCAGGATGAGTTTTTTCATACTCAGACCTCCGCGACGTAGCGATAGGCGTCGCCGTCGCGCTCGACCCGACCCAGACCGCCTTCGGGCAGGTGATAGCCGATGATCGGCAGGTTGTCGGTCGCAAGCTGATCCAGCAGCGCCACGCGCGTCTTTGCGCCCAGCTCCGGGTTCTGATCCGAACCGGCCTCCATGCCCGGCGCCGCGAAGGCGAGGTAGTGGTTCACGATCGCATCGCCGATGATGAAGGCCTGCGTGTTGCCGTTCTTGACGTGGAAGGACATGTGACCGGGCGTATGGCCAGGGGTCATCTGCGCCATGATGCCGGGCAGGATTTCCGCGCCATCGCCGAAAGTGTCGATCTGATCTTCAAGGATTTCGAGGCGGCGCAGCGCGCCGGCCGCGAAGGTCTTGCGGCCATCGTCGATCGTGTCGAGCGTCTCGGGATTCAGCCAATATTCGAACTCGTCCTTGCCCATCATGTGCTGGGCGTTGGCGAAGAACGGCTCGTCGAAATCGTCGAGCACACCCCAGAGGTGATCCGGGTGGCCATGGGTGAAAACCACATGGGTCACGTCATCGGGCGCGACCTCGAGCGCATCCATCGCTTCCATCAGCTTGCCCGCCGAGGGCATGAAATCATTGCCCGAGCCCACGTCGAACAGCACCGTGTTGGTGCCATCGCGATAAAGCGTGACATTGCAGGGCGGCTCGACCGAGTCACCGGTGATGCCGTAGCTCTCGAGGATCGGCTTGGCGTCGGGATTGTCGCTCACGAAGCTGAGCGGCAGGACGAGATTGCCATCGGACAGCGTGTCGAGCCGCGCCGACCCCATTTCGAGGGTCTGGGCGGCGAAGCTGAGCCGGGGAAGGGCGGTCATGGCGCCCATCGCCAGCCCCCCGCGCAGAATGGTGCGTCGCGTGAAAGTCATGCCAGTCCTCCCTTACTGGTATTCAATTCCACGAATATGAACGAGAGGCGGCGGCAGGGCAAGCGATCAGATCACAAGAATGCGACCGTGCCGCCCCGCGCCGTTCCGGCCGTCACTGCGCCGCTTTGAGCGCACCCTGTGCCGCTTCCCGGATCGCGCGCATATTCGCACCATAGACCTCGGGTTTGTCGACCGAACCGCCCTTGAAGACGGCAGAGCCCGCCACGAAGCAATCCGCACCGGCCTCGACCAGCGGGCCGACCGTGGTCGGATCGACCCCGCCATCCACCTGAATGTGGATGTCCCGTTCGCCAATCATTTCGCGCACTTGGCGGACCTTGTTGACGCTGCCGGGGATAAATTTCTGACCACCGAAGCCGGGGTTCACGCTCATCACGAGAACCATATCGACGAGGTCGAGCAGTTCCGAGATCACGTTCGCGGGCGTGCCGGGGTTCAGCGAGATGCCGCATTTCACGCCCTGCGCCTTGATGGCCTGCAGCGTGCGGTGCGGGTGCGGGCCGGCCTCCCAATGCGCGACGATCATGTCGGCGCCAGCTTCGGCATAGGCCTCGATATAAGGGTCGACCGGCGCGATCATCAGGTGCACGTCCATGAAGGTCTTCACATGCGGGCGGAACGCTTTCACCGCGGGCGGGCCGAAGGTGAGGTTCGGCACGAAATGCCCGTCCATCACGTCGATATGGACCCAATCGGCCCCCTGATCTTCGATGGCGCGGATCTCGGCGCCGAAATTGGCGAAATCGGCCGACAGGATCGAGGGCGCGATCTTGATGGAACGGTCAAAGCTCATGGGGTCCTCCGGGGATCATTTCGTCAGTTGCGCGAACAGGGTCGGCAGTTTCTCGGGCAGGCGCTCGACCTGATCGATCACGGTGAAGTTGTTGGCCCCGAAAATGCGCGACACATAGGCGTCGGCCTCGGGGTCCAGCGTCAGACAATAGCTGTTAATGCCGATCTGCTGGAGTTCCGCAACCGCCTTCTTGGCATCCATGCGCAGATATTGCGGGTCGCGCTCGTCGATATCGGCGGGCTCGCCATCGGTAACGATCAACAACAGCTTGTGGGCTTCGGGGCGCAGGCTCAGGTGATGGGCGGCATGGCGCATCGCAGCGCCCATCCGGGTCGAGAGCCCGCCTTTCATGCCCGCGAGGCGGCCTTTGACCTCGGAATCGAGCTTCTGCTCGAAATCCTTGAAGCGCTGATATTGCACGTCGTGGCGACCATCCGAGGAAAAGCCGTGGATCGCGAACGGGTCGCCGATCCCTTCGATCGCCGAGGCCACGAGCGCCGAGGCCTCGCGCGTCAACTCCAGCACGGTCTTGTCCGAGCCGCGCACGGTCTCGTTCGTGCTTTCCGACAGGTCAAGCAGGATACAGACCGCCAGATCGCGCCGGTTGATGACGTTGCGCATGGTGATCCGCATGTCGGGCTGCATCCCGATGCGCTGCATCACCATCGCATCGACGGCGGCGTTGATATCCAGCTCGTCGCCATCCTCCAGCCGCCGCTGGCGCGAGATGCCCTGCGGGCGCAGCCGGTCGACGATCTGCTTGATGCGATGCCGGATGCCGCGATGCGCGGTCAGGATCGTGTCGACCTCGTCCGGATCGCCCATCGGCGGGCGGTGCTCATAGACGGTCGACCAGGAGGGGCGCATCAGTTGCACCTTGTAATCCCACTCGCCGTAATGGAACGGGTCCGAGATCGGGGCCTTGCCCTCCATCTCGTTATAGCTGACGCCTTCATCCTCGTAGGGGAACAGCTCTGACGACAGCACCCAGACCTCCTGCGCATCGTCGCCCGCGGTCTCGACATCGACCTCGTTGACGAATTCCATCAGGCCCACGCGCTTGCGCACTTGTCCTTGGGCGGGCTGATAGGCGTTCTGGTTCGACCAGTCGTAATCCTCTAGCGACCAGATGAAGCGGTTGTCGTCGCGATACGGAATTTTCAGAGATTCGAGAATGCGCAGAGACGGCACCGCGCGGCGCTGCGCGAGCAGGTTGAACAGCTCGACCCCCAGCGACCAAGAGAACATCGTCTCGCGTGCGTTGCCCGCGATCTCGCCGTGGAAGGTCTCGACGAGATTGTCGATTTCCAGATCGCCGGTGCGGGTGCCGGGCGTGTTGAGCGCGCGGGCCACCTTTTCCAGCAGATACATCGTCTCGTGCTCGTAAGCTCCGGGCGGCGTGTCCGGCATCAGCCGGTCGAACATCGCGCGCAGCCCCGGAAAGGCCTGGGTCGCGCAATATTCGACGCGGGCATCCTCGATCATGCCGATCAGGAAAATCTGCGCGGGGTTCAGCGCTTCCTGCCCCAGCCCGTGATCGGAATAGACGATATGGGCCGCCATATGGACGCACATCGCGCGGTAGAGATCGAGACCGGAGGCGCCGTTGATCCCGTCCACCGCATCGGGCAGATGCAGCGCGCCGTCCTCGATGAAGGGGCGGAAGCCCTCGAAGTTTGCGGCAGAGGGGCGCAGGAAGAAATCGCGGGCCCAGAAGGCGCGGAGGTAGAAGTTCAAGCGGCGCTGGCTGTCGATGAATAGCGTGCCGCGGCGTTCCTGTTTCAGGACCGCTCGGCTGTCTTCCGAAACAAGACCGAAGTAATCCGCCTGTTTCGGCAGGTCGCGGCGATAGGCTTCGGCGCCGAAATCCACCCAGCGGCGTAGGCCCGAAAGCGTGAGTTTGCTCAGCAGCTCTTCGAGCACGCCGAACATCGGACGCAAGCCCCGCGGCGCGCGGGCGGCCAGACGGTGCAACAGCGCGAGATAGCCGCGCAGCAGTTCCGGATCGCCGAAGCGGTTGGCGGCGCCGGGCAGCGTGTCGAGCATCAGCACCAGAATTTCGCCCGAAACCATCGAGGCCAGCTTCAGCACCGCGCCCACCACGTCGCGGATCACGTCCTCGCCGCATTCCTTGGCGACCTGCGGTATCTCGTCGAGATAGGAGATCAGCAGGCGCGGCCCCTTGCCGAGCGAGGTCATCGCCTTCGCGCCGTCCATGTAATCCTTCAGACCGGCGGGCGACATCATCCGCGCCGCCTCGTGGAAGAGCCCGTCGAGGGTCTCCTCCAGCTCCGGCGCGGATTTGATCAGATCGGCGGCGTAATCGTCGAGATCGACCTTCATCGGACGCGCTCCTTACGCCACCTTCGAGCTGTCGGTGATCTCTGGGAAGAAGGTCTGGACGGCCGCCTGCAACGTGTCACGCATATCCGCGTCGTCGGTCAGCGGCTCCACCAGCGCCATCTGGCAAGCGGCGGGCGCGGGGATGTTTTGCGAGATCAGCTGGCCCGCGTAGACCAGAAGGCGCGTCGACATGCCCTCATCGAGCCCGTGGCCCTTGAGGTTGCGCGAGCGTTCGGCCACCTGCACGAGCCGTTCGGCAGTCTTCAGGTCGATCCCGGCCTCGTGGCTGACGATCTCGGCCTCGGTCGCGGCCTGCGGGTAATCGAAGCTCATCGCGCCGAAGCGCTGCTTGGTCGATTGCTTGAGGTCTTTCATCATCGACTGGTAGCCGGGGTTATAGGAGATCACGACCTGAAAATCGGGATGCGCGTCGACCAGTTCGCCCTTCTTCTCCAGCGGGAGCTGGCGGCGGTGGTCGGTCAGCGGGTGGATCACGACGGTGGTGTCCTGTCGGGCCTCGACGACCTCGTCGAGATAGCAGATCGCGCCGATCCGCGCGGCGACGGTCAGCGGGCCGTCCTGCCATTTCGTGCCGTTGATATCGAGGAGGAACCGCCCGATCAGGTCGGAGGCGGTCATGTCCTCGTTACAGGCGACGGTGATCAACGGGCGCTGCAATTTCCACGCCATATATTCGACGAAACGCGACTTGCCGCAGCCCGTGGGGCCCTTGAGCATCACCGGCATGCGCACGTCATAGGCGGCGGCATATTGCTCGATCTCGTTGCCGACGGGCCGGTAATAGGGCTCGGTCTTCACGCGGAACTGGTCTGGGTCGATATCGCTCATGGGTGGCTCTCCGTCGCGCTGGAAAATCCGGAAAAATGGGGCAGGGCGGGCCACCGCGATCGGCAGCCCGCCCCTCGTGTCAGATCAGGCAGAGGCCGACATGTCGGCGCGGTGCACCACCATCGAGGTGCCCTGCGTCTGCTTGAAGTTGTCGTAGCCCACGAGGCGGACATGGTTGCCCGGGTTCGCCTTCTTGCACATCTCGATCTCGCGGAAGATCGCATCGACATCGGTTTCCCCGAACATCGGCAGCTTCCACATATACCAGAAGTTCGACCGCATATTCTCGGGCTCGGTATGCTCGATGGCCGGGTTCCAGCCTTTCGAGACGATATATTCCACCTGCTTGCGCAGCTCGTCGTCGTTGAGCTGGGGCAGATAGGAGAAGGTGCCCATCTTGCGGCTGTTCGGGTCCGAGATGCGGGAGCCGTAATCTTGCATTTCACTCATGGTGTCAGTCCTTTCTCAGGCGTTGGTGGGAGGGGCGCGCCTTAGCGGTGCGCCACGTCCAGCTTGTCCACGGTGTCGAACTCGAACTTGATCTCTTTCCACGTCTCCATGGCGATCTTGAGTTCGGGCGAGTGCTTGGCGGCCGAGGTCATGATGTCTTTCGACTCCTTCTCGAGATCGCGACCCTCGTTGCGTGCCTTGACGCAGGCCTCGACCGCGACGCGGTTGGCCGCTGCGCCCGCGGCGTTGCCCCAGGGGTGGCCCAGCGTGCCGCCGCCGAACTGAAGGCAGCTGTCATCGCCGAAGATGTTGACCAGCGCGGGCATGTGCCAGACGTGGATGCCGCCCGAGGCCACCGGGAGCACGCCCGGCATCTGGCCCCAGTCCTGATCGAAGAAGATGCCGCGCGAGCGGTCTTCCTTGACGTATTTGTCGCGCATCAGGTCGATCCAGCCCAGCGTCGCCTCGCGGTCGCCTTCGAGCTTGCCGACGACGGTGCCCGAATGCAGGTGGTCGCCGCCCAGAAGGCGCAGCATCTTGGCCAGCACGCGGAAGTTGATGCCGTGCTTAGGGTGGCGGTCGATCACGCCATGCATCGCGCGGTGGACGTGCAGCAGCATGCCGTTGTCGCGGCACCAGCGGCTCAGCGAGGCCTGCGCGGCCCAGCCCATCGTCAGGTAGTCCGACATGATGATCGGCGAGCCGATCTCCTTGGCGAACGCGGCGCGCTTATACATCTCTTCGATGTTCGGCGCGGTGACGTTCAGGTAGTGGCCCTTGCGCTCGCCGGTCTCGCGCTCGGCTTTCTCGATCGCTTCCTGACAGAACTCGAAACGGTCGCGCCAGCGCATGAAGGGCTGCGAGTTGATGTTCTCGTCATCCTTGGTGAAGTCGAGACCGCCCCGCAGCGCCTCATAGACCGCCCGACCGTAGTTCTTCGCGGACAGACCCAGCTTCGGCTTGATCGTGCAGCCGAGGAAGGGGCGGCCGTATTTGTCGAGCTTGTCGCGCTCGACCTGAATGCCGTGGGGCGGGCCGTCGCAGGTGGTCACGAACCACAGCGGGAAGCGCACATCTTCCAGACGCAGCGCACGGACGGCCTTGAAGCCGAACACGTTGCCCACGAGCGAGGTGAAGACGTTGACGACCGAGCCTTCCTCGAACAGACCCATCGGGTAGGCGATGAAAGCGTAGTAGCTCTCGTCGTCGCCAGGCACGTCCTCGATCGCATAGGCGCGACCCTTGTAGTAGTCGAGATCGGTCAGCAGGTCGGTCCAAACCGTGGTCCAGGTGCCGGTCGAGGATTCCGCGGCGACGGCGGCTGCGGCTTCCTCACGCGGGACACCGGCCTGCGGCGTGATCTTGAAGACGGCGAGCACGTCGCTGTCCTTCGGCGTGTAGTTCGGCTCCCAGTAGGTTTCACGGTACTCTTTGACGCCGGCGCTGTATTTACCGGGATTTGCATGCTGGTTCATCGGGGTCTCCTTGTCTCCCTAAATCCGATATCTGCGGCCCCGGGCGCTCGACTGCCGGGATCGCGGGTGTGTCAGGCGGCCTTGGCCGCGGAAATCACCGGTTCAAGCGATCCGTCGGCATAGCGCTTGGCCATGTCGTCGAGGTCGATCACCTTGATCTTGCTGGCATTCCCGGCGGTGCCGAAGCGCTGGAAGCGGTCGAGGCAGAGCTTCTCCATCTCCTCCATCGCGGGGATCATGAATTTGCGCGGGTCGAATTCGGTCGGCTTGTCCTGCGCGACCTTGCGGAACTGAGCCGTCAGCGCCATGCGGTTGTCGGTGTCGATATTCACCTTGCGCACGCCCGACTTGATGCCGCGCTCGATCTCTTCGACCGGGACGCCGTAGGTCTGGGGCATCTCGCCGCCGGACTCGTTGATCAGGTCCTGCAGATATTGCGGCACGCTGGACGAGCCGTGCATCACGAGATGCACATTCGGGATCTTCGCGTGGATCTTCTCGATCTGGCTGATCGCGAGGATGTCGCCTGTGGGCTTGCGCGAGAACTTGTAGGCGCCGTGCGAGGTGCCGCAGGCGATCGCCAGCGCGTCGACCTTGGTCAGCTTGACGAAATCGAGCGCCTCGTCGGGATCGGTCAGCAGCTGGTCATGGCTGAGCTTGCCAACCGCGCCCGAGCCGTCTTCCTCTGCCGCTTCGCCGGTCTCGAGATTGCCGAGCACGCCCAGCTCGCCCTCGACCGAGGCGCCGACCCAATGGGCCATATCGGCCACGCGCTTGGTGATCGCGACATTGTAGTCCCAATCGGCGGGGGTCTTCATGTCTTCCTTCAGCGAGCCGTCCATCATGACGGAGGTGAAGCCGTGGCGGATCGCGGTGAGGCAGGTGGCCTCGTTATTGCCGTGGTCCTGATGCATGCACAGCGGGATATCGGGATACATCTCCGACAGCGCCTGGATCATGTGGCGCAGCATGATGTCGCCGGCATAACTCCGCGCGCCGCGCGAGGCCTGCATGATGACGGGGGCGTCGCATTTCGCCGCCGCCTTCATGATGGCGATACCCTGTTCCATGTTGTTGATGTTGAACGCCGGCACGCCGTAGCCGTATTCCGCGGCGTGATCGAGCAATTGTCTGAGCGTAATCAATGCCATATCAGGTGTTCCTTACGTTGTGGGCCAAACGGTTCGAACCGCGGTTAGAGGAGCTTTCCCATCGCGACGGCGGTGTCCGCCATGCGGTTGGAGAAGCCCCATTCGTTGTCGTACCAGCTGAGGATGCGCACCATCCGGCCGTCCATCACCTTGGTCTGGTCCATGTGGAAGACCGAGGAGTGAGGATCGTGGTTGAAGTCGCTGGAAACATTGGGTTTGTCGGTATAGCCGAGGATGCCTTTCATCGGGCCGTCGGCCGCCGCGCGGATCGCCGCGTTGACCTCTTCGACGGTGGTGTCCTTTGCGGCCTCGAAGACCAGATCGACGACCGAGACATTCGGCGTCGGCACGCGGATCGCGACGCCGTCCAGCTTGCCATTGAGCTTCGGCAGCACGAGGCCAACGGCCTTCGCGGCGCCGGTCGAGGTCGGGATCATCGACAGCGCGGCAGCGCGGGCGCGATACATGTCGGAATGCATCGTATCGAGCGTCGGCTGGTCGCCGGTATAGCTGTGGATCGTCGTCATGAATCCTTTCGAGATGCCGATCGCGTCATTGAGCGCCTTGGCGACCGGCGAGAGGCAGTTCGTGGTGCAGGATGCGTTCGAGACGACCAGATCGTCCTTGGTCAGCGCACCGTCATTGACGCCGAAGACGATGGTCTTGTCGGCACCGGCCGCCGGGGCGGAGACCAGCACGCGCTTCGAGCCGTTCTCGAGATGGAAGGCCGCTTTCTCGCGCGCGGTGAAGATGCCCGTGCATTCCATCGCGATGTCCACGTCGCCCCAGGGTAGCTCCTTGGGATCGCGGATCGCGGTGACCTTGATCTTGCCGCGGCCAGCGTCGATCCAGTCCTCGCCGGTGGTGACCTCCTGCGGGAAGCGGCCGTGGACGCTGTCGAATTGCAGCAGATGGGCGTTGGTTTCGACCGGGCCCAGATCGTTGATCGCGATCACTTCGATATCGGTGCGACCCGATTCAATGATCCCGCGCAGCACGTTGCGGCCGATACGTCCAAACCCGTTGATGGCAACTTTAACCGTCATTCTCGTTAGTCCCTCAGATCAGTTCTTTTGCATCCGAAACAATCGCTTCGGACGTGATGTTGAAGTGTTTGTAGAGCGCCGGGGCAGGGGCCGAGGCCCCGAAACCGGTCATGCCCACGAAGCGGTCCTCGGGGCGCAGGAAGAGATCCCAGCCCTGACGGATCGCCGCTTCGCAGCCGACGCGCGGGGCATCGCCCAGAACCTCGGCGCGATACGCCGCATCCTGTTTCTCGAAGAGTTCGAAACACGGTGCGGTGACCACCGCCGCCTTGATCCCTTGCTCGGCCAGCTGGTCGGCTGCCGCCATCGCAATCTCGACCTCGGACCCGGTCGCGATCAGCGTCACGTCGCGGGCTTCCGGTGCCCGGAGCAGATAAGCGCCGCGGGCGGTGAGGTTCTCGTCCGTGTGTTCGGTGCGAACCGTCGGCAGACCCTGACGCGAGGCCACGATCATCGTCGGCGTGGCCGTCGAGGTCATGGCGATTTCCCAGGCCTCGGCGGTCTCCACCGCATCAGCCGGCCGGAGGATGAGCAAGTTTGGAATGGCTCGGAGCGAGGCCAAATGCTCTACCGGCTGATGGGTGGGACCGTCCTCGCCGAGGCCGATCGAGTCATGGGTCATGACATAGCAGGTCGGCACGCCCATCAGCGCCGACAACCGAATTGCGGGACGACAGTAATCCGCGAAGGCCATGAAGGTGCCGCCATAGGGTCGCAGCCCGCCATGCAGCACGATACCGTTCATCGCGGCGGCCATGCCGTGCTCGCGAATGCCGTAATGGATGTAATCGCCGGTGAAATCGGTGGGCGTGATCGATTTCATGCCCGAGGATTTCGTGAGGTTCGAGCCGGTCAGATCGGCCGAGCCGCCAACGGTGAAGGGCAGGGTGGCGTTGACCACTTCCAGCGCCATCTGGCTCGCCTTGCGGGTCGCGACCTTGGGCTTGTCCTCCGACAGTTTGCGCTTGTAGGCGGCGATCGCGGCGGTCAGAGGGCTGGTGTCGGCCTCTTCGGCGGCGAGGAATTCGGCGCGGGCGGTTGCGGTGTTCAACCGCTGTTCCCACTCCGCCCGCGCCCGCGCGCCTCGCGACGCGATCCGGCCCCATTCGTCGTAAATCGCCGCAGGGATGTCGAACGGCGGATGATCCCAATGCAGCTGCTTGCGCGCGGCGGCGATTTCCGCGTCGCCCAGCGGTGCGCCGTGGACATCGTGGCCGCCTTGCTTGTTCGGCGCGCCGAAGCCGATGATGGTGCGGCACGCGATCATCGAGGGGCGCGGATCCTGACGGGCGGCCTCGATCGCGTCGGCGATCTCGGTCGGCGTATGGCCGTCGCATTCGAGCACATGCCAGCCAGCCGCCGCGAAACGCGCCTTCTGATCCATCGAGGACGACAGATCCGTGTCGCCGTCGATGGTGATCGAATTGTCGTCCCACATCACGATCAGCTTGCCGAGCCCAAGATGCCCCGCGAGGTCGATCGCCTCGTGGCTGATACCCTCCATGAGGCAGCCGTCGCCCGCGATGACATAGGTGAAATGATCCACTAGATCAGTGCCATAGCGCGCGTTCTTCATCTTTTCGGCAATCGCCATCCCCACCGCCGTGGCGATACCCTGACCGAGCGGCCCGGTGGTCACTTCGATCCCCTCGGCATGGCCGTATTCCGGGTGGCCAGCGGTGCGCGACCCCAGCTGGCGGAACGCCTTGATCTGGTCCATACCCATGTCTTCATAGCCCAGCAGATGGTTGATCGCGTAGATCAGCATCGAGCCATGGCCCGCCGACAGAACGAAGCGATCGCGGTCGGCCCATTTCGGCGCGGTGGGATCGATATTCATGAAGCGGTTGAACAGAACGGTCGCCACATCGGCCATGCCCATCGGCATCCCCGGATGGCCCGAATTGGCCTTTTGCACCGCATCCATCGTAAGCGCGCGGATCGCATTCGCCATGCGCGTTTCTTGTGTGATTTGAATGTCTTTCATCACCTTGTTCATCCTTCTCAAGCCCGCTTCGATTCACGCACGATGCGCTCGATGAGGGGGGTGAGGATCAGCTGCATGGCCAGATCCTGACGGTTGCCGGGAATGACGATCGAGTTGGCGCGGCTCATCCAGGAGCCGTTGATCATCGAGGTGAGATAGGGGAAATCGATGCCGCGCGGGTTCTTGAAGCGGATCACCACTAGGCTTTCATCCGCCGTCGGGATCCAGCGCGCCACGAACGGGTTCGAGGTGTCGACGACCGGCACGCGCTGGAAGTTGATATCCGTCTCGGTGAATTGCGGCGTGATGCAGTTCACGTAGGAATGCATGCGGCGCAGGATCACGTCGGTGACCGCTTCCGTCGTGTAGCCCCGCGAGGCGCGGTCGCGATGGATTTTCTGAATCCATTCGAGGTTGATCACCGGAACCACGCCGATCTTCAGATCCGCCAGCGCCGAGAGGTTCACCTCGTCATTGACCACGCAGCCGTGCAGGCCTTCGTAGAAAAGCAGGTCGGACTCGTCCTCGAAATCGCTCCACTCGGTGAAGTGGCCGGGCGGCGTGCCCCATTTCTCGGCCTCGGCGTCGTCATGGACGTAATGGCGGGTCTTGCCCTTGCCGGTCTCGCCATATTCGCGAAAGACGCGCTCCAACTCCTTGAGTTCGTTGGCTTCATAGGAGAAATGCGAAAAGCCCTGATCGCCCGCGTCGTAGCGCTTTTGCAGCTCTTCCTTCATGTCGGCGCGGTTGTAGCGGTGGAAGGCGTCCCCCTCGATCGAGACTGCGGAAATCCCTTCGCGACGGAAGATCTGATCGAAGGTCGATTTCACCGTCGAGGTGCCTGCACCGGAGGAACCGACGACGGAAATGATGGGGTGTTTCTTGGACATGGATTAGCTCCGGAAGAGGCCGCGGGTGTTGAAGAGCGCGTGGGCTTCATCCTGCGGCAAGTCGTGATAGGCGGCGACGCGGGCGACCTTGCTGGCCGAGCCGAATACGAAGGGCGTGCGGGCATGCAGCCTGTCGGGCGTCGCAGACATGATGGGATCGGCGCCGTCGGTGGCTTCGCCGCCGAGCTGCTCGATCAGCATCGCGATCGGTGCGCATTCATAGACGTGGCGCAGACGGCCGCGCTCGTAGCCGTCGCGGTCGTCGCCCGGATAGAGGAAGACGCCGCCGCGCGAGATGATGCGATGGGTTTCGGCCACCAGAGAGGCGATCCAGCGCATGTTGAAATTGCGCCCGCGCGGACCTTCGGCACCGGCGACGAGATCGTCGATGAAGGCGCGGATCGGCTGCGGCCAGTGGCGATAGTTCGACGCGTTGATCGCGTATTCCGAGGTCTCGGAGGGCAGGGGCTTCGGATCGGCCACGCGGCGCCAGATGTCGCTGCCGGGCTCGAGAACCCATTGCTGCACACCCTTGCCGAAGGTCACGACCAGCGCGGTCTGCGGCCCGAAGATGATGTAGCCGCCCGCGATCTGCTCATTGGCCGGGCGCAGGAAGCTGGCATCCATGTCCTCGGTGGCCTCGAAGATCGAGAAGATCGTGCCGATCGAGACATTCACGTCGATATTCGAAGACCCGTCGAGCGGATCGATCGCCAGCGCGAGCGTGCCGGTCCCGAAATCGACCACCTCGTCTTGTTCTTCCGAGGCGTAATGGCGAACCGCACCACCGCGCAGCGCATCCATGAAGGCCTCGTCCGCGATCACGTCGAGCGCTTTCTGACCGTCGCCACCGGCGTTGGTGCCTGCGGCTTCCGCCAGATTTCCCTCAAGCCCGTTGCGCGCAATCATGCGGGCAAGCTGGGCACCTACGCTGGTCAGGCGGGTCATTGTGTCGGCAAGATCGGCAGAAATACCGAGGCCGTCGAAACTCACGGACATCTTCTTCTCCTCCAAAGTCGATGTTCTTGTGAGCCAGACCATTGCCCGGATCGAATTTTTATGAAATTTAAATAAAGGGAATATGCGTTAAGGGAATTTGAAACGCGATGCGGATGAACGCTGTAACGCTGAAGCAATTGCGCGCGCTTGATGCGGTGGCGCGGGGCGGGTCGCTGACCGCTGCCGGGGAAAGCCTGAACCTCACAACTCCCGCAATTCATACGCAAATTCGGGGTTTGGAAGATGCGATCGGGATGAAGCTGATCCAGCGCGCCGTCGACGGTGCGGGATCAGAACTGACCGAGGCCGGCAAGGCGCTGCGTGAAACCGCGCTGCGGATCGAGGACAACTTGTCGCAGGCCGAGGCGACGCTGAGCGCCATCGCGCGCGGGCAGGTGGGCCGGATCACGCTGGGCGTCGTCTCGACCGGCAAGTATTTCGCGCCGCGGCTGGTGAAGATGCTGCAAGACGCCCATCCCGAGATCGAGGTCGCGCTGCGCGTGGGCAACCGCTCGGCCATCATCGAGGGAATCGAGCGCGGCAGTTTCGACATCGCCGTGATGGGTCGTCCGCCGCGCCATCCGCCCGTCGTGGCCGAACCGATCGGCCAGCATCCGCACGCGCTGGTCGCGCCGCCGGACCATCCGCTGATTTCCAAGGCCGACGATCTGGAGCAGCTTTTCGGCGAGACCTTCATCTCGCGCGAGGAAGGATCGGGGACGCGTATCCTGATGTCGCGCTGGCTCGACCGGGTCGGCGATGGGCGGCTCTATGACACGCTGGAGATGGACAGCAACGAGACGATCAAGCAGGCGGTGATGGCGGGTCTCGGCATCGCATTTCTCAGCCTGCACACGGTGACGGACGAGCTGGAGACCGGACGCCTGGCGCTGATCCCGGCGCCGGGGTTGCCGCTGATGCGCCACTGGTTCCTCGTGCGCCGCGAGAGCGAACGCCCGCGCGAACTGGCGCTGCGCGTCTGGGATGAGATCGTCGAGATGAACGGCGCTTTCCTGCCGCATCCGATCCCGGATTGACGCCGGGGCCGCGCGCAGTACCTTTGCGCGGCAACAGGGAGGATAACATGGCTTATGCGATGGCAATCTCGCGCCCCGGCGGGCGCGACCAGTTCCACAAGATCGAAATCGAGGTCCCCAAGCCGGGCCCCGGCGAAGTCACTTTAAGACATACCGCTATCGGGTTGAATTTCATCGATGTTTACTTCCGAACGGGGCTCTATCCGTGGCCCGTCGAGAGCGATCTGATCACCGGTGGCGAAGCGGCGGGTGTAATCGAGGCGGTCGGCGATGGCGTCGATCTGCAGGTCGGACAGCGCGTGGCCTATACGCAGCCCAACGGCGCTTATGCGAGCCATCGGGTGATGGCTGCGAAAAACGTCGTGCCGATCCCGGACGATATTTCCGATGAGGTCGCGGCGGCGGTGATGCTCAAAGGTCTGACCGTGCATTATCTGATTCATCATTCTTATCCCGTAAAGTCTGGTGACACCGTGCTTTTCCACGCAGCTGCCGGTGGCGTCGGCTCGATCGCGGGTCAATGGCTGAGGGCCAAGGGCGTGCGTGCGATCGGCACGGCTGGCGGGCCGGAGAAATGCGCGCGGGCGCTCGAGCACGGCTATGACGCGGTGATCGATTACCGGTCCGAGGATTTCGGCGCGGAGGTTAAACGGCTCACCGATGGCGCGGGCGTCGCCGCGGTCTATGACTCGGTGGGCGCGGATACGGTGATGACGTCGCTCGATGTGCTCAAGCGGTTCGGCACGCTGGTGTGCTTCGGACAAAGCTCGGGTCCGGCAGATCAGTTCAAGATCGGCGATCTGGCGCGCAACTCGCTGTTTCTGACGCGTCCGACCTTGTTCCAGCACACGGACCAGCCGGGCTGGTTGCGCAACTCCGCCGCAGAACTCTTTGAGATGATTGGGAAAGGCGAGATCAAGATAGACGTGCCGCAGAGCTTTTCTTTGGAGGATGTCGCCGCTGCCCATGAGGCGCTAGAGGGCCGGAAGACGGTCGGGAGCACGGTTTTGACCCCATAATGGGCGCCAAATCGCACTAATAATTTACATAATACCGATTATCGGTATAACGCTGGTATAAAAACGGGGGGCGATTTCAGCCCCCCGACTTTGTTTTCGGCTGGATTTACCGCCTGACGGGATCAGGTGATGACGTCGGGCTTCACGCGCCCCGTGCGTTCACGGATGTCCACCAGCGCCTCTGTCGCCCGGATGATCGGCGAAAGCGCCTCTTGCGGATCATGGTCTAGCCCATCCGGTCCCGGCGCATAGCGCTCGAGATACACGCGCAGCGTCGCGCCCTCGGTGCCCGTGCCCGACAGCCGCAGCACGACGCGCGAGCCGCCTTCGAACAGAATACGGAAGCCCTGACCTTCCGCGATGGAGCCATCGACCGGGTCGGTATAGGAAAACTCGTCTGTGCTTTCGACGACAAGCCCTTCGACCTGCGTCCCTTTCAGCTCTCCAAGGCGGCTGCGCAGATCGTCCAGCATCGCCTCTGCCTGCTCGGTCGGCAGCGCCTCGTAATCGTGGCGCGAATAGTAATTGCGGCCGTAGCGCGCGAAATGATCGGCCATGATCTCGGCCACCGACATCTTGCGCACGGCTAGGATGTTGAGCCACATCAGTACTGCCCAGAGCCCGTCCTTCTCGCGCACATGGTCGGAGCCCGTGCCGAAACTTTCCTCGCCACAGAGCGACACGCGCCCCGCATCCATCAGATTGCCGAAGAACTTCCAGCCCGTCGGTGTCTCGAAGCAGTCGAGGCCTAGCGCCTCGGCCACCCGATCCGCCGCCGCAGATGTCGGCATGGAGCGCGCGACGCCCTTCAACCCGTCCTTGTAGCCCGGCACGAGATGCGCATTTGCGGCCAGCACCGCGAGACTGTCCGACGGCGAGACATAGGTTCCCGCACCGAGGATCATGTTCCGGTCGCCATCGCCATCCGAGGCCGCGCCGAAATCCGGTGCGTTTTCGCCCATCATCTCGTCCATCAGCTCATGCGCCCAGGTCGGGTTCGGATCGGGATGCATGCCGCCGAAATCCGGCAGCGGCGTGCCATGCGTGACGGTTCCTGCGGGTGCGCCGAGGCGGTTCTCGAAAATCTCCACCGCGTAAGGTCCGGTGATGGCGCACATCGAGTCCATCCGCATCCGGAAACCCGCTTTAAAGATGTCCCGCAACGCGTTGAAATCGAATATCGTTTCCATCAGGTCGGCATAGGCGCTCACCGGATCGACGACTTCGACGATCATCTCTCCCAGCGGCGTCTCGCCAAGGCTGTCCAGATCGGGATCTGCCGCATCCAGTAAGTGATATTCGCTGATCTCCTGCGTGCGCTTGTGGATCGCCGAGGTGATCGATTCCGGCGCAGGCCCGCCATTGGCGCTGTTGTATTTGACACCGAAATCCTCGTCCGGACCGCCCGGATTGTGACTGGCCGAGAGGATGATCCCGCCATCCGCCTGACGCTGCCGGATCAGGTTCGAGGCGGCAGGCGTCGAGAGCCACGCACCCTGCCCCACAATCACCCGCGCAGCCCCGTTGGCGGCTGCCATTTTCAGGATCGTGCTTGCCGCTTCACGTCCGAAATAACGCCCGTCACCGCCGAGAATCAAGGTCTTGCCGCGCACGCCACCGATCGCGTCGAAGGTCGATTGCACGAAATTCTCGAGGTAGCTTGGCTGCATGAAAACGCGGGTTTTCTTGCGCAGCCCCGAGGTGCCGGGTTTCTGGCCGTCGATTGGTTGGGTCGCGTGGCGGGTCATGATTTCTCCTGCACTGTGGCGCGGGTAAAGACTTGAACGGATTGTGCGGCAAGGCAAGCCTCGGGGGCGTCGATTTGTTCCGCTTCTCGTCCCGGCAAAGCGGAATCGAGCGCGCGAGTCCAACGTCCCGGCGGCAATGTGATGTGCCGTTCGGGCCCTGCGTTGAGGATCACGTAGACCGCCTCGCTGCCGGCCTCGCCGGCTGGACCTTCGGCAGCGCCGCGGATTTCGACCCCGATGCAGCGCAGTTCGGGATCGTTCCAATCATGCGGCTCGGGTTCCTCGCCAGAGGCAAGCCGCCAGATCAGATCGCGCATCCCGTCCTGCTTGCGGATCAGCGAGTGCAGATAGCGGTTTTGCCGCAGGACGCGGTGATCTTTTCGTATCTGGATCAGATGCTTGACGAAGGTTTTTAAAGTATCGTCGGGTCCGGTCCAATCGACCCAGCCGATCTCGTTATCCTGCGCATAAGCGTTGTTGTTGCCGCCCTGCGAATTGCCGATCTCGTCGCCCGCCAGCAGCATTGGCACGCCCTGGCTCATCATCAGCGTCGCAAGCAGCGCGCGTTTGCGCAGGGCCTGCGCCTCGACGCTCTCCAGCGCCTCCGAGAAATTCGCGTCGTGGCCGTCGCGGTTTTCCTCGCCATTCGCGAGGTTCTGTTTTTCACCATAGGAAACAAGGTCTTGCATCGTGAAGCCGTCATGGGCGGTGATGAAATTCACCGAAGCCGTCGCGGGCCGCCCGTTCTGGTCGAAGATTTCCGCCGAGCCTGCGACGCGACGCGCCAGATCGCCCGCCATGCCCCGGTCGCCGCGCCAGAACCGTCGCGCGTCGTCGCGGAAGCGGTCATTCCATTCGGTGAACGGATGCGGGAAGCCACCCAGGTA
Source organism: Thioclava sp. F28-4 (assembly GCF_002020045.1). Classification (NCBI taxonomy): domain Bacteria; kingdom Pseudomonadati; phylum Pseudomonadota; class Alphaproteobacteria; order Rhodobacterales; family Paracoccaceae; genus Thioclava; species Thioclava sp. F28-4. Next base: position 87,841 of record NZ_MPZQ01000003.1, on the reverse strand, counting down.
ATAGCCGCCCGGCCCGATGTCCCAGGGCTCTGCGATCAGCTTAACCCCTCGCAGCACCGGATCTTGCTCAATCGCGGCGAGGAACTGCGCATGCGCCTCGACGGCCCCCGAGGTCCCGCGCGCCAGTGTCGCGGCCAGATCGAAGCGGAAGCCATCGACGCCCATCTCCTCGACCCAATGGCGCAGGCAATCCATCACCAGCCGCAGACAGAGCGGGTTCGACAGGTCCAGCGTGTTGCCGGTCCCGGTCTCGTCGATATAGGCGCCGTCGGGCGTCAGCCGGTAATAGCTCGCATTGTCGATCCCACGCAGGCTGAGCATCGGCCCGATCGCATTGCCCTCGCCCGTGTGGTTGTAGACGACGTCGAGGATCACCTCGATCCCGGCGCCATGGAAGCGCCGCACCATCTCGCGAAATTCACCGCGCGGATCGGCACCGGAATAGCGCGGCTCCGGCGCGAAATTGGCGATGGGCTGGTAGCCCCAGTAATTGCTCAAGCCCTTCTCGACGAGGAAGCGATCATCGAGATAGGCACAGCTCGGCAGCAGCTCGATCGCGGTGATCCCGAGATCGGTCAGATGGGACAGGATCGGATCGGAGGCGAGCCCCGCCCAGGTGCCGCGCAAGGATTCGGGCACCTCCGGATGGGTCATCGTCAGCCCCTTGGGATGGGCCTCGTAGATCACCGTCTCCGACCAGCTATGCTGCGGCCGATCCCAATCGGGCCGCGCGATCTCGGCCACGATAGATTTCGGCGTGACGCTTGCGCTGTTGCGCCGGTCGGGTTTGGATTTCCCATATTGCATAGGGGCTTGCCAGCTGATCTTCGAGTCGATCTCGCGCGCATAGGGGTCGATCAGAAGCTTCGCCGGGTTGAACCGATGCCCCGCTTCGGGTGCCCAAGGCCCATGCACCCGGTAGCCATAACGCGCGCCCGGCTTAAGACCCGCAACGAAGCCGTGCCATGTCGGCCCGGTGCGCCCCGGCAGGTCGATCCTCTGCTCGCCAGATTTGGTGAACAGGCACAGCTCCACCCGCTCGGCATGGGCCGAGGCCAGAGCGAAGTTCACGCCGCCCTCGCAGGGCGCGGCGCCCAGCGGGTCCGCTCTGCCGGGGCTTATCTTCATCGGGCGAGAAGCGCGTCATAGAGCGCGGCGTAGCGTGCGGCTGATCCGTCCCAGCCCCAATCGGTCTTCATTGCCCGGCGCTGCATCGCGGCCCAGCCTTTGCGATCGCCGTAAAGCGCGATCAGCTTCATGAGCGCCTGCCGCAACGCGAGATCGTCGACGGGATGGAAGACGATCCCGGTCGATGCGCCTGCGGCCTCGGTCGCGGGCGTCGCGCCCACCACCGTATCGGCGAGACCACCGACGGCGGAGACCACCGGCAGGCACCCATAGCGCAGCCCGTAGAGCTGGGTCAGCCCGCAGGGTTCGAAGCGCGACGGCACCAGCACCGCATCGCCGCCTGCATACATCCGATGGCTCAGCGCCTCGTCATAGCCGATATTCACGCCGACCCGGCCGGGGTGACGCGCGGCAAGGTCGCGCATCGCGTCTTCCGCCCAGCCATCGCCCGATCCCAGCACCGCAAGACCGCCGCCCGCCTCGAGATAGGGCCCAAGCGCCGGGGCGATCAGGTCGATGCCTTTCTGCGGGGTCAGGCGCGAGATCAGGATCGCCAGCGGTCCCGGCACATCGAGATCAAATTCGGCCTCCAAAGCTTTGCGGTTCTTCGATTTTCCGCCGGGTTTCGCCGCCGAGAAAGAGCTCACTTCCGGATCGGTCTCGGGGTTCCAGACATCCAGATCGATCCCGTTGAGAATTCCGTGCAGGTCACCCGCGCGCGCCTGAATGACGCCTTCCAGTCCCATGCCGAACTCGCCGCGCATCAACTCGTCGGCATAGCGCGGGCTGACCGTGGTGATCGCGCTCGCCGCGACCAGCCCGGCTTTCAGCGTTGAGATGTCGCCCCAGAATTCCACACCCTCGCGGGTGAAATCCCAGGTCTGCAGTCCAAGCGCCGCCAGCTTGTCGCGGCCGAACCGGCCCTGAAATGCGATATTGTGGATGGTCATCACCGTCGGAATGCCGGTGCCGCGCAGATACCACGGCACGAGCCCGGTCTGCCAATCGTGGCAATGCACCAGATCGGGCTGCCATTTGCCCGCGCCCTCGCGCGCAATCTCGGCGGCGACGAAGCTGAGGGCTGCGAAGCGTTCGGCATTGTCGGGGTAGTCGTGCCCGTCTTGCGAATACGGGCCCCCGTTCCGGTCGAACAGGTGGTCGGCCTGCAGCGCCAGCACCTCCATCCCGCCCGCTTTGCCCAGCACCAGCCGCGCCGGGCCGCCATAGAGTCTCTCGCTTTCCCATACCGGTTTCGGCGATTTCAGCTTTTTCAGAATCCCGCGATAGGCCGGGATCATCACCCGCATCTCCCAGCCCTGCCCTTTGAGCGCGGCCGGCAAGGCGCCCGCTACATCGGCCAGACCGCCCGTCTTGATCAGCGGGACCGCTTCTGACGCAACCGAGAGCACGCGTTTCATATCTTCGCTCTTTCCAAATATCCCGGGGCGCGGGGCAGCGCCCCGCTCTTTGCCCCCGTTAGTCCAATGCCGCCGCGCGTTTGTCGAGCATCGTCTGCGTGATCAGCACGACACCGCCTTCAGACCGGCGGAACCACTTCTCGTCCTCTTCCGGATCTTCGCCCACGACGAGCCCTTCGGGAATATGCACGCCGCGGTCGATCACGCATTGGCTCAGCCGCGCATGCCGCCCGATATCGACGTATGGCAGCACCACGGCCTCCTCCAGGCTCGCGAAACTATGCGCGCGCACGCCGGTATAGAGCAGCGAATTGCGCACCTCCGCGCCCGAGACGATGCAGTCGCCCGAGACCAGCGAGGAAATTGCCGAGCCGCGTCTGCCATCCTCGTCATGGATGAATTTCGCGGGCGGCACGATCTCTGCATAGGTCCAGATCGGCCATTCGGTGTCGTAGAGGTCCAGCTTCGGCGTGAAATCGGTCAGGTCGATATTGGCCTGCCAGAAGGCATCCACCGTGCCCACGTCGCGCCAGTACGGCTCGGTCTCGAGCCCCGTCGTCACGCAGCTATCCGAGAACTTATGCGCCATCGCTTTGCCGTGCTTGACGATCTGCGGGATCAGGTCATGCCCGAAATCATGGGACGAATTGGGGTCTTCCATGTCCCGGATCAGCAATTCGCGCAGGAATTGCCAGTCGAAGACATAGATCCCCATCGAGGCCAGCGCATGATCGGGATCGCCGGGCATCCCGGGCGGGTCCGCGGGCTTTTCGAGGAAATCGGTGATCTGCCCGGTCTTGTCGATGGCCATCACGCCAAAGGCGGTCGCCTCCATCCGCGGCACGGTCAGACAGCCGATGGTGACATCGGCCTTGGTCTCGACATGCTGGCGCAGCATCACCTCGTAATCCATCTTGTAGATGTGGTCACCGGCGAGGATGATGACGTATTTCACGCCGTAATCTTCAATGATATCAATATTCTGCGCCACCGCGTCGGCGGTGCCTGCATACCAGCGGCTATCGGCCACTCGTTGGCTCGCGGGCAGGATGTCGAGATATTCGTTCCGCTCGGCGCGGAAGAAATCCCAGCCGCGCTGGATGTGGCGGATCAGCGAATGGGCCTTGTATTGCGTGGCGATCGCCATCTTGCGGATGCCGGAGTTGAGCGCGTTCGACAGGGCGAAATCGATGATCCGGGTCTTGCCGCCGAAATAGACGGCCGGTTTGGCGCGCCGGTCGGTCAGTTCCTTCAGGCGGCTGCCGCGGCCGCCCGCCAGAACGAAGGCCATGGCCTGTGCGCTGAGGCGTGTGTTGGGCTGTGGTTTCATAATCCTCCCCCTCCTCTGGGCATCGCTTATGCGGGCGTGAACATCACGACTGACAGCGGCGGCAAATACACCTCCGCGCTATGGGCGCAGCGGCCCTGCGCGTGATCTTCGGCGCGGATCGCACCGAGATTGCCGCGGTTCTCGCCGCCGTAGAAACCGGAATCCGTGTTGAGTATCTCGCACCATTCGCCGTCCAGCGGCAGGCCGATGCGGTAGCTGTGCTCGACCGGGGTCAGGTTCGCGACCACCACGACCGGATCGGACCCGGGCGCGCGACGCTCGAAGATGAAGACCGAAGCCTCGGAATCGTCGGCGGCGATCCATTCGAACCCCTCCGGCTCGCAATCGCCCCAATGCAGCGCAGGCGTCTCGCGATAAAGCCGGTTGAGGTCGCGCACCAGCGCGCGCAGCCCCTCGTGGCGCGGATCGTCGAGCAGATACCAGTCGAGCTCGCGTTCATGGCTCCATTCCGACCATTGGCCGAATTCCTGCCCCATGAACAAAAGCTTCTTGCCCGGATGCGCCCATTGGAACGCGTAGAAGGCGCGCAAATTGGCGTATTTCTCGGGGTCGTTTCCGGGCATCTTGCCCAGCATCGAACCCTTGCCGTGCACGACCTCGTCATGGCTGATCGGAAGGATGAAATTCTCGCTGTAAATATACGAGCTCGCGAAGGTCAGCTCGTTATGGTGGAACTTGCGATAGAGCGGATCGCGCGCGAAATAGCGCAAGGAGTCGTTCATCCAGCCCATGTTCCACTTGTAGCCGAAGCCCAACCCGTCCTCGTGCACGGGGCGCGTGACACCGGGATAGGCGGTACTTTCCTCCGCCACCGTCATGATGCCTTCCGCGCCGCCGTAAGAGGCCGCGTTCATGTTTTGCAGGAATTCGATCGCCTCGAGGTTCTCGCGCCCGCCATATTTGTTGGGCACCCATTCGCCCGCGGCGCGCGAATAGTCGCGGTAGAGCATAGAGGCCACCGCATCCACGCGCAGCCCGTCGAGGTGGTATTCCTCCAGCCAGAACAGCGCATTGGCCAGCAGGTAATTCGACACCTCGCGCCGCCCGTAATTGTAGATCAGCGTGTTCCAGTCCTGATGGAAACCCTCTTTCGGGTCGGCGTGCTCGTAAAGCGCCGTGCCGTCGAAATGTCGCAACCCGTGATCGTCGGTCGGGAAATGTCCCGGCACCCAGTCGAGGATCACACCGAGGCCCCGCCGATGCGCCGCATCCACGAATTCCGCGAATTCCTCGGGGCGGCCGTGGCGGATCGTCGGCGCGTAGAGCCCGATCGGCTGATAGCCCCAGGAGCCGTCGAACGGGTGCTCGGTAATGGGAAGCAGCTCGATATGGGTGAAACCCATGTCGCAGACGTAGTCGACCAGTTTCTCGGCCAGTTCGTGATACGAGAGCGGCCTGCCCCCCTCGTCCCAGACCCGCATCCAACTCCCGAGATGCACCTCGTAGACCGAGATCGGCGCGTGGCGTTCCTGCGCCTCGGCGCGGGTCTGACACCATGCGCTGTCGCCGAAGCGATGCCGCCCGAGCTTGCGCACGACCGAGGCCTGCGCGGGCGGGTGCTCTGCGCCGAAGCCGACCGGATCGGCCTTCAGCGGCAGCACGGTCCCCTCCGCGTCGAGCAGCTCGTATTTGTAGAGCGCGCCTGCATGGATGCCGGGAACGAAAATTTCCCACACGCCGGACGCGCCGATGCGGCGCATCTGGTGGCGACGACCGTCCCAGAAGTTGAAATCGCCCACGACCGAGACCCGGCGCGCATTGGGCGCCCAGACTGCGAAATGCACGCCTTCGACATCCTGATGGGTGATCACATGAGCGCCGAGCTTCTCCCAGAGCCGCGTATGCGTCCCCTCCCCGATCAGGTATTCGTCGATCGCGCCGAGCACCGGCGCGAAGCCATAAGGGTCGTCGAAATCCCATGTCGTCTGATCGTGCCGTGCGCGCAGATGGTAGGTTTTCTCGGTCCATTTGCCGGTGAAGATCCCCGGCACGACGGGCTCCAGCGCGACCTCTGTCTTGCCTAGCGCCCAGACCTCTTCTGCGCCGGGCACAAGCGCCACGATTTCCCCGTCATGCAGCCCCAGCAGGGAAAACGGATCGGGATGTTGCGCGTGGATAAGCGCTTCGGCCTCGTCGCGGGAAACTGTCATAGCGCTCCTTGGTTCACAGGGCCGATTGCGTGGTCCAGATCTCGTCCATGTAGCCCTTGATCGCCCGGTCGGAGGAGAAGAACCCCATCCGCGCGGTGTTCAAAACAGCCATCTTCGCCCAGCCTGCGCGATCGGCGAAGGCCGTGTCCACCTCTTTCTGGGCCGCCGCGTAGGCGTCGAAATCGGAAGCCACGAGGAAATAATCGCTGTGCCACATATTATGAACAAGATCGTGATAGCGTTCTGGTTCCTCAGGAGAAAACCGTCCCTCGGCGATCATCTGCAGCACGTCCTGCAAAGGCTGGCTTGCAAGGATCGCGTGGCGCGCATGTTCGGGATCGCGCCGGCGCTCCATCACCTCATCGGCGGTCATGCCGAAGAGGAAGAAGTTCTCCGCGCCCACCTGTTCACGAATTTCCACATTCGCGCCATCGAGCGTGCCGATGGTCAGCGCGCCGTTCAGTGCGAATTTCATGTTGCCGGTGCCGGAGGCTTCCTTGCCCGCAGTGGAGATCTGTTCTGACAGGTCCGCCGCCGGGATCAGCCGCTCGGCCATGGAGACGTTGTAATTCGGCGGATAGACGATCTTGAGACGTCCATCGACGTAGGGGTCGTTATTGACCACCTCGGCCACGTCATTGATCAGCCGGATGATCTGCTTGGCCGTGTGATAGCCCGGCGCCGCCTTGCCGCCGAAGATCTTCACGCGCGGCTGGAACTCGGCCTGCGGGTTCTCGCGGATCGCGTGCCATTCGGCGATGGTCTGCAAGATGTTGAGCAGCTGGCGCTTGTATTCGTGGATCCGTTTCACCTGAATGTCGAAGATCGCATCGGGGTCGAGGGTGACCCCTTGCGTGTCGCGCACCCAATCCGCCAGATGTACCTTGTTGCGCCGTTTCGCGGCCATGAAAGCGTCGCGGAAGCTCGCATCCTCGGCATAGGGCTCCAGTGCGCGCAGCTTGTCGAGATCGGCCTCCCAGCCATCGCCGATCGTGTCGATGATCAGATGCGACAGCTCTCCATTGGCCATGCGCAGCCAGCGGCGCGGCGTGATCCCGTTGGTCTGGTTGATGATGCGCCCCGGATGGAGCCGATCCAGCTCCGGGAACAGGTTGCGCTTGATCAGCTCGGTATGGAGCGCCGAGACCCCGTTCACCTTATGCGAGGTGATGAAGGCCAACTCGCCCATCCGCACCTCCTGATGCTTCACTATGCCGACGTAATGCGCGCGTTTGGGGAATTTGCGGCGGTGCCAGCTGTCGATCTTCTCGATGATCTGCATATGGCGCGGCAGCACGGTGCCCATCAGATAGGTCGCCCAACGCTCCAGCGCCTCGGGCAGCAGTGTGTGGTTCGTGTAGCCCAGACATTGCATCGTGATCTCGAGCGCGGCGTCGAACTCCATGTCATGCAGATCGGTGAGGATGCGGATCAGCTCCGGCCCCGCGATCGCCGGATGCGTGTCGTTCATCTGGATCGCGACGAACTCCGGCAGCTCCTCGATCGTGTGCCCGGCGGCCAGATGGCGGCGCATGATGTCCTGCAGCGCGGCGGAGGTCAGGAAATACTCCTGTTTGAGGCGCAATTCCTTGCCCGCATAGGTCGTGTCATCGGGATAGAGCACGCGGGATAGCGTGCGCGCCAGCGCCTCGGGTTCGGCTGCGGCGGCGTAATCGCCGTGATTGAAGCGTGCGAGGTCGAACTGCTCGGTGGGCTTGGCCGACCACAGACGCAGCGTGTTCGCCCATTTGCCCTCCCAGCCGATGATCGGCATGTCATAGGCTTCGGCCAGCACCGTTTCGCCTGGCACCCAATGCGGCTTGCCGTCCAGCGTTTCGACATGGCCCTTGAAGCCGATCTCATAGGCCGCCTCGGGCCGTTCGAATTCCCACGGGTGGCGCTGCTTGAGCCAATCCTCCGGCGTCTCGACCTGACGCCCGCCCTCGAAGCGCTGCTTGAAGAGGCCGTGTTCATAGCGGATGCCGTAGCCATATCCGGGGCAGCCCAGCGTCGCCATGCTCTCCATGTAGCAGGCGGCCAACCGCCCTAGCCCACCATTGCCGAGCGCCGCGTCGGGCTCGTTCTCGACCACGGCTTCCCAGTCCTGACCAAGCGCTTCCATCGCCTCGCGGCAGGTGGCGCGCAACCCGAGGTTGATCGCGGCATCCTCGAGCATCCGCCCGATCAGGAATTCCATCGAGAGGTAGTAGACCCGCTTGCGTCCCTCTTCCCATGTCCGCCGGGTCGCTGCGAACCACGGCGCCACGACCCGGTCGCGGATCGCCAGAGACAGCGCCATGCGCCAATCATAAACCGAGGCGTGGTCGGGATCCTTGCCCATCGAAAAAGTGATGTGGTGCAGAATTTCTTCGCGAACTGTCTCGGCACTGGGCAATTGGGTGTCTTTCAAGGGGGAGGTCTCCGGAACGCGTCAGATAGCAATTGATTGATGAGCCGCCCCCTGCTCAAGGTCAAGCGAAGGCGCAGAAACGGCCCGAGCGGCGGTTGCCGTTTGCGCTAACAATTCTATCCTTGCCGCGATAACGGGCAACAGGAAACTGAAAGAGGAGCGATTCATGGCAAAGGATTGGTGGCGCGGAGCGGTTATCTACCAGATTTATCCGCGTAGCTTTCAAGACGACTCGGGCGACGGGATCGGCGATCTGAAGGGGATCACGCGCAGGCTCGATCATGTCGCCTCGCTGGGCGTCGATGCGATCTGGCTGTCGCCGATCTTCACTTCGCCGATGGCGGATATGGGCTATGACGTCTCCGATTATCGCGGCATCGATCCGCAATTCGGCACGCTGGAGGATTTCGACGCGCTGGTGGCGCGCGCCCATGAGCTGGGCCTGAAGGTCGTGATCGATCAGGTGATCTCGCACAGCTCCGATCAGCACCCGTGGTTCAAGGACGCCAAGAAAGGCGGCGCGAAGAAGGACTGGTATGTCTGGGCCGATCCCAAGCCCGATGGCAGCCCGCCCAACAACTGGCAGGCGGTGTTCGGCGGCTCGTCCTGGGAATACGCCCCCGAGCGCGGCCAGTATTACCTGCACAACTTCCTGATCGAGCAGCCTGACCTGAACCTGCACAATCCCGAGGTTCAGGACGAATTGCTCGACGTGTTCCGCTTCTGGCTGAATCGCGGTGTCGATGGCTTCCGCCTCGATACGGTGAACTACTACTTCCACGACCCGAAACTGCGCGACAATCCGGCGATGGACCCCGATCCCGAACGCTGGCCGCCGGTCTCGACCTACGACATGCAGGATCACGAGTTCGACAAGAACCGTCCCGAAAACGTCCCCTTCCTCAAGAAGATGCGCGCGGTGATGGACGACTACGAGGCGCGCACGCTGATCGGTGAAGTCGGCGAAGCGCCCCATCGCGCGCTCGGCATCATGGAAGAATACACCCGCGGCGATGACCGTCTGCACATGGCCTACAGCTTCGACATGCTGGGCCCGAAATTCACGCCCGCGCATTTCCGCGGCAAGATCGAGGGCTTCTTCAAGGGCGCGCCCGACGGCTGGCCGAGCTGGTCGTTCTCGAACCACGACGTGCAGCGCCATGTGACCCGCTGGGCGAAATACGGCACCGAGGACAGCATCGCGCGGCTGGCCATCGCGATGCTCGCGTCCTTCCAGGGCACGATCGGCATCTATCAGGGCGAGGAACTCGGCCAGACCGAGACCGAGATGGAATATCACGAGCTGACCGACCCGCCCGGCCTACGCTTCTGGCCCGAGAACAAGGGCCGCGACGGTTGCCGCACGCCGATGGTCTGGGACGAGAGCACGAATGCGGGCTTCTCCAAGGCCAAGCCGTGGCTGCCGGTGAAGCCGCCGCAAGCGGCCCGCGCCGTGGCACTGGAAGAGGCCGATGAGGGCTCGGTGCTCGCCTATTACCGCCGCGTTCTGGCCTTCCGGAAGGAAAACCCGGTGCTGCGCGAGGGCACGTCGACCTTCCTCGACCTGCCCGATCCGGTGCTCGGCTTCATCCGCGACGATGGCGCGATGAAATTCGCCTGTTACTTCAATCTCGGCCCCGATCCGGTGACGCTCGACGCCGACGGGGAGCTTGTCGGCCCCTGCCTTGCCGCAACGCTGGAGGGCGGCACGCTGTCGCTCGGCCCGAATGGCGCGGCTTGGGTGAAGCTCTGAGGCGCTAAAGACGACCCATAAACGCGGCGGACAGGACCGGAACAGGACCTGTCGCCGCCTCACGGACCCATGACGGCGTCGGGAGCGTTTGCTCTCGGCGCCGCGTGTGTTTCTGTTTTCTTTCTCTAGTAAGTCGCGCGGTCTCGGCCAATAAGGTGCGTTCGGGACGATTTCTTACGGAATTTTAAGAAGGCCATAAATTCCTTCTGCGATTGTCCCGCCAGAGATAGGAAAAAACGTGGAAATATAACATGGCTCTCGCTGATCCGGCGCAACCTGCCCCGCCCCAATCGCGTGTGAAGATTCTCTGGCCGATTGCGCTCGGGCTCGTGCTGTTCCTGATGGGGCTGTGGGCGCTGCATCATCTTCTCGCGAGCATCGACGTGCATCAGGTGATCGCGCAGATCAAGGCGACGCCGTGGCCCACGCTCGGCGCGGCCGTGGGCGCGACCGCTTTGGGCTATCTGGCGCTGGTGGGCTACGATTTCTGGGCGCTGCATTATCTTGGCAAGCAGCTGCCGCTGCGCACCGTCGCGCTTGGCGGGTTTCTGGGCTACGCCTTCGGCAATACGGTCGGGATCAGCGTGATCTCGGGCGGGGCCGTGCGCTATCGCATCTATTCCGCCGCCGGTCTGAACGCCTTCGAGGTCGCGGCGCTGTCGTCCTATATCGCGCTGGCGATGGGGCTCGGGCTGACGATGGTCGGCGCGCTGGCGCTCTGCGTGCATCCGGCAGCGCTCGCGGGTGTCATTTCGGCGCCCGAGCCCGTGATCCGTATCGGGGCCCTGGCCGCGACGGCTCTTATTCTGGGCGGTGCCTTCTGGCTGTCTTATACCGGGCGCGCCCTGCGTATCCGGAACCGCGAGATCGCAATGCCCGTGCCGCGCATCCTGATCGGCCAGCTCGGCGTGGCGCTGTTCGACTCGACCATGGCCGCGGGCGCGCTTTGGGTGCTGATGCCCGCAGGCACCCCGCCATTTGCGAGTTTCGTCGCGATCTACGCCGCGGCCAGCATGGTCGGCATCCTCAGCCACGTGCCCGGCGGCGTCGGCGTGTTCGAGACGGTGGTGATCGCCGCCCTGCCCGCGGGCGTGCCTTTGGGCGAGGCGGCAGCGGGCCTTCTGGCCTTCCGCATGATCTACTTCCTGCTGCCCTTCGTCATCGCCTTCGTCGTGGTCTCGCTGAATGAGGCGCGGCTCGCAGGTGGCTGGGCCACCCGCGTTTTCGGCGAAATCTCCGAGCCGATGCGCCCGGTGATCAGCGGCATCGAGGGGCTCGCGCCCCGGATCGCCGGGGTCGCGGTGCTGGGCCTCGGCTTCTGGATGGTGATCGTCGCGCTGATGCCGGTGCTGGGCCGACAAGGCGGCGAGCCGGGGCTGATCACGGCGGTTCTCGCGGAAGGCGGTACGCAGCTTTGTGCCCTCGCGGGTGTGCTGTTGATCGTGCTGTCGCATGGCTTGGTGCGCCGGGTGAGACTTGCCTATTGGCTGGTACTTGCGGGGCTGGTGCTTGGCGTGATCTCGGTTTTGGCGGCCGATCTCGACATCGACAACGCGGTTGTCCTGTCGCTCGCCGCGGTGGTGTTGCTGCCGTTCCGCGGGGCCTTTCACCGTCGGGTCGCGCTGACCGAGGGCGGCTACGGGCCGCTGTGGTTCGCGGTCATCCTTGGGATGGTGGCTTCTGCGGCGGTGTTTTTCTTCCTCGCCTATGCGGCGCATCCGTATTCCAACGCGCTCTGGCTCGATTTCACGGCGAGTTCACCCACACCACGGGCGCTCAGGGCCGGGCTCCTGATCAGCGCGCTACTGCTCGGGTTCCTCCTGTGGCTCACGCTGCGCCCGATGCGCCGCTTCACCTTTTCCGTCGATCCCGAACAGGACATCGCGGTCGCTGAAATCCTTGCAGCCCAAGACGTGCCACAAGGCTGGTTCGCGCTGACCGGCGATAAATGCGTGATGTTCTCGCCCGACCGCTCGGCCTTCCTGATGTATGCGCAGCGCGGCGGGATGCGGGTCGTGCTCGGCGATCCGGTCGGCCCGCCGGAAGCCGCGCGGCAACTGGCGTGGGAGTTTCACGAACGCGCGGTGAGCGAGGGGCTCACCCCCGTCTTCTACGAAGTCTCGACGACCAACCTGCCGCTCTGGATCGAGATGGGCTACGCGCTGCACAAGATCGGCGAGGAGGCCGTGGTCGATCTTCAGAAATTCTCGCTTTCGGGGCCGAAGTTCAAAACGATGCGGGCCGAGCAGAACCGCGCCCTCCGCGACGGTTTCACGCTCGAGATCGCGGCCCCGCCGCATGCGCCGGAGCTGATCGCGACGCTACGCGAGGTGTCCGACGCATGGCTGGCAGGCCAAAAAGGCCGCGAGAAAGGGTTCTCCATCGGCCGTTTCGATCCGCGTTACCTCAACCATTGCGAGATCGCGCTGATCCGGCGCGGCGGTGAAATCCTCGGTTTCGCGAACCTCCTGGGCGGGCCGGGCGCACGGCATTTCGCGATCGACCTGATGCGGTATCGCCCGGAGGCGGCCGACGGCGTCATGCAATTCCTGTTCATCGGCCTGATCGAGGCGCTGCGCGACCGCGGTGCGACTGAGCTCAGCCTCGGCCTCGCGCCGCTGGCAGGTCTGCCCGACCGTGCCTCTGCGCGGCTGACCAGCCGCCTTGGCAATCTGATCTATCGTCATGGCGGAAGTTTCTATAACTTCGAGGGGTTACGTCGTTTCAAACAGAAATTCCGGCCCGAATGGCGGCCCCATTATGTCGCGCTTCCGCCCGGCACCTCCCCCTATCTCGCGCTCACCGAAATTACCCTGCTGATCTCCGGCGGCGCGCGCAATCTGCTGACAAAGGACTGAAATGCTCGACGCCATCCACCAAGTGCTCCCGAATCTCGCCGCCCTGGGAATCTTCGGCTACTGGGTGATCGGGGCGGCAGCGGGGCTGGAGGCCTTCCTGCCGACCGGGATTTTCCTGCCCGGCACCCTGCTTGTCGATGCCGGCGGCGTGATGGTGCAGCAAGGGATGCTCGACCCGCTCGACCTTATGTGGTTCGTAGCGATCGGCTCGGTCCTCGGTGGAGAGGCCACGTTCTGGCTTGGTCGCCACGCGCGACGCGGTATGCTCGGGCGCTGGAATGTCGAAGGCATGGCCGCCTATCGCCGCGCGGAGAAGCTATTTGCACGCGATGGCGGCTTCGCGATCGTCATGGGGCGGTTTCTCGGCCCCGTGGCGGGTTTCGTGCCCTTCGCTGCCGCCCTCGCCGGGATGGAGACGCGACGCTTCCGCATCTGGAACCTGCTGAGCGGCTTTCCTTACGCGATCTTCCATGTCGGCTTCGGCTATGCGCTTGGCGCGGGGTTCACCAAGCTCGGCCCGATGATGACGCGCAACACCTTGTTCCTGCTGGGGCTCGTCGTGATCGCCGCACTGATTTTCTGGATCCTGAGGCGGCTCGACCGGGCGGTGCCCTATCTCCTCGCGATGGCAGGCGGGTTGATGGACGAGGTGGCCCGCCACCCCCGCGTCGACAGCTGGGGCGGGCGCCATCCGAAAACGGCGGCATGGATCGCGCGCAGGCTCGACCGCAGCAAGTTCTCCGGCCTGCCGCTGAGCCTTCTGGCACTCGGCTTCCTCTACCTCGCCTCGGTGCTGGTCGGGCTGTCGCTCGACTTCCTGCAAAGCGACCCGATCGTGCAGATCGACGCGCGGCTGGCGGCGCTGATGCGGCTGTTCTGGACGCCGGGCCTCATTCAGATCTTCACATGGATCACTGCGCTCGGCGATACGCAGCTCGTGGCGGCGCTGCTCGTGCTGGCGCTTGTCTGGCTCGCGTGGCTGCGTCGGTTCGATCTGGCTGCGGGGCTCGTGGTCTCGCTCGGGCTGGACCTGATCTCGGTGATCATTCTCAAGGCAAGCTTCGGGCGGCCGCGCTCGATCCTTGGCTATTTCCATGAGACCTCGGGCAGTTTCCCCTCCGGCCACGCGACCCTCTCGGTCGCCTTTTACGGGATGCTCGTCTTCCTCCTCTGGCGGCTGACGCGGCTCGGGGCGCTGAGCGCGAGCTTTCTGGCGGCCTTGGTCGCCGGTCTGATCGGGTTGAGCCGCCTCTATCTCGTCGAGCATTACCTGAGCGATGTGATGGGCGGCTGGCTTCTCGGCGCGATGTGCTTGCTGGTGGGTATCGCGGTGGCCGAGTGGTTGTTTCCGCGATGGGCCGGAGCGCCGCGCGCCCGGTCGCGCTGGCAGGCGGGCGTTATCGGCGTCGTGACGCTGGCGGTGCTGGGCTTCACGATGGTTCGCGTGCGCGATTATTCCAAGGCGCTGAACCCGCCCCCCGTGGCGCAGCCGCTGATCGTGATCTCGGAAGGGGCCGAGCCGCAGGCGCTGCGTGACGCGCCGCTGATGGCGCAGACACTCGATGCGGATCAACAGTTCCCGCTCTCGATCGCGCTATGGGCGACGAACCCCGATCAGATCACGACGGCGCTGAGCGCGATTGGCTGGCAACGCGCCGATGCGGTGACGCTCAAGACGCTGGCGGGCGCGGCCTTCGGGGCTGTGCGCGATACGATGCGCCCCGGCGCCGCGCTTGCGCCGCTGTTCTGGAAGAACGAGCCGAGCGGGCTTGGCTTCACCCGCGTGCCGGATGGCGACGCGACCGACAAGATGCCGCGGCTGCGGCTATGGCAGACGCGCTATACCGATGCATCCGGTGCGCGGCTCTGGATGGGGGCGATCACCCGCGATGACGGGCTGGTGCCGAGCGACGGGTCGACCGCGGGGCCGCTGGCATCCGATCTTGCGAAGGCGTTGAGCCAGAACGGCGGGGCCAAGCCGGTGGGCCAGATCTCCGGCACGGCTGCGTCGGACATCCCGGTTCTGGCGCTGCGGTAGCGGCGCGCCTCAGCCCGCGCGAAGGTCTTCGAGATAAATGCGAACCGCTTCCTGCACATGTCGGAAGCGGTCGCCGCCCAGATGCTTGCCGCCGAACCAGCGCGTGACGACGATGATATGGTCGTAGAGCTCTTCGCGCTCGAGCATCCGCAGGATCACCATGCCCGCGCCCGCCTCGCCATCGTCGTTCTTCACCGGGGCCTCCGCCGTCAGAAGCGCCCAGGTGTTATGCGTGGCCTTGGCGTATTTCTTCTTCCGGCAGAGTTCCTTGACGAAGACCTTGGCCTCCTCTTCCGAGGCGCAAGGTCCGCCCGAGACCGCGTATTTCGAGCCGCGGTCGCTGATGATGTTCTCGAGGATGCGCATGGCGCAGGTGTAGGGGCCAAGCGCCCAAGCGGCAAGGGTGGGCGGCAGACCGTGGCCCGCCGCCCTGCCCCTTCAGCCCAGTTTACGCAGACGCGCGATCAGCGAGGATGTGTCCCAGCGGTTACCGCCCATCGCCTGCACGTCCTTGTAGAACTGATCGACCAGCGCGGTGACGGGCAGCGAAGCCCCGATCTCGTCGCCGGTCTTGAGGCAGATCCCCAGATCCTTGCGCATCCAGTCCACCGCGAAGCCGAAGTCGAACTCGTCCTTCGCCATGGTCTCGTAGCGGTTGGCCATCTGCCACGAGCCGGCCGCGCCTTGCGAGATCACCTCGACCACGGCTGCGATGTCGAGATCGGCCTTCTCGGCGAAGTTCAGGCTCTCGGCGAGGCCCTGCACCAGACCCGCAATCGCGATCTGGTTGCACATCTTGGTCACCTGCCCCGCGCCGCTTTCGCCCAGACGGCGGCAGATCTTGGCATAGGCGTCGATCACCGGCTCGGCCTTGTCATAAGCCGCCGCGTCGCCGCCGCACATGACCGACAGTTGACCGTTTTCGGCCCCGGCCTGCCCGCCCGAGATCGGCGCGTCGATGAAGGCCACGCCGTGGCCCGCAGCTTCGCCCGCAAGTTCGCGCGTGACGGCTGCGGAAACCGTGGTGTGGTCGACGAAGACCGCGCCGGTTTTCATGCCCTTGAACGCGCCATCCTTGCCGAGGCAGACCTCGCGCAGATCGTCGTCATTGCCGACACAGGACATCACGAAATCCGCGCCTTTCGCGGCCTCGCGCGGCGTCGCTTCGGCCGTGCCGCCATGCTCTGAGACCCATTTCTCGGCCTTGGCGGCCGTGCGGTTATAGACCGTGACCTCATGGCCCGCCGATGCGAGATGCCCCGCCATCGGATAGCCCATCACCCCAAGCCCCAGAAATGCAACTTTCGCCATCGACCTCTCCCTTGCGTGAATACGAAACCGCGCCCCGTGTAGCGCGAGCGCGTTGATTGTAGCGTCGGGCTCAACTACTAACGCGCCAACCGGGCGCGTCAACTCATGCGCCGGGAGGCGGGATTTCGGGTGAGGCGCGCAGAGGGCTCGATGTATAAGGCATTTCGATGGGGCGTTCGGCTGATCATGGCCGCGATCGTGGGTGTGGTTCTCGTCGGGGGGATGATCTATTTCTTCGCCTCGCGCTCGCTTCCTGATTACGACGCGACCTATAAAGTCACCGGGCTCACCGCCCCAGTCGAGATCGTACGCTCGACCGAGGATGTGCCGCATATCTTCGGCAAGGACGACCCGGATGCCTTCTTCGCACTGGGGCTCGCCCATGCGCAGGACCGCCTGTGGCAGATGACGCTGATGCGCCGCACGGTGCAGGGGCGGCTGTCGGAAGTGTTCGGGCAGGAGACGCTGAAAACCGACGAGCTGATGCGCCGGATGGGCCTGTATCAGGCGGCGGTCGACTCGGTGTCCTCGCAGGACGATTACACCAAGGCCGCGCTTGAGGCCTATGCGCGGGGCGTCAACCAGTGGATCGAGATCGTCAACGAGGGCGCAATGGGGCGCGGCGCGCCGGAATTCTTCCTCTTCGACAGCAAGATCTCCTATTGGACGCCCGCGGATTCGCTCGCGATCATGAAGCTGATGGCGGTGCAGCTGTCGAACCAGCTGCAAGACGAAGTGCTGCGCGCCCGTGTGTCGCTCGTCGGCAAGGATCTCGTGCGCGACATCATGCCCGACGATCCGCAACAGGCGACCGCTGCCCTGCCCGATTACGCGAGCCTGTTCCCGACCATGCAAAAGGGCATTCAGACGGCGGAGAACGGGGCGCCGGGGGCGTTCTCTCCCTTCCCCGCACGTGGCTCTGCCGGTGCGTCAAACGCATGGGCTGCGGGGCCTGACCGCTCGGCTGCGGGGGGCGCGCTTCTGGCCAACGATCCGCATCTGGGTCTGACGGCGCCCTCGATCTGGTATCTGGCGCGGCTGCAACTGCAATCGGGCGGCGTGATCGGCGGCACGATCCCGGGGATGCCGCTGGTGCTCTCGGGCCGCAACAAGGATCTGGGCTGGGGGCTGACCACGGCCTATGTCGACGATCAGGACCTGCATATCGAGGAAATCGATCCCGACGATCCGACGAAATACCGCACGCCCGACGGCTGGAAGCGTTTCAAGACCAAGCGCGTGATCGTCGAGGTGAAGGACGCCAAGCCGGTCACGCTGACCCTACGCTGGACCGATAACGGCCCGGTGCTGCCCGGCAGCCATTTCGATCTGGCGACGGTCACGCCGCCGCATTCGGTGATGTCGCTCAGCTGGACCGCCTTCGATCCGAAGGACACGACGATGACCGGCGCGATGGACCTGATGCGGGCGCATTCGATCCCGCAGGCGATGGATGCGGCGAAGAAAATCGTCGCACCCGCGCAGAACATCACGCTGGCCGACAAGGACGGGGTGGCGCTGGTCACGGCCGGGAAAATCCCGCTGCGCGACCGGGCGAATGACACGGAGGGCCGGATGCCGAACGCGGGCTGGAAGCCCGAGAACCGCTGGAAAGGCTTCCTGCCCTTCAAGGACAACCCGCAATTCGTCGAGCCGAAAAGCGGCATCGTCGTGAACACCAATAACAAGACGGTGGACCGACCCTTCCCCTATAACGTCTCGTTCCACTGGGGCGACACGCAGCGTATTCAGCGCCTGTCGAAACTGATGGGCGAGCGTGAGGTGCATTCGCGCGACAGCTTCATCTCGGCGCAGCTCGATACCGTGTCGCCTGCCGCGCGCGGTCTGCTGCCGCTGGTCGGTGCGAACCTGTGGTATACCGGCGATCCCGCGCCCGCCGGCACGCCCGAGCGGATGCGCCAGCGCGCGCTGGAGATGTTGGCGAGCTGGGATGGCGAGATGTCCGAGCATCTGCCCGAGCCGCTGATTTACGCCGCCTGGATGCGCGAATTGCAAAACCGGCTGATCCGCGACGAACTGGGCCCGCTGGCGAAGAAATTCGACCATCTGGAGCCCCTGTTCATCGAGCGGGTCTTCCGCGACACCCAAGGCGCGAGCCATTGGTGCGACATCATCCAGTCCGCGCCGAAAGAGACCTGCAGCGATATCGCGCGGCAGTCGCTCGACGCGGCGCTGTTGGATCTGTCGAAGAAATACGGGCCGAATATCGAGAGCTGGCGCTGGGGCGATGCGCATATCGCCGAGCAGGACAATCAGGTGCTGGGCAAGGTGCCGGGGCTGAAATGGTTCGTGAATATCCGCCAGTCGACCTCGGGCGGCGACTTCACCCTGATGCGCGGGCGCACCAAGGGCGGCGACGGATCCGACCGCTTCGCCAATGTCCATGCGGCGGGCTATCGCGAAGTGCTCGATTTCGCGGATCCCGACAGTTCGGTCTTCATCATCTCGACCGGGCAATCGGGCCATCCGCTGAGCCGCCACTACGACGACCTGTCGGAACTGTGGCGTTCGGGCGAATATATCCCGATGTCGCTCGATCCGGCGCTGGCGCGTGCAGCGGCGGCGGGGATCACCCATCTGGTGCCGAAAGGCGGGTCGAAGCCGGGCAATTGAACTGAATTGAAACGCGGGGCGGACACTCGCCCGCCCCGTCTGCCCCTCAGTCCTCGCGCATCGTACGCTGCACTTGGTCGGCGACCGGCTTGAGTAGATAGGAGATCGCGGTGCGCTCTCCGGTCTGGAAGAAAACCTCAACCGGCATCCCCGGGCGCAGGCCCCGCCCGTCGGGCAGCACCGGCGCCTCGGTCAGCGCAACGGCACAGAGATAATAGCTCCCGCCGCTTTCGTCCTTCGTCGCCGAGGCTGCGACCACGCGCACCTCTCCCGCCACTTCCGGCGTCGTGCGTTGGTTGAAAGCGGTGAAGCGCAGCCGCACCGATTGGCCCGGAACAACCTGATCGATATCGGTGGTGCGCAGCCGCGCCTCCACGATCAGCTCGCCATCGGGCACGATCGCCATCACCCGCTCGCCCGGCGCGATCACACCGTTCACCGTATGCACGCCCAGCTCGTTCACCACGCCTGCGATCGGCGCGCGGATCTCGGTGCGCGAGAGTCGGTCGCGCGCGGCCACGGCGCGTTCGTGAAGCTCGGCCAGTTGGGCGTCGATGTCGCGCAGCTCCTTTTGCGCGGCGGTGCGGGCCTGATGGTCGAGCTCGAGGATACGCAGGTTCGACTCGCTGATCTGGCCCTTCACCCGCGCGATATTGGCCTCGATCTCGCCCGAGACCCCGTCGAGCCGCGCCATGTCGCGCTCGACTTCGGTGATCGCGCCCTTCTCGGTCAGGCCCTTCTTCAGCAGCTTTTGCAGCCTCTCGTGATCCTCGCCGCGCAGACGGCGTTCGATCTCGTTCGACTGGCGCTGCGCGTCGAGCGCGCGGATCTCCTCGTCGAACTGGTCGACCTGAGACAAAAGCTGGTCGCGACGCAAATCCTGCATCGCGCGGTCATGCGCCAGAAGCTGACGTTCGCCATCGGCAATCGCGGCCGTCTCCTCGGCGGTCTCAAATCCGTCCGGGAACACGATCTCGGTCGCGCTGTCGCGCACCGCGATCAGCCGCGCGCGGCGGCCGGTGAATTCGCGGATCTGGGTCTCGACGATCCCCAGTTCCGAGCGGAGCTGCGTATCGTCCAGCAGCACCACCACGTCGCCCGCCTGCACCAGATCGCCGTTCTCCACGCGGATATCGCGGATCACGCCGCCATCCGGGTGCTGCACGACCTTCAGTTGCGATTTCACCGCAACCTGCCCCTGCGCGATCACCGCGCCGGAGAGTTTCGCCTGCGCCGCCCAGCCCCCGAAGACGAGGATCAGCGCGCCTAGAAACGCCGTCGCGAACAGGATGCGCGCACGGATCGAGAACAGGGCCGGATCGTTGTGAGTCTTGGTCATTTTCGGTTCCCCCCACCAAAAATTTGCGCGCAGCCCGTCAGGCGGGCACGTCGCAATCAAAAAGGAAATTGGTTTCTTCAAGCGTGAGATGGCCGTCGAGTTCGATCTCGAAATCGTAATCCTCGATACTGCCATCCTCGTGCTGCGCGCTCAGCTTGGCTTTCACGACGGTGAATTCATGAGCGTTGTCTCCGTCTCCGTCTCCGTCTTCGATCTCGTAGGCCACGAAGACGCCGCCGCGCGCCTCGGGAACCTCACCGGTGGCGCCTGCAAAGAACAGACGCATCTCGCCATAGCCTTCGCCCATCGGGTCGATCTGCGAGAGGTCGATCCGGTCACCGGGTTCGAAATCGGTGATGCGGTCATGCCCTTGGCCTGCGTTCTGGATCGCGGCGAGCGAAGTGAAGACGAAGACGTCCTCGCCTGCGCCACCCGCGAAGAGGTTGCAGGCATCGCTTGCAACCAGCTGATCGTCGCCCGCGCCGGAGGTGACGTTCTCGATGCTGACGAGCGTCGCCTCGCCCGCAGCGCTCGTCATCGTCCCGGCCGACAGATCGACGGTGACCGACTCCGCGATGCGGCTGAGATCGAGCGTGTCGGAGCCTCCGCCGCCATCGTAGCTGTCGCCCGAGGCCTGCGAGATCTCTGCGACTACGATGCGGTCCTCGCCCGCGCCACCGGAAACGAGGTCTTCGCCTGCGCCCCCGTCGAGCAGATCGCAGCCTTCGCCGCCCATCAGCGTGTCGTTGCCCGCGCCGCCATCAAGGCTGTCCGCGCCCATACCGCCGTCGAGATAGTCATTGCCGTCTTCGCCATGCAGCGCATCCGCGCCCGCCTCGCCGAAAACGATATCGTCGCCCGCACCTGCGAAGACTGTGTCATTGCCTGCGCCGCCATAGATGACATCCGCGCCCGCCCCACCAATCAACACGTCGCAGCCATCGCCGCCGTCGAGTATGTCGTCGCCTTCGCGGCCATAAAGGATATCGTCCCCCCCCTCGCCCCGGATTGCGTCGCGATCGGGCGTGCCGAGCAGCAGATTGTCTTCGGCGGTGCCGACCACGTCGTGATAGTCCGGCGGCAGGATAAGTGCCGTCGCGGTCTGGCCGATTGCCAGCTCGCCATCGCTGAGGTCGTAGGTGATGACCAACTCGCCCTCGAACCCCTGATCGGGTTTGATGAGCCATTCACCCTCGCCATGGGCGATCACCTCGCCCCCTTGGGCTTGCATCGACAGGATGGAGAGCGGGTCGCCGTCGGGATCGCTCGCCCCGCTTAGCAGCACGGCCGCCACGATAAAGAAGCTCTCGTCACGCCGCCCGGGTGAGAGGCGCACGGGGCCATTCGTCTCGGGCGCGCGGTTGCGCGGGACCTCGGGCGGTTGACCCGGTGGACGCGGCTCATCGGGCGCGCGGTCCCCGCTTTCGCGCGCCTTGCGCGCCGCGGCACGGGTCGAGGAGAAGACCGGAACTTTCGGAAAATCGAACTCCTTCACCTCGATCGACTCGGGGAAGAAAAGCGTATCGTCCTGCGCATCCACCGTCGCCTTGTGCTTGGCGTGCCAGCGTTGCGGAGAGAGCGCGAAAGGTGCCGGCTTTGCGCCCGGGAACAGGATCACGTTGTCGGGCAAGGGATCGGGCTGCTCCTCCTCCTGCGCCAGCGCCGCGCTCGGCCCCATTTCGGGGATGTGATGCGCGTTCGGCGTCTGCGGGCCGGCGGGGGCGTCGGGATCTGCCGGGGGGTGGGCCGGGCCGTCCTGAACACCTTCCGCCTGCGCCGCATCCGTGCCGAAGAGCTTGCGCGCGAGCGCCGCCCAGGCAAGGACTACCAGCCCCACCGCCACGCGGCCGGGCCAGACCGAGCGCCCCTCGGGCGCACGGTATTTCTGTATCGGCGCGAGGGCCGCTTCGTCATCCGGGATACCGAGCTTGAGCTTGTCCTGGTCCATGGCTCAGCCCACCGCCTGCTCGATGCTGTCCCCCAGCTCCGCCGCTGCTGCGGGGCGTTTGCCCTTGGGCAGCGGTTTGAGCCCGACGGATCGATTGACGATCTCGTCTTTCGGGCCGAAGGCCACCAGCTTGCCGCCCTGAACGAAGCCCACGAGATTGACGGATTCCAGCGCCTTGGGCCGGTGCGCGATCACCACGACGATGCCGCCACGCGCCCGGACCGACGCGATGGCCGCGCTGAGCGCCGCTTCGCCATCGGCATCAAGGTTCGAGTTCGGCTCGTCCAGCACCACGAGGAACGGCGCCCCATAGAGCGCGCGCGCCAGACCGACGCGCTGACGCTGGCCCGCCGAAAGCGAGGTGCCGAAGGGGCCAAGCTGCGTCTGGTAGCCGTCGGGCAGATGGATGATCGTCTGATGCGCGCCCGCAGCCTTCGCCGCCGCCACGACATCCGCATCCGTCGCATCGGGGGCAAAGCGCGCGATATTCTCGGCGACCGTGCCTTCCATCAGCGAAACCTCCTGCGGCAGGTAGCCGATATGATCGCCCAGAAGGTCCACCCGCCACTGATCGAGCGCCGCCCCGTCGAAGCGGACATGGCCCCGCAGCAGCGGCCAGATGCCGACGATCCCCTTGGCGAGCGTGGTTTTACCCGAGCCCGAGGGCCCGATCAGGCCGAGCGCATCGCCCGATTTCAGATCGAAGCTGACGTCGCCCAGCAGCACTGCACCGGAGCCCGGCGCGACGACCGTCATCCCCTCGACGGTGAAGCTCTCGGTCGGCGCGGGCAAGGCGACCATTGTGTCGTCATCCTCGAGCGTCGCGAGCGTGTCGCGCAGCCGCGCATGGCTGCGACGCGCCGCCACGAAACCCTTCCAGTTGCCGATCGCCATTTCCACCGGCGCCAGCGCGCGCGACGCGGCCACCGAACAAGCGATGATCGCACCGGGCGACAGCTCGCCGACGATGGTCAGGTAAGCGCCAAGGCCCAGCAATGCCGATTGCAGCATCATCCGGGTGACCTTCGACAGGCCGCTGAGCGTGCCGGTGATGTCGCTGGTGCGCGCGTGCAGGCGCAGGTGCTCGGCATTGGCGGTGTCGAACCGCTCGACCGCGCGGCGACCGAAGCCCATCGCGTGCAGCACATCGGCGTTACGCGTGTTGGTGTCGGCGATCATCGCGCGGGCGATGGAGGCCTTCTGCAGCTCCCGACCCGAGCGGCGCGACATCATTTCGGTGATGACGGTCAGCGTGATCAGAACGCAGGCCCCGCCGATGGTCATCAGCCCCAGCAGCGGGTGAAGCAGATAGACGAAGCCGAGAAACAGCGGCATCCACGGCAGGTCCAGAAGCGCGATGGCCCCGGCCCCTGAGACGAAGCTGCGGATCGTGTCGACGTCGCGGCCCCGCTCCAGCGCCTCGGAGGTGGAATAGCCGAAACGCGGCATCTCGATCGCGACGCGATGCGTGAGCGGCGCGAGGCGGTTGTCGATCCGTGCGCCGACGCGCACGAGGATCTGGTTGCGCAGCACATCGAACAGGCCCTGAAACAGGTAGAGCGCGATGGCGAGAACCGAGAGCGCCAGCAGCGTCGGCACAGAGCCGCTGGTCAGCGCCCGGTCGTAGATCTGCAGCATGTAGAACGAGCCTGTCAGCGCGAGCAGGCTGATCACGAAGGACAGGCCGAGAAGAAAGACGATCAGCCCGCGATAGCGGCCGAGACGTTCGGAGACGAGCTCTTCGCTGGCTTGGAAACGGCGACGTGCATTGCTCATGTGATCCTCCCACCAAGATCTTGAGACTTTGAAAAATCACGCCCGGCGGACCCCTCCGCCGGGCGCTACCCCCTTAGTTCACCCCGTTGAAATCAGAGGCGTCGAGCATGTGACGGCCCGCGATGTCGATCTCGAAATCGGCATCCAGATCGTCGTCGACATTGCCCGCGACAATCGTGTGCTCGCCGTCGTCGCGCATCTCGTAGGAGACCCGCAGCTCGCCCGCGGCGCTAAAATCGCCCGCCGCGAACAGGACGAAGGATTGCGAACCGGCCGCGCCCTGATCGGCGTCGATCCCGCTCATGTCGATCTTGTCGCCCGGTGCGAAACCGTTGATCCGGTCGCCATCGGCATCGGCCGCCGAGGTGAACACGAAAGTGTCGTGACCGCCCCCGCCATCCATCACGTTGACCGCGCTGTTGGCGATGATCGTGTCGTCGCCGCTGCCGGTGATGACATTCTCGAAGCTGTAGATCTGATCCGCAGTCTCGCCGATCATCACCTGACCGTGGCCGTTCGTGCCGTGGCCCAGATCGACCTCGACCGAGGCCTGGATCGCGGCGTAGTCGAGCGTATCCGAGCCCTCCCCGCCCCAGTAGCTGTCGGCCCCGTCGTCTTCGGTCGCGATCACGGTGTCGTCGCCGTCATCGGCAAAGACCATGTCGCGGCCTTTGCCAGCCTCGATCACGTCGTCGCCCTCGCCGCCGAAGAGACGATCCGCGCCGCCGTCACCGAAGATCATGTCGTCGCCCTCGTTGCCGAGCGCATTATCCGCGCCGCCGCCTGCGAAAATGACGTCATTGCCCTCCATGCCGATGAAGGTCTCGGCAGTGTCGTCGCCGACCAGCACCAGCCCGTCGGGCATCGCGCTGTCGGAGCCGTCATCGCTGCCGCTATCCGAGCCGTCCGGGTTCGTATTGTCCGGACGCGCGCCGTGGCGTGCATCGACAAGCACGTCCTGCGACCGCGTTCCGCCGACCAGCACGTTATCGCCGCCGCCACCGTGGAAGACGATACGGTGATCGGATTCGAGTTGCGAGATGTCCACGACATCGTCGCCTTCATCGCCGTTCACCGTAATCGTCGAGTAGTTCAGGCTGGTGCCGGTGAAGTCGCCGACGATTTCGACATTGTCACCGCGCCACCCGCCGGTATTGCCGCCGTCGAGCCCGCCATTGCCGTTATCGGCGGTCACGTCGAGCGTGTTGATCGTGATCTCCTCGATATTGGCGAGCTCGGCGATCACCTCGCCATCGCGGGTGATGACGATTTCGGCGGCCGCGTTCTGCACCGTGATATTGGCCGCCATCGCAGCCGCGACAGTGTAGATCACGAAGTTCTCGCGGGTGTTGTTGCCGGTGACAACGAAGCGATCGCCCGCCGCACCATTGGCTCCACCATCCACGAAATCACGCCCGTCAGGCCGTTCCGGCTGGTTGCGACGCGGATTGGTCACGTTCCAGACGATGGTGTCGTCGCCATCCCCGCCGGTAATCGTGTCATTGCCTTCGCGACCGTAGATCGTGGTGTCATTGGTCGCGCCGGTCAGGTTGATCACCTCGTCCGTCGCATCGCCGGTGACGATATCGAAGGTCTCGGTGACCTGTGTACCAGACGCGTCGGTGGCGCGGATCGTAGCGGTGAGCGCCTCGTTGTCGCCAAGCCCGCCCTGAATGCGCACCTGATCGTCATTGAAGCCGCCAAGCCGCACCTCCGGCGAGCCGGAAAGCAGCTCGTAGGTCGCCTGACCGCCGAAGGGCACATCCGCGCTCAGCCGGGCGATGGTGCCGCCGCCACTGCTGCCGGTCGCGTTCCACATTATGTCCGACATCGGATCGGGATTGAGCGAAATCGTCTCGCCATTCGCGAACTCGGCCCATTCGACGCCGACGAGGATATCCACCCCATCGGTCGCGACCGGGTTGCCCTGATTGTCGGTGCCGCTGCGCAGATCGGTGATCTTCACCGCCTGCTGGCCGTTCATCGAGATCAGCTCAATCCGGTAGTCCTCGCGGTTGCCGGTGTAGAGCGCGGTGTCGGTGCCCTCCGTCCCTGTATCGCCGAGGATGTGGCCCAGCGAGCCGTCCGAGAACTGAACGCGGGTGTCGCCGGTGCCGTACCAGTCTTCGATGAAGCCGGTCACGGTCACGCTCTGGTCGTGGCGGTTGTCGCCGATCCAGTAGAGGTTCGAGTCCACGATCACGCTGTCGCCGAAGATGAAATCGGCCTGCCCCGTAGTCTCGTCGCCGCCATCGCCCAAGCCGGTCAGCCGGTCGTCCCCGCCGCCGCCTACGAGATAGTTGTTCATCCCGTTCGAGCCGATGCCGTTCTCGTCCGCGCCGGTCAGGTCGTCGTTATATTGCGAGCCGACAAGGCCTTCGAGGAAGGCATACTGGTCCATCAGCACCGAGCCGGTGCCTGCGTTGTTCGAGGTCTGCAGGTTCGCGACCACGTTGATATAGGCGTCCTCGTAGGAGCCGATATCCATGTCGCCCTCGGTGCCGTCTCCGTTGAACTCGATCACCGGGTTGAGCTGCGCGGGGCTGTCGCCGTTGAGACGGTCGCCATCATTCGCGGTCGGGCCGAGGCCCCCTTCGAGCAGGTCGTTGCCCGAGCCGCCGTTGATGTTGTCGTCGCCCACGCCGCCGACCATCCAGTCGGAGCCGTTGCCGCCGAACATCTCATCGACGCTGTCGCCACCATCCATGTAGTCGTTGCCGTCACCGCCCATCATCAGGTCGGTGTCGCCCTCGCCATAGAGCCGGTCATCGCCATCGTCGCCGAAGACCTCGTCGATGCCGTCGCCGCCATGGACCTCGTCATCGCCCGCGTTGCCGTGGGACGTGTCGAGCACACCGGGCCCGGCAAAGATCGTGTCGTTGCCGGGCCCGCCGAGGATGAAATCGTCATTCTCGTAATCGGTGATGTAGTCGTCGCCGTCGCCGCCATAGATATGGTCGTTGCCCTGCGCACCCTCGATGCGGTCATTGCCTTCGTCGCCATAGAGCACGTCATCACCCAAGGCCCCCACGATGAAGTCGTCGCCCGAGAGGCCGATCACGGTGATATGGCCGTCATTGGCCGGACCGCCGGGGATGCTCTCGGTGAGTTGGACATTGTCGAAGAGCGTGTATTGGCCGGTGCCGTCGGTTTCGACCACGATGCTCAGGCCCAGACCCGCGAGATCGGCGGGCACGGCATCGGTGCTCAGGGTCACCATGTCCCAGGCGTCGTCCGTGGTGACGTCGTCGTCATCGAGCGGCGGCGCGAAAACGGCGCTGGCCAACACGGTGCCGTCCGAGGCCACCAGTTTGACCGTGCCGCCGGTCGCGACATAGCCGATCTTGTCGCCCACCTTGAGCGTCAGGGTGTAGACATTTCCCTCGACGAGCTCCGTGCCGGTGTCGGCCGTCATCGATGCATTGCGACCGAGCTGGGCGACCTGCGTTCCTTCGGGCAGGAAGGGCACCGCAGCTTCGGTGGGCGCCCAGGTGCCGCCGGTGCCGTTGAGGGTCCAGCCCTCGATCGCCCCATTGAGATAGGTGCCGCGCGCATTGGTCGGGGCTCCTGCCGCGACGAGATCCTGCGCCTCGAAGCCACCATTTGCGAGCGCGACGTCGCGCACCTCGTCGGGCAGCTGCTCCAGCGTCGCGTTGAAATAGTCGTTGTCGCCATAGGCGTCATCGACCCCCAGCAGACCGTCGCGCGCATTGTCGTGGTAGTCGCCGCTCGAGGTCGTCCCGTCGAGCACATAGGTGGCCGAGGGCGTCGCGAAGGCGTCCGGAATATGCTCCAGCCCAGTAGTGCGCATGATCAGATGGGCGAATTGCTCGCCGATGATCTGGTCGCCCAGATGGTGGCCGACCGGCATCCGGTAGAGGTAGTAGAAGCGGTCGCCATCCTGCAGGCGCTGGGTGAAGTCCAGCATGATGAAGCTGAAGGTGGTGCCCAGCGGGCCGTCGAACATCGCCTGTTCGGCCAGACCGCCGACCCAAAGGTCGATATCCCAGAAGCCCTGATCGCCCTGCCCGCCCGAGAGCGACCAGCCCACACCCGGCGTGTAGGTCGGCTCTCCCGAACCGCGCATGAACATCAGCGCTTCGTCATGCCGCGGATCGGACGCATCGGCTGCGGCATCGAGGATCGCCTGCGCCGCCGCGCGGATTTCGTAAAGCTCGCCCGTGCCCGCTTGATAGGCGTCGCGCGCGGCTTGCAGCCCGAAGGTGCCGTCCTCGTCCCTCCCATAGGCGGCGATGAAGTTCACCAGCGATTCCGGTGTGCGCAGATGCGCCCCGAAATCTTCCCAGCTGTGATAGGGCGCGATGCCCGAGCCATTGGTATTGTTCGACGTGTTCTGGGTCAGCCCGTCGAAGACTTCCATGCGCAGCTCGTTCAGCGTCGGCAGACCGACATCGCGACCGCGTGCGATATTCAGCGCGGGCAGATCGAGCGGCACACCCACCAGCGACTGTTGCAGCGCGGCAGTGACGAATTCGTCCATCTCGTTGCCCTGCTGGGTCAGCAGACCCGCCGCAATCCCGGACGCGCCATAGACGTCGAACTGATCGGGATTGAGGAAGACGTCGAACAACCCCTTCTCGACATAGGTCGGCACGTAGCCCGGCTCGCCCGGATTGACGCCCGCCTCGTCGGTCACCGCGATCTGGACGGTCTCGCGCAGTTGCGAGTGGCCCAGACGGAACACGGCCTGCGCGAATTCGAGGCTGATATTGAGGTTGATATCGGCCGAGTAGGACACGAATTCCGGCAGCGCCGGGTAGAGCGTGCCCATGTATTGGTCGACCGCGATATGGTTATATTCGCTCTCGGTGATGATGCGCGCAGCCTGATAGACGCGCTCGCCATCCCAGGTGAGGCTGTCGACGATGGCCTGCACAGCCGCGTCGTCGGTCAGATCGGTCCCGGCCCAGCTGTCGAAGGTGATCTGGTCGATATCCACCGCCAGCCAGCCCTCATTCGCCGCATCCGTGCCGTTCAGCCCGTCGATATCGCCGCTTGTGATCGCATCGCGGACCGCCGACATCATGACGTTTTGCGCCTGAATGTTGTGCTCTTCGTGGAAGACGTGGTGCACCGAGGTCAGCGTGATGTTCTCGTTCACACGGCCATCGCCAGAGACCTTGTGACGGGCCAGAAGCGCGTCATCGTAGGTGAAGGCGCCCGCATTCGGGTCCGACGCCGGGTCGAGCTCATTGCCCTGGAAATCGGCGCCCGGCGCGGCGCCATGCGCGATATCCAGAAGGATCGCCTGATTGGTGGTGCGCACCTCGCCGATATCGGCCGCGGCGCATTTGCCTTCCATCGCGTCCTGCAGGGTCCAGCGCACGAAGGGGTCATAGCCCGCAGCTGCCACATCGGCGAAGGAGGTGTAGGTCATGCCCCCGATCTCGATCCCGGTCGTGGTGGCAATCGCTTCGAGGTCGGCGATGCTCTGATCCGAGCGGAACAGGAAATCGCTCTGCGGCGTGAAGTTCATCCGGCCGATCGCATCTGCGTTGATCCACGGGCAATCGAGCACATCCGTGTCGACCAGTTCGATCCCGATACGAGCCGCATTGACCTTCATGTCGGCCCAGGTCGCCAGCTCGTCCTTGCCCGTGACCTCCGTCCCATCGGGTGCGACTGCCGCCCCCGTCGAGACGTCGAGTTCCACCAGATTGCCATTCGCATCCGGGCGATGGACGATCCCGTCCTCGGCCCCGGTGATCAGCTTGCCGGTGAGGACGCCATTGGCATCGTATTGGCGCAGCAGCACGTTGACCGCTTCATGCGAGCCGTAGGTCTGGCTCTGGTCGATCATCAGGCCGGTATTGTTGTTGTAGAGCGGCGTGACGCCCGGCAGCAGGTTGCCGTTCTCGTCGAAATCCGTATCGGGGTTCGACAGTTTCGCGCGGCTCAACATCATCATGTTCGAGACGCCCGGGATATAGGCCGGGTTCGTCGCGATCATCTCGGGAACGTTCGGCGTGGTCGCCGCATCCACGTAATCCGGGTTCGGCGCATACATCGGATCAATGTAGAGCGGATCGTTCGGGCTCAGCGGGATCATCACCACGCCGCCGGTCTTCTGGATGAAGTCCAGCCCGTGATCGAAGAACTGACCGAAGGCCACGAACCATTCGTTATAGGTGACACCCCCGAGGATGCCGGGGTTCGGCATGAAGGCGGTGGTGATGTCGCCCACGACGGAGTTCGACACGTCCACGGCCGAGCCGCCCAGATTATTCATCGCGGCCACGGCGGCCGGGTTGTAGTTCGGATCGGTCATGTCGACATTCGAGCTGGTGATCAGCTGCGAGATCAGGCGCGGGGTGGAATCCACCACGACCGAGCTGTTGAGAATGTCGAGCGTCGAACCGTCCGTGCCGAACTGGTATTCGGCCTGCGCATCCGACATCGCCACCATCATCGACATCGCGTCGACAGTGGGCGTGTAATCGGGATCGCCGGGCATGTTCCCTGCCCCATCCGCCACGAACATCGAGGGCGACATCGACATCGGGTTGTCGACCAACACCTGCTTGGAGGTCGCGACATAATCGGGATCGTCGGGAAGACGGCCCTCGCTGTCGGGCAACACCAGCGTCACCCACATCTTCTGCACGGTCGCATAAGAGGTGCCGTATTCCGGCTCGGTCGGGTGATTGGTGGTGAACATGCGCAGGAACTCGGTATCGGCCTGTCCCCAATCGGGATGCACATTGCCGCCGGTCCAGACGATCGTGCCATCCGCGCCGACGGTATAGCCGCCCGCGAGGTTGTTGTTATAGCCCGACACTTCGCGCACCCCGTTCGGGTCGAGCGCGCTCGTCAGTCGGGAATAATCGTTCAGGATATTTGCTTGTTGCAGCAGATAGTCGAGATCGGCTCCGGCCAGTTTGATCGTCATGTCAGCCCCCTAAGACCAAATCGGGCCGCATCGCGGTCCCGTGTCACACCCATCGCCGGTGCTTGGCTCATCAGGAGGCTGTGCGAGACGGCACTTACCCCTGTGCCACGTCTCGCGCCGTCACCCCCCACAAGCACGGCGCTTTTCCTGCCTTCCATCAGGCCAGCAAATCGAGGGGACGAAAATTGTCTTAGGTCGAACGAGATTCTCCCCTATGGTCGGGAACGCTCCTCGCCAAAGGACGCAAGGGACTATGGGACAAAGGTCTAAGAGCGATGCGACCAAGGTCGGGGGTTTGGGGACCCCGGACCCGGTGCAGACGGTGCGAAATCCGCTGCGCTGGTTTCTGGGGTTTTCGCTGTCGCTGCAGTTTCTCGTGGGGCTTGGGCTGGTGCTGAGCCTCCTGCTCGCCTCCCTCGCCTACTGGATCAACAACCGTGCGACGACGCGGCTGCTCGATGCCTCTGCCGACACCGCCGCCTTCTACATGCAAAACCTCTTGCAGCCGCATGTGCAGGCTCTGGGCCAATCGGAGGCCCTGCTCCCGGAGGATTTCGCAGCCCTGGATGCGCTGGCGGAGGGGTTTCGCAAACAGGGCAATTTCCTCGCCATCAAGATCTGGAGCCGCGAAGGCAAGCTGGTCTTCGCACCCGAGACCGGGCATGGGCACGTCCTGCCCGACGACGAGATTTTCGAGGCGCTCAAGGGGAAGGTCTTCGGGCGCTTTCCCGATCTGGAAGACGCCGCCCATGATGCCGAACGCGCGCTGGGCGTGCAGCTCTATGAGATCTACGCCCCGCTGCGCGATATCGAGACCGGCGCTATTCTGGCGGTGGGCGAATTCTATCAGAATGCCGATGTGGTCCGGGGCGCGCTGCTGACCTCAGCCAAGACGACGTGGCTCTTCGTCGGGCCGGTGGCGATCATCGTCTTCACCATGCTGTTCCTGATCGTGCGGCGCGGCAGCCTGACGATCGAGCGTCAGACCGTCGAGCTCCGCCGTCAGTTCTCCGAGCGCGAGCGTCTGCTGCTCGGCAATTCGCAATTGCACCGCTCGATCGCCGAGGCCGCGCAGAATGCGTCGAATATCGACGAGCGCGCGAAACGCCGCATCGGGGCGGACCTTCATGATGGGGCGTGCCAGCTTCTGTCCTATCTGGTGCTGGAGATCGACCGGCTGGAGCATATGATTCGTTCCCCCGGTGCGACCGATGAGCCGAAAGCGGCCGGGATTGTCGCGGAAATCAAGAAAGTCGCGCGCAAGACGATGGAGGAAATCCGTGCCATCTCGGGCGGATTGGTCGCGCCGCAATTCGACGCCGCGCCGACGCTTGCCGCGCTGATCGAAACGCTCGCCACGGACCATGGCCGACGCACCGGGGCGCAGGTCACACTCGCGCTTGCGCCGGGCGCGCCGGAGCTGACCGAGACGACGCGGCGCACCTTGGGTCGGATCGTGCAGGAGGCCTTGGCCAATGCTGCGCGTCACGCGCCCGGATCGAGCCAGAAAATTGAAACCTATCAAGAAGATGGCTCATTCGTCCTGCGTATCTCCGACAGTGGCCCGGCCCCCGGCTACACCATCGAGCAAGAGCGCGAATACCGCGAGGGCGGGCTTGGCTTGCCGGGGATGCAATTCCGGGCGCAATCGCTTGGCGGCACGCTCGAATTCCGACGTCTTGAGCCGCAGGGCGCGGAGGTGGTTTGCCGCATTCCGCTCGCTCCAGACGCCCCCTGCAGGTGACGCGCACGTAATCCTAACGGTCTATAGCCATAGCCAGATGGGACTATTCTGTAAGCGTCTTTCTTTATTGTGTTTATTCAGGACACCTTCATTCTGTTGGTCAGGGGGAAGAAGGATTTCGCGGCATTCCGGACGGCACGGCCGTCGCGCGTTGGGGAACGCGGTCGCGGGATCGTTTAAGGGGTATTTCCATGTCTGATTTCGTGCCGACGACGGCTTGTATTATCGATGATCATCCAATTTTCCGGCAGGGGCTGTGTGCCGTTCTGCAAGACGCGCTCGGGATCGACGTGATCGATCAGGGCAGTTCTGCCATCGACGCGATCGAGCTTGCCCGAACGCGCAGGCCGGACGTCATGATCCTCGATCTCAGCATGCCCGGCGGCGGGCTGAACGCGCTGCGCAAAATCATTGATCATGACCCGTCCATGCAATGCATCCTGCTGACGGCCTGCGACGAGCCCGCAACCGCGATCGAAGCGATGAGCGCGGGCGCGAAGGGTTACATTCTCAAGGGCGTGGGCGTCTCGGAGTTGCAGGCCGCAATCGACGCGATCCTGCATGGCGGCACCTTTGTCTCGCCCAGCTTCGCGGCGGCGCTGCTGCAGGCGGCGCTCTCTGGGCAGGAGAAATCCGAGAGCGAGAACCTCACCCATCGCGAAATGCAGGTGCTGCGGGAGTTGGAACGCGGCAAGACCAACCGCGAAATCGCCACGCGCCTCGCGATCAGCGAGAAGACGGTGAAGTTCTACATGACGAATATCATGCAGAAATACGGGGTGAAGAACCGCCTGGAGGCCGTGATCGCCCATCGACAGGCGCATGAGCGCGCGCTCTCGTCGCGCCCCTATTGATCTGGCGGAGCGTTCTCGCTCCGCCAGAGGGTTTTCCGATTACAGCGCCGTCCAGCCGCCATCGACCGAGATCGTCGTCCCGGTGATCTGCGCAGCCGCATCCGAGCACAAGAACACGGCGGTGCCGCCGATCTGCTCCACCGTCGCGAATTCCTTCGAGGGCTGACGCGCGAGGATGACCTTCTCGATCACTTCTTCCTCGGTCATGTTGTATTCCTTCGCCGTGTCGGGGATCTGCGCCTCGACCAGCGGGGTCTTCACATAGCCCGGGCAGATCGCGTTGACGGTGATGTCTTCCTTCGCTGTCTCGAGTGCTGTGACCTTGGTCAGGCCCACGACGCCGTGCTTGGCCGAGACATAGGCCGATTTATAGGGCGAGGCGGTCAGGCCATGCGCGGAGGCGATGTTGACCACCCGGCCCCAGCCCGCCTTGCGCATCATCGGCAGCGCGACGGCGGTGGTGTGGAAAGCCGAGGTCAGCATGATCGCGATGATCGCATCCCATTTCTCGACCGGAAAGTCCTCGATCGGCGAGACGTGCTGGATGCCCGCGTTGTTCACGAGGATATCGCATTTGCCCGCCTGCTCGATCAGCGCGCGCGCCTCGGCGCCTTTCGACAGGTCGGCCTTGATGTAGCGTGCGGTGACGCCGAATTCCTTTGCGATATCGGCGGCGAGCTGGTGGTCCTCATCGCGATCGGTGAAGGAGTTGATGACGACATCGGCGCCGGCCCGCGCCAGTTCGCGCGCGACCCCGAGACCGATCCCGGAATTCGACCCGGTAATGACGGCGGTTTTTCCCTGAAGCGACATGTTCTCTCCTTCGGTGGCGATAAGTTACGGATTCGCCGGGATCATGCCGTGCCGCGCCTGCGAACGCCATGCTGCAAGCGCAATACCGCGTGATATCGCGGTGAGGACCTTGTTTTCATGGGGAATGACGTAAAAAAAGACGCCCGCGCTAGGGCGGGCGTCAAGTCATGAGGCAGGTTTCATACAGGCAAGAAACCTATCGAGCAGTGCATCCCTTATAAGCAATCCTGCGCCGCTCTCCAAGGGAAAAGTTTGCGCAGTTTCAAACGTCTCGCTAGCTTGGCGCCAATAAATGCAGGCAAGGCAGGGATTGTTAACATGACGAGATCGGTGTTTTTCCATTTACTCGGCGGGGCGCTTTTCGGGCTCGCCCCTGTATTTACAGGGATCGCTGCCGCGGAGCCACAACCTGCGATTGCAATGTATGGAGAGCCTGCACTTCCGGCCGGCTTTACCCACCTACCCTATGCCAATCCCGACGCGCCCAAGGGCGGCGAGATCAGATTTGGCGTGGCCGGCATGTTCGATTCGCTTAACC
The DNA here is from genome assembly GCF_002020045.1 of Thioclava sp. F28-4. Classification (NCBI taxonomy): domain Bacteria; kingdom Pseudomonadati; phylum Pseudomonadota; class Alphaproteobacteria; order Rhodobacterales; family Paracoccaceae; genus Thioclava; species Thioclava sp. F28-4. The sequence continues at coordinate 52,868 of NZ_MPZQ01000003.1, read as the reverse complement.
CGTGGATTCTGAACGGGCGCCCGGCGGAGGGAATCAGCCGCTATGTCGCCGAATCGCTGATGGGCCGCTCGATGGACGAGCCTTTCACGCTGTACGGGCTTCTCGCCGAATCGGTGGAGACCGACCCTGACCGCACCTGGGTGGAATTCACCCTGCGCCCCGAGGCCAAGTTCTCCGACGGCAATCCGGTGACGGTCGCGGATGTGATCTGGTCCTACGAGACGCTCGGGACAGAAGGTCATCCGCGCTACCAGAACGCCTGGTCGAAGGTCGAGAAGATCGAGAAGACCGGCGAGCGCAAGGTCCGCATCACCTTCAAACCCGAGGTGAAGGACCGCGAAATGGCGCTGATCATGGGGATGCGCCCGGTGCTGGAGAAAGCGCAGTGGGAGGGGCATAACTTCGCCTCCACCACCAATATGGCGCCGATCGGGTCCGGGCCCTATGTCGTGGGCCGCGTCGATCCCGGCAAATTCATCGAGCTCAAGCGCAACCCAGATTACTGGGGCAAGGATCTGGGCTTCAACAAGGGTCGAAACAATTTCGACACGATCCGCTACGACTACTTCGGCGATGGCGGGGTCGTGTTCGAGGCCTTCAAAGGCGGCGAGACCGACAGCTATACCGAATGGAACGCTGCCGACTGGGGCCGCAATTACAACTTCCCCGCTGTGCAATCGGGCGGCGTGGTGAAATCCGAGATCCCGAACGGGCGTCCCTCGGGTATCAAGGGGCTGGTCATGAACACCCGCAACCCGGTCTTCGCCGACTGGCGGGTGCGTCAGGCGATGATCGACGCGTTCAATTTCGAGTTCATCAACAAGACCATCAATGGCGGCGCGGAGCCGCGGATTTCCTCCTATTTCTCGAATTCCGAGCTTGGGATGGAGCACGGCCCCGCAGCGGACAAGGTCAAAGCCCTGCTGGAGCCTTTCGCCGATCAACTGCCGCCCGGTACGATCGACGGCTACAGCCTGCCCACCTCCGACGGCGGCGTGCGCAACCGCAAGAACATGCGCGCCGCGGCGAAGCTGCTGGAAGACGCGGGCTGGCAGGTCGATAGCGATGGCGTGCTCAAGAAGGACGGCAAGCCTTTCACCTTCGAGATCGTGCTTCAGCAAGGCGCGGCGGAGACCCAGAGCATCGTCGATATCTACATCGAGGCGCTCAAGAAGCTGGGCATCTTCCCGAAAGTGACCGTGATCGATGACGCGCAATATACGCAGCGCACCAATGCCTATGATTTCGACATGGCGTGGTACTGGCGCGCGCTGTCGCTGTCGCCTGGCAACGAGCAGAACCTTTATTGGGGTTCGAAAGGCGTGAAAGAGCCCGGCTCGCGCAATTGGATGGGCATGAACTCCCCCGCTGCCGAGGCGATGGTCAAGGCCATGCTCGATGCGAAAAGCCACGAGGATTTCGTCGCCGCGACCCATGCGCTCGACCGGGTGTTGACTGCAGGTCGCTATGTCATCCCGATCTGGTATGCCCCGGTTGACCGCATCGCCCATATCAAGCAGCTTCACTACCCTGAGAAGACCCCGCTATACGGGGCATGGCCGGGTTTCCAACCCGATGTCTGGTGGTATCAAGAGGCAGGACAATGAAGAAACTTATCCTTCTGGCAGCAGTCGCTGCGGCATTGGCAGGGTGCAACACGGTGGCCGGTGTGGGCGACGACATCTCTGGCGGTGCGCGCTCGGTGCAGGGCTGGTTCAGGTAACCTCCCGGATCTGATCACGATATGGAACCGCGCGAGGTATCTTTGCCTTGTGCCTTGCAAAGCCCCCCGGGCGTCCCTTTCTCAGAAATAGGGCCGCCCGTGAGACGAGCCGCGAAGAAAAGGATCAAAAGCGATGAAATGGCACCATATCGAGGAAAACTGGGCGGCATTTTACGAGGCGATCGTGGACAAGTGGCCCGAAGCCGACGAGGCCGAACTTGACGAGATCGACGGCGATCAGAAGGCCTTCATCCGGTATATCGCCGAGCTGACCGAACAGGAACCGGCCGACGCGCGCGACGAAATCCGCGACTGGATGCGGGGCGAATTGCCCTCCGACGTTGTCATGGACCCGACCCATGACGGTCATTCGATTGCGCTTTCGGCGAAATATGTCGGCGAGGGCGAAGACGAGTATGACGACGACGCCCGCTTCGGCGATGACGACGAAGAGTGAGCGTCGCGCGCATGACCTAGGTTGCAGGGGGCTCTGCCCCCGCGGCTACGCGCCCTTCGCTTGCGCTCCGGGCGTTCGGCGGGGCGTCCTTCCACTGGAAGTCCGCTCGTCCCGCCTCACCCCCCGGGATATTTTCGCCATGGCGAAGCCAGAGTGATGGCGGCGCGTTCGGGCTTGCTCGGGCGCGTGCTGCGTCCTAGCTAGGCTGCATGGATTCCGTTTACCGCACAGACCCGATCCCCGACCCGCCAAGCGCCTTCAACATGGCCGCACATGTTTTGGCGGCGGGGTCCGCGACGCCCGACAAGCTGGCGATGCAGATCGTGAAGCCCTCGGGCGCGCAGCGCTGGTCCTATGGGCGGCTGATCGCGGCGGTGCGCGGTGCGGGGACGCTTTTGCGCGACGCGGGGCTGGCGCCCGGCGACCGCGTGATGCTGCGGTTGGGCAATGGGCCGGAATTTCCCATCGCTTTCCTTGGCGCCATTGCCGCGGGGCTCGTGCCGGTGCCGACCTCGGCACAGTTGACCGAGGCCGAGATCACCAAGCTCGCCGCCGATCTCGATCCGGCGGCTGTCGTGGCGGGCGACGGGATCGCCCTTCCCGATCATGCGGCGCGCGTGATCCCCGCCGATAGTCTGCGCAAGGCCGAGGAAGCCGCGCCCTGCGAGTTCGCGATGGGCGATCCGAACCGCCTCGCCTACATGATCTTCACCTCCGGCACGGGCGGTTCCGCGCGCGCGGTGATGCATGCGCACCGTGCGATCTGGGCGCGGCAGATGATGTATCGCGGCTGGTATGGAATGGGGTCGGACGACCGTCTGATGCATGCGGGCGCCTTCAACTGGACCTACACGCTCGGGACCGGGCTGATGGACCCGTGGACCTTGGGCGCGACCGCGCTGATCCCGGCGGACGGGGTGGAGCCCCGCAGCCTGCCCCTGCTGCTCAAACGGTTCGACGCGACGATTTTCGCTGCCGCCCCCGGGGTCTACCGGCAAATCCTTAAACATCACGAGACGCTGTCGCTGCCGAAGCTGCGCCATGGGCTGAGCGCGGGCGAGGCACTGCCCGAGCCCACGCGCACGGCCTGGAACGCGGCGACGGGCACCAAGGTTTATGAGGCGCTCGGAATGTCCGAATGCTCGACCTTCATCTCGGGCAGTCCCGATCACCCCGCGCCGCCCGGCACCTGCGGCTATCCGCAGGCGGGCCGCCATGTCGCCGTGCTGGGCGAGGATGGACAACCGGTGCCGCGCGGCGAGCCGGGTCAGCTTGCGATCCATGCAAGCGATCCGGGGCTCTATCTGGGCTATTGGAACGCCCCCGAAGAGACGGCGGCGCGCCGGATCGGCCCGTGGTTCGTGACCGGCGACACGGTCGCAATGGGCGAAGACGGTGCGATCACCTATCTTGGGCGCGGCTATGATATGATGAATGCGGGCGGCTTCCGGGTCTCGCCGATCGAGGTCGAGGAGGTCATGCATGACTGCCCCGGCGCGGGCGATGTGGCCGCCGTCGAGATCGCGGTGAAGGCCGATGCCAGCGTCATCGCGCTTGCCTATACCGGCGAGGCGGAAGAAGACAGTTTGCGCGCCCATGCCGAGGCGCGGCTTGCGCGTTACAAGCAGCCCCGCCTTTACGCCCATATCGGCGCCCTGCCCCGCAACCGTAACGGCAAGGTGCTGCGATCCGAAATCCGCGCCATGCTGCAACAGGAGGTCACCTCATGATCACGCTCGATATTTTCGCCGATCCCGTTTGCCCGTGGTGCTTCATCGGCAAGGCGCGGCTGGACCGAGCCTTGGCGCAACGCCCGAACCACCCGTTCCAGCGCGCCTGGCAGCCGTTCGAGCTCAACCCGACGATGCCGCCCGAGGGCATGGGGCGCGCCGATTACCTGCAGGCGAAATTCGGTCAGGACGGGGCCGCGAAGATGCATGTGCAGCTCCTCGAGATCGCCGAGGCCGAGGGCTACGATTTCCACCCCGAGCGCGTCACGCATCAGCCCAATACCCGCAACGCCCACCGCCTGCTCCATTGGGCGGGGCTGGAAGAGCGTCAGGAGGATGTGATGGAGGGGCTGCTGGCCGCGCATTGGCGCGACGGGCGCAATATCGGCGACGCGACCGTACTGTGTGAGGTGGCGGAGGCCGCGAAGATGGATCCGCGACTGGTGGAGCGGCTGCTGGCTTCGGACGCCGATATCGACACGATCGTCGCGAAGGAAGCGCATGCGCGCGAGCGTGGGATCAACGCGGTGCCCTCGGTCGTTGTCGCGAACGCCCATCTGGTGAGCGGCGCGCAGCCGACCGAGCTATGGCTGAAGGTGATCGACGAGCTGTCCGGCGCACCCTCCGACGCGACCCAGCACTGACCGCTCTGTGCGGCGTCGCAGCCGCCGTCACTATCGCGTGAGCGCACAGGGGGCTGCGCGCCCGGCCCTCTGGCCAAATCGGCGCAGCTCCCTATGCTCGCGCTTCGAATAAATCCGACTTTCGGAAAGTCCCCCAGAATGTCCCAGATCTCTGACGCGCCCCGGGCGCGCACGCCTCTTTCGCTGCCCGAACTGACGGTCATGCTCGCCTCGCTGATCGCGACGGTCGCCTTCTCGATCGACGGGATGCTGCCGGCGCTGCCGGATATCGCGGCCGAGCTAAGCCCCGATGCGGTGAACCGCGCGCAGTTGGTGCTGACCTCCTTCGTGCTGGGCATGGGCGTGGGCACGCTGTTTGCCGGGCCGATCTCGGATGCGCTGGGGCGGCGCAAGACCATCGCGGGCGGGATTGCGATCTACATGGTCGGGGCGTTCGTCGCAGCCCATGCGCAAAGCCTCGAGGCGCTGCTGGCTGCGCGGGTGCTGCAGGGGATCGGCGCTTCTGGCCCGCGGATCACCGTGATGGCGCTGGTGCGCGACCTGTTTGCCGGGCGCGAAATGGCGAAGATCACCTCCTTCATCATGATGATCTTCATCCTCGTGCCCGCCGTGGCGCCGTCGATCGGCCAGCTCGTGATCGCGTTTGCGGGCTGGCGCGGCGTGTTCTGGGCCTTCATGGTCTTCGGCTGCGTCGGCGTGAGCTGGCTGCTGATCCGGCAACCCGAAACGCTCGCCCCCGAGGATCGCCGCCCGTTGAACGTGTCGAAGCTGCGCGCCGCGGCGCTGGAGGTGATCACCCATTCCGATGTGCGGCTCTATATCGTAACGATGACGCTGGGTTTCGGGCAGATGTTCGCGCTGCTGTCGACCGCGCAACAGCTTTATGCGGCGCATGGCGTGACCGACACCTTCCCGATGTGGTTCGCCATTGGCGCGCTGATGGCGGGCACCGCCACGATCTTCAATGCGCGCTACGTGATGCGGCTGGGAATGCGCAAGATCGTCAAGGGGACCTATATCTCTCAGGTGGCGATCTCGGCGGTCATGCTGGTGCTGGTGCTTAGCGGGCTGACCGACGGCGCGTCGGGCTTCCCGTTCATCTTCGTCTATTCGGTCTCGGTCTTCGCGATGGCGGGCCTGACCTTTGGGAACCTGAACGCGCTGGCGCTGGAGCATATGGGCCATATCGCCGGCATGGCGGCCTCGATCGTCGCCGCGATCTCGACGGTCGGCGCGGTGGTGATCGCAGCCCCCGTGGGGCTGTCCTTCAACGGCACGGCGCTGCCGATGGTGGTCGCGACGTTAATCTGTTCGAGCCTCGCCTGGTGGCTGATCCGCAAGACGCAGGAGACCGACTGACGGGGCTTTACGCACGGGGGCAAAGGGCGCATACCCGCGCATCTTTCCCCGATCCCGAGTCGCTCCCGATGTCCTCGCCCTATGCCCGTCCCGGGTTCTACGATGAGGCGCTCGCCAAGGGCCGCCACCGCGATATCGTGGGCGGGCGCTGGGACGAGACGGGCCGTGCGCAGATGGCGGCGCTCATGGATCACGGGTTGCGACCCGATCATGTACTTCTCGATATCGGCGCGGGCGCGTTGCGACTGGGCTGCAAGGCGGTGCCCTATCTGGAGCCGGGCCATTACTGGGGCACAGATGCCTCGCGCGCGCTGATGCTGGCGGGCTATGCGGCGGAGCTTGACGCCCGCGACCGGCTCGATCCTTTGCAACTGGTCGAGGATGCAGATTTCGGCTTCGCTGGTGTCACCGACACGGTCACCCATGCCATCGCGTTCGGCGTCTTTCCGCATCTGGAAAGCGACGCAATTGCACGCTGCTTCAACGGGTTGCGACGCTTTCCTCAACTGGAATGCGTGCTGCTCACGGTGTTCCTCGCGCCCGACGAGGCGACGAGCCACCGCCAGAAGGACGGCGTCGTCACCCATGCCGCCCGCGCGCCCTATCACCTCTCGGAGACCGCGCTCTACGCGATGGCGGACGCCTCAGGCTGGAGCCTCAGTCGCGACGACCGGATGCTGCCGCGCGGACAGGTGATGTTCCGCGCAGAGCCGCTCAGGCCTTCGCCTTCTTCGCCTCGATAACCTTCTCGGCCAGATCGCGGGCAATCGCGAAGGCGCCCTTGATCTTGTCCTTGTCGTTCTTCCAGTCGCGGCGAATGACCAGCTTGTTGTCCTTCACCTTGGCCAGTTCGCGCTGTGCGGTCAGGAATTCCACGAGGCCCTGCGGGTTCGGGAATTTGTCGTTGTGGAACTGGACCGTCGCGCCTTTCGGACCGGCATCGAGCTTGGCGATCATCGCGCGTTTGCACATCGCCTTGATCCGAACGACCAGCAGCAGCGTGTTCACCTCTTTCGGAAGCTCGCCAAAGCGATCGATCAGCTCGGCGGCAAAGCCTTCCAGCTCGACCTTGGTGGTCAGGCTCGACAGGCGGCGGTAGAGGCCGAGGCGGACGTCGAGATCGGGGATGTAGCTGTCGGGGATCATCACCGGCACGCCGAGATTGATCTGCGGCGACCAGTCGCCATCCGCCGTCTCGGTCAATTCGCCCGATTTCAGCTTCGAGATCGTCTCTTCCAGCATCGACTGATACAGTTCGTAGCCCACCTCGCGAATATGGCCCGACTGTTCCTCGCCCAGAAGGTTGCCCGCGCCGCGCAGGTCGAGGTCCTGCGAGGCAAGGTTGAACCCCGCCCCGAGACTGTCGAGCGACCCCAGCAGACGCAGCCGTTTCTGCGCCTGCGGCGTCAGCGGCATCCGCGGCTTCGTCGTCAGGTAGCAATAGGCCCGCGTCTTGGCGCGGCCCACACGGCCCCGGATCTGGTAAAGCTGGCTCAGGCCGAACATATCGGCGCGGTGGATCACCATCGTGTTCGCGGTCGGAATATCGAGGCCGCTTTCGACAATCGTGGTCGCCAGCAACACGTCGTATTTGCCGTCATAGAAGGCGTTCATTCGGTCGTCCAACTCGCCCGCGGCCATCTGGCCGTGCGCCACGAGATATTTCACCTCCGGCACGTGGGTTTGCAGAAATTCCTCGATTTCGGGAAGATCGGAAATCCGCGGCACGACATAGAAGCTCTGCCCGCCCCGGTAATGCTCGCGCAGCAGCGCCTCGCGCACGGTGACGGTGTCGAATTCCGAGACATAGGTGCGGATCGCGAGCCGGTCGACGGGCGGCGTGCCGATGATCGACAGATCGCGCACCCCGGTCAGCGAGAGTTGCAGCGTGCGCGGGATCGGCGTCGCGGTCAGCGTGAGCACGTGGATTTCCGAGCGCATCTCTTTCAGGCGCTCTTTGTGCTGCACGCCGAAATGCTGTTCCTCGTCGATGACCAGCAAGCCGAGATTGGCGAATTTCACCGATTTCGCCAGAACCGCATGGGTGCCGATCACGATATCGACCGTGCCATCGCGCAGCCCCTCGCGGGTTTTTGTGGCCTCCTTGGCGGAGACGAAGCGGCTGAGCGGTTTGACGTTCAACGCGGTACCGCGGAAGCGTTCGGCGAAGGTCTTGTAATGCTGGCGCGCAAGCAGCGTCGTCGGCGCAATCACCGCGACCTGCATGCCAGATTGCGCGGCGACGAAGGCCGCGCGCATCGCGACCTCGGTTTTGCCGAAGCCCACATCGCCCACGACGAGACGGTCCATCGGCGTGCCCGATTTCAGATCGTCCACGACATCCTCGATCGCGCTCATCTGATCGTCGGTCTCGGTATAGGGGAAGCGCGCGGCGAAACTTTCCCACTCGTGATGCGGCGCCTCCAGAATGGGGGCGTTGCGCAGGTGGCGCTCGGCCGCGATCCGCATCAACTTGTCGGCGATCTGGCGGATGCGTTCCTTCAGCTTGGCCTTCTTGGCCTGCCATGCGCCTCCGCCGAGCTTGTCGAGCAAGCCCTCCTCATGGCCATAACGGCTAAGCAGTTCGATATTCTCGACCGGCAGATAGAGGCGATCCCCGCCCGCATATTCCAAGAGCACGCATTCATGCGGCGCGCCAAGCGCCGTGACCGTCTCCAGACCCTTGTAGCGCCCGACCCCGTGATCGACATGGACGACCAGATCGCCGGGCGACAGGGTCGTGTGTTCGGTCAGGAAATTCTCGGCCTTGCGCTTGCGCCGCGGCTTCGAGACGAGCCGTTCACCCAGCACGTCTTGCTCGGAGATCACGGTCATCTCGCCGCCGTCACGCGGGGCCTCGAACCCCTCGTCGAGCGGCCAGACCGTGAGGTTCACCCCGGGCCCGATCTCGCGCGCAGAGTCGATCAGCTTGGCACCGATCAGCCCTTCATCTTCCATCAATCCGCGCAGACGTTCGCGCGCGCCCTCGGACCACGAGGCGATCACCACGGGCCCATCGGCCAAGCGCGCCTGAACATGATCTTTCAAGGCGCTGAACAGGCTGACATTTTCTACTTTGCGCTCGGGCGCGAAATTGCGCCCCACGCGCCCGCCGGCATTCAGGATACCGGGACCGGGCGGCGCCGGGATCACCTGCAGACGCAGCACGCGAAGCGGTTTCAACACCGCCTCCCAACCCTCTGGGTTCAAGTACAAAAGCTGCGGCGGGGCGGGTTTGTAGACAGAGTCCAGCCGGTCGCGCCGGGTCATCGCCTCGCGCCGCGTGTCATACTGATCCGCAATCCCGTCCCAGCGGCTTTCCTGCTGCGCGGCGATCTGATCGTCGAGCATCACCGACGCGTTGGGCAGATAGTCGAAGATGGTCTCGAGCTTTTCATGGAAGAAGCCCAGCCAATGCTCCATCCCCGCCTGTTTGCGCCCTGCCGAGACGGCCTCGTAAAGCGGATCTTCCGCACCGCCCGAGCCGAACTCGATCCGGTAATTCTGCCGAAAGCGGGTGATTGCGGCCTCGTCGAGAATGACTTCGGAGACCGGCGCGAGCTCCACTCCTTTCAGCTTCTCGGTCGTGCGCTGGCTCACCGGATCGAAGCGGCGCGCGTCGTCGAGCACATCGCCGAACAGGTCGAGCCGCACCGGCCCGCCCTCGCCGGGCGGGAAGATGTCGATGATGCCGCCGCGGATCGCGTAATCGCCGGGCTCGGAGACGGTCGAGGCCTGCGAAAAGCCCATCCGCACGAGGAATTCGCGCAACGCCTGCTCGTTGATCCGCTTGCCGACCTGCGCGGTGAAGCTCGCACCCGCCAGCACCTCGCGCGCGGGCACGCGCTGCATCGCAGCCGAGAGCGTCGTCAGCAGAACGAACGGCCCGGGCATGCCCGAGGCCAGCGCGGCCAACGTCGCCATGCGCGTGGCCGAGATATCGGCATTGGGCGAGACCCGGTCATAGGGCAGACAATCCCAGGCCGGGAAGTCGAGTACCGTCGCCTCGGGCGCAAAGAACGCAAGTGCCCCGCGCATGGCCGCCAGACGGCGATCGTCGCGCGCGACATGGATGACCGATTTGCCCTTGGCGAGCTCTTTGGCTAGCAAGGCGGCGTCGAACCCTTCCGGGGCGCCCGAGAGAAGAAAATGCTCCATAGCCAAGCGAGGTATCGGCCCTGCCGCCGGTGTCAAGTTGCTTCGCGCGTCAAACTAGCATCGAGGCGAGAAGGTTCTGATACATTCCCCAAAGTGCGCTCACGATGATCGCCACCACGCCGATCGCCTGCACGTTCACCCGGTGGCGCGAGAGCGCCTTGATCGCAAGCGTCGGATCATGCGCCAGAGCTGGGTCCGCGTCGAGTTTGTGCGCCAGTCGCAGGCTCAGCCCGAACACCCCCATCATCGGCACCAGCAGCAGCGCGAATGCCTGCGCCGTCTCCGAGCCATAGATGAAACCGGTGATCAGCAGGAAGCTCAGCATGAACGGGATGGTGATCGACATCGAGACGCCCGCATCGCGCCGGATCCGGTTCAGCCTGCGGGCGCTCAGCGCCGTCATCGCGGCGAGATCCTCGGCCGCCTCGCCGCCCTTCCGGCGCGCGCGGATCACCATGTCCCACGGCACGCCCAGCACCCAATGCGAGGCCGAGGACCAGACTGCGGCCAGCGCGATCCAGTACCACAAGTTGGAAAAGCTGCGCAGGTCGATCAGCCGCGCGATCGTGTCGAAAACTTCCAAGCCCCTCGCCCTCGTTCTTCCGGGTCGTCGTGTCGCGGCCCCTCTCGTCGAGACATAGACCAGCCTCGGCCCGAGCGGAACCCCGCGCGGATCGGCCGCGCTTGCCTGTGGCAGCGATCCGTGGCACCCCTTTGGCCGAGCCAGAGGAGCCTGCCGATGAACCCGATCCTTCCGCCCTTCCCGCATACCCGTCTGCGCCGGATGCGCCGCACTGCAGCGTTGCGCGATCTCGCGCAGGAACACCGGTTGAGCGTGAAGGACATGATCTGGCCGATCTTCATTACCGACGTGCCGGGTGCGGATGTCGAGGTGCCCTCGATGCCGGGCGTCGTGCGTCGCACGCTTGAGGGCGCGGTGCGCGCCGCCGAAGAGGCCGCGAAGCTCGGCATCCCGGCGATCTGCCTCTTTCCCTATACCGATCCGGCTGTGAAAACCGAAGCCTGCGAAGAGGCCTGGAACCCCGAGAACATCACCAACCGGGTGATCCGCGCGATCAAGGCGGAGGTGCCGGAGATCGCGATCATGACCGATATCGCGCTCGATCCCTACAATGCCAACGGCCATGACGGGCTGGTGCGCGACGGGGTTATCCTCAACGACGAAACCGTTGAATGTCTTGTCAAAATGGGGATCGCGCAGGCCGAGGCCGGGGCGGATATCCTCGGGCCCTCGGACATGATGGACGGGCGGATCACGGCACTGCGCTCGGCGCTCGAGGCCGCAGGCCATGCTGATGTGACGATCCTCAGCTACGCCGCGAAATATGCCTCCGGTTTCTACGGGCCGTTCCGCGATGCGGTGGGCGCTACCGGCGCGCTCAAGGGCGACAAGAAGACCTATCAGATGAACCCCGGCAATTCCGACGAGGCGATCCGGCTGGTTGCGCGCGATCTCTCCGAGGGCGCGGATATGGTGATGGTGAAGCCGGGGATGCCCTATCTCGACATCTGCCACCGCGTGAAGGAACAATTCGGCGTGCCGACCTATGCCTATCAGGTGTCGGGTGAATACGCGATGATCATGGCGGCGGTGAATAACCGCTGGCTCGACCACGAGAAGGTCATGCTCGAAAGCCTGATGAGCTTCCGCCGCGCGGGCTGCGACGGCGTGCTCACCTACTTCGCGCCGGAGGCCGCGAAACTGCTCGGTAACGGCTGAGCAGGGTCTTGCCACTTCGGCGTGAATTGGCTCAAGAAGAAGTGACAAAGCGGGTTCCCTCGTCTATTAATTGTGCCAAGCGGTCGTAATAAGACCATTCAGCCCGGCGCGAGATCGGGCATATCGAGCGGAGCGACAGACATGACGAAACTTTCCAGACGGACCCTTCTGGCGATGGGCGGTGCGGGGCTTGGCCTTGCGGCCTGCGGCAACGGCGTGGGCAGTGCGGGCAGCGCCAAGCTGGACGCGCGGGTCGATGCGACCCGGAACTACCTTCTGACGAAATACCCCGGCACCCGCGATCTCGAGAACAAGTCGGTCGGCGTGCTCTGGATGCCTCTGATGACCGAAGCGGGTTTCGGCATCGGTGGCGCATTCGGGCGCGGCGCGCTGCGGATCAACAACGTGACCGTGGATTACTACTCGGCAGCGGCGGCGAGCTTCGGTCTGCAGATCGGCGCGCAGCAATATGCCCATGCCCTGTTCTTCATGACGCCCGAGGCGCTTGCCGGCTTCCGCCGCGGCGATGGCTGGCAGCTCGGCGCGGATGCGCGGTATGCGGTGCCGGATCAGGGCGGCGCGATTTCGGCCTCCACCCTGACCTCGACCGCGCCGATCATCGCGCTTGTCTTCGGCCAGGCCGGTCTGATGGCGGGCGCGACGCTCGCGGGCACGAAATACACCCGTATTATTCCGTAAGATCAGCCGCTTCGGCGGCTCTCTTCACCCAAGACATGAAGAAAGCCCCGCAGATCGCTGATCTTGCGGGGCTTTTTTTCCGGCATCCTTAAGGATCAACCGCCAAGGATGATCCGCACATAATTCCGGGTCTCGCGATAGGGCGGAATGCCGTTATGTTTCGCGACGGCCTCCGGTCCCGCATTGTAAGCCGCAAGCGCCAGCCGCCAGCTTCCGAACCGGTTATACATCATCTTCAGGTAGCGCGCGCCGCCTTCGAGGTTCTGCGCCGGATCGCGCGGGTTCACGCCGAGTTTGCGTGCGGTAGCGGGCATCAACTGCGCCAGCCCCATCGCGCCCTTGTGCGAGCGCGCCTGCGGGTTCCAACCGCTCTCCTGCTGCACGAGGCGCAGGAACAGATCGGTCGGGATGCCATGGCGCGAGGCCACCGATTTCGCGGTGCTCATATATTGGCCGCGGTACTTGCCGTTGTAGCGCGGCACGTTCTCGACACTGGCGGTCTGGGTCAGCTTACCCTTGGGCGTCAGCCGCGAGGAATGCTCGTATTGCTGCGCGGCGCGGGTATCGAGAATGTTGGTCTGGTTTCGGAACAGCATCGCGCGGGATTTCGAAGAACTCCCCTGAAGCCGCAGCCCCTCTGCCTGGGCGCTCATTGGGCCCGCCATCACCGCTGCCGCGGCAATCGCCGCCAGCCCGAGAATTCCGATCGTTCTACGCATCGGCCCCCACCACTCACTGTCCACGTATTCTGGGGCAAACTATAGAGAAATCAGCGAAAAGTTAAAGCAAAACGCCAATCGCCTCGGCAACGTCCCGCCGATAAGCTGCCGTTGCGTCAGATTGCGTGCGCCTGTTGCTTTTTCGCATCGGCCTTGATCGGGCCGTGAAACAGCTCCTCCACGAAGATCGAAACGAGCTGAGAGCGGCCCGAAACGCCTGCCTTGCGATAGACGGAATTGAGGTGGGATTTCACCGTGGCCTCGCTCGAGCCGCGAAAGGAGGCGGTCTCCGAGACCGAGAACCCCTTGATCGTGAACCCCGCGACATCGGCCTCTGCCGGGGTCAGCCCCCATTGGTCGAACTGCGCGCTCATCATCTCGGCCATTGCGCCTTGCGCGGCGCCGATCGTGCGGTCCGCGCGGGCCTGACGTCGCAACAGCGCCCAAAGCACCGCCGCCTCCACGACGATCCCCGCGATCAGGCCGAGATTGGCGAAAAGCTCCATGTTGAGATGCAGGGAGAGACGCCCGGCCTCGCGGAAGTCGTCGAACACGTCGGCCACGAAAAGCGATGTGCAGGCGGCTTGGAACAGGATGAGGGCGACCAATGCGCCCTCTTTCGTCCAGATCGAGACTCGCTCACGCGAAACCGCCATCGGCGCTTACCCTCTGTTGCCGCGGAACACCTTCTTACCGGTGATCATCGCGCGCGCAAGGTTCACGCGCAACCGGCGGCTTTCGAAGACGACGGCAGCGATATGGGCGGCGATCGAGACTTCGGCCCAGTTGACGGCGAGTTCATGCACTTCCTGAGGCCATTTCACGCCCCAATAGGCGTCAGTGGTCATCAACCACCCCGATCCCGCGATGACGAGAAGCGTGATCAAAAGGTTGTAAATCATCAGCGCCCCGAGCGGCGAATGGCCCAGATGCGCGTGCCGCCTTCCCGTGGCCATATCGCGCAGCTGCGTCAGCGCGCCTGTGGGCGATGGCGGGAAATCCTTGAAGCGCGCGTGGCGGGTGCCGAACAGCCCCCAGAGGATGCGCGCGGTCACGAGCCCTGCGACCGTGTAGCCGATCCAGTGGTGCAGATCGTGCTTCGGCGAGGTGAAGAACGCATTCGCGGTGAAGAGGCCCGCAATGGACCAGTGGAACACCCGGATGAACGGGTCCCATACGCTATGCGCACCGACGGGCGGCGGTTCTGCGTGAGACGTCTCCTGCGACGGAAGATCGGTAAAGCTCGCGTCTTCGATGGCCATGATCGGGCCCTCCTGCTGCTTCTGGAAAGACTGGCGTGAGGAAGACGGGCCGGATCATACCGGCCCGTCGAAAAGGCGCTGACGATTAGTTGTCGCCCGAGCGCTTCACCTGCTTGAGGTTGGAATCGAAGTAGAGTTGGGCGCGCTTGCCGTCCTTCATCGCGTAGACTTCGATATAGCCGTCTTCCATTTCCATCCGGCGCACGTCGTAGCCCTGATTTTTCAGCTCGGCGGAAAGCTTCTGCTCTTTCGCCGGGGCCACGGCGCCTTCGCCACCTTCTGCGAGAGCGGGGAGAGTGGAGGCTGCGGCAATCGTGGCGCTCGCGGCGATCAGCATCAGGTATTTCATGGGGTATCTCCTCATGGGATGTGGGGTTGCTCGACCGGATCGGGTGGGGTTCGTCCCCGTGTGCCGTCCGGCTCGTTCAGACCTGTGGCAAACCCACGGCCCCATCTATCGGCACAAGGTTGGAAATCCGGGGCCGAAATCGCTCTCAAACCAAAGATGCACGCGGGATTTCGCCGCTTTCCGTCACGGTTGAGCGAACCTTCGCCCCTAGGCTCTCGCGGGGCTCTGCTCTATACCCTTTGGGACCAATTCTAGAATCGCGAGGCGGAGGCAATATGGCAGGCAGCGTCAACAAGGTCATTCTGATCGGCAATCTGGGCCGAGACCCGGAGGTGCGGACCTTCTCGAACGGCGGCAAGGTGTGCAACCTGCGCATCGCCACGTCCGAGAACTGGCGCGACCGCAATACCGGCGAGCGCAAGGAGCGCACCGAATGGCATTCGGTCGCGATCTTCTCGGAGCCGCTGGCGAAAGTGGCCGAGCAATATCTGCGCAAGGGTTCGAAGGTCTATATCGAGGGCCAGCTGGAAACCCGCAAATGGCAGGACCAGAACGGTCAGGACCGCTACTCGACCGAGGTCGTGCTGCGCCCCTATCGCTCGGAACTGACCATGCTCGACGGTCCTGGCGGCTCGGGCGGCGGTCAAGGTGGCGGTGGCGGTGGCTACGGCGGCCCGTCCTCGGGTGGCGGCGGCTACGATGATGGCGGCGGCTATGGCGGCCCGTCCTCGGGCGGCTCCGGTGGCGGCGGCGGTGGCCGCTCGGATTTCGACGACGAAATCCCGTTCTGAGTTTCAAACAAGAAAGGCCCCCGGTTCGGGGGCCTTTACTTTTGATGCGATCGGGATCGGGGAAAGTGGCGCGCTCGCGCCCTGCCCTTTACTTCTCGGCCGTCTCGCCGTTCAGGAGCGGGCGCAGATCCGAGGCGATCACGCGCTCGGTCAGCGGACCGGCGAAGCGATAGAGCACTTTGCCCGTGCCATCGATCACGAAGGTCTCTGGCACGCCGTAAACGCCCCAGTTCAGCGCCATCTTGCCGTTCGGATCGGCGCCGAGTTCGGCAAACGGGTTGCCCATCTCGCTCAGGAAGCCCTGCGCTTTGACGGGCTTGTCCTTGTAATTGACCCCGTAGATCGGGATACCCTCTTCGGCGAGCGCTTCGAGGTTGGGATGCTCCACCCGGCACGGCGCGCACCACGAGGCCCAGAAGTTCACCAGCTTCACCTTGCCGTCCTTCAGATCGGCATCGGTGAAGGGCTTGAAATCACCCAGCGGTTCAAGTTGCACCGGCGGCGCGGGCTTGCCCGCGAAAGCGGTCGGCAGCTGCGTCGGGTCCTCGCGCGTCATCCCCCAGATGAACACGCCCGCAAGCCCCGCGAAGATCAGCGGCGGCAGCAGCATAAGCGGCTTAACCATGTGCGCCCCCTTTCCGGCGGGCCTCGGCCTCGGCCAGTTGACGTTTCACCTTCGCGCCACGCATCAACGAGACGACGATGATCAGCACCAGCAGCACGACCGTCGAGGCCCAGGCGATGTTGACGGTTTCGGTGTAGGATTTGGTGGACGGGTCCACGAGGACAACGCCGCCCTCGGTGACGGTGCCGCCTTGCTCGGTCGTATCACTCATGCCATGCGCTCACGTTGCTGGATGGCGCCCAGACGGCGCGCGCGGACCTCGGTGCGGGTGCGGATCAGCACCAGCGCGAGGAAGAAGAATATGAACCCGGCCATGCACAGAAGCAGCGGGAACCAGTAGACATCGGCGATGTGCTGTTCGGAATCCATCGAGAGCGTCGCGCCCTGATGCAGCCCCTGGTTCCAGAAATTTGCCGCATAGCGCGAGAGCACCGCAAACACCCCGCCGACGAGGCTGAGCACGCCGGTCAGATCGGCGGCCGTGTCGGGGTTCTCGACCGCCGCCCAGAGCGCGATATAGCCGAGGTAGAACAGGAACAGGATCAGGAACGAGGTCAGACGCGGATCCCATTCCCACCAGGTGCCCCACATCGGCTGGCCCCAGACCGCGCCGGTGATCAGCGCGATCAGCGTCATCACCGCGCCGATGGGCGCTGCAGCCTTGGCGGCCAGCGCCGAGACATGGTGGCGGCGGATCAGCCAGATCAGCGAGGTCACGACCATCATCACCCAGATGTTGATCGCCATCATCGCGGCGGGGACATGGACATAGATCACCTTCACCGAGCCGCCGAAATTCTCGGCGGCGGGGACGAAGAAATAGCCCCAGACCAGCCCGACGATCAGCGTGATCGCGGCAATTCCCACCGTCCAGGGCAGGATCTTGTCCGTGGTCTTCATGAATTTGACGGGGTTGGCGTATTCCCAGATCGACATCTTGTTGTTCTGCTCACCTTCTGGCCAGGTTGGCTCTGTGTATCACGGCTCTTCCTATCACGGCGCGCGCGCGGGTTGCGCTAGCGCAGATTGACGCGGATCGCGGCGGCCGAGGCGAAGGGCACCAGCGCGACCGTCGCCGCCGTGATCCCGGCCAGCATCAGAAGCGGTGTCTCAGTGTTCATCCCCTCGGCGCCACGGCGCACGAGCTCCGCACCGAAGATGAGGGTCGGCACATAGAATGGCAAGACCAGCAGCGACAACAAAAGACCGCCGCGCTTCAGCCCGACCGTCAGCGCGGCCCCGAACGTTCCCAGAACCGACAGCGCCGGCGTGCCCAGAAGAAGCGAGATCACCATCCAGACATGCGCGCCCTGCGGCAGATGCAGCAAGATCCCGAACACGGGCGCAGCGACCACGAGCGGCAATCCGGTCGTGATCCAATGCGCGAGCGCCTTGATCGAGACGACCCCTTCGAGCGGCACCGGCGCGGTGACCAGCAGATCGAGCGAGCCATCCTCGTAATCGAGCGCGAAAATCCGGTCGAGCGAGAGCAGGCAGGCCAGAAGCGCGCCGACCCACAGGATGCCCGGCGCGATCCGCGCGAGGATTTTCCCCTCGGGACCGACGCCGAACGGGACCAGCGTCACAACGATCAGGAAGAAAGCCAGCCCGAGACCGAAGCCGCCGCCTGCACGCACCGCAAGGCGCAGGTCTCGCAAGAGAAGTGCGATCATGCCCGGCCTCCTTTGCCAGCCAAGGGGGCGCTGCCCCCTTCGCGGCTGCGCCGCTCATCCCCCGGGATATTTCCGCCAATCCGAAACAGCGCGCAGCTGCTTTCGGCTTGGTCCAAATATCCCCGCCGGAGGCTCCCGACCGCGCCGATAGCGCGCCGCGCGATCATAGGAAGGCCTCGTCGAAAGCGCCCTGCATCCCGCCCTCTTCCGGCGTCTTGGCCTTGAAGGGCGTCAGGTCGAGAACCTTGGCCTCGTTCAGCCCGAGATCGATATGGGTCGCGATCAGCGCGGCCCCGCCGCTCGCCAGATGGCCGCGCACGGCCTCGGCGAAGAGCGCGACAGAGGCGGTATCGAGCGAGACGGTCGGCTCGTCCAGCACCCAGATCGGGCGACCGGTCACCAGGAGTCGCGCAAGACCAAGGCGGCGCTTTTGCCCGGCAGACAGGCTATGGGCGGGCCGCGTCTCGAGGCTTTGAAGGTTCATGCGTTCCAGCGCCGGTTCGATATCGTTCGTCGCATAGACCGAGGCCCAGAAGCCGAGGTTCTCGCGCACGGTCAGCGTCGATTTCAGACCGTCGGAATGGGCGGCATAGGCCATGCTTTCGGGCGGCATCGACACCGTCCCGGCCAGCGCCGGTTGCAGCCCGGCCAAGGTGCGCAGAAGCGTCGTCTTGCCGACCCCGTTGGGGCCGCGCAGCACCAGCGCATGGCCTGCGTCGAGCGAAAAGCTCAGGTCTTCGAGAACCGGGAGACCACCGCGCGACACCGCGAGCCCTTCGACTGACAACATGCTCATTCAGGCGTCTCGGGGTTTTCCGGCATCGCGATCAGCGCGCAGCCGACCCGGCGGCCTTCTGACAGCAGCACGTTGTAGGTGCGGGCCGCCGAAGGCGTGGCCATGCCTTCGCACATCAGCCCCTCGGCCTCCAGCTCGGCCACGAGGTCCTTCGGCAGATGGGCGATCTCTTCGCCGGTGCCGATGAACAACACGTCGAGCTTGTCTGCCAGCGCACGCAGCGCAGCGCGGTCGTCCAGTCCGCCCCAGCTGCCCATCTCCTGGCCCGCGACCCAGATCGAGCCTCGCGTGACTTCACCAGCCACGCGGAAGAAACCCGGCCCGTAGCCGTCGATCGGCAGCGAGGCCCCGAAATTGGCTTCAGTCAGTAGCGACATCCGTTTTGTCGAAGAACTTCTCCGAGGGGTCCTTCTTCTCCTTGTTGCGGTCGAGCCCGATGAACAGGACGATGTTCTTTGCGACATAGACCGAGGAATAGGTGCCCACGATCACGCCCCAGGTCATCGCGAAGACGAAGTTGCGGATCACGTCGCCGCCCAGAACCAGCAGCGAGATCAGCGCCAGCAGCGTGGTGCCGGAGGTCATCACGGTACGCGACAGCGTCTCGTTGACCGAGAGGTTCATCACGTCGCGCAGCGGCATCTTCTTGTATTTCACGAGGTTCTCGCGAAGACGGTCGAAGACGACGACGGTATCGTTGATCGAATAGCCGAGGATCGTCAGCAGCGCCGCGATGATCGACAGGTCGAACTTGATCTGGAACAGCGCGAAGATCCCGACCGTGACGGTCACGTCATGGATCAGCGCGGCAACCGCGCCCACCGAGAACTGCCACTCGAACCGTAGCCAAATATAGACGAGGATCGCGGCCACGGCGGCCAGAACGGACCAGATCGCGGTCCAGATCAGCTCGCCCGAGACCTTCGGCCCGATCGACTCTGTCGCGACGATCTTGATGTCCTTGTTCACCGATTTGAGCGATTCCAGCACCTTGGCCTGGGTATCGGGGCTGATCGCCTCCTGACCGTCCTGCGCCTGAATGCGGATCGTGACGACCTTCTGATCGGCGCGGAAGTTCGGGTCATAGACCTGCGTGATCAGCACGTCGCCCAGATCGAGCGGCGCGATGGCCGAGCGGTAAGCCCCGATATCGACCGGCTCGGTCTGATCGGCCTCGGTCCGGATCGTGGTGCCGCCCCGGAAGTCGATGCCGAGGTTCAGCCCCATCACGAGCACCAGCACGATCGAGGCCAGCACCATGAAGACGGAGAAGCCGAAGGTCGCGACCTGATGTTTGAAGAAGTCGAAGTTGGTCTTCTCGGGGACCAGTTTCAGACGGAATGCCATGTCTTGATCTCCCTTACAGTACGAGTTCGCGGGGACGGCGGCGCGCGAACCAGATGCTCACGAACAGCCGCGTCACCCAGATCGCGGTGAAGACCGAGGTGATGATCCCGATCAGGAAGGTGACGGCGAAGCCCCGCACCGGGCCTGCGCCCAGCACGAAGAGGATCACCGCCGTGAGGAAGGTGGTCACGTTGGCGTCGACGATGGCGGACATCGCACGCTCATAGCCGAGCTCGATCGCGCGGGCGGCTTTCGCCTTTTGCTGATTGCGAAGCTCCTCGCGGATACGCTCGAACACGAGCACGTTGGCGTCGACCGCCGTACCCATCGTCAGCACGATCCCTGCGATACCAGGCAGCGTCAGCGTGCCGCCGATCACCGAGAGGATCGCGAAGATCAGCGCGATGTTGATCGCCAGCGCCAGCGAGGCGAAGACGCCGAAGGTGCCGTAGGACGCGATCATGAAGACCACCACGAGCACTGCGCCGACGGCTGCGGCCATCTTGCCGGCCGCGATCGAATCCGCGCCCAGCTCCGGGCCGATGGTCCGTTCTTCGAGGAAGGTCATCGAGGCGGGCAGCGCACCGGCGCGCAGCAGCAGCGCCAGGTCGGTCGCCTCTTTCACAGTGAACCGGCCGGTGATGATGCCCGAGCCGCCTGCGATATGCGATTGGATCGTGGGCGCCGAGATCACCTTGTTGTCGAGCACGATGGCGAAGGGCTTGCCGATATTGTTCTGCGTGTAGTCGCCGAAGGTGCGGGCCGCGCTCGCGTTGAAGCGGAAGGCCACCGCCGGATAGCCGTTCTGATCGGTATCGGGGCGCGCATCGGTCAGGTCCTCGCCGGTCACGACCGGAAGGCTGTCGAGGATGTAATAGAGCCCCTTCTGGTCGGCCGAGGGCAGGATTTCCTGATCCGAGCCCACCGCCTCGTTCGGATTCGAGCTGGTGCCGATCACCGAGTTGAAGGTCAGTTTCGCCGTGGTGCCGATCAGCTGCTTGATCTCTTGTGCGGAGCTTGCGCCCGGCACCTGGATCAGGATGCGGTCGGAGCCTTCGCGCACGATCGTGGGTTCACGGGTGCCCGCGGCGTCGATCCGGCGGCGCACGATCTCCAGCGATTGCTGCATCGTGCGGTCGTCGGTCGCGGCCTTCTCGGCATCCGAGAGCTGGATGATCAGCTGGTTGCCTTGGGTCGTGATCGCGAGGGTTTTCTGCCCCACACCGGTCAGCGACGAGACCGGGTTGTTCAGCGTCTCGGCGATCTTCTGGGCTTCCGCGATCTGGTCGGTATTGCCGATCTGGATCCGCAGAACGCCCGGGTCGGCATTCAGGCGACGGATCGAGCCGAGCGTGCCGCGTTCGGCGGCGAGCGCCTTGCGGAACTCGGGCCAGAGCGCATCGACCCGCGCCTTGTAGACCTCACCGACATTGACCTCGGCCAGAAGCTGCGCGCCACCGCGCAGATCAAGGCCGAGATTGACGATGTCGGAGGGCAGCCAATCGGGCCAGCCAGCCTGCGCGGCCTGCTGCTCGGGCGTCAGAGACTCGCCCTTCGCGGCGGCGGCAACGGCATCGTTATGCCCCTCCACCCGGTTGTAAAAGATGTTCGGCGCGGCAAAGACGACCCCGATCAAAATGATGATCAGGATCAGCACGCGCTTCCACAGCGAGATGTGCAACATGGGGGACGGGCCTTTTATGGCTTATTCAGAGGTCTTGGCGGGTTCGGTGCGCGAAACAACCTGCACGATGGTCGATTTCACCACGCGGACTTTGACGCCCTGCGCAATCTCGACCTCGACCTCGCCGTCTTCCTTGATATGGGTGACTTTGCCGAGAATGCCGCCCTGGGTCACGACCTGATCACCGCGGCGCAGCGCCTCGAGCATCGCCTTGTGCTCCTTGGCTTTTTTCTGCTGCGGACGGATCAGCAGGAAATACATGATCACGAAGATCAGGATCAGGGGAAGGAACTGGCCGAACGCAGCGGCGGGGTTACTGGCGCCACCGGCGGCCTGCGCGAAAGCGGGGGTCACGAACATGATCTATGGTCCTTTGTCATGGGCCTTGGGGGCAGCAAGCCCCGGTTGTCGGCGCGCACCCTAGCCGTGGCCCTGAGGCTTGGCAAGGCGAAGCGGCCCCTGTGAACGCGTCCTCACGTCGCGGTGACGGGGCGAAAGGAAACGGGGCGCAGGCCCCCTATCGCCAGAGGGCTGTGATCGGCAAGGAAAAAGGGGCTCTGCCCCCGCTCCTGCGGAGCGTCCCCGGGATATTTCGATCGAGAAGAAGGGAGAGGTCTCAGCCCAAGGGCAAGGCACGCTCGGCCAGTCGGGCGAGGTAGGATGCGCCCACCGGGGCGGCTTCGTCGTTGAAATCGAAGCGCGGATGGTGGAGCCCCGCGCCCTCGCCGGTGCCCATGAAGAGATAGGCGCCGGGCCGGGCCGCCAGCATATAGGCGAAATCCTCAGCCCCCATTTCGCGCGGAGCGTCGGTCACGACGCGCTCGGGGCCTGCGATTTCGCTTGCGACTTCGGCGGCGAAGCCTGTCTCGTCGGGGTCGTTCACGGTGGGCGGGTAACCACGTTCGTATTCGATCTCGACGCTGACGCCATGCGCCGCGGCGATCCCTTCGCAAATCTCGCGCAGCCGTTTTTCCGCCAGATCACGTACTTCCGGCTCGAAGCAGCGAATCGTCGCGGTGAGGAAGCCGCTTTCGGGGATGATGTTGAGCGCGGTACCCGCATGGATCTGCGTGACCGAGACGACGAGCGCATCGCCCGCGCCGACATTGCGCGACACGACCGTTTGCAGCGAGGTCACCATCGCCGAGAGCGCCGGGATCGGATCGATGCAGCCCTGCGGGGTCGCCGCATGGCCGCCGCGCCCCGTCACCGTCACGCGCGCCTCGTCGACCGAGGCGAGATAGGGGCCAGGCGTGGTGTAGAAATGCCCGAACGGGAGCCCCGGCGCATTGTGGATCGCGAAGACGCGCGAGATGGCGAAGCGCTCCATCACGCCGTCCTCGACCATCACCTCGGCGCCGCCACCGTCTTCCTCGGCGGGTTGGAAGATCAGCGCCACGGTGCCCGCGAATTTCCGGGTCTCGGCCAGATAGGCCGCAGCCCCCAGAAGCATCGCCGTATGCCCGTCATGGCCGCAGGCATGCATCTTGCCGGGCGTCTCGGAGGCGTAATCCGCATGGGTCTCTTCCGTGATCGGCAGCGCATCCATATCGGCGCGTAGGCCGATGGTGGGGCCTTCGCCCTGCCCCTTGATCAGCGCCACGATGCCGGTCTGCGCGATCCCTTCATGGATCTCATCCACCCCGATTTCGCGCAGCCTTGCTGCGACAAACTCCGAGGTCTGGTGCAGATCGAAACGCAGTTCGGGATGGCGATGCAGCCAGTGCCGCCATTCGGTCATTTGCGGGCCGAGATCGGCGATACGGTTGAGAACGGGCATAGTGGACTTCCCCTTGCGGGCTGGTTAGGCCAGAGGCATTCGCATGGCAGGAGGCAAGCTGCAATGGCCAAACCCGACGACGCACTCATCTTCGACGATACGGGCGATGCGGCCCATCAGTTCACTCGGCTGACCGCGATCATGGAATGCCTGCGTGATCCAGAGAGCGGTTGCCCGTGGGATCTGCAGCAGGATTTCGCTTCCATCGCGCCCTACACGATCGAGGAAGCGCATGAGGTGGCCGATGCGATCGCGCGCGAGGCGTGGTCGGAATTGCCCGGAGAGCTGGGCGATCTGGCGCTGCAGGTGGTCTATCACGCGCAGATGGCGTCCGAGGACGGGCGCTTCGATATCTCCGACGTGCTGCGTGCGATCAACGCGAAGATGGTGGCGCGCCATCCGCATGTCTTCGGCGACGAGAGCCGCGAGAAATCCGCGGAACAGCAGACCGCCGATTGGGAAGCGATCAAGGCGGCCGAGCGCAAGGCTGCCGGTAAATCCGAGCGTATCGGTGTGTTGGACGGGGTGGCTCTGGGCCTGCCCGCGCTGACCCGTGCGATCAAGCTGCAGAACCGTGCGGCGCGGGTGGGGTTCGACTGGCCCTCGACCGATGAGGTGCTCGACAAGATCGTCGAGGAAGCGCGCGAGCTGGAAGAGGCGCGCGACGAATTGGGACCGGAGGAGCTGGCCGAGGAATATGGCGACCTGCTGTTTGTGATGGTCAATCTCGGGCGGCATCTGGGATTGGACCCCGAAGCGTCCCTGCGCGCAGCCAATCTGAAATTCACCAATCGGTTCAATCATATCGAGCGCGAACTTGAGGCGCGCGGCAAGGCGCCGAAGGATAGCGATCTGGCCGAGATGGATGTGCTTTGGAACGAGGCGAAGGCGCGCAAGATCAAGTGACGGAGGGGGCGCTGCCCCCGCGCGCGGCTGCGCGCAAAACTCAGAGGTTGAGGGGGCGCTGCCCCCGCGCTACCGCGCCCCCCGGGATATTTTCGCCAAGAGGAAGTTCAGAGAAACGCTTTGCGGAGCATGTTGAGTGCGACCAGCATCAGGAAGCCCGCGAAGACGCGCTTGAGTTTCTTCGGGTCGAGCTTGTGGGCCAGTGCCGCGCCCAGCGGGGCGGTGATCGTGGTCATCGCGATGACAATTAGGAAGGCGGGGATATTGACCGCGCCGATCGAGTAAGGCGGGGCGTCGGCCACTGGCGTCAGCAGGAAGCCGATCGCCGAGGGCAGCGCGATGGTCACGCCGAAGCCTGCCGAGGTCGCGACCGCGCGGTGGATCGGGATACCGTGAAGCGTCTGCATCGGCGTGCCGATCGAGCCGCCACCGATACCCAGCAGGACCGAGAGGAACCCCATCAGCGGGCCGAACCATGCGCGGAAGATCCCGCCCGGCAGCCCGTCCGAAATCCGCCAGCTCGATTTACCGAACATCATGTAGCAGGCGATCACCAGCACCATCACCGCGAAGATGATCTGCATGGTCGAGGAGCGCAGTTGATGGACGACCAGCACCCCGATGATCGCACCGATGGCGATGGGGGCGATCCATTGCTTGAGGATGTTCCAGTCGACCGCGCCCTTGCGGTTATGGGCCATGACCGAGCGGATCGAAGTGACGATGATCGTAGCCAGCGAGGTCGCAACGCAGACCTGCATCAGATCGTTTGAACCGTAGCCCAAGCCGCTGAAAAGATAGAAGAAGGCGGGCACGAGGACGATCCCGCCGCCGACCCCCAGAAGCCCCGCCAGAACGCCTGCGAACGCCCCCACTGCCATCAGGATCAAGACGAGCGGCGCGAGCGTAGCGAAATCGGGCATGTCGGGAAATCTCCTTGGGTTCCGCTCAGTTAACCCGTTCACGTACGGCTGACAACGCACTCTCGAAAAGTTCAACCCCGGCGCCGTCGCGGGTCGCGCCTTCCGACAGGATCTGCCGGAAGCGGCGCGCGCCGGGCTTGCCGTGGAACAGGCCGAGCATGTGGCGGGTGATCTGGTGCAGCCTGCCGCCGCGCTCGATATGACGCGCGATATAGGGGATCATCGCCTGCGCCACGTCGAAGGGATCGCGGGCCTCGCCCTGCCCCCAGATCCGCTGATCGGCGGCGCCAAGCACTTCCATCGGCTGATGATAAGCTGCGCGGCCCACCATCACCCCGTCGAGCCCTTGCGCGAGTTCCGCCTCGGCTGCGGCGAGATCTTTGATACCGCCATTGATCGACAGATGGAGCTGCGGATAGGCCGCCTTCATCGCGTGGACGAGTGGGTAATCGAGCGGCGGGATTTCGCGGTTATCCTTGGGCGAGAGGCCTTGCAGCCAAGCCTTGCGGGCATGGATCGTGATGCGGGTCACGCCTGCGGCAGCGACCTTCTCGATGAACTCGGGCAGCACCTCTTGCGGGTCCTGATCGTCGACACCGATGCGGCATTTCACCGTGACTTCAATCGGTTGCGCATCGATCATCGCGGCACAGCACTCCGCAACAAGATCGGGCGACTTCATCAAAACCGCGCCGAACGCCCCGGATTGCACGCGATCCGAGGGGCAGCCGCAGTTTAGGTTAATCTCGTCATAGCCGAAATCCGCGCCGACTTTTGCTGCCTCGGCCAGTTCCTTGGCGTCCGAGCCACCGAGTTGCAGCGCCACCGGGTGCTCTGCCTCATCGAACCCCAGCAAGCGGTCGCGATCGCCATGAATCACCGCGGGCGCGGTTACCATCTCGGTATAAAGCAACGCGTTGCGGCTGATCTGACGGTGGAAGTAGCGGCAATGGCGGTCGGTCCAGTCCATCATCGGCGCGACCGAGAGCTTCGCTGCGCGGATCAGGGCGTCATCTGTCGTCATCGCATCTCTCATCGGGTCTGTCTCGGGGCCGTCTCGATAGCGTCTGTGCCGCCCCCAAGGCGCTGAAATTCCGGAAACTGGGGGAAGTGGCGCACCCAGAAGGATTCGAACCTTCGGCCTCTGCCTTCGGAGGGCAGCGCTCTATCCAGCTGAGCTATGGGTGCCTGAAGCGGCGTATAAAGAAGGAGCGCGCGGCTCGCAACTGGGAAATCGGCTTACCGGGCGGCGAGCGCGTCGTCGAGCACGCCTGCCAGCACATCGCGTGGCACATCCGAGGTCACGAAAGCCTCCCCGATGCCGCGCGCGAGGATGAAGCGCAGCTTGCCGTCGAGCACTTTCTTGTCCTGCGCCATCAGGTCGATCAGCGCGTCGCGGCCCGGCAGATCGCCCTCGATATCAGCGAGATCGGTCTTCATTCCCATGTCGCGCAGATGCGCGCGCACGCGGCTCGGGGCTTCTTGCGAACACAGGCCGAGGCGCTGGCTCAGCTCGAACGCCATCGCGCAGCCGATCGCCACGCCCTCGCCATGCAGAAGCCGGTCGGAATAACCGGTCGCGGCCTCCAGCGCGTGGCAGAAGGTGTGACCGAGGTTCAGAAGCGCGCGATCGCCCTCCTCCGTCTCGTCGCGGGCCACGATCTCGGCCTTCATCTCGACCGAGCGTTTCACCGCATGCAGGCGCTTTTCCATATCGCCCGCCGCCATCGCAGGCGCGTTGGCCTCGAGCCAGTCGAAGAATTTCGCATCGCCCAGAAGCCCGTATTTCACCACTTCGCCATAGCCCGCGAGGAAGTCGCGCGGCTCGAGCGTTCCCAGCACGTCGAGATCGGCCAGCACCAACGACGGCTGATGGAAGGCGCCGATCAGGTTCTTGCCCTGCGGCGCGTTGATCCCGGTCTTGCCGCCCACGGAGCTGTCGACCTGCGCGAGAAGCGAGGTCGGGATCTGCACGAAACGCACGCCCCGGCGCAGCACGGCGGCCGCAAACCCCACCAGATCGCCGATCACGCCGCCGCCCAAAGCGATGACGATATCCTTGCGCTCGACCTTCTGCTCGAGCAGCCATTCGACGGTGCGGGTAAACTGCGGCCAGCTTTTCGTGCCCTCGCCCGGCGGCAGGGTCAGCGAGACCATCTCGATATCGCCAAGGCCGCGGCGCAGGGTCGCGAGATGCAGATCGGCCACTGTCTGATCGGCGACGACCGCCACGCGCGGACGGCGCAGCAAGGGCGCGATCTCGGTTCCGGCATTTTCCAGCAGACCGGTGCCGATGCGCACCTCGTAGGAACGCTCGCCCAGCTCGACCGGCACGATCTCACGCATCTTTCACCTCTTCGATCAATCCATCCACTTCGCGCAAATGCGCCACCACCTTGCGCGCCATGCCCTGCACCGAGAGGCCCGGCTCGGCCTCGACCACGATCTGGGCCTTTTGATAATGCGGAATGCGCGCGGCCAGCAGATCGCTCAGCGTTCGTTTCGGGTCGGCCGTGCGCAGCAAGGGCCGCGTGTTCTTGTGGCGCACCCGGTTCCACAGGATCTCCAGATCCGCTTTCAGCCAGACCGAGACGCCGAGCCGGTTGATCAGCTCGCGGTTCTTCTCGGACAGGAAGGCCCCGCCACCGGTCGAGATCACGCCGGGCGGGCCCATCAGCAGCCGCTCCAGCACTTCCGATTCGCGGGCGCGGAAGAACGGCTCGCCGTCGCGGGCGAAAATCTCGGCCACGGTCATCTGGGCGGCACGTTCGATTTCATGGTCGCTGTCGAGGAATGCCGAATCGAGCATCTTGGACAGGGCGGTGCCGACTGCCGTCTTGCCCGAGCCCATCATGCCGACGAGCACGACGGAGCGCGTCAGATGCCCCTCGATCCCGGTTTCGCCTTCCACCTAGCGCCCCCTGCCTCGCGTCGCCTGCGGTTTTCCTGCCCTGTCAATCCCGGCGGGACGGACAAGGCTTGCCATCGGCGGAGCCTTGCACAATCGTGACGCAGGACCCCTTGAATGGCGTGAACTTCCCTGAAATGCCATATATGATCAACGCGAAACCGCAACCAAGAACGGCCCGCCCGCCGAGAGACACGTTATGGGACGGGCCGCGACAGACGGCAGAAAAGAGAGATTATGGGGCGCATCTTCAAGCTTATCGTCATCCTTCTGGTGCTTGGCGCGATCGGCGTGATCGGCTTTGCTTACTTGGGCGACATGAGCCCCGACAGTCAGGAACAGCGGATCGAAGTCACCCTGCCCGACGGCTCGGGCATGGCGGGCACGAGTAATTCCGATGCAGGTACTGCGACAGGCACTGACAGCGAGGCTGCGAGTGGCAACTGATGGCCGTGCGGCGACCCTTGGCCTGATCTGGCTGAGCGGGTTCGCGCTTGGCGGTCTGGTGGCGGGTCCCGCCGCCGCGCAATCGAATGCCGCGGTGGACGCCAGCGCTGCGGCCGGCAGCCCGATGTCGGCGATCGACTGGCTGTCGCATTCCCTGGCGAATTCGCCGCGCGACGGGTCGGCGTCTTCGACTGCGCCTGTCACCGGGGCTGGCGGGATTGAGGATATCGCGGTGCTCTCGCTCGACGCGCCCTCCGCCGATACGTTGGGGCTGCTGACGCCGGATCGCACCGGGTTGCCGCGCGATCTCTGGGGCAAGACGCCCGAACCGGAACTGGCGCAGGCCTTGCGGGCGATGCCGCTTGATCAGTTGCCCGCGCTGCGGGAGCTGAGCCTGACATTGCTGCTGGCCGAGCTGAACCCGCCGCAGATCGAGACGCCGTCGCAGCGCAACCAGCTGTTCCTTGCCCGGATCGACCGGCTTCTGGACATGGGCGCGCTGGAACAGGCCAATGCACTTCTGGGACAGGCTGGCACGGCGAGCCCCGAGATTTTCCGCCGCAGCTTCGACGTGGCGCTGCTGCTTGGTCAGGAGAACCGCGCCTGCAAGATCATCGAGCGCACGCCCGGTATCGCGCCTTCCTACGCCGCGCGGGTGTTCTGTCTTGCGCGCAACGGGCAGTGGGACACCGCAGAGCTGATCTATGGCACGGGTGCCGCGTTGGGGCAGATCCCGCAGGAGGATCGCTCTCTGCTGGAACAATTCCTCGATCCGGCCCTGGCCGAGGAGGCCGGAGATGCGCCGCCGCCCGATCACGTCACGCCGCTTGCGTTCAAGATGATGGAGGCGATCGGTCAGCCGCTACCCACGGCGACGCTGCCTCTGGCCTTCGCGCAGGCCGATCTGACCGAAAATAACGGCTGGAAGTCGCAATTGGAGGCCGCAGAGCGTCTGGCCCGCGCGGGCGTCCTCGACCCGAACCGGCTGCTAGGCCTCTATACCGAGCGCAAAGCGGCGGCGTCAGGGGCGCTCTGGGATCGCGTGTCAGCCGTGAGTGCGCTCGATCAGGCGCTTGAGGCGAGCGATACCGACAGGGTCGCGACCGCCCTGCCCGCCGCCTATGACGTAATGGCCTCGGAAGATCTCGCCCCGGTTCTGGGCGCGCTGTTCGGCGACCAGCTCGCCGGGATGGACCTGCCGGGCCGCGCGGGCCGCCTCGCGTACGAGCTGAGCCTGCTGACCCCGAATTATGAAGAAAACGCCCGCAAAGGCACGCAGAGTTCGGCGCAGGCCGCGCTGCTCAAGGGGCTGGCCGCTGGCGATACCAGCGCAACTCCCGCAAGCGGCGCGCGCGATCAGGCGCTGAAGACGGTCTTCGATGCGCCGCCGGGTGCCGCGCCCGACCGCTACAAGGGATTACTGCCCGACCAGCTTGGCCTCGCTCTCATCGAGGCGATCGGGGATGTGGGCGACGGCGCGAAGGGCGATTATCCGCGGCTGCAGGACGGTCTGAGCCTGCTGCGACTGGCCGGGCTGGAAACCGTCGCGCGGCGCGCCGCGATCGAGCTGATCGTGCTGGGAGATCGCGGATGACCGGACCCGGTTCAGACGCGCCGCCCGATCCGCAATGGCTGCCGAGTTTTCTGGATGCGCAATCCGCCGAAGCCGGTGCCGCGCGCAACACGATCCTGAGTTACGGGCGTGATCTCAATGACTTCGCAGGCTTTCTTCAGGCGAAGGGCCTGAGCTATGCGACGCTCACCCGCGCCGATATCGAGACCTATCTGATCCGCTGCGAGGCGGAGGGGCTGGCGAAATCAACCCGCGCGCGCAGGCTCTCGGCGATCCGGCAGCTTTACCGCTTCGCTTATGAGGAAGGCTGGCGCGCCGACAATCCGGCGATCCGCATTTCAGGCCCCGGCCGCGCGCAACGCCTGCCGAAAACGTTGAGCCTCGAAGAGGTCGAGGCGTTGCTGGAGGCCGCGCGCGATCAGGGCCGCTCGCAGAAAGACCAGATCCGCAATCGCTGCCTGATGGAGCTGCTCTATGCGACGGGGATGCGGGTCTCCGAACTGGTCTCGCTGCCCGTCTCATCTGCGCGCGGCGATCCGAGGATGCTGCTCGTGCGCGGCAAAGGGGACAAGGAGCGGATGGTGCCGCTCTCGCCACCGGCGCGCGAGGCGCTGGCCGACTGGCTGAGTGCGCGCGACGCGGCCGAGGAACAGGCCCGCATCGAGCATCGCGCGCCGCCCTCGCGCTTCCTCTTCCCCTCGGGCGGCAAGGAAGGTCACCTGACCCGTCAGGGCTTTCACAAGCTGCTCAAAGACATCGCGGTAAAGGCTGGGGTCAGCCCCGCCAAGGTCACGCCCCACGTCTTGCGCCACGCCTTCGCCACGCATCTTCTGCAAGGTGGCGCGGACCTGCGTGCGATCCAGATGCTGCTGGGGCACGCGGACCTGTCGACCACGGAAATCTACACCCATGTCCTCGACGAACGGCTCAAGGAGTTGGTGCTGACGCATCACCCGCTGGCGAAACCGCGCGGCAAAAGTGACGGCACCGCTTGAATGCGCCCTGCCCGCGCCCCATAACCTGACACCATGGAAAACACTCTCGATTTTGCCTTCTGGATCACCGCCGGTTCGATCATCCTGCTGCTGGCGCTCTCGGCCTTTTTCTCGGGCTCGGAAACCGCGCTGACGGCGGCCAGCCGCGCGAAGCTGCGCGCGCAGGCCGACAAGGGCGAAAACGGCGCACAGACCGCGCTGGAGGTCACCGAGGATAGCGAGCGCCTGATCGGCGCGATCCTTCTGGGCAATAACGTCGTCAACATCCTCTCGGCCTCGCTCGCGACCGCGCTTCTGACGCGGGTCTTCGGGCAATCGGGCGTGGCGCTGGCGACGCTGGTGATGACGCTTCTGGTTCTGATCTTCGCAGAGGTGCTGCCCAAGACCTACGCGATCACCCTGCCCGAGAAAGTGGCCTCGAAGGTTGCGGGGCCGATCCGTGTCGTGACGCTCATTCTCGCGCCGATCGTCGCCATCGTGCGGATGATCGTGCGCGGCATTCTCTATGCCTTCGGGATGCGGACCGACAAGGACACCCATATGTTCTCGATCCACGAGGAGATCGCGGGCGCGCTGGCGCTGGGTCAATCCGAGGGCACGGTCGACAAGGAAGACCGTGACCGGCTGCTGGGCGCGCTCGATCTGGGCAATCGCACGGTCGAAGAGATCATGCTCCACCGGAGCCAGATCGAGATGATCGATATCGAGGAAGACCCCGACACGATCCTGACGGCGGTGCTCTCCTCGCCCCATACCCGGCTGCCGCTCTATCGCGGCGAGCGCGAGAACGTGGTGGGCGTGATCCATTCCAAAGACCTGCTGCGTGCGGTGGAGAAGGTCGTCCGCGGCGGCGACGGCACGCTGGAAAGCGTCGCCGATCTCGACATCGCCAAGGTGATGATGAAGCCCTATTTCGTCCCCGAGACGACGCCGCTCGACGAGCAGATGCAGGAGTTCCTGAAACGTCGCACCCATTTCGCGCTGGTGGTGGATGAATATGGCGATCTGCGCGGTCTGCTGACGCTCGAGGACATCCTCGAAGAGATCGTGGGCGAGATCACCGACGAGTTCGACCCCAAGGCCGAGAAGCGTCTGAAACCCACCGAGAGCGGCGATTACATCGTCGACGGCGCGATGACGATCCGCGACCTGAACCGCGAGACCGATTGGACGCTGCCCGATGAAGAGGCCAACACCGTCGCCGGTCTGGTGATCCACGAGGCGCAGACGATCCCGACCGAGGGACAGGTCTTCTCCTTCCACGGCTTCCGCTTCGAGGTCGCCGGCCGCAAGGACAACCGGATCACGCGGCTGAAGATCCGGCCGCTGATCCCGGGCGGCTATCCGGAGAGCTGAGCGGCGATCCCGGAGGGGGCGCTGCCCCCGCGGCTGCGTGGCCCTTCGCTTGCGCTCCGGGCGTTCGGCGGGGCGTCCTTCCACTGGAAGGCCGCGCGTCCCGCCTCACCCCCCGGGATATTTTTGCCAAGAGGAAGGGGGCCGCCGCGCGATAAATTACCGTCGCGCAAGCTGCCCTCTTGCCAAGCGCGAAAACGCGTCCTAATGCCAACGGCATGACAGACCATCAGCGCCTCCTCATCATCGACTTCGGCTCTCAAGTCACGCAGCTGATTGCGCGGCGGCTTCGCGAGCTTAACGTCTATTGCGAAATCCATCCCTATCAGAACGTCACCGACGCCTTCCTGAAAGAGTTCGCCCCGAAAGCGATCATCTTCTCGGGCGGGCCGGATTCGGTCACGCGCGAGGGCTCTCCCCGGCCGCCGAAATCGGCCTATGAGCTGGGCGTGCCGATCCTCGGTATCTGCTACGGCCAGCAGGTGATGATGCAGGATCTGGGCGGTCTGGTGGAGGCCAAGCACGGCTCCGCCGAATTCGGGCGCGCCTATGTGACGCCGACCGAGACGCGGATCGATTTGCTGACCGGCTGGTTCATGGATGGCGCGGGCCGCGAGCAGGTCTGGATGAGCCATGGCGACCATGTCAGCCGTATCGCGCCGGGCTTCGAGGTCTATGGCACCTCGCCGGGCGCGCCTTACGCGATCACCGCCGATCTGAGCCGTCGCTTCTACGCTGTGCAGTTCCACCCGGAGGTGCATCACACGCCCAACGGCAAGACGCTCTATGAGAACTTCGTGCGCGACGCGGGTTTCACCGGCGACTGGACGATGGATGCCTATCGTGACGAGGCAATCCGCCAGATCCGCGAGCAGGTGGGCGACAGCCATGTCATCTGCGGCCTGTCGGGCGGCGTCGACAGCTCGGTCACCGCGATCCTGCTGCACGAAGCGATCGGCGATCAGCTGACCTGCGTCTTCG
The DNA here is from genome assembly GCF_002020045.1 of Thioclava sp. F28-4. Lineage (NCBI taxonomy): Bacteria > Pseudomonadati > Pseudomonadota > Alphaproteobacteria > Rhodobacterales > Paracoccaceae > Thioclava > Thioclava sp. F28-4. Next base: position 19,245 of record NZ_MPZQ01000003.1, on the reverse strand, counting down.
TGGATCATGGCTTGCTGCGGATGAACGAGGCCGAAGAAGTGGTCACGATGTTCCGCGACCATTACAACATCAAGCTGATCCATGCCGACGAGAGCGAGCTGTTCCTCGGCGAGCTGGAAGGCGTCACTGACCCTGAGGTCAAGCGCAAGACGATCGGGCGCCTCTTCATCGACGTGTTCCAGAAATATGCGGGCGAGATCGAGGATGCGAGCTTCCTCGCGCAGGGCACGCTTTATCCCGATGTCATTGAATCGGTGAGCTTCTCGGGCGGCCCTTCGGTCACGATCAAGTCGCACCACAATGTGGGCGGTCTCCCCGAGAAGATGGGCCTCAAGCTGGTCGAGCCGCTGCGCGAGCTGTTCAAGGACGAGGTCCGCGCGCTGGGTCACGAGCTGGGTCTGCCGGCGTCGTTCATCGGCCGTCACCCCTTCCCCGGCCCCGGCCTTGCGATCCGCTGCCCTGGCGAGATCACCCGCGACAAGCTGGAGATCCTGCGCAAGGCCGACGCGGTCTATATCGACCAGATCCGCAAGCACGGGCTTTATGACGAGATCTGGCAGGCTTTCGTTGCGATCCTGCCGGTGCGCACAGTTGGCGTGATGGGCGACGGGCGGACCTATGATTACGCCTGCGCCTTGCGCGCGGTGACCTCGGTCGACGGCATGACCGCGGATTACTACCCGTTCAGCCACGAGTTCCTCGGCGAGACCGCGACGCGGATCATCAACGAGGTGAAGGGCATCAACCGGGTGACCTACGACATCACCTCGAAGCCCCCCGGCACGATCGAGTGGGAGTGAGTTTCAGGCCCGCGTCCGAAAGGCGCGGGCCTTTTCTTTTGGGGAGACAAAGATGGCCGTCAAACTGACCGGGCGCCTGATCTGCGCCGATGCCGCCGAGGTGGGAATTGTCCGCGTTCACCTGCCCGAGCATATCGCGCTGACCCATGCCGAGCCGGGATGCGAGATGTTCGAAGTCAGGCAAGGAGCCGATCCGCTGGTCTTCACCGTCACGGAACGCTTCACCGACCGGGCCGCGTTCGAGGCGCATCAGGCGCGGACGAAGGCCTCGGAATGGGGCCGCGCGACCCAGGGGATCGCGCGGGACTATCAGATCGAGGAAGACTGAGCGGTTACAGGAAGGCGTCGGGCACTTCGGCCTTCTTGCGCGCGACATAAGCCGCCAGCGCCTCGGCGACGCTCGGATCCATGGCGGGCTGCTGATACTCGCTGAGCATCTTCTCCACCCGCTTCGTCGCCAGCGCCATCGTGTCGGGCGCGCCCTGCTCTTCCCAGGTCTCGAAGGGACGGTAATCGAGCAGTTTCGTGCGCCAGAACGCATCCTTGAAGTTCGCCTGCGTATGGGCGCAGCCGAGATAGTGACCGCCTGGCCCCACTTCGCGGATCGCATCCATCGCCTGACCGTTCTCCGAGATATCGACGCCTTTTGCGAGGCTGTGCAGGATGCCCAGCTGGTCGGCATCCATCACGAATTTCTCGTAGGACGAGACCAGACCGCCCTCCAGCCAGCCGCAGCCATGCAGCATGAAGTTCACACCCGCATAGAGCCCGTTATTGAGCGTATTCGCGGTCTCGTAAGCGGCCTGCGCATCGGGCAGCTTGGACCCGGTGAAACCGCCCGCCGAGCGATACGGCAGGTTCAGACGCCGCGCGAGCTGCCCCGCGCCCAGCGTGATCAGCGAGGCTTCCGGCGTGCCGAAGGTGGGCGCGCCCGAGTTCATGTCGATCGAAGTCACGAAGGCCCCGAAGATCACCGGCGCACCGGGACGGATCAGCTGGGAATAAGCCACGCCTGCCAGCACTTCGGCCAGCACCTGCGTCAGCGTGCCCGCGACCGAGACCGGCGCCATGGCACCACCGACGATGAAGGGCGAGATGATGCAGGCCTGGTTGGCCTTCGCATAGACCTCGAGCGCCCCCATCATCGTGGAGTCGAAGGTCAGCGGCGAGTTGATGTTGATGAGCGAGGTCATCACGGTGTTCTGGTCGACGAACTCGTCACCGAAGAGGATCTTCGACATCTCGACGCTGTCGGCGGCACGCGAGGGCTCGGTGACCGAGCCCATATAGGGCTTGTCGCTAAGCGTCATATGCGCGTGGAGCATGTCGAAATGACGCTTGTTCACCGCCACATCGGTCGGCTCGCAGACGGTGCCGCCGGAATGGTGGACCCATTTCGACATGTAGCCGAGTTTCACGAAGTTCCGGAAATCCTCGATCGTCGCGTAGCGGCGGCCACCCTGGCTGTCGCGCACGAAGGGAGGGCCGTAAACCGGGGCGATGACGAGGTTGCGCCCGCCGATCTCGACATTGCGCTCGGGGTTGCGGGCGTGCTGGGTGAATTGCGACGGCGCGGTCGCGCAGAGCTTGCGGGCAAGGCCGCGCGGGATCCGCACGCGCTCGCCTTCGATCGAGGCCCCGGCCTCGCGCCAGCGTTCCAGCGCTTCGGGGTTCTCGACGAAATTGACGCCAATCTCTTCGAGCACGGTTTCCGCGTTATGCTCGATGATCTCGAGGGCTTCCTCGTTCAGGATTTCCATGTCGGGGATGTTGCGCGTGATGAAGCGCGAGAACTCCACCTTCACGGCCGTGCGTTCGGCACGACGGGCTGCCCCGCCACCACCGCGCGCGCGACGCCCCACACGTTCACCCAGTTCCGAATCGGCCATGATTGCCTCCGCCCGTTTATCTCGCCTCAAACTAACGGGCAGAGGGATGCGCGATGGCCTGTTTGCGTCCGTCAGCGGTAGAGAAGCGACTGACCGTCCGCGAAGAGATGCACTTTGGACGGGTCGGCGCCGAGAGAAATCTCGGTATAGCGGCGGTCGTGATGGATGCCGGGCAGTTTGGCGATGATCGGGTCGTGACCGCCTTCGGCCTCGAAATAGAGAAGCGTCACCTCGCCCAGAGCTTCGACAATATCGACGCGACCGGTGTAGATCGCCGCGTCCTCGGTGGGCACGAAATCCTCGGGGCGCACCCCGATTTTCACGCGCCGCGACAGGTCCTCGGGACGCGTCGGAATGGTGGAGCGTGCGATGCCGCCGCCATCGAGTTTCACCGTGGTCATCTCGCCCGTCTCGGTGATCTCGCCCGACAGCAGGTTCATCGCGGGAGACCCGATGAACTGCGCGACGAACTCGTTGCGCGGCTGTTCATAAAGCTCCAGCGGCGTGCCGACCTGCGCGATCCCCTTATTCGCCAGCACGACGATCCGGGTCGCGAGCGTCATCGCCTCGACCTGATCGTGGGTGACGTAGATCATCGTGCGATCGGGCATCGCCTCTTTCAGTTGTGCGATCTCGATCCGGGTGGCGACGCGCAGCGCCGCATCGAGGTTCGAGAGCGGTTCGTCGAAGAGATAGACCTTCGGGTCGCGCACGATGGCGCGCCCGATGGCGACCCGCTGCCGCTGACCGCCCGAGAGCGCCTTCGGCAGACGGTCGAGATAGTCGGTCAGTTGCAGCATATCGGCCGCCTTATTGACGGCGGCATCGATCTCGTCCTTGCTCATCTTCGCGATCTTCAGGGCGAAGGCCATGTTGTCGCGCACCGTCATGTGCGGATAGAGCGCGTAGGACTGGAAGACCATCGCGATGCCGCGGTTCGAGGGCGGCACGTCATTCATCCGCACCCCGTCGATCTCGAGCGTGCCGCCCGTGATTTTCTCGAGCCCCGCGATCATCCGCAAAAGCGTCGATTTCCCGCAGCCCGAGGGGCCCACGAAGACGATCAGCTCGCCCGCTTTGATGTCGAGGTTGATGTTCTCGAGAACCGACACCTCGCCATAGCTTTTCGCGACGTTTTCCAGTTTGAGTTCGGCCATAGTCTCCCCCTCAGGCCTCGTGTTCGTCGAGGCGCAGAATGCTCGGCTGCCATGGGCCGAGATGCAAAGTGTGATCAGGCATCGGTCGGATCGAGCCCAGCTCGCCCCCGACCGTCACCCAGTTGCCCGGCGGAACGGTGGCGTTCACCGGATGATCGGACAGGTTGAAATAGCACAGGATCGTCTCCTCCTCGTTCCTGCGCGTGAAGACCAGCAGATCGCCGGAACAGTACATGTCCTCCATCGCGCCGGTCCGAAGCACGTCGTGATTGCGACGGAAGCCGATCGCGCGGCGGTAATGGTGCAGCAGCGACGCCGGATCGTGCTCGGCCACATCGGTCGCGATGTTCTGGTGCGTGGTGGGCACCGGCAGCCACGGGCGCGCCCGCGAGAAACCCGCATAGGCGGCGTCGCGTTCCCAGACCATCGGCGTACGGCAGCCATCGCGGCCCTTGAACTCCGGCCAGAACTCCTTGCCGTAAGGGTCTTGCAGGTCTTCGTAGGAAAGTTCCGCCTCCGGCAGACCGAGTTCCTCGCCCTGATAGAGACAGAGCGACCCGCGCAGGCACATCATCAGCGACGTATAGAGGCGCGCCGAGGCCGGCGTCAGCTGCCAGCGCGAGATATGGCGCTCCACGTCGTGGTTCGAATAGGCCCAGCAAACCCAGCCGTCCTTCGCAACCGCATCGACCTTGTCGAAGACGGATTTGAAGTAGCTCGCCTTGAGCGGTTCATGCCCGGAGAGCAGCTCGAACGCGTAGGACATCTGCATCTTGTCCGCGCCGGAGGTGTATTCGCCCAGGATCTCAAGCCCGCGCTGGCTGTCGCCCACCTCGCCCACGGCCGCGGCGTTGTAATTGTTCATCAGCGTCCGGAGCTTGCGCAGGAAGCGCAGGTTCTCGGGGTTGTTCTTGTCGTAGATGTGGCGCTGGTGATTGTAGGGGTTCACCTTGGGCGCGGTCTGGTCGTTACGCTCTTCCGGCGGCAGCGGCGGGTTATCGCGCAGCTCGTCGTCATGCATGTAGAAGTTGATCGTATCGAGGCGGAAGCCGTCGACGCCGCGCTCCAGCCAGAACTGCGCGACGTTGAGCAATTCCTGCGTCACTTCCGGGTTGTGGAAGTTCAGATCGGGCTGCTCCACGAGGAAGTTGTGCATGTAATACTGCTCGCGCCGGCTGTCCCAATGCCAGCCCGGACCGCCGAAGATCGACAGCCAGTTATTGGGCGGCGTGCCGTCGGGCTTGGGATCGGCCCAGACATACCAGTCGGCCTTCGGGTTGTCCCGGCTCGACCGGCTTTCCTGGAACCAGGGGTGCTGATCGGACGTGTGGCTCAGCACCAGATCGATCATCACCTTCAGACCCAGCGCATGGGCGGTCGCGATCACCTGATCGAAATCGGCGAGGCTACCGAACATCGGATCGACATCGGTGTAATCGCTGACGTCATAGCCGAAATCCTTCATCGGCGACGTGAAGAAGGGCGAAATCCAGACCGCATCCGCCCCGAGGCTCGCGACATGCGGCAGGCGCCTCACGATCCCCAGAAGGTCGCCGATGCCATCGCCATTGCTGTCCTGAAAGCTGCGCGGATAGATCTGGTAGATCACGGCCCCGCGCCACCAGTCTTCTTTCTTTGTAAGGGTTTTCATCAACCACCTTTAACCGAACCCGCCAGCAGACCGCGGACGAGATATTTCTGCATAGCGAAGAACACCAGAAGCGGCACGGCGATGGAGATGAAGGCGGCGGACGCCAGAATGCCCCAGTCGCCGCCGCGTGACCCCAGAAGGTCGTCGGCGATCTTCACAGTCATCACCTTCGAGGCGTCGTTCGCCGGAAGGAAGACCTTCGCGACAAGTAGGTCATTCCAGACCCAGAGGAATTGGAAGATTGCAAAAGAAGCAAGCGCCGGGAATGACAAAGGCAGCACGATTTTCATGAAGATCTGGAAATCGGTCGCCCCGTCGACCTTCGCGCTCTCGATGATGTCGCGCGGAAGACCGACCATGTAGTTGCGCAACAGGTAGATCGCGAGCGGCAAGCCGAACCCGGTATGGGCCAGCCATATCCCGAGGAAGCTTTGCCCGATGCCGATCTCCTGATGGAGCCGCAAAAGCGGCACCAGCGCGAGCTGCAGCGGCACGACCAGAAGGCCCACAACCGCTGCGATCAACAGGCCTCGGCCCGGAAACTCCATCCAGGCCAGCGCATAGGCCGCGAAGGCCGCGACGAGGATCGGGATGATCGTCGCCGGGATCGTCACCGTCAGCGTGTTCATGAAGGCCTGCCCCATGCCGTCGGAGAACAGCACGTTGCGGTAATTGGCCAGGGTGAATGCGGGCGGCATCTCGGCCACGAAATAGACCCGCGGGCCCGAGCCCTCGAAGCTCGTCTTCGACGTCGCCTTGTAGGTGCCGTCCTTGGCGACGCTCAGCGTGCCGCCATCGCCGGTATCGACCGTCTCGCCCGCCTTGTAGGCGCCCGGCTTGATGCCCGAGGTGCCGAAGGCGGTGATCGTCGTGCCCGCTTTCAGGTCGTTCGCGTTCTGCCCGTTATTGAGCAGATCGCCCTCGAGCACGTAGAGCCCGTCGACCTGTTTCTCACCGTCGGCCGGGATGCGGTCGCGGAAGGCTTTCTCCACCGAGAACGCCGCGTCCCACCAACCCGACTGGCTGATCTGGTCGGTCGTGCGGAAGGAGCTGACCAGCAGCCCCACCGTCGGCACCAGCCAGAGCACCACCATGAAGACGACCGAGAGTTGCACCGCCCAAGTCAGGCGCGATTTCTGTCCTGCGATAGCGGCCATCAGCGCGTCTCCCTACGGGCTTGAATGATGTTCCAGATCATCACCGGCAGCACGATGATCATGATGACGAAGGCCACAGCCGTCGCGCGCCCGTCATCGCGGAACATGTATTGCATCATGTAGCTGGGCAGGATCTGCGTGCCGAAATTCCCGCCGGTCGTGGCGTAGACGATGTCGAAGACCTTCAGCACGAGGATCGTGATCGTGGTCCAGACCACAACGATCGTCGGCATGATCTGCGGCACCTTGATCTTGAAGAACAGCTGGAACGGGTTCGCGCCATCCAGCACCGCGGCCTCGATCGTCTCCTCGGGGATGCCGCGCAGCGCGGCCGAGAGGATCACCATCGCGAAGCCGGTCTGGATCCAGATCAGGATCACCATCAGGAAGAAGTTGTTCCAGAACGGCACCTGCAAAGGATCGAGCGGCTGCATGTGGAAGGCCACGCGGATCGCGTTGATCATCCCGATATCGGGGTTCACCGCATAGACGAATTTCCAGATCAGCGAGGCGCCCACGAAGGAGATCGCCATCGGCATGAAGATCAGCGATTTCGCGATGTTACCCCATTTGATGCGGTCGGTAAGCTGCGCTGCCAGCAGACCGAGGAAGGTCGCGAGCGCGGGCACCACCAGCACCCAGAGGAAGTTGTTGAACACGGCCTGACGGAAGCTCGGATCCATCGCGAGCCGTTCGTAATTGCCAAGGCCGACGAAAGTGCCGCCGTCCCGGTTGAACAGCGAGCGCCAGAACGAGCCCACCACCGGATAGGCGAGATACAAACCGAGCGCGAAGATCGCCGGGAACAGGAACAGCCAGGGGCGGACCATGTTCGCGCGGTTGATATTGCGCCCCGGGTCTTTGCCGCTCGGCGGGAAGATGACTTTGTCGAGGACGATATTCGCGGCGTAGAAATAGGCGACGCAGCCGCCCACCCCAAGCGCGATCGTAATCAGACCCTGCAAGATCGGTGACATCTGGCCCCTCCCCGAACCGGCGTGAAAAGATGCGAACGCCCCCGGAGAACGGCTCCGGGGGCGCAGGCGTTACTTACTTCTGGATGCTGTCCCAGCGCTTCTGAACCGCGTCTGCGGCCTCTTGCGCGGTCTCGTCACCGGTGGTGTAGGCGACCATCGCCTTCCAGAACGCGTCGGTGCCGATCTCGCCCGGCATCTGGTCCGACCCGTCGAAGCGAAAGGTCGTCGCGTCCAGCAGGATCGAGTTCATGTGACGCTGCACGTCATTGGCGAAGGCCGCCGGATTGACGTTCTTGTTCGGCGTCAGGAAGCCCGATTGCGCCATCCAGATTTCCGAGGCGATCGGCGTCTCGAGGAACTTCACGAAGGCTTCGGCCGCCTTGGAATCCTTGGTGATGCCGAACATCGTGCCCGCACCGAGGACCGGCTTGCCCAGATCCTTGCTGGCATAGGACGGGAAGTAGAAAAAGTTCACGTCCTGACCCACCTTGGTCCCATCGGGGAAGAAGGTCGGGATGAAGCTCGCCTGCTTGTGCATGTAGCATTTCGGCGGGAAGTCGAAGAGACCTTTCGGGCTGTCGCGGAAGTCGGTGGTGGCCACCGCCTGCTCGCCGCCTTCGGCGAAGCCGGGGGTCTTGGCGAACCAGCCGTAATCCTTGATCGCCTCGACGACCTTGGGATCGTTGAACTTCAGCTTGTTGGTGACCCAGTCGTCATAGGTCTCGGGCGACTGCGTGCGCAGCATGAAATCCTCGACCCAGTCGGTCGCGGGCCAGCCGGTCGCAGCCCCGGAGCCCAGACCGATGCACCACGGGGTGCCGCCATCGGCCTTGATCTGCTCGGTCAGCGCCTTGAGGTCCTCCATCGTCTCGGGAACCTTGTAGCCCGCTTCCTTGAAGTTCTCCGGCACGTACCAGACGAGCGATTTCAGGTCCGCCTTGAACGGGAAAGTAAAGGTGTGGTTCTCGCCATCCTTGCCCTTGTAGGTCGACAGATCCTCCCAGGACTTCCCGGCGGCGTAATTGTTCTTGATCCAGTCACCCGTGCCATCGGGCATCGCCGTCAGGTAGCCCTGCTTGGCCATGTCGGAGGCGAGGCCCGGCTGCGGGAAGACCGCGATGTTCGGCGGCGTGCCAGCCTTCGCGGCGATCACAATGTCCTGCTCGAAGCTTTCCGAACCGGAGTAGTTCACCTTGGCGCCGGTCGCGGCCGAGAAATAGGCCAGAACGCTCTCGAAAAGCGCCTTGTCGTTGCCCGTCCACGGGCCGGTGATCGTGAGCGTCTCGCCGCTCAGATCGGTGTCGTTCTTGAATTGATCGTAGCTCGCCCAGTCAAACTTGTCGGCATCGCTGCCCGGCGCGAATTTGAGATCCTGCGCGTGAGCGAGCCCCGCCGACAGCGCGAGCGCCGCGATCCCAAGCATCAGATGTTTGGTCATGAAATCCTCCCGGTGTGTCGCGCTTTTTGGCCCAAGGCGACTCGCCCGCCCAAAGCGCTTTGGACAGCTCCGACCGTTTCAGAGCCTCGCGAAGAAGTCAATTGTGCCTGCTCACGCTAAAATCAATTCCGCTTTATATCCTCATGACTTACCCAGAAGTTTATGCCGCATCGCAGCATATGCCGCGCCGCACGCGCATCATTGACGCCGTTAGATGCGCACCCTACCCTCTCGATAATCCAAAGCGGTTTGGCTCATGAATCTCAAGACATTGGCACTCGAATTGGGGCTGTCGCCCACCACTGTGAGTCGCGCGCTCAACGGCTACCCGGAAGTGTCCGAGGCCACGCGGCGTCGGGTGCGCGAAGCGGCAGAGGCCGCCAATTATCATCCCAACACGCAGGCCAAGCGCCTCGCGACGGGCCGTGCGATGGCCATCGGCCACATCATTCCGATCTCGGACCGCCACGAGATCGTGAATCCGGTTTTCGCGGATTTCATCGCGGGTGCCGGTGAAGTCTATGCGCGTGCGGGTTACGATATGGTCATGACCATCGTGCCCGACGATTCCGAGGCCCGCGCCTATGCCGAGCTGCGCTCGAAAGGGAATGTGGACGGCGTGCTGATTCACGCGCCCAAGGTCGAGGATCACCGGATCGCCATGCTCGACACGCTTGGGATGCCCTACGTTCTGCACGGGCGGGTCAGCGGATCGGATTCCGCCTTCAGCTGGGTCGATGTGAACAACAAGCGCGCTTTCGAACGGGCGACGAATTTCCTGCTCGACCTGGGGCATCGCCGGATCGCGCTGATCAACGGTATCGGTGAGATGGATTTCGCCCGCAGGCGCCGGCGCGGCTATGAGGCGGCGCTCAAAGCGCGCGACATGGCAATCGACCCGGCTCTGATCGTCGAGGGCGAGATGACCGAAGCGCAGGGCCATGATGCGGCGCGCGAGATGCTGCAATGGCCCGACCCGCCGACGGCCTTCCTGACCGCCTCGCTACTCTCCGCGATGGGCGCGCGGCGCGGGATCGAAGAGGCCGGGTTGGTGATGGGGCGCGATGTCTCGATCGTGACCCATGACGACGAGCTGGGTTACCTGAAAAACGGCACGGCGGAAGAGCCGATCTTTACCGCGACGCGCTCCTCGGTGCGCGAGGCGGGACGGCGCTGCGCGGCGCTTCTGATCGAACAGATCGAGAGCGGCGACCGCAGCCCGCGCCATGAATTGATGGAGGCGGTTCTGGTCGTCGGCCAGTCCACAGGTCCGGTCCCCACGCAATGAGGCGCGCTGCGCCCGAGTTGAAACCAATTTTATATACAGGATGAAGATGCTCCCGAAACGCGCTGATTTTCCTGCCGATTTCCAATTCGGCGTCGCCACCTCCTCCTATCAGATCGAGGGTCATTCCTTCGGCGGTGCGGGCCCCACCCATTGGGACACTTTCGCCGCCACGCCGGGCAATGTCGTGCGCGCCGAGAACGGTGCGGTCGCCTGCGACCACTATCACCGCTGGGAGGAAGACCTCGACCTGATCGCCAATGCAGGGTTCGACATCTACCGCTTCTCGACGTCGTGGGCGCGGGTCATGCCGGAAGGCCGAGGCCCGGTGAACCGCGAGGGGCTGGATTTCTACGACCGGCTGGTCGACGGAATGTTGGAGCGTGGCCTCAAACCGGCGCTTACCCTCTATCACTGGGAATTGCCCGCCGCGCTCGCCGACAAGGGCGGCTGGCGCAATCGCGACATCGCCTCGTGGTTCGCCGATTTCACGCAGGTGATCGCGGATCGCCTCGGCGACCGCATCTGGTCCGCCGCCCCGATCAACGAGCCCTGGTGCGTCGGTTGGCTCAGCCATTTCCTCGGCCATCACGCACCGGGCCTGCGCGACATCCGCGCCACGGCCCATGCGATGCATCACGTGCTGCTCGCCCATGGCAAATCGATCCGGGTGATGCGCTCACATGGGATGAAGAACCTCGGCGCGGTGTGCAATCTCGAATACCCGATCCCCGCCGACGAGACGCCCGAGGCCGCGGCGGCCGCCAATCTCTATGACGCCTATTACAACCGCTTCTTCGTGGAGGGCATCTTCAAGGGCCGCTATCCGGATGAGGTGATGGAGGCCTTCGCCCCGCATATGCCGCATAACTGGGAAGACGATTTCGCTCTGATCGGCGAGAAGCTCGACTGGCTCGGCCTCAATTACTACACCTGCAAGCGCATCGCGCCTACCGAGGGACCTTGGCCTGCGCATCATGAGGTCGACGGCCCGCTGCCCAAGACCGCTATGGGATGGGAGATTTATCCCGAGGGGCTCTATCAGTTCCTGACCCGTCTCGCGCGCGACGACACCGGCGATCTGCCGCTCTACGTGACCGAAAACGGCATGGCCGCGCCCGATGTGGTCGAAGACGGCAAGGTCGAGGACCCGCATCGCATCGCCTATTACCGAGACCACCTCGCCGCCGTGCAGCGTGCGATAGCCGAGGGCGTGCCGGTAAAGGGCTATATCGGCTGGTCGCTGATGGACAATTACGAATGGGCCCTGGGATACGAGAAGCGCTTCGGGCTCGTCCATGTGGACTTCGACAGCTTGCAGCGCACCCCCAAAGCGTCCTATCTGGCATGGAAAGACGCATTGGGGAGCCGCGGATGAGCGATCAAATCACCCTGCTGGCCGATATCGGCGGCACCAATACACGCGTGGCGATGGCCCGCGACGGCAAGCTGATCCATGCCACGATCCGCCGCTTCTCGAACAAGGGGCGCGGGGCGCTGGAGGACATCCTCGAGGAGTATATCCGCGACGAGGATTGCGGCGAGATCGCGGGCGCCTGCGTGGCTGCCGCCGGTCCGGTGCGCGACGACGTGGCCGAAATGACCAATCTCGCCTGGGTGATCCGCGCCGATAATATCGCGCGGCTGACCGGGACCGATCATGTCTTCGTGCTCAACGATCTGCAGGCGCAGGGCCATGCGCTGGGAAGCCTCGCCGACGATGCCGTGCATTCGATTCTGCCCGGCCTGCCCGCGAAGGAAGGCTCTGCACGACTGGTGGTCGGCATCGGCACCGGGTTCAACGCAGCCCCCGTGCATGAGGGCCCCGGCGGGCGCGTCGTGCCGCCCTCCGAGGCAGGGCACACCACCTTGCCGATCGAGACCGAGGAGGATTTCGCGCTCAAGACCTATCTCGATGCGAAGCACGATTTCGCCAGTGTCGAGCACGTCGTGTCGGGACGCGGTCTGGAACGGCTTTACGCCTATCTCAGAGGCGAGGACGACGCGACCACCTCGGGCCAAGAGATCCTCGAAGCGATCACCCGCGGCGAAGAGACGGCCGTCGCGGCCGGGCAGCTTTTCGTACAGATGCTGGGCCGGGTCGTGGGCGATCTGGCGCTGACCCACCTGCCCTTCGGCGGCATCTACCTGATCGGTGGGGCGGCACGCGGCGTCGTCCCGTGGCTCGACGAGTTCGGTTTCGCCGAGGCGATGCAGGCCAAGGGGCGCTTCTCGGAATTCCTGCGCGCCTTCCCGGTCAGCGTGGTCGAAGACGACTACGCAGCGCTTCAGGGCTGCGCCTCCTATCTTTCTTCGCGCATGGTGCGATAGGCGCGTTTCCGTCAAGGCTATTTTAACGGCTTGGGCGTAGACCTCTTTCACGGATGTGTTTGAAAGAGGTTGCCGATGCGTACGCTCTGCCTTCGTGACTTTGTGGTGGCGCCATGACCGCGTTTGCCCTGCCCGACCGGATCGACCTTGCGACCGTGCGCCCCTTGCAAGCGTCGCTGCAATGCGTGGCGACGGAAGATGTCGCCCTCGATGCCTCCAGCGTGACCCATTTCGGCGCGCTGGGGCTGCAACTGCTGCTTTCTGCGGCGAAGACTGCCCGCATCGCAGGTCACCGCCTCGAGATCGCCGACAGTTCGGAGGCGTTCGACAGCGCCCTGACCCGGTTCGGACTCTCGCGTGAGGATCTTCAGCACCTCCCGGATGCGGAGGCCCCATGTCACTGAAAGTTCTCGCGGTCGATGACAGTCGCACCATTCGCGACATGCTCAAGCTCACCCTCGAACATGCCGGGATGGAGCTTTACCTCGCCGAAGACGGCGTGCACGGGCTGGAGGTGCTCGACGGGCTGGAGCCTGACGCGATCATCTCCGACATCAACATGCCGCGCCTCGACGGATTCGGCTTCATCGAGGCCGTGCGCGGGCAGGACCGCCACCGCGCGACCCCGATCCTCGTCCTCACCACCGAATCCGCGGCCGAGCTGAAAGCCCGCGCCCGCGCCGCCGGGGCAACCGGCTGGATCGTGAAGCCCTTCGACCCGACCAAACTGGTCAAGGCGCTCAACATGGTTGCCGGATAAGGAGTGCGACATGTCCGACCCGATGGCAGAAATCAAGGCGTCCTTCTTCATCGAATGTGAAGAGCTGCTCGAAAGCCTGCAAGACGCGCTCTCCGACCTCGACGAGGGCGCTGACGATGGCGAAACGATCAATGTCGTCTTCCGGGCAGTCCATTCGATCAAGGGCGGCGCAGGCGCGTTCGGTCTCGATGCGCTGGTCGCTTTTGCGCATCGGTTCGAAACCGTTCTGGACGAGCTACGCGCCGGGAGGCTCGACCTGACGCCTGAGGCGGTGAAACTCTTTTTTCAGGCGGCCGATCTACTTGCAGACGAAATCCACGCCGCGCGCGACGCGTCTCCCGAACCCGAGGCCGCCGAGGAGTGCCTTCAGGCGCTTGAGGCGCTTTTGGGGGATCGCGGACCTTCACATACGGCTGATGCGGAAGACGAGGTGGAGGCGGCGGACTTCCAGCCGATGGGCCTCGCGTTCGACCTCGACTTCGATTTTACGCCCGAGGACGCGTCCCCGACCGGCTTCACCCTGCAGTTCCGCCCCGACGGCGCGCTCTATGCCTCAGGTAACGAGCCGCTGCAGCTCCTCCGCGCCCTCGCCGAGATCGCGGAGGTCTCGACCACGACCAACGCATCGGTGGTTCCGCCACTTGATGCGCTCGACCCTGAGGAGAACCATCTCAGCTGGACCGTCCAGATCACTGGGGATGTAACGGAAGACGAAATCCGGGAAGTGTTCGAATTTGTCGAAGACGTCTGCCAGATCGATATTTCGCCGATCCTCGATAAACGGGAGACGCCCCTCCCGGATCTCCCCGAAATAGATGGCGAACCGTCAGGCGTCACTGAGGAAGATGAGAATCTGGAATCCGAGGCGGAGAGGGATACATCCGGTCCCGTCGATCCCGCGCCGCCCCCAACCAATGAGACAGCGGAGATCGCAACCGAAGCTCCCGCGCGCACGCATGATCCGGCCCCGACAGAGCAACAAGCGGAGGCCGCGAAGCCCTCCGCCGCTCAGCCTACGGCAGCCAACACCGCTCCCGCGGCAGAGCCCGGCGCCACCGTGCGCGTCGATATCGAGCGCATCGACCGGTTGGTGAACCTCGTCGGCGAATTGGTGATCAACCAAGCCATGCTTGCTCAATCCGTCGCCGAATCCGGTCTGCCGCCCAATTCCGCCGTGAATACCGGGCTCGAAGCCTTCATGATGCTGACCCGTGACATTCAGGACAGCGTGATGATGATCCGCGCTCAGCCGGTCAAGCCGCTGTTCCAGCGGATGGCCCGGATCGTGCGCGAAGCCTCTTCAGCGATCGGCAAGGATGTCCGTCTCAAAACCGAAGGTGAAACAACCGAGGTCGACAAGACTGTCATCGAGCGCCTCGCCGATCCGCTCACCCATATGATCCGAAACGCCGTCGATCACGGCCTCGAATCCCCCGACAGACGCGAAGCCGCTGGCAAAGCGCGCGAAGGAGTCGTCACCCTCTCCGCTCAACACCGCTCCGGCCGCGTCGTGATCGAAGTTAGTGATGACGGTGGTGGCATCGACCGCAAGAAGGTCTTCGAAAAAGCCATCGAAAAGGGGCTTGTCACCCCGGATGCTCAGCTTTCCGATAGCGAAATCGACAACCTTCTCTTCCTGCCCGGTTTCTCCACTGCGGACCAGGTTTCCGCGCTCTCTGGCCGCGGCGTCGGCATGGATGTTGTGAAAAGCTCGATCCAGTCCCTCGGCGGTCGAATTTCAATCACCTCTGAACCTGGTAAAGGCAGCTGCTTCTCGATCTCCCTGCCACTGACCCTAGCCGTGCTCGACGGCATGGTCGTCAATGTCGCGGGCGAAACCCTCGTGGTCCCGCTCTCCTCGATCCTTGAGACTGCGACGCTCACAAGCGAAGATATCCGCGCGCTCGGCCCGTCGACCAACGTCATCCATCTGCGGGGCGCCTTCGTGCCTCTTTTCGATCTCGGTGCCGAACTCGGATATCGCGCACCTAAGCGCTCGTATAGCGGCGACGTCGTTCTGCTCACCGCTCAGGAAGATGGCGCCCGTTCCGCCCTCGTCGTCGATTCAATTCTCGAGCAGCGCCAGGTCGTCATCAAGGGTCTGCAGCAGTCCTACGGTCACATCCCGGGCGTCGCTGCCGCCACGATTCTTGGCGACGGTCAAATCGCGCTCATTCTCGACCCCGCTGATCTCGTCCAATCCGCATCGGGCAACACCCGCGCCATTGATCTCTCACTCGCAGGATAAGCCATGACCGAAGACACCATGCCGAAAACCGAAGCCGCAGAGGTTGAGCTTCTCTCTTTCCGACTCGGCGATGAAGAATACAGCGTCGACATCATGTCCGTGCGCGAAATTCGAGGTTGGACCCGGGCGACGCCGCTCCCGCACGCCCCCGCATTTGTACGCGGCGTGATCAACTTGCGAGGTACCGTTCTACCTGTCGTCGACCTTTCCATCCGGCTCGGTATGGAACCGGTCGCCGGTGACGCACGCAACGTGATCATTGTCGTCCAGGTCGGCAGCCAAACCGCAGGGCTTCTCGTCGATGCGGTCTCGGACATACTCGCCCTGCCCCGCTCTGAAATGCAATCTCCGCCCGACCTTAATGCCGACATTTCGCAACGATACATCTCGGCGCTCACTATCGTAGAAGGCCGGATGATCAGGATTCTCGATCTCACGTCCGTGTTGCCACAAGAGGCGATCGAAGCTGCATGAACGTGCCCCTGTCCACATTGGGGCAGGTCGCACCGACCGAGTCCGAATTCAGAGCTATCGCTCAGCTCCTGCACGAGACGACGGGCATTGTGCTTGCGCCCGGAAAATCTTCGATGGTGCAAAGCCGTCTTGCAAAGAGACTTCGGACCTTGGGGCTCGCGCAATACAAAGACTATATCGCTCTCGTGACCTCCGAATCTGGTCGCGAAGAGCGTCGACAAATGGTGTCCGCACTCACCACAAACGTGACCCATTTCTTCCGCGAGAACCATCATTTCGAATCTTTGCGCCGTATCGTTCTTCCCACCCTCTTGGAAACTGCAAGGAATGGTGGTCGCGTTCGGCTCTGGTCTGCGGGATCGTCGAACGGACAAGAAGCCTATTCGATAGCCATGACGATTGCCGAATGCGCGCCTGATTTTGCGAAGCTAGACCTTCGGATACTCGCAACCGACATCGACCCTCTTATGATCGCAGCAGGGTCGAAGGGTTTCTATCCCGCGACCGCAGTTGCAGCTGTGCCCGAGACTTTGCGAAAGAAATATTTCCGACCGGAGGGTGAAGACTTTCAGATCATCTCAGAGCTCCGCGATATCGTGAAGTTTCGCGA
Source organism: Thioclava sp. F28-4 (assembly GCF_002020045.1). Classification (NCBI taxonomy): domain Bacteria; kingdom Pseudomonadati; phylum Pseudomonadota; class Alphaproteobacteria; order Rhodobacterales; family Paracoccaceae; genus Thioclava; species Thioclava sp. F28-4. The sequence continues at coordinate 2,468 of NZ_MPZQ01000003.1, read as the reverse complement.
ACTCAATCTTCACGATCCTTGGCCAATGCGCGGAAAATTTGACGTGATCTTCTGCCGCAACGTCGTCATCTATTTCGCGCCCGAGGCACAAGTCAGTCTTTGGAAACGGTTTGAGGAACAGCTAGCGCCAGGCGGATACTTGTTTGTTGGCCATTCGGAAAGGGTGACAGATGGCGATCAGTCTAAACTCAGAACAGCTGGTGTCACCTCTTATAAACTGACTTAACCTAACTGGACAGGATCGCATTTTATGGCATTACGAGACCAATTACGCATCCTCGTGGTCGATGACATGTCGACAAGCCGCGGGCTCATCATGCAGGCGCTTGACGCGATGGGAATCCGGCAGGTCGGATACGCAACCGACGGCAAAAGCGCGCTCCAGATCCTCGAAGCCAAGCCTGTCCATCTTGTGATTTCTGACTATAACATGCCGGGAATGGACGGACTGCAATTCCTTCAGGCGATGCGAAAGGATGCTCGCACAAAGGGGTTAGGCTTCATCCTGATCACCGGGCGGGCCGATCCTGAAGTCATCGATACGGGTCGACGGTTCGGGATGAATAACTTCATCAAGAAACCGTTCACTCCGCCCGAACTAAAAGCGTGTATTGAAGCAGTTGTAGGACGTTTGTAATGCAACAGCAGGCACGCCGAGTTCCGCTTGCTGATCTAACTGCGCGCGTCGGGCGTGAACTGGAAGCGCTCGCTCGCATGTCGATTTCACTCCAGCGTGCCCTTTCGGCGAGCGGGATCGACAGCAGCCTTGCTCCGCAGATCATTCGCGAGTTACAGAGCATTGATCGCATCAGCCAATCGCTCGAAGATCTCGGGGTGTTCGTCAGCACACTAGCTGAACAGATTTCACCCGACTTAGCCTGTGATGCGGACCCAATTTTCGCCTCGCTTCGACTTCAAGATCTCGCTGATGCACTCGATCCGCAGCACTTCACGGAAATTGAAACGCGCGCCTCAGAAGGTGACGTCAGTTGGCTTTGATTGAATAGCCCCGTGTATCGTCGACGCCTTCTTTGCTAATTTTGAAGCAAGGAGGCCATGATGAGCAGCGACCCACGTTCAGCGACGATTTCAAGCGAGATGCCGTCGCGCAGCTCTCGGAGAGGAGTTACCCGTTCAGGGAGGTAGCCGAGCGCTTGGGCGTGAGCCAATACTCCCTCTACTTCTGAAAGAAGATGTTCTCGAAAGCCTCGACTGGCGACGCGGAGAAGGATGCCGAGATCCGTCGGCTCAAGCGTGACCTCCTGAGAGTGACGGAGGAGCGGGACATTAAAAAAAAGTGCGAGCCATTGTCCGCCATTGGTCCGAGGACAATGGCGAGCGCCTATTTCGCCAGGGATGCCACGTGAGATACGCGTTCGTGGCCGAGCATCGCGGGCAGTTCTCTATTCGGGCGATGTGGCGTTGCTTACGTATCCAGCCGAGTGGCTTCTACGCGTGGCTGAAGGCCCCACTGAGCAAGCGAGCTCGAGAAGACGAGCGGCAGATTGCGCTGCTGAAGGAGGCGTGGGTGGAAAACGGCAAAGTCTGTGGTCACCGCAAGCTACATGACGACCTTCTGGAGCAGAGCGAAAGCATCTGCCTGAACCGGGTCGCCCTTTTGGCCAGGCTGGCGGGCATAAAGGCGCAGATCGACAACACTCTAGACCGACAGTTCAGCGTGGCGACACCGGATAAGGCCTGGGTGACCGAGATTTCCTATCCGCAAACAGGAAGGTTTCGCCTATCTCGCCGTGGTCATTGATGGTCGTCAGGAAAACGATCCCCCGGATCGTTTTCTCATCCTCATCTATCTCGCGTCGTGTCGTCGGCTGGGTAATGCAGAGCCGCCAGACGACAGACGTTGTCCTGCAAGCGCTATTCATGGCGCCATGCCGGAGGAAACCCCGCGCAAAGGTTTTGTGACCAGCCACGGGATTTTTCCTCCACCATCGATTGGAGACCGACCCAACTTGAGGATGGACAATGAAGCGAATGAGATTCACGGACGAGCAGATCATCGGCATCCTGGCCGAACACGAGGCAGGCGTGAAGTGCGCGGACCTGTGCCGCAAGCACGGCGTGTCGGAAGGGAGCTTCTATAACTGGAAGGTGAAGTTCGGCGGCATGACGGTGCCGGAGGCAAAGCGGCTGAAGACGCTCGAAGACGAGAACGCCAAACTGAAGAAGCTGCTGGCCGAGCAGATGCTGGACTTGGCGGCGAAGAAGGAACTGGTTTCAAAAAAGTGGTGACGATAAGCCATGTCATGCCATTGGTCCGAGGACAATGGCGAGGGGCACGGAACTGACCTCCAACGCCATCCTGCGGTGGTGTGCCGAGCACCGGATCGAATGGCACTACATCGCGCCGAGCAAGCCGATGCGAGACACGGCTTCGTGGAGAGTTTCATGTATAGACGGCCCCGCGGGCGCAAGTGTTTTGAACGTGATCTTCATCGGCCGGTGCGTTC
>NZ_MPZQ01000029.1:0-11398 GCF_002020045.1 Thioclava sp. F28-4 | reverse complement strand
TTCCACTCCTCTTCCAGCCAAGGAAGCGTAGCGGAAAACTCCAGCTTCAAACGGTCCAGTTTCCGGGGATCAGATCATTTCTCCCTCAAGAAGAGCGCGAAAGCGTCCCCGAGAATCGCATCATCTTTGAGGATAATCGCACCCGGAAGCTTTTCCTCGACGATTTGCCGGTAAACCGCGAGATGGGAGAGAGCGCAGGCATATTGACCATCGCTCATAGGGCGACCGAAATATGCCTCGGTGCCAGCGCGATCGACCTGACTTTCGTAAGCTGCTGGCAACCCGGAGCGACCATCGATTGCGTCGAAGAACTTGAATGACAAACCAAGCGCCTCGAGTTGCTTCGAGACCATTGCCCTACGCTTGGCGGCATCCTGCAGGGAGATGACCAAGATAGGCCAGTCAGGTTCATTTTCTGTCGACATTGTTCAGGTTTCCCAGATCAGGTCTGCGAAAGCAGCATAGAAATGTCGACTTACTCGACGATATCTACGTTCTTGCAGGGCAGTGAGGGGCGTCAATGTTGCGGCTGGTGCGACGAAGCAACTTTCCTAATCGAACCTTTTTTGCGCCCGGCGTTTCCAGATCAGTAGCCCGGCCAGCTTCCCAAATCGGCCCCGTCTAATCAAGGAATTGCGCACCCGTCCATCGATGCGGATCGAAGTGCTGCTCAACATCTTCGAACATGTGCTATACGCGTCCTTCGCTGTCTCGAAATCGGCGCTGCGAACGAGCTGTTTCAAGAGAACGCGCATGTGTCGCCCAACGAAATAGTAGAATGCGCTTAGAAATCGGCTCGAAAGGCGACCGCGTTCTTTCTCGAATTCACCAGCGAGCGCAACCAACGCAAAGCATTTGTCTTCGGCATTCTTTATCGCTTTTGAACCAATCAGACTTCCCTGGTGCTTTCGATGCAAAATCCAAGTTTCTGCCACGTGAAAGAAGCTCTCTGCGCGCGATGCAAGCAATGGCATGACAAGCAGATCTTCGTAGATCCTGCCGATCGGAAACGCCAAAGTATCCCCATAGAGCGATCGCCGGTGTATCTTCGACCAAGGATGTAGAGCGCCAGTTTCGAACAGACCGTAAAGCGCCGTCGAGCGATCTTTGATTAGGACATTCGAGGCCCCTTTGAACGTCGCTTTGCGAGTCTGTTTCGATAGAACGACCGTCTCGTTCGAAAAAGTTGCGTAGTCGCACATGATATAGTCAGGTTTGACACGGCTTACGATATCAAGAAGATCGACCATAACGCCGGGTGCCATTAAATCATCAGCGTCGATAAACCAAATATAGTCACCCTTCGCCTTCGCGATTAGACTATTTCTTGCGGCACTCACACCGCTAGAAACATCATGCTCGATGACCAAAATTGTCTCTGAAAAGCGGGATCTAAAGTCTTCAATTATCTTTCGCGAGCCGTCTTTGGAGGCATCATCGAGAACGATAATTTCTATCGCTTCGGCCGCCTTTTCGGGTAACTCATAGATATTGTCGAATATGCTGCGGAGACACTCTGCTAAATATGGTTCGGCGTTGTAGGTCGGCACCAGAATGCTTAACCATTTTGCCTGTTGCTCCGCGTCATGAGCCGAGGAGTTGGATAACACTTCCATTACCCGCGCACCTCCCAGGAGAACTTGGCTAATGAGGAGTTTATTGCGTCGACCAAGCTCATTGAACCAAAGAGGATATCTTCAAGGGGAGGCGCCTAATGCCTCTTACAGGCCTCCCGAGCGTTTGGAAAAGTTCAGGGTATTTCGCCACCACGCCACTCATGATCGTTTCTTCATCATGAACATACCCGTCTCCTGCTCTGTCCACGAGTTCTTCAAGGAAGCGGGCGTTGACCGTCGGCCAGAGATCAATGGACGCAGAGAGGAAGCTTGCGTTCAGCGGCAAAGGCGCACCATGGAAAAACATTGGGCTGGCATAGTGTGCAACCCGGTCGTTAGGAAGCGTCTGATTCATGAAATTCCAATTCGTGCGGCTGCCTTTGAATTTCGCAATTGAAGCATCCACCCAAGCCACGCTATTCACGCCAGCGGGTGCCGAACGGGACAATTCGGCGAGAAGAGGTATCTTGGACGTCCAGATAGTCACCATCGACCGGAACGCCTCTGCACCAGACAGCAAGTAGTCGCGTTTCAGGTGCATCGACATCTTCTCGCGAGCGGGCGTGTCATCATGGTGCTTGCCTTCCGACACCAAGCGCTCACACGTTGAAATTATTGGCAAGACTGCGTCGAACGTCGGAAGGTCCGAAATGGAGATTTTGGCTTTCGATACTTCAATGCCGTTTCTTTCTGCCTCTGCTGCGAAAGTTTCTCCAACATCATTCCCATCATAGAAAAGATGCAAGCGCTTTCCACGCAGAAGTTTCATGGTTTCGGGTAGTAATCTCGTATAGTGTTCCGCATTTCGTTTCCGGTTGTTTTCAATTGGCCAGAAGCCCATGCAATACAGCGCACCGCTATTCTTTTCTATTTTCGGCATCTTCACCTTGCTTCTGGACGAACGCTCACGCGTCTGTGGACTTAGATACTTACATGCATTTCCGCTTCTAGGCCTGCCCGGAATCAGCGGTCGAAAACTCCAACTTCGAACCGTCCAGTTTCAGGGGATCAGATTGAATCGATAGCTTTCTCAGCGATTTCGCGCGCCCGATGTGGCTCCGCGATGATCGCGTCGAGTGCGGCACGATAGCCTGCTACTTTTCTTGCCACAGCTTCATTAGAAAGAGCTTCCCACGCCCAGTCAGCCTCCGCTTCAAGTTCTTCAATCATGCCACCAGAAATCCAGTCGGCAACGGCCATTCGAAATCCCATGGTCCCCTCGGAAATTCCCCCGTGAAATTACATGAGAGATATCACAGAGACATAATCAGGTATAGGCTCCAGTTCGCAGTTGGCGGCAGCGAAGAGATCACGATCGCAGGGCTAAAAGCCTCTGGCAGCCTTGTTGCGCAATGGAACCTCTCCGTGCGTGAGGCCGCGGCTTTCCTCGGGACGTCGGAGTCGGGCCTCGACGATGAGCAGAACTTCGATCCGGAGACTACCCCTCAACAGAAGATCAGTCACCGTCACCTCGTCCCTTTCATTATCTATAAGGCGCTCGGCACCTATTTCGAGGATCCGATCGCATGTGCCTGGATGACCCGGGCCAATACGGGGCCGCTCTTTGCGGGCGCGCGGCCGGTCGATGTCGGGATTGAAGGCGGACTGCCAGCCTTGCTCGAGATTCGGTGCGAGTGCGAGGGCGTCGCGATGGGGCTCTGACCGCCACCCCTCTCAAGCCACCCCGCCCAGCATAGGTTCAGCACACCGATCCCATCCTAGCACATCGCCTCGTCTGCGGCGCGCCCCCCGGGCGGCCGTTTGCATCTCGTCGCGCGCTGGTGCGACGCTTTGGCAAGGATGGCGTGCCATCCGCGCAGTTGGGTCGAGATCCTGCGTCAGCGGATTTCGACCCGACGGAGCGCCTCCCCGGCGTAAGGGGCAGACGATGGTAGCTTTAGCTACCTACAGTCTGTCGCTGTATCTAGCCCACACCGGGGCCGTTTTCGAAATAGAATTTCGCAAACGTTATCAGCACCCTAGGTTATCCCCAGCTTCGCTTCAAGAGAGCCCGATTCCGTTTCGGATTTTCGCTGAGCCTGTATAAATAGGTTGCCATGATCGTAATCAGAGAGCTGCGCCATGGCCTACCAGTTCGTCCATATTCAGACTTACAGCCTCAAGCCGACCCTGGTTCAGAGAACGAAGGATCACTACAACGACCTTAATCAGGTCTTCGGCGAGGCGCTGCGAGACCAGCGATATTCCAGGCACATCGCGACGCCCCGCCCGCCTCAGATCCTGACTGGCTTCGGCTTGATCGCCCCGGCTGAGCTGCGTCGTCTCCATGATGCGCATCGGGCCGAGATCCGGGAAACCGTGCGCAAGAAAGGCGGTGGCAGCTACGAGCGGGGGCTGAAGACGGACGCACCGACGCTCTACACGGAAATCCATTCCCACCCGATCACCTCAGCTGAGTATCTTGGCGGCTCGGAAGAGATCATCGCCGAGATCGAGACATGGACCGATCGCCTGCTGAGGGATTTTCGGGCAAGAATGCCTGAAGGCCTCTCCGCCTCGGCGGTGATGCATCTCGACGAGAAATATGTCCATATCCACGTCCTCGCCGTCAATTTGACAGATCCGAAACTCAGCGCGAACAAGCTGCATGTGGGCAAGGTCGCAGCCGCAGCATTGCGCACCGCCCATGGTCCTGCTGAGGCACTCACCTCCCTGCCCCGTCCGGAGCCCTTGTCGCGGCCGTTGAAACCCAAGCGCCCGAAGCCGTCGAAGAACCGTGTGACGCAGGCCCGGCGGATGAGCCACTATGAGGAGCAGATCGCTGCATGGCAGACGGGCTGCGCCGAGATCGAGCGGCAAAACTCCGAGGCTCTCGCGACTTGGACCTTCGAGAATGACCGCCACCTGCACAAGGCGCGCAAAAACAAAACTGCGAAGAACTCTGAAAAGGCAGCCTATGAGGCCGCGATGGCGTCCTTTCAGGACGACTATTACGAGGCCGTCGGCAAACCCTGTGGCCTGCTGCGCCACGGCCCCCGGAACGAGCGGCTCTCTACAGTGCAATATGCGGAGCGCAAGGCGCATGCACGCCATATTGCGGAGGTTGAAGCCGCACAGCGGGAATTGGATCTTTCGAACAGGACCAAAGCGGAAAGGTTGGAGAAAGAGGAAAAGGCGTTGGGCAAACAGGTCGATACTTTGAAGGAGAGGTTGCAAGGGATCGAAACGGAGAACGAAGAGCTCGTGCGGAGAAAGCAGAAGGTCGATGCAAAAGAAGACGAGATTGCCGAACGGGAGCGCGCGGCAGAACGCCGCGAGCAGGTCGCGACGCGGAAGCTTCAGGAGTCCGAGGACGGTCTCGAGACGATGCGCGACATGCTGGGCATGGTCGAGGATGGGCGCTTTCTGGAGATGAATGAACCGGATCAGTTCCTCCATCGAGCCCCGAAGTTTCTGCAACAGATCGCAGCGACAGAGCCTGACGAACGCAGCACTGTCCAGAAGGTGGTCATCCGCTTCGCAGGCCTTTTGCAACGTGTCGCCACGGCGATGGGCGGCGGGCCGGATAAGGCGCCGCCCGAGACCGACAGGGGGCCGGGGCTCTAAGCCCTACCCGGCTTGCCGATCACGGTGCGTTTTGATGAAAGCAGCCCCCCCGCCTCGCAGCCTTGCTCACGACCTGCCGCGCTCACCAGACCACCGTTTGGAGCTTGCTGGCGGACGCTCTCTGCCACAGACGGCGGGAAACCCAGACCATACGTAGCTGGGCGAGCTCGTTGAGGTCGATGGTGGACAGAACGATCCTGAACGATCGGTAGAAGAGAATACGCCGAAGGCCGAAATCTAAGTTGCAGACGGCACAGCTTCCGCTGCGCGCAACGCGCCCTTTCACGTTACTTGGGCAAGTAGCCATTCTCTTTGAGATAGTCCGTCAAAAGCTTCTCAATCAACGATGTGAGCGATCGTTGATCATCCACTGCAGCGCGATCCGCCGCATCCTTCAAGGTCGGAGTGATCCGGAGATTAACTTGTTTGGTCTTCGGCTCTCGCGACATTTTTGTATATACATCCTCTTTACATTCTAAAATTCGGAGTATATACAAATGCTATACGCCGAAACTGGTCCTCGCCAATGGTTGCAACATTGACGAGGACCGCCAATCCCTGATCTTTCGTGGAGACCAGACAATGACTATTCAAGCCAATACCACTCTCAACGGTGACGTCAAAGCGCCTGAGCGCCACCAGCCTCTGAAGAACGAGCTGTTCGACGAGAACGCTTCGTTCATCGTCTCGCTCGCCTAAGCGCCCTTCCCTTCCATCAATGCCAGAGCGACCGACCTGCGCCATCTCTTGGACGCAGCGCGTGTCCCGATGCGCTTAATTCAGAGGTCACGATGACTCACTACGTATCCACCCCCACCCCGCAGCCGCCCTTTGTCATTCCTCCCGGGAACCACCCCCCTCTTTATATTCCGCGTCGTTCGCGGTCCACGCCAGCGGAAGAGTGGCACGAGGTATCCGGCGAAATCCATGACGCGTGGATCGAGATCGCGATGGATAAGGGCTTTCGCATCGATCGCCGAGTGCGCGATCGCTATCACGTCGTCCTCGAATGTGAGGAATGCGGAGCGCATGTTGCACAGAAGCTCTTCACCCTGCGCACCGCAAGTGTCGCCTGCACAGCGTGTGAGGATGCTCGGCGACGCGAAGCAGCAAGGTTGGCCGGTCTTAATTTCCTCGGCTACGACATCGCCGACGCCAGTTACGGTTTCTATGAGGCAAGCTGTGGCCACACCTTGCGCCGACAGTTCGAGCTCGTCGGGCGGGCTGCTCGAGGCGAAGTGGAAGCGCGCTGCGAGATTTGCCACCTCGCGCGCGAAGAAGACGAAGCGATCGAGCGAGGTTGGGAGCGGCTCGGCGCGGATCTTGCGAATGACCCGAATTACCGCATGTATCGGCACGAATGCGGCCATGAACAACGGGTTGCACGCGCCAACATGCAGAGTGGACATGTCGATTGTGGCGCCTGCGGCGCATCCTGGTCTGCGCGATCTTCCGTCATTTATCTCCTCGATATCCGACACGGCGAGGATCATGTGTTGAAGCTGGGCTACAGCAATGACCCCGAGCGCCGCCACCGCTATCAACTCGGCATTCCCAAAGATGCTTCAGTGACGATCCTGCGACAGGTCGAAATGAAATCGGGAAGCGTTGCCTGCTCCGCAGAAAAGACAATGCACGGCACCCTTACGCGTCACCTCATCGAAGCGGTCGTGCCGCAAACGGAGTTCGCGCATCTCCTGAATACGACTGGCGAAGTATATCGTCCCTGGGCCCGCCCCGAGATTGAGAGTCTTCTCGATGCAGTCGTGCTCGCGCAGGCCAGCGGTGGGGTGAAGGTCTAAGAACCTCTCGCTAGCTTTCTTCCCTTTCCCACCCCGGCTCTTGCCGGGGTGCATCTTCTCTCTGCCTGGAGCTGCCTTATGAAAAGAACCAAAATCACCCCCGCGCCGCCTTGGGCACCCTTCGCCGAACACGTCATCGCCCGGCTTCGGTTGCGCCATGCGCTGATCTTAGACAGCGCATGCGAAAATCCTGGAGAATGGGAGTCCAGTTTCGCGGAGGAAACGAATGGGCCCGCGCCCGTTGAAGATTGGGAGGCCGTGGGGAACTCTACTGGAGAAAACTCATCATGTCGCTCACCTGCCTCCGACCGCGTGGCGCCGAACAGGGGCGCCACCGGCGGAGGTGACAAAAAAATGGGACCCAGCGGCGAGCCTGACGAACAACCGAACGACATCGCGATCCCGACGAACGAACTCTTGATCGCCCTGCAACTTGCGGCCGCGTTCGGGAGCGAGACCGAGTTCCGCGATCAACTCGCTCAAGGAGCGATCACCGTTCTCCACGGTCTCCACACGGATGACATCAAATTCCTGACGTCCGTCATTGAAGACGCGATGTTGCCACCGGGTTGGGCACTCGAAAGAGTCGTTCGCGGCTCGCCGCACCAAACGCTTCTCTTCGCGGAAAGCGGTGTTGGGGCCGCACTCCTCCCGGAGCGGCTCGCGCTTCGTGCGCCGCTCTTCATTGCCCATATCGCCTCTCGCGATTTGCCCAATGCCTACCTGCATCCGCCCTGCAAACAGGTCACGCTACTACCGCCTGACGCGGATGTTTTGATGTTTCTGCTGCGTGCGAGCCGCGGGGACATGGAAGCGATCGACGAAGAGGCAATTCGCGCCACTCTGCCCTCGCCCGAAGCGATGGCCAAATTCAGTCGCGAGCAGTGGTTGATCGCACTACGTGCACCGACAGCCCACGCGGTCGCTGAGCGGTTCGCAGGCTTCACCGAGAACCGCGCAGGAAAGTCTTTCTCGGGAAGGGTCCTACCTGATCTTGAGGCCATGGCAAAACGCACTCCGGTTCACGCGGAAGCGTGGCGGATGGTGCGAGATCTCGCTGCCTGGAAGGCAGGAGAGGTCGACTGGTCGGAACTTACACGCTCGCTTCTCCTTCATGGCGCACCCGGGACCGGTAAAACTTGGATTGCCCAAGCGATGGGCAAAAGCGCCGGCGTCGCCTTGGTGCAGACCAGTTTCGCGGAATGGCAAGCCGAAGGACACCTCGGTCACATGCTGGCCGCTATGCGGAAAAGTTTTGCCGAGGCGCGCGCGGCGGCGCCTTGCGTCATGTTCATCGACGAGATCGACGCCGTGGGCAGTCGTGAGGATCGTGATCCGCGCAACAGAAACTATCGCGACCAGGTCATCAACGCATTCCTCGAAGAAGTCGATGCGCTCTCCCGCGAACCAGGCGTCCTGCTTGTCGGTGCCTGCAACTACCCTACCCGCATTGATCCAGCGATCTTGCGACCGGGACGCTTCGACGTGTCGCTCGAAGTGCCGCTACCTGATCGTCACTTCCTGGAAGCCATGCTGCGTGACGCGCTTGCGGGAATGTTAACCGACGCGGATTTCGCAGAAATCGCGCGCGTCGCCGTTGGACACACGCCTGCCTCGCTCGACGCTGCGATCCGGGCGGCGAAATCTGATGCCAGACACAATGGCCGAATGCTCGATGCACCGACGCTGCGGACGTTTCTGGGGCATGGCGAAGAGACGTCAGGAGACCTGAAGCGTATCGCCATGCACGAGGCTGGGCACGCTGTCGTCGCCGATCTTCTTCGTCCCGGCTCAGTTCGCAGGGTCCAAGTTTCTCCACGTCATGGCTTTATCGAGCGTGCGCCCGCCCCTGTTTCGATGCTGCAAACTGACATCGAAGACCAGGTCGTAGCACTCCTCGCTGGCCGAGCCGCAGAGCATGTTCTTCTCGGCGCAGTGTCGAACGGATCCGGAGGTGGGAGCCGATCGGACCTTGCGCTCGCAACCGAGCTCTGCACCGCCATTGAGCATAGATACGGAATGGGGAGCGAGGGGTTACTGTGGAGCCCAGACGATGCTCTCACCGTAGTGAGCCCGCCCGCGCTTCGTTCGCGCGTCCGGAATCGGCTGGACACCGCATGGCAACGCGCATGCGGTTTGGTCCGTGAGAATGCGTCAGCAGTCGAGGCGCTGGCTGCTTGCCTCATGGAAAAACGTGAGCTTGGAGAAGATGGGCTGACCCGGTTGTTTCGACCGCACGATCGCCTGGCGACCTGAATAAATTGGACGACGTCCTAGTCGTGGCTAAATCCCGCAAAACGCACTCTTGGAAAAACTTTCGTCCATCGAGGCGCTCGGCAGTCATATGCCACCGCCTGCCAGCAGCTTCACGCGTTCCTTGCCAAGAGTGTAAATTCCTTACTTTCGAGTAGGTTATCCACATTCCTAGCTCGCAGGGAGATGGTATCCATGCGCTTCTGTCCTCCCGACGAAGTAGACTACTCCCATCGGCAGTATGCTCAGATGGATCAAGATTTTGGGACGACGGGAGAAGCGAAAAGAACCGGTGATCAAGCGGGAAGCGACCGCGAGTGGGACTTCTGCGCTTGATCCCCACTCTTCGCCGCATCCGTCACTCATCGAAATTGCACGTCTTCTCGCGCGGCAAGCGACACGGGAGTATCCCACCCCCGAGCCGGAGAAATGATAAATGTTCAGATCCGATCCGCTTCGTGCAGCCGTCTATGCACGCTATTCATCAGACTTGCAGTCCCCAGCCTCGATCACCGACCAGATCCGGCTTTGTCGGCGATTTTGCGAGGAACATGGCTGGACGGTCGTTGAGGTTTTTTCAGATGAGGCCATGAGCGGGGCCTCTCATCTAAGGCCGCAATTCCAGCAACTGCAACAAGTAGCAATGCAGGGTCGTTTCGATATCTTGGTTGCAGAAAGCCTCGACCGCCTGTCGCGCGACCAAGAACATATCGCAGGACTGCACAAGCGCATGCGCTTTCTCGGCGTGGGAATACACACGAAAGCCGAAGGCGAGATCAATGAGATGCACATCGGCCTTGGCGGAACGATGTCAGCACTGTTTCTGCGCCAGCTCGCCCAGAAGACCCATCGCGGCCTCGAGGGACGCGTCAGGCAAGGCAAGTCAGCGGGGGGCCTCAGCTTCGGCTATCGCCTCGATCGAAACGCTCTGCCCGATGGCTCTCTCACCACGGGCGATCTCGTAATCGAGCCGACCGAGGCCGCCATCGTGCGCCATATCTTCGAACGCTTTGCTGCTGGAGAGAGTGCGCGGGCGATTGCATTCGAATTGAATGAGCGGAACGTCCCTGCCCCGCGTGCCGCGAAGGGCAAAACCGCTGGAACCTGGTCATTTTCGACGATCTCGGGCAACCGCAAACGGGGAACCGGGATCCTCAATAACGAACTCTATATCGGTCGACGTGTCTGGAACCGGCAACGGTTCATCAAGGATCCTTCGACAGGGAAGCGGCAGGCACGGCCTAATCCTCCCGAACAATGGGTCATCGAGGACGTTCCAGATCTGCGGATCATCGATGACGATCTATGGGGGCGCGCGAAAGAGATCCAGGAGGGCGTCAGAGCCGCCATCAATGCCGATGATCGCCCGAACGCCTTCGGTGCCGCGAGGCGCCCCACGCATCTTTTCTCGGGCCTGCTCAAATGCGCCTGCTGCGGCGCGAACTATATTCTCGTCAACAAGGTCAAATATGGCTGCTCCGCCGCCCGCAACCGGGGAACCTGCGCCAACCGTGCGCTGATCCGTCGGGAGGAGATCGAAGCACGCGTTCTCGAAGGGCTCAAGGCACATCTTTTGCATCCGGACCTGATCGCGGAATTTGTCGCGGAGTTCCAACAGGAGATGCGCAAGGAGCAACGCTCAGCAGAGCACGCACGCAAGACGTCGGAACAGCGCCTCGCACAGATTGACGGCGAGATCGAAAATCTCGTGAATGCGATCATGGCCGGTATGTTCCACGCGAGCATGAAGGAACGTCTGGATGAGTTGGAGGCCGAGCAACGCGCGCTCCAGGACAGGCTTTCCACGATGCCAACGCCCGATCCCGTCATCATCCATCCGGCTGTTGCGGAGATCTACCGCAGCAAGGTGGAAGATCTGACGGTAGCGCTCAATGACAGTGATAGCCGCAGCGAGGCGACAGCCATCCTGCGCGGCCTGATCGAGCAGATCGTTCTGCACCCGGACCCGGACGCACCCAGCGGCCATGTGATTGAGCTTTATGGGGAACTGGGTGCGATCCTGGGATTGGGGGATGGCACAAATGACAAACCCCGCCTTGGTTTGGGCGGGGTGTCGAATTCGTTGGTTGCGGGAGTAGGATTTGAACCTACGACCTTCAGGTTATGAGCCTGACGAGCTACCGGGCTGCTCCATCCCGC
>NZ_MPZQ01000028.1:0-15909 GCF_002020045.1 Thioclava sp. F28-4 | reverse complement strand
GGCAGCCCCACACGCAAAGAACTCACCTTAGCACGGACCGCAACGACGAAGATGACCCCCATGTTTTGTCCACTCCCTCTCAGATTTAAAGGCAACGCGACAGCAGCACTCTGCCGTCTGGTAGCGCTGCGGCAATGCGGGCCCGTGCCTCCGTATCCTCATCGAGGAAACCCGGAAAGGCGGTTTCCGGCCAGAGAAGCACGTCGAAATCGCCGGGCCGGGTTGAAAGCTCAAGATAGCGCGCGAAGGTCGCCTCGCGGTTCTCGGGAGCCCATTTCTCCTCTTGTGGAATGTTGCCCTGGACGATGCGCAGGTCGACACCGGGTGGCTGTTGTGCATCCGACTGGAGGCGCAGCGTGCCGACAGCCCACATCGTCGCGATTCCGGCCAGCGCCATGAGCGAGATGGTCAATCGTTGCCGCCCGGACGCCATAGCAGCCGCGCCAGGGAGTACCGCGACGAACACGGTGAGAAAGCTTAGCCCATAGCTTCCGACCCAGGCGGCGGTCTGGCGAAGGGCGGCGTAGTCTACAAGTGCGTAACCGGCCAGGTTCCAGGGAAACCCTGTCAGAACGTGACCACGCAACCACTCGGCCACGGTCCAGGAGGTCGCGAACAGGAGGCAGGCCAAGAGACTGCCCATGGCTCCGCGCCGCGCGATTTCGGCAAAAAGCGCAGCGGCAATGGCTGGGAAAATCGCGAGACCTGCGGACAATCCCGCGACCGCCGGAATCGCCATCGTCCCAAACCGCTCGGCCTCGACGTAGAAACTTTCCGCGATCCACCAAATCCCGAAACCGAACTGGCCGAGACCAAACGCCCAGCCGACGAGGAAAGCGCGCCCGAAGGAGAGATCGCGAAGCCCGACAAACAACGCGGAATAGGCAACGGGAACGAGCAGGAGAATCGAAAGAGGCGGGAAAGTCAGAACGGTCATCGCCCCGGCGGCGAAACCAAGCGTCATCCGCGAAAGCAAACGGTGGCGCAGAGCGATGCGGTTCAGAATTTCCGGCTTCACGACTTGATCGAACGCCGCGCGCTGATCCATGGCGCGGCGAGCAAGAGCCCCACGCCACTGACGACAAATACATCGGCCAAGTTGAAGGCAGGCCAATGTGTTGTGCCAATGTAGAAATCGAGAAAGTCTGTTACAGCCCGATACCGCACACGATCGATGACATTGCCCAGGGCTCCGCCAATGATCGCACCGTAGGCAAGCGTTTCCACCGCATTGTCGGCGCGAAACAGCATAACCCCCAGCCAAACACAGATGGCAAGAGCGAAAGCGATGAGGCTCCACCACGGCGCGCCGCCCAACATCCCGAAAGTCACGCCGTCATTACGATAAAAGACGAGGTTGAATCCCGGAAACACGGGAATTCCGGCGCTTAAAGTGACGGCATTCGCAACGACAATGGCTTTGGTGATCTGATCGATCGCGAACGCAGCAAGTGCTGCGAAGACGCCGATCATCGGAGATACCTTGTTTAGTGACATTGCCTCATCCCAACCAGACATCAAGGAACAGCATCAGAACGAGCCCGACTGCGAGACCGAGCGTCGCCCTGTTCTGATGGCCGCTGCGATGGGTTTCGGGGATGATTTCGTGGCTAATGACGTAGAGCATTGCGCCCGCGGCAAAGGCCAGACCCCATGGAAGCAGCGGTTCCGACAGTGTGATGATGCCGGCCCCGAGCAAACCGCCAATCGGCTCGATCATGCCCGTCAGCGCCGCGATGCCCCAGGCGCGCAGCTTCGGATATCCCTCGCCCAGCAGAGATACAGCGACGGCCAATCCTTCGGGCGCATTCTGAAGCCCGATGCCGATGGCGAGCGGCAGACCGCCCTCCATACCTCCGGATCCGAAGCCGACCCCAACCGCAAGGCCTTCGGGGAAGTTGTGGATCGTGATTGCGATGATGAACAGCCAGACCCGCCGCAAAGACGCCGCTTCGGGCCCTTCGCGTCCCGTCTTGAAGTGCTCGTGCGGCAGCTTTTCGTTCATCAGGGCGACAGCCCCCATGCCCAGAAGAATCGAAACGCATACGATGGCCGCAGGCATCGCGCCGTTTTCGAACATCGGCTCCGCCGCATCCAATGCCGGGATGATCAGCGAAAAGAAAGAAGCGGCGAGCATCACACCGGCAGCGAAGCCGAGCGACAGATCGCGTGTGGCCCGAGACGGGATGCGCCCGAACAGCACGGGAACTGCTCCGACTGCTGTGAGCGATCCGGCGGCAAGACTTCCGAGAAAGCCGAGCATTATCGGAGACAGATTTTCCATGGGCGGGCCAGATTATCCTTCGGCGTAGCTCGAAAAGACTTCCGTCGACCCGTCCTTGCGGATGAGGAAGACATCATAGGCCTCGCGGTCGTCTTCTGGCCCCATGCCGGGCGAGCCATAGGGCATCCCCGGAACAGCGAGGCCGACGGCGTCCGGGCGCTCCTCGAGAAGGCGGCGGATGTCAGCGGCCGGTACATGGCCCTCGATCACGTAGCCGTCAATGAGCGCGGTGTGGCAGGAGACCATGCGCTGCGGCACGCCGTTGTCTAGCTTGAAGCGCACGAGAAGCCCGCCGAACATGTCCTGGCCGGTCGGCACAAACCCGTTCTCTTCGAGATGTTTCATCCACGAGAGGCAGCAGCCGCATCCGTTGGTCTTGCGGACGTCGATCGCCGTTGCCTCTGCGAGGGCCTGGGCCGCTGGGAACAGGGCGAGCGTGATGGCAAGAACTTGTGTCATGCGTTTCATGGGTCAGAGCCTTTCGGTTGTCGTTTTGGCAATCTCGCTGCCGAGGTTTTCATTCAGAAGCGCCCGCGCCTCGGCCAGACGCGAGAGCGCGGCGGTATCATCCGCATCGCTCTCGGCCGCTTCGGCGAGCCGGTCGTCAGAGAGGGGGTCAGTCGGGCGCCCATCCACGAGCACCTCATAGTGCAGGTTCGGACCTGTCGCCGTGCCAGTCGCGCCGACGCGGCCGATCACGTCTCCCGCCGCAACGCGTTGGCCTTGTGCCAAGTCTTCCGGCACGGCGCTCAGATGCGCGTAGCGCGTCATGGTGTCGGAGCCGTGCAAGATTTCGACCACGCGACCATATCCGCCGCGCCAGCCGATGAAATTGACCCGCCCCGGTGCCGTCGCTTGAACCGGTGTCCCACGTGCCGCTGCAAAATCGACGCCGGTGTGCATCCGGACGTTGCCAAAGACCGGATGCGTGCGGCGTCCGAACACCGAGCTGAGGCGCGCACCCTCTACCGGCTGTGCGAAGACGCGCAGCACCTCGCCATCGACGTAGATCGTCGCCTGACCGCTGCCGTCGTCCGGCCATACGATCTCGTAAAGCGAACCGCCGATCTCCAGTGCGGCGAAGGCGAGTTCGGGCTGTCCGATCCTGTCCTCTCCGACCCGCGCCTCACGCCAGAGAAGCCTTAGTGTTTCGCCACCGGCCATCTCGCGGCGGAAATCCACGGTCCCACCCAGCATCTGCGCAAGGTCCACGGAAAAACGGGCGGGTATGCCGGCTTCGTCGAGTGCCGCGAAGATCGAGCTGTCGATCATGGCTTCGCCGGCAAGGGTTACGATTTCCGGATCCGGAGCCACGACCTGCGTGGACATCTGCTCGCCGAAAACCACCTCGATCCGAACCCCGTCCTCGACGGCGAGTGAGACGGTGCGGGGGCTGCCGTCCACGGTCGAAGCGACAGTGACCGAGTGCCCCGGCCGCAGCCGTCGCAGATCGTATTCCGCACCAAGCGCGAGGGCAACTTCGGCTCTGTCAGGTGCCGCAAGACCGGCCTCTGACAGCAAGAAATCGAGCGTTTCGCCCGGAGCAATGTCGCGCGACCACGTCGACAGGGGTGGCTCGATCGCTTGCACCGGCCTGTCGGCAAACGCGGCCTGCAGAAGGGGCAGCGGGCTGAGGTCGGGTGCATCGTCTGCCCATGCCGCCGCGGGCAGCGTCACGGGGATGTCAACGTTCTGGGGGGCTTCAGGACCTTGGGGCATCCAGCTACCTGCCTGGGCAAGTTCCGGCGGCACGGGTTCTTTCGACATGGAATCAGAGATGGCGATAGCCGCTCCCGAAACCGTCCCCGCAATTGCGACACAAGCCGCCAAAGTTCTGAGCCTCATGTCGCCCCCTCCATTTCTTCTTCCAGCGCGCGGCGGATCTTCGGCACCGCGAATTCTTTGGGCTCGTGATAGTCGATCATGGTGACGAATCGCCCAGAGGCTGCGAACAGGAAGACGCTCGCGGTGTGGTTCATCGTGTAATCGCCGCTCTCCGCCGGTACTCGCTCGTAGGTGGCGCGGAAGCCGTCCGCGACGCGCGCTATCTGCTCTTCCGGTCCCGTCCAGCCGCGGATCGCCGGATGGAAGTAGCCGACATATTCGGCCATCGTTTCGACAGTGTCGCGCTCGGGATCGACCGTGATGAAAACCACGTTCATCTCGTCGGCCTCGTCTCCCAGATCGTCGAGCCATCCCGAAATGTCAGAAAGCGTGGTCGGGCAGACATCGGGACAGTAGGTGAAGCCGAAGAACGCCATCGTCGGGCGACCGATCAGGGTTTCCGGCCCGACCGCGTTGCCCTCATGATCCGTCAGACGGAAATCCATCTCGGTCAGGGCCACAGGCCGCTGCCCGACAGGTTCGGGTCCACCGGGTCCATCGACCTGCCACCAACCGACGAAGAGCATCAGGGCGACCGCCCCGACACCAGCCGCGCCGTACCCCAGGACCGCCCGTCGCCGCATCAGTCCTCTGGCCCCCGCGCGGCGATTCCGAGGATCGGCACCTTGACCGTCACTTCGCCTCCGTCGTCGAAAAGCAGGGTCAGCGGAAAGGTGTCCCCTTCCGTCATCGGTTCTTGTAGCCGCATCAGCATTGCGTGCAGGCCCCCCGGTTCGAGCGCGACGCTCTCGCCCGGGGCGATCGCGATCTCCCCCGCCGGGCTCATGGAGCTCACACCTTCGGCATTGGTCTTCGTCTCGTGGATTTCGGGCATCATCGCGAGCGGTGTTGTAAGGCCGATCAGCGTCACCGGCTCGTCGCCAGTGTTGCGGATCGTCATGTAAGCGGCCCCGGGACGGTTCATCCCGATGGAGGCGCGGGACCACGCGTTCTCGACGACAACATCCTCGGGTCCGGCCAGCGCGGGCACCGAGAGCCCTCCAAGGGTCAAAAGCGCGGCCAGTGTGCCAGTCAAAATATACTTTTTCATCGTTCTGATCCTGCCCTTTCCATTCAGCTTTGCGCGGCAGCGACTTCGGCGGCCACCAGACGACGCAACTCTGCCTCCCCGAATGGATCGAGCGGCTTGCCGTTCACAAAGAATGTGGGCGTCTGGCGAATTCCCACGGCCTCGACGTCAGCACGATCCTGGTTAAGGATCGCCACGACACCGGGTGCCAGCATTTGCGTGCGCGCGGCTTCGGCATCGAGTCCGGCCGTGGCGGCGATCTGAAGGATCAGGCCAGGCGCCGGGGCACCGTGCGACGCCCATCTCGGCTGTTCCCGCAGAACGGCCTCGAGCACCGGCACGTAAACGTCCTGCATGCGCGCCGCTTCGAGCACGCGGATGGCTTCCTCGGATGCCGCGCCGTGGAAGGGCGTGTAGCGGATCACGACGCGGACAGCTTCCCCATGCTCGGCCATGATGTCCTTCACGATGGGATGAAAGGCGCGACAGGCCTCGCAGGCCGGATCGAAGAATTCGACGATCGTGACGGGCGCATCCGCAGGCCCGAGGATGGGCGAGTAGGGGCGGATCATCGCCTCCGCAAGTTCCGGAGCAACGGGCTCCGCTTCGGCCACTGGGCCGGGGCGGATTGCAAACCAGGTGGCTCCGCCGAAACCGGCGGCGCCGAGGGCAAGAACGGACAGGATCAGGCCGCGTCGATTCATGTTCGTGTGTCCTTCAATGAAAGGGCCGACAGCGCCCCGATCAGCGCGAAGGCGGCGAGCGCCATCAGCGGGATAGGGATGCCGAAGACCAGTTGGTTGTCATCGGTGCAAGAGGGGCCGGTGGCCGTGCAGGGCTGGACGCGTTCGGGAACAAGACCGACGTACAGCCCCATGTGCCAGAGGGCGATTGCGCCGCCGCCAAGCGCCAATGCGATGCCGTAGCGCCCCACGCGGCCGTCCCGCCACCAAAGGCCGAGCCCGAGGACAATGGCCAAGGGGAACATGAAGGCGCGCTGGAACCAGCACAGCACACAGGGCGTCTGCCCCAGCACCTCGCCGACAAAAAGCACGGCAAGCGAGGCGACGAGCGCGATGATCCACGCCAGCCCGAGGGCTGTTTCTCCGGACATACGGTTCATGTCGGTCAGAACCTCTCTTCCAGATCGGCGAGTATCTCTTCGGCGGAGGTGCCGTAGGGCCACGAGTCGGCGAAGCCCGCGTCGGGATCGAAGAGGAACAAATGCGACGTGTGGCCCATCGTGTAACCATCCGGCGCCGCAGCCTCTTCGACGCGTTCAAAGAAGATCGGAAACGTCTCGGATGTGGCGGCGATCTGTTCCGGCGTGCCGGTCAGACCGATGATGCCCGCATCGAACAGCGGGACGTATTCGGCGAGTGCGGCGGGCGTGTCCCGTTCGGGGTCGATGGTGATGAAAATCGGCTGGACCTTGGCGGCATCGTCGCCCAGACCGTCCATCACCGCCGCGACCTCAGATAGGGTCGTCGGGCAGACGTCGGGGCAGTTGGTAAAGCCGAAAAAAACCAGCATCCAGCGCCCCGCAAAGTCCTCCTCGGTTTGAACCATACCCTGGTGGTCCGTCAGTTCGAACTCAGCGAAAAAAGGCGGCTCGGCGTCAGTTCGGGCGCTATCGGCACGATAATCGGACCATAGCAAGAGCCATACGAAGGCAAGCGCTGCCACGCCTGCCAAAACCCAAAGAAACTTCTGTGCCGATGTAAGGGACAATCCTGTTCGCCTGTTTTTGATTCTTATTGCAAGTGCGGATACATCCTCTAGCCGCTAGAGGTTCAAGCACGAAATCATGGTATAGCTTGAACTCACGCGTCTGTGAAACCGACACTTGTTTATTCCGACGGCAAAACCTACACAAACTGTATCTTTTTCATGGAGGCGAAAATGCTCACGATCGGTACTCTGTCAAAGAAGACTGGCACGAAGGTGCAGACCATCCGGTACTACGAACAGATTGGGCTCATGCCCGAACCTGGCAGGACCGAAGGCGGGCAGAGGCGCTACGACAATGCACAGCTCGACCGGCTGTCCTTCATCCGCCATTCGCGACAACTCGGTTTCTCGCTCGATGCGATCCGCGAGCTGCTCGACCTCAGCGACCATCCCAACCGGCCCTGTGATGAGGCTGATGCCATCGCGCGTCGCCAGCTCAAACAGGTGGAGCAGCGCATGGCCCGCCTGAAGGCGCTGCGCACGGAACTGAAACGCATGGTTCACGAATGCAGCGGCGGGCGGACGGGAGATTGCAAGGTGCTTGAGGTGTTGCGGGACCATTCGGAATGCTTGACCGAACACGAGGAAATCGGGGCCTGAAGGAATTCAGCCAACATTCCGGCTGGAACGCAGATCTGCCGCAGAAGTTAATGTGTCGTACAACACAAGCTGGAACCACAAAATGGCCGCTAGACAAGATTCAATGGAGAGACGGACGCTTTGGATCGTTCTGGCGCTCAATATCGGTTTGGCCGTGGCTTTTTTCGCAACAGGCGCCTTCGGCGACTCAAGTGCCCTGATCGCCAACGGGCTCGATAACCTCTCCGACAGCTTCGTCTACGCGATCAGCCTTTTCGCTTTGTCCCGATCCGCCAAATGGAAACGCGGGGCGGCGAACGTTTCCGGCGGGCTGCTGATCCTGTTCGCTGCAGGCATCCTCTACGATGCGTGGCGCCGCTACATCGGTGGGTCAGATCCGCTCGGGACGATCATGATTGCAATGGCCCTGATCGCGGCGGCTATCAACGCAGTCTGCGTTTGGCTGCTCGCTAAGCTCAAAAATCCAAACGTCAATATCCGCGCGGCCAACACCTTCAGTTACAACGATTTCGCCGCGAACCTCGGGATCGTCGTGGCCGGTGGCCTCGTCGCTTGGCTAGGAACCAACTGGCCGGACCTTGTCGTCGGTGTGATCGTCGCCGGGATCGCGGCCTGGGGCGGTATCGACATCCTGCGCGACGCACACGGCGAACACCACAAAGCGGTTCACACGGACAAATAGTTGCGGGAGATTCTTTCTGAAAGAAAGGATTGAAGCTATAGTGACTATAGCAATTAGTCTTGTTCCAAGACGATTCGAGGAGCGACCCGTTGCAGATGATCGACCCCCTACTTGTACCCACCAAACTACTGGATTTTGATGCCGCGCCTCTTGCGCGTCTAATTGAGAACCGCAGCTGGCGCGGCTTATCCGAATACGATCGGATCGGAGCTGCCTATGATTTCGTTCGGAATGAAATC
The DNA here is from genome assembly GCF_002020045.1 of Thioclava sp. F28-4. NCBI lineage: Bacteria > Pseudomonadati > Pseudomonadota > Alphaproteobacteria > Rhodobacterales > Paracoccaceae > Thioclava > Thioclava sp. F28-4. The sequence continues at coordinate 7,459 of NZ_MPZQ01000028.1, read as the reverse complement.
GCGTTCGGATACAATCGAGCTGACGACATCCCCGCATCCGAAGTGCTTTCCGACGGCTATGGGCAGTGCAATACCAAAAGCACGCTCTTGATGGCGCTGCTGCGTGGTGTCGGCATTCGTTGCCGGTTGCATGGGTTTACGATCCACAAAGGCTTGCAGCGCGGTGTTGTCCCTGAGCTGGTGTATCCGCTTGCTCCGCAGGAAATTCTCCACTCATGGGTCGAGATCGAATTTCAAGGTGCCTGGATCAACCTTGAAGGCTTCATCCTGGATGACGCTTTCCTCGATGTCCTGCAAACGTCATTCTCGGACACAGAAAGTCTCTGCGGTTATGGCGCGGGCACGGATTGCCTTGGCGCGCCTCCCGTCGCCTGGAACGGAGAAGATACCTACATTCAGAAAACCGGCATCGTGCAGGATTTCGGCGTGTTTGATACGCCGGACGCCTTCTATTTTTCCCATGAGCAATCCTTTGGATGGCTGCGTGGTGCCCTTTACCGTCATATCATACGCCACTGGATGAATGCGCGCGTTCGTGGTTTCCGCAGCGACCGCCTCAAGACTGACCGACGCGCGACACACGCGCATGAGGAGCCTGCCAATGCCACATGACCACGGGCACGCGCATATCGATCCGGATTCTGGCGATCGGCGGGTTGCCATCGCGATCTGGGCGAACGGGCTTCTTACCGTTGCGCAAATCGTCGGGGGCATATTGTCGGGCAGCCTGGCACTGATCGCCGATGCGCTGCACAACTTTTCCGATATGGCCTCGCTTGTCATTGCCTTTGCCGCACGCAAGATCGCGCGCCGCCCGGCCGATGAGCGCATGACCTTCGGCTATGGCCGGGTCGAAATCGTCGCGGCCCTGATCAACTACACCACCCTCATCGTGATCGGCTTCTATCTGATCTACGAAGGTGGCATGCGCATGATTGATCCACCCGAAGTCATGGGGTGGACCGTCGTCATTCTCGGTGGAATCGCGCTTGTGGTCGACACGCTGACCGCAATGCTGACCTATTCGATGCAGAAGGGGAGCGTGAACATCCGTGCGCTTTTTCTCCACAACCTTTCGGATGCGCTTGCTTCGGTCGCGGTTATCGTCGCTGGGTCGCTGATCATCCTTTACGACATGCGTTGGGTCGATCCTGCCATCACCATCGGCATCGCGACCTACATCCTGTATCTGTCTTTCACTGAAATAGGCGGCCCAATCCGAACCCTGATGCTCGGGAGCCCGCCGGACATCGACAACGAGGCCGTCGTCGAAGCGATGCGGAAAGTCGAAGGCGTCGCCGACGTCCACCACGTCCATCTCTGGCAAATGCAAGAGCACGAGGCTGCGCTCGACTGTCATGTCGTCGTGGCAGCCGAGGGATGGTCGAAGATCGAAGAGATCAAGAGCGCGATCAAGGAGCGGCTGAAGGAAGAATTCGGCATCAGCCATTCCAGCCTCGAATTCGAGCACGAGGATCGCGCTCATCAGAACGCCGATCTCTACGGTCACGGCAACGCAAGTGAAAAGGAGAAGACCAATGTTCAAGGAAACGCTGACCGAGCGTGATGATGTCATCGGGCTCGTCTGCGAAGGCAAGTTGACGGAGACAGAATTCAAGTAAATGCACGCGCTGCTTCATGAGCGTCTTGGAACAACCGATAATCCGGGTCTGGTTCTCGACCTTACAAGTTTCGAGGGCTACGAAGAGCCTTCGGCGATGCTAGAAGATCTGAAGGTCGACACCGCCCACGCGAACGATTTCGGTCGCATAGCGGTTGTCGGAGAACGCAGATGGATGGAATGGGGCGCACGGGTGGTCAACCTATTGACGGGCTCCGAGATGCAGTGGTTCGAATCCAGCGATACCGAGTCCGCAATTGCGTGGGCGCGTGACGGGTAGCCAGCGATTCTGCAAGAAAAGGACTCTGGCCTGGAAATTGACATCACATCAGATGCTTCACGATTAATGGAGGAACGGAACGATCTAAATGTAGTCAGCAACATTTGTCTGCTCGGATGAAACAATCCGATGCAGTTTGATGTCGACTTTAGGCTGCATAATAAGTCCCTACGCGCTGAATTCTTCGAAATTTAACATAAACTTCACTATCGGAACTTGACATCTGTAGCGGGGCTTTCATGGACTCCAAGTCCGAGCAAGCGAAGCTACCGGGATATCTCCCCTTCCAGCACCGCTCGTCCGTGCACCGCCAAGGTTGCTGAAAACCTCTGGCACCCAAACTTGCGGATCACATCGAGTACCCGCGCTTCGTAGGCAGCGTGTCCGATCAAGCGACACAAGTCGGACGCGTGGAACTGGCGGTTCGCAGTTGGTGCGGCTTGCATCTGTCTCAGCAATTCGCGCTCTTTGGGATCCGTTATTGGTCTCGCGGGCGGCTTGACCGCGGGACGAGTTGGAGTTCCCCACGAATTTCGCCATCGGCGCATGAAGCCAAGCAGGAAGCCGGCCGGCACCCTGCCGTTGCCTCGGGACCGGTTGAAGGCAAGGAAGCGATCCCAGATGACCTGGGTGTCGATGTTCCAGCAGGGCAACGTGGCCTTCGCTGCTTTGATGAGCTCCGCCCAACTTGTCTGAAAAACGTTCGAACTCGTGGTGATATCGATCAGCCCTGAGAAGATAGTTTTGTTTTTATTATCTCTAGATAGTGATGTGTCGCCTTCACCTGACACGAGATCATGGGTTTCACTCTCCTCGTCGAAAGCGGAAAACCGAAAGATCCAGGGCGCGAACTTGCCATTCGGCTTCGCCCGCTCGAGCTGCAACTCCGAAGCCTCAAGTTCGCTCAGAAGAACCGCAAGATACTGCCGTGAGACACCCATCTTCTCCGCCAGGGCCGAGAGGGTGAAGGCTGCCGTTCCGCGCGACAAACCGTTGTAGCCATCCTTCCAGGCGATGGCATCGAGGATGAGGGTGGCAAGCTTGTGCGCTGCAACAGAGAGATTTGTCTGCGTGATCCGTCGCAGGATCAGGCCGGTCGTAGGTTCCATGGTCGAGGTCTCCTTGGAGATCCGACGCCATGTCGTGAGACAACAACATTCTTGCCAGCAAAACAACTTTGCTGGTTGCAGGTGTTTTAGCGGTGCGCTAGGAAACTCTTGTTCACGGAGTTTTCTAGCACGGCGTCAGGCTTCACGGTCTGGCGTCGTCTCCTTTTCGGGGGTTTTGCACAGCCTTCCGTGCGGGGTTGTCAGGACGCGCGCGGTAAAAACCGCGCGCAGATTTTGTCAGTAGCGAACTTCTTCAGAACCATAGTTCCCGGCGTGATCACGCCAGTCGACGAAGACGGAACGGTAAAAGTAGCTGCCACATCCATTCGGGATGCTCAGGCCAGATGCGGCTGGCACCTGGCCCACGGTGGATCTTGTCCATCGGTAGTCGCCCTGCACGCCGTAGGACCCCAATCGCGTCGAGTCGCTGCGATTGCAGTCGCCATCTCGGTTTTCGTGCTGGCGATACTGGATGTGATAGACCCGTATGCTGCGCACGAAATCAAAGGCGTCGCCCGAGATGTCGATGTCGGCTTGTTCATCCGCTTGGACGCGGACAAGGGGCATAGGAGTCGATTCCTGCGGTTCGGGCGGATCGCGGAACGTGATGTCATAAAGGCGTTCCATAGGCGACATTGGACTGGGGTCTTTGAACGACACACCCATTGGGCACCGCCAGATTTGTAAGGGCGGCTCGATCGGCCATGGCGTGATCCGCCGAATGAAGACCGCTCTGGCATGCGCGCAGGGCGCAGAGGCAGGCCAACCGCCCGCAAGGCAGAGGAGGATCGCACAATCCACCTGATAGGCCTGAGCCGGAGCTGACGAGGCCATTAGTCCGGATATGCTTATTGCCGTGGCTGTTGCCACGCCGTGGATCACGTGCTTCATGATGCCGACTCCATCTATAATGGTGCAGCGATACGAAACAACATTAATGATAGCAAGGAGATTTGATTGATGGTTGCGTGCGATTGTTCGCTTGTCTAGCTTGATGGCTTCCAAGAACTGACGTCGGTTCTGGCTGCTTCGGCGTCTTGAAAGTGGCCAAAATTGCGGACCTCTTTCATGTTAACTTTCACTCAAATATCTGTAACCAAATACAAATATGGCATTTCAATGCGGCCACGAAAGCGGTCATGGAAGAACAGGCCGCATGAGCCCGTCACACGGCGAGTCGCAGCGCTCATGGTCTCGGGAATGGCAGAACGGAAAACTGTCTCGCCTGGTTCCCCGGCGGGAATCCGGGCGCAGAAGGACGGGGTGGAGCAACGAGCCTATGTTGGGACCGAACATGACCTTGAAGATTTATGTCAGTATCTGATACGATTGAGCATGGATAGGAGAGTCTGATGCCAAACGTCCACCTGACCGAACCGATGCAGAAATATGTGCAGGCGCAGATCGAGTCCGGCGCTTACGCCAATCTGAGCGAAGTCGTGCGCGCCGGCGTGAGGATGCTGATGGAGAAGGACGGCGCGCGGCAGTTCTACGCCCTAAAGGCCGACCTCGAGATGGCAGCCACCCTGGCCGAAAATGGAGACTTCGCCGAGTTCGATGCCCAAGCCTTCGAACCGGATGCGTTTGATCGCTGACCCGCATGACTATTCGGCTTTCCAGTCGGGCCACGTCCGACCTTGAAGAGATCCGTGCCTACACAGTCGAGACCTGGGGGAGGGACCAATGGCTCGTCTATTACCGCCAGTTGGTCACCGCCTTCGAGCGGATCACCGGGGATCCCGACCGGGGTCGGGACAGGAGTCTCTTCGTCCCCGGGATGCGGTCCGTCAACTGCCAGCGTCACGTGATCTTCTACAAGCGTCTCGATGTGGCGGAAGGCGCGGCAGTCATCCTGCGCATCGTGCACCAGCGCCGCAACATGCCCGCGCTCGTCTACTACGAGGATCTCGACGGCGGATAAGCCCATGCGTTTCCTCATTCCAATAGCTCGACTAGTCTTCCATAGTCTTCACTGACCTCGCGCGCCTCCTGAAACGCGCGGGCGCGCTCGGCATCAAGACAGCGGAAGTAGTCCTGGATGTCGGCGATGTAGCCCTCAAAATCAGAACGCAACAGATCGGCATGGGCACGCATGTCTTCTTGCGACTGAGGCAAGAACGGTCGTTCGGGAGGTACGCAATCTGCCGCCGCGGCTATCGGCATGCTTCCAAGCAGGAACGCGAACAGCAACGGTGCGTTGCGCGCAATAAACAAGCGCAGGGCAAAACTCCTTTGCCGCCTTTAAGATTATCATTCTGTCGGCTATCACCGTTATCGGAGCAAGGCGAACTTCGTCAACACGTTATTATTGTCTTGCTATCATTAATGTTGTTTTGTATCGCTCACGGTGTTGCGACCCCGTGGGCCTGATACTGCACCCAGGCAGAACAAGGACCCAAGGGAAGGCCATGATAGAAGAAGCCCCGAATGTGGTTACAGAAGACGGACTGCGCGGCTTGCTCGCCGAGGGCTACCTCATTGAGGTGGTCTGCAAGGAGAGAGCAGAGAAGCGCCATAACAGCTGGTACGGCTCGTGGGTCATCCGCGCCGTCGCCACTGATGGGCGTGACGATAAGATGCTCGTCACCAGCCGAAGCGTCCTCAAGCTCCGCGACTTCAGAACCATCGTTGGCCTTGTCAGTTTCCTGGCCGACATGGGCTGTACGACCGCTAGCATCCCACTTGAAGAAGGTGGCCGCGAGCGCCACGCCGCGCCTCCGGTCAAAGGCAGCTGACCGCGCGACTGCGCTCGTCGTTGCTTTGGGTACAGGCGTTTGTTCCGCGCCCCCGGCCCTGGCCGACGGTTTCATCTTTTCGGTTGGTCCAGACGGCCAATTGATTTCCTCTTCTCAAGAGGCAAACGGGCGCCTTTTTCTCTTCGCAGAACCTCGCGTTCCTGACGCAACGAGCGAGACAGCGATCCCGGCACGATCCGCCGCCCGCGCCACTCCAGAAATCCTCCATGCGATCGAGACCACGGCTCTGCGGTATGCCGGGCATGGTGCGCTGCGTCGCGCAGGGCTTTCAGTCACTGATTGGGCGCTCCTTTACCGGGCCAATATCGAAGTCGAGAGCGCATACAATCCGGCTGCACGTAGCCCTGTCGGTGCCATAGGCCTCGGGCAGCTTATGCCAGATACTGCCCGCGACCTCGGCGTCGACCCACATGACATTGCGCAGAACCTCGACGGATCAGCCCGCTACTTGCTGATGATGCTCGACCAGTTCGGCGAGGGCTCTCTGGCCCTTGCGGCATACAACGCCGGCCCTGAGGCGGTCACACGCCACGGCGGCATCCCCCCTTTTCGAGAAACCCAAGGGCATGTGGCCCGTGTGACTGCCGTGTTTGAGCGGCTCAGAGGAGATCTTTCATGACATCGAGACCTTCGATCGTCGCGCTCGGCGCGATGGCCCTTATCGTGCTGGCGGGTCCAGCGCTTGCGCAGAGCATCGACCTCTCGCCGGTACAGACCCTGCTTCAAGGCATTGTCGATGCGATCACCGGTCCCTTGGGGATCGTGATTGGCACGCTCGCACTGATCGGGGTGTTCCTTTCCTGGCTCTTTGGCATCCTCGACTTCCGTCAGGCGCTGTCGCGTAGCCCTTAATTGTGAGATGAGAGATTCAACGAAATCAACGGCTGTCCTTTGCCCTTAAATATGAGATTTTGCCTTTAATTCCGATATTTTTGCCCTTAAACTTGAGACAGGGTTCACAGACATGTGCAGCAAATATCGATGGATGATTATGGCGAAGACTCCGTTGCAGTTGGCGCTGAAGAGGCGCGCAGGGCCGCGGTGCTGCGCCCGCTTGTTCAAGCATTTCTGAAAGGGACTGGCAGTCTGGAAAGTGGCATCAATGACGCCGTTTGGGAGCTTGGTGTCAGCAGGGCGACGGTCTGGCGTTGGATAAAGCGGCTGGTCGAAGAAGGTGGACGCACCAGCGCGCTGGCTCCGCGGAAACGGGGCCGCCCGACCGGTACGACCTTGATATCCAGCAGGGTCGAAGCGGTGATCGAAGAGCATCTTCGCCGATGTTTCTTGCGCCGGGAACGTCCGAGCCTCTCGCGCGTCGTGACAGAAATCCGCAGCGCGTGCTGGCAGCAGGGCTTGCAACCGCCGACGCGTCGGACGGTTCAGCGTCGTCTGGACGCGATGGATGCCCGCGAAGTTGCGAAGGCACGAGAGGGCGCAAAGGCGGCGCGCCAGAAATTTGCGGCCGTCACAGGCGAGAACAAGGCGAACCAACCACTGGAGGTCGTACAAATCGACCATACGCCCGCGGACATCATTCTTGTCGACAGCTTTGAACGCCAACCAATTGGGCGGCCTTGGGTCACGCTGGCGATCGACATCGCAACGCGGATGGTAACGGGAGTGGACAAGACATGGGGGTCATGCGGCGCGTTTTCTGTTTGCGACGGTCAGCCGACCATCGAGAACTGCGGCC
>NZ_MPZQ01000027.1:0-15926 GCF_002020045.1 Thioclava sp. F28-4 | reverse complement strand
AATGAAACCCGCCATCCGTGCCTCCCGCTGCCTTGCGGAAATATACCATGGACTTCAGTTTCCACACAGCCTCGGCCGTTCACTGCGCCAACTCAAGCCCATGGTTGCGGCAATGACTTCGCGACAGCCAGCTTTCACTCGGGCTCGATATGCGCGCACAGAAATGCCGTTCTGCTTACAGCAGTCATGGAGAAAACCAGTCCGAGGCGATGAGGCGTGCGGGGTCGTGTCGCACTGTTTCAAGTCGGCTTGGAGACCGAAGCGACGGCTCGTCTTTCAAAGAAAGTCTCCCCTTATGGCCTCAACGCCGCAGGTCCATAGTGGAAATATTAGCGCCGGAAACCGGCGGAAATATTGACTTGCGATCAGTAGACAGCCTGACGCAGTCTGATTGCAACGGCTCACGGAGGGAGCGCACCTTGAACTCATCTAATACTGGTCTTGCCTCAATGTATTTCCTCGATGACGTGCCTGGCGCCGCTATTCCTGGAAGTCGCCTTCACGCCGTTCTTCAACGGGTTGAGGCTTGCTCTCCGCTGACTGTCATTCAACAGCATTTTTTGCGAGAGCGCGGATACGAAGCGCTCCTTCAGTTAGCCATCGGCAAACTGGACAGGGACGCTTTTCGTGAAAATTCACGGATGGAAAAGGAACGACGTCTCAAAGCAAAGATTGCCGCTGAGCAAAAAGAAGCGGCTGAACGTCGCCGAAGAGATGAAGCGACCGAGCAAACGAATAACGTATTATTCGCGAAGAGGGAAAAACAGCTCGAGCGTCGTCGTTTTCTTGACCTGTTCGGCCAAGGCTATATTGACCGCGCGCATTACGGGAGGGTCATGCGTATTCTCCGATCGGTCGCAGATGGAAATCCGATCGAAACTGATGACCTTCTCTGGCTGGGCTCTACGGGCTCAGACTACTGGACCGAAGAACTGCGTAAAGCCCACCACTGCAACAAAGCAGAAGCATTTACCGAAGCATGGCATCACACCAACGATGTTTGGCAGGCCATCAATGCATGTGCGCATTGGAGGAAAGCCGGTTGTGCCGAAACAGGACTCGCCATAGCCGGGCAGGCGCTCAGTCAGGTCACTGATAAGAAAATGCGCTCGGCGGCCCTTACGACACGAGGCGGCGCTCTGCGTGACCTCCACCGTTACGATGAAGCAAAGCTGTCCGGTGACGAGGCTCACGAACTGACACCAACCGACTTTCGCCCCTGCACGCTGCTTGGTGCAGTCCACATGGAAATGGGGGACCTCATGGCTGGCACCGACTGGTATGCGAAAGCGGAAGCCTTGGGCGCCGATCAGGAAACGATTGATCGAGAGATCCGGTCGATCCTTGCGGCTGCAACGCGAGGAGAACGCAAGCGTATGAAAGAGGCGCTCAAATCACGAGATCCACATCGCTACAGCTGGCTATAGCCACGGGATTTCGAGAACGTTCGCTTCGTCCGATCAGCGGTCATTAGGGCGGTGGAGATTCTGCGCGCTGAGCGAAGGTCCGGTTCGGTGAAACCGCGCTGCAGCGTTAGACCGGCCGGCGAACGGCCGCTAAGGGCCGAAATGCGCCGGACGCCTCCGCGCTGCAAGTGCGAAATCTCCCAAGAACAACACGGTCAGTTTGGGCTCGAAGCGGCCATGCGGCGTCGCGGCAAACCTGTCGTGAGACTCGCCCGACCGTATCGACGCTCTCGGCCCTGAGCCGACCCTGGCATCGCGGTCCGAATGCTGCGGTGCGGCCCCTCGAGGCAGCCGTTCACGTGCCGAGCAGCACTTTTCGATTAAAACGTCGGTGTGCGAGACGAAGCCGACGGTCGCGCCCTTGTCGTCTGGTTGTTGTCCGAGATGCATTATCGGCGCGACCGTTCAGCCGGGAAGCCCGTCGATACTCTCAATGGAGGCCAGGTCGTTGTCCCAAATCGCGCGACTGGAACAGTAGATATGCGCATTGGGTCGCATGTCGATCCGGCTGTCAAGCGATCCTGCTGGCACCACAAGCAAATCAACCTCCGGTTGGGAAACAGGCAGCGCGGCCCCGCAGTCGGAGCAAAAGCTCTTCACGTGGCGTGAACCGGGGAGCCGGAACGTCTTGATGTTTTCCTCACCTGATATCCATGTAATTTTGGCCGTGGACGAAAACAGGTTTGCCGAGTGGGCCGACCCGCTGTCCTTGCGGCAACGGGCGCAGTGGCACAGGAAAAAGCTCTCGAACTTTCCCGATATGCGGAATTTCACTGCGCCGCACAGGCATTGTCCGATGGCTGGATTGTCGTCCATTCACACACCTCCCGACAGGCACGCCCCGCAGCCAGTCGAATGCATTTTCGTTACCTCCCTTTATCCGCGTATTGGATCACGGTCAAAAGGGGCTCGAACCGGTCATAGAGCGCTGCGGGGATCAGCCCACCTGGGCGAGGCGATCATCTGGCGAGGACGGCCAGAAGACGTCGTTCGTGCGTCTTGCCGCATTTTTGGGTTGGATAGCGCCACAAGTCGGACCTTCCTGCAATTCGCAGCTCGCACGACATCAGGTTCGGCGTAACGATGCTGTGCGCACAGAGCCGTTCGACGGCTCATAGCCGATGAAAACGCATTCACACATGCCATTAGAGGAACGCACAGTCGGCGCAAAGGTGTCTGGCCGACTGTGCTATCGTGTCTCAGAACTTGATGCTCCAGTTCGCGGCGATCCACGCATCTGCCGCTTCACCTTTGGTGGTGCCGTTAGCAATGATGCTGAGTTTCGATCCACCAAGATCCGCAGAAATACCCAGGCCGGCGCGCAGCCAGTCCTGTTGGTAATCCGGCGCACCCAGGTCGAAGGCGCCGATGCCGATCACTTCGCCCGCCACGCTAGAGCCGCTGTCCTGAAAACGGTGAACCCCTTCAAGCGTGCCGAGCAGGTTGATCCTGCTGGACAAAGGCACTTCCGCATCGAAACCGAGCCGAAGTTCCGTTGCCTCGTCGCAGAGCCGGTCGAAGGCGGCCGGGAATGCGCCCCCGCTTTCGCTATATGCGTCAAGACATGACTTGGAGTGCGAAAGCTCGCCATAGGGAGAGATCATCGGCACGATGTTCTCGTATTGGAGGCGAGCGCGGATCCCGTAGGCTTCGACATCCGTTTTGCCTCGAGACGTGTCGAGCGCGCCGCCGCCCACGAGATAGCCGCGCGTAAGCTCGGCCGTGCCCCACAGACCCGAGGCCGTGAACGCGGCCCAAAGCCCGCGGTCGTTCGTGCCGCTCAACTGGCGCAGAGCTTCGAGCTTGACATAGGTGGCGCGGGTTTCGGTTTTCCCGCCAAGGATCGCGTCTTGATGATTGGCAATCGTGCCGACCACGCCGTTCAGCTGAAACGCGCCGAAGTTATGGCCAAAGCCGACCTCACCAAGACCAAAGCGACCGTCCTTGCCGTCGATCTGGTCCGTTCCCCAATCGCCGCCCGTCCAGAAGATGGAGCGCCCCTGTTCGACACGTCGGTCAAGCGGACGCGAGCCTGCGCCATTGACGATGACACCGAGGCTGCGGGTCGTCGTCGTATTTGCGGCACCGGTCGTCGCGAGGCTGGAACCCAGGCTGGAAACCGTAATGATGCCCACGCCGCTGCCGGTATTGCCGCCTCCGGTATTGCCTCCGCCGGTATCGCCTCCGCCAGTGTCGCCGCCCCCGGTGTCGCCGCCGCCGGTGCCACCTCCGCCGGTGTCGCCTCCGCCGGTATTGCCTCCGCCAGTGTCGCCGCCGCCGGTATCGCCGCTGCCGGTATCACCGCCGCCGGTGACGCCGCCGCCGGTGCCACCTCCGCCGGTGTCGCCTCCGCCGGTATCGCCTCCGCCGGTGTCGCCTCCGCCGGTGTCACCTCCGCCGGTGTCGCCGGAGCCGGGCAGGGCGGCAGAGCCTGTTCCGTTACCACGGGCGATATAGGTCTCGCTGTCGCGGGTGATCCCGACGACGACCGATCCGTCCGCATTGGTCGAGACTGCCGTCAGCGTGATTTCGGAGCGGCCGGGAACTGATGCGTCAATCGTCGCGCCACTGTCGCGTAGCCAGTCCTCGACAGTCTGCATCCCGCCGTCTTCGGTCCAGCGGAAGCCATGGGTGCGGCTGTCGAAGCCATTCACCAAGCCGACGATGACGTCGCCATTGCCGGACACACCGAGCGCTTCGGAGATGTCCGCCGCCTGGGCCGCCTCTACCTCGGGCAGCGTGCCCAGCAAGGCCATGGTGCCGTCGGTCCAGCGCACGGCGCGATGACCATAGACGCCGCCCGGCTGCATCGCGCCGACGATCACGCGCCCGTCCCACGACACGTCGCTGGCGTAACCTGTATCGAGCGCGTAGGGGTTGTTGCCTGCCGGGATCGACAACTGTTCCATCCCCGTTGCCTCGGTCCAGCGGAACGGTTTCAGGGCGCTGGCGCCAAAGGAGCCCTCGGGGGCGCCGGTTGCCTGTCCGACAATCACGCTGCCATCCCAAGACGCGCCACGCGCCCAGTCATTTCCGGAAGAGGTGCGTCCGGGTAGAAAACCAAGGCTGACCATGCCGGTTTCTTGCGTCCATCGAAACGCCGTTTCGCTGCCATTTAGCGCGCGGTCATAGCCGACGACGGTGCGGCCGTCGCCGGAAACGGCGCGGGCATCGGACTGGCCGAACGTGGCCGTCCGATCCACGGTGCCAAGATCCTGATACCCTTCCGCAGCCGTCCATCGATAGGCGCGCTGAACCCCTGGATGATTTGAAATGCCGCCTGCGGCCTTGCCGACGATAACGGATCCGTCTGCCGAAATGTCGTTCGCCGTGAAGTAGTAATAGGCCTCGGAGGGGGTCGTGGCGGCGGCATTTCCCGCAGGCCCGACGCCGCCCGTCTCGGTCCATTCGAACCCGGCGTAGATGGCGTTCGAGTAGTTGCGGTAAACGGTTCCCACGAACGCGTTGCCGTCCGCTGTCATCCCGCCCACGACGGCCTCGTGGGTCAACCTGTAGCTGTAGTTCTCGTCCCGTGGATCAGGCGTGTCCCCGTAGTAGGCGCGCGTATCCTCCGCCGGGGTGATGGTTTCGAGTTGCGTGTTCACGTCTGCAAACGCCGGATTGCAGAAAGGAAGACACACGGACAGAAGCGCCGAAGTCCCCATGAACCGGCGCCGTTTACCGATGGTTGTCATTTTATTTCGTCCCGTATTCAAATCCCTTGCTAAGGCGACACTAAGTTTGTTTGGTTGGTGTGGGTATCACTTGAACAGGTGAGAAGCCTCTGGCGAGCCTGTCTTTTTCAAGTGCAACTTCATGAGGCGCGGACGGCGGAGAACGACTTGGCACGACGATTTACGCCGGTCAGGATTTTGATCGGCACTGCGGTTCTGTGCGCTTTGATCGCGGCGCTCACGGTTTTCGTGGCTCTGGCGCAGCCATGGATGGGCCTGCGCCTTTCAGCTGAGCCGGAAACGGGAGCCGAGGCGCGTGCGGTGATGATCCGGGCCATCGCCCCGGACGGACCGGCGTCACAGGTTCTTCCACCAAGTCTCGTCGGGGCGCCCCTCGTGGCGCTTTCGGGCATGCCACTGGTTGCCTTCGACATGGTCGAGGAGCCGGACGTGGCGGAGGACTTCGTCGCGATGCGGATGTTCCTCGACCGCCAGCAGAAGCTGAACACGCTTATCCGCGCACCGCAGGTCATTCTTGAAACCGGCGGAGACGATGCGGCGCGTTTCACCGTCGTGCCCCGGTCAAGCCGCCCGATCACCAGCCTTCCGCCCGTGTTCTGGGTGCAGATCCTGTCGGGCATGGTCAGCGCGATGATCGGGGTCTGGGTGCTGAGCCTGCGCCGGGGCCAGTTGCCCGCGCGGCTGCTTGCCATCGCGGGGGGCGGGGTCATGCTGTCCGCCTTTGCGGCGGCGCTTTATTCGACACGGGAACTGGCCCTTCCGGGGGCCCTGTTCCGGTGGCTTGGCGCCCTCAACCACGCCGGGGCCCTGATGTTCGGGGTTGCGATGCTGTCTTTGCTGCTCGTCTACCCGGTCAGGCTGGTGTCCATGCGGCTGTTGTGGGGGCTTACCGTCTTCTTCGCCGGGGGCTGGGTGGTGGAGACGGCACGCGCCCTCCCGCTTGGACCAGCAGAACTTTTTCATCTTCCGGCGGTTCTGCTGATGCTGGCCATCGTGCTGGCGGGCATCGCTCAATTCGTAAAGACCGCCGGAGACCCGGCCGCGAGGGCTGCCGTGCGTTGGTTCGCGCTGTCGGTCGGAGCGGGGGCGGGGGGCTTCGTCCTGTTTATTCTCGTGCCGCCCCTGTTCTCCGCCGAACCGGTCTTGTCGCAAGGTTATGCCTTTGCCCTCTTCGCGCTTCTATTTATGGGCGTCGCGGCAGGCGTGGCCCGGTATCAGCTTTTCGATCTCGATCGCGTGACGTTTCGGTTGGTGTTCTATTTCGGTGCCGTGGCGCTATTGGTGATGATTGATGCGGTGCTGATCTACGTTGTCTCGCTTAGCCGTCCGGCGGCCTTCGCGCTGTCGCTGGCGGCGATTGCGTGGATCTATCTACCGTTGCGCGAAAGGCTCGCAGTCTGGCTCACGCCAAAAAGCCGGGTGCCGCGCGATGCAATCTTCAACAGGATCGTGGACGTGGCGCTCGCGCCCCACGAGTTGCGGCAGGGAAAATGGCAACAGGTGCTACGTGACTGCTTTGAACCGCTTGAAATCGCCATCGATACCGGCTCCGAACAATCGCATCCGCGGCTGGTCAATGAAGGCGTCTCGCTGATCATTCCTGGGGTGTCCGAGCTTGATCCGCTGCGCCTGTCCTATGCAAGGACTGGACGCGCCCTTTTCAATCTGGAAGACCAGCGTTTCGCCACCGAAATCCACACCATGCTGGCCCATGCGATCAGCAGCCGGAATGCCTATAGCAGCGGAATGCAGGACGAACGCATCCGCATCGCGCGCGACTTGCACGACAATCTCGGGGCGCAATTGCTTTCGGCGCTACACAGCAAGACGGACCAGCGCAAGGACACGCTTATTCGAGACACGATTGCCGACATGCGCGACATCGTGAAGAACGCGGCGCGCGGCGGCCTGAGCATCGGGGATCTGCTCGCGGATCTGCGGCTGGAAACCTCCGAGCGTCTGGAATTTGCCAATATCCGGCTGACATGGGACACGACCTGTGACGACGAGGCCGCCTTCGTCGCCTCCGGTGCGGCGCATGGCTTTCGGTCTGTTCTGCGGGAGTTGGTGAGCAATGCCCTACGCCATTCGAAGGGCCGCAGCCTCGATGTGCGGCTTACGTATCGGAACGGCACACTTCGGTTCACGGTGCGCGATGATGGTGTCGGCCTGCCGGCCGAGGCGCCAGATCAGGGCCACGGGCTTGCCAATATCAACGCTCGAATCCTGGCCCTGGGGGGACATATTGCTTTCGAGGATGCGGCGCCGGGGCTCAAGGCCTCGGGGCAGCTCGAACTTCTGGGGGAAATTTGAATGATGCGCGCCTTGATCCTTGAAGATTTGGCGGAAGCGCGGACGTGGCTGCACGACATCGCACAAGCCTCCTTTCCCGGCCCGCTTCAGATCGATCTGGCCGCAACCTGCCAGGCGGGGTTATCGGCGGCAGGTCAGAATGACTATGATTTGGCCCTGATCGACCTGAAGCTGCCCGACGGGAGCGGCATTGACGTGTTGCGCGCCCTGCGGACCCGGTCCACGCGGGGGCTCTATGTGGTCACCACCGTTCTGGGAGGTGACGAAAACATCGTTGCAGCGCTCTCTGCGGGGGCGGATGGCTACATTCTCAAGGAACAACCCGCCGAGCTGGTCATCCTCCAGCTGTCGCAACTGTCTCAGGGCATTCCGGCGCTTTCGCCGCCGGTTGCACGTCGCATCATTGAGCATTTTCGACGCACGGGCCCAGCTGTCGGCGACGAGGAAGTCTTGACGGCACGAGAAAGAGAGGTTCTTGCCCTCATTGGGCGTGGCATGCGCAATTCCGATGTTTCGGCCCTGTTGGGCTTGTCCGGCAATACGGTCGCCACCCACATCAAGTCCATTTACAAGAAACTCGGCATTTCCTCGCGGGCGGAGGCTGCGTGGCATGCGACGATGCTCGGCTTGACCAGTGGCGTTCCAGGCGAGAGTTGAGCTTTTGATCTGCTCTCGCGGGTCTATGCGCGAAGAGTGTTCCGCGCATCGAAGTCTATTTTATGACAGCGTGTTAACAGATTTTGGCTGGCTCGCCTGAATTTTCCCGGCCTGTGCGATCAAGCAGGGCTGCCCATCAAATCTCTGACTTGAAATGGCTGGGATGGAGCTCCGGGCCCGAAGCCGCCTTGCCGCGGCGCGGCGCAATTTCGGGAAATGGTTCGAGTTGAACATCCTCTTTCGATCTGGCGGCTAAAGCGGTTTGCGTCTGCAGCGAACGACCGGAATCCGCCCTCTCTGTCAGGGCGCCCTATCGGGCGTCTCGGTCGGCCCCGAGAGGAGCTCGCTCCCTCAAGGCCATTCAGTCCGAGGATCTTCGCGAGGCGCCCCCAAGGGTCAGAACTTCCGTCTCGTCGCGCTTAATTGCAAGATTTGGGACGTGAATAACTGAGTTCGTTCAGCCCCAATCAGACGAGAAGAGGGCCTTCGCGGCCCAATCTTTCTACGAGATCGGCGGGTCTCGCCGCGGAGGGATCCGAGCCCCGCAGGCCCGGCAATAGGCGGCCCGTTCAGCACGTCGAATCTCCACGGGCTGGTGGCAACGCGGGCAGAGGATACTCTGAGAGGCATTCTCGTCCTCACGAGGCCTGAACCTGCTGGCGAGATCTCCGCCCCACAAGAGCACAGCCATGCACAGATAGGTAAACCCTGTTACGGCGACGGCGATAGCGGGTGGAACCTGAAGATGCCCCAAAAAAGAGGAGAGCCCAAGGCCCGCGAGGGAGGCGAGACCCAAGATGGTCCCCGCCGCTGCAAGCACTCGTAAGATTGACATCCGTCCTCCAAGGAAATCCTGACGTAGTCGACACTCATCAAGTCACGCTAGTTCTTCTCTACTTTTGCGCGAGAAACTTTCCGCCCGCCGAAGGCTTAGGTCAAGCACACATGTTCGAGGCCGATTGCCGCTGTGCTCAAGACAAAAGAACGAGCGACGCGGCAGGTCGCGCGCCTCTCAGGCGTCTCGGAACTCTCGGAAGATCAGTTGCCCAACCGCTCAATGTCGTTAAGCATTTCGCATCCGACCTCCGTGGCACGGCGACCCTCGCATGAGGCGCGCTACTCCGAAGCCTCCAGCATGTCCTTGAGCTTGTCGACCCGGCCCTGACTAATCGAAACGGCGTCGGGAAACGCGATCTCTGCATCACGCTTCAGCGCCGCGCCCAGATCGAAGGCGTTGGCCTTGCGGACTTTCTTCAGCTCGTCCCACGAGACCGGCATCGCGACCGGCGCCCCGGGCCGTGCACGCAGCGAATAGGGCGCGATCGCCGTGGCTCCCTCACCGTTGCGCAGCCAGTCGACGAAAATCCGGCCCTTCCGCTTCGCCTTCGACATTTCGGCGGTGTAGCGCTTGGGCGACCGCGCCACGAGCAAATGCGAGAAGACCCGCGCGAAAAGCCTCACCGTGTCCCAACCGGCACTGCGCCGCAGCGGCACCGTTACATGGACACCCTTGCCGCCGGACAGGAGCGGCCAACTCTGCATGTCCAACTCGGCGAGCAGATCGCGGATCTCGAAACCCGCATCCCTTACCGCCGCGAAATCCAGCCCCTCGTCGGGATCGAGATCGAAGACCAGACGGTCGGGCCGCTCCAGCCGGTCGACGCGGCTGCCCCAGATATGGAACTCGATCGTGCCCATCTGCGCCGCCGCGACCAGACCTTCCGCCTTTCGGATCATCATGTATTGCGCGGTTTTGCCGTCGCTCTCCGTGATCTCGACATTCTCGATCCCGTCAGGAAAGCCGCGCCCCGCGTGTTTCTGGAAAAAGCGCTCGCCGCCCAGACCTTCCGGCAGCCGCAGCAGCGACACCGGGTGCTCGGCAAGATGCGGAAGGATGCGATCGGCCATTGCCTCGTAGTAGCGCGCCACGTCCAACTTGGTATAGCCCGCACCTTCGAAGACCACTCGATCGGGCGAGGAAATCCCGATCCCCGCAACGTTCGGGCGCTCCTCGGAGGCTATGTCATTGTCCAGCCGCACCGTGCGCGCGGGCTTGTCCTCGCGCAGCCCGAGGAAGACCGCGTGCCGCAGTCGGTCGCCCCCGGTGCGCTCGGCATAGCGAATTTCCGCAACCAGCTCGGGCGTGATCCAGTGCATGCCCTTTGCCTCCGACGCCTCGACATCCGCGGGGGCGGTCTTGCGAGCGAGCGGTTTCATCGCCTTGGCCAACGCCTCGGCCTGATTCTCGTCGAAGCCGGTGCCGACCTTGCCGACATAGCGCCAGCCGTCGCCCTCGGCGGCCCCCAGCGCCAGCGAGGCGAAGGGCCGACCGCGCTTGTCGCTTTCCTGCCAGCCAAGGATGACGAACTCGTCGCGGCGCTCGCATTTGACCTTCATCCACGCCTTAGAGCGCGCGCCGCGATAGGGCGCGTCAATGCGCTTTGCGATCAGCCCCTCGCCGCCCGCCTTGCAGATTGTGTCGAATGCACTCTCGGGATCTTTCGAGATCACCGGAGAGAGCTGCGCGGGCCCAAGCGCGGGGAGCGGCTTCATCACCTCTTCCAAAACCTCGCGGCGTTCGGAGAGCGGCGCCTTGCGCAGGTCGTTACCGTCGCGCGACAGGATGTCGAAGCCGTAGAAGCGGAACGGTCCACCTGCGGTGATCGCCTTTTGCAGCTCCGAAAACCCGTCGAGCCCTGCGCCTGCGACGATCTCGCCGTCGATCAGGGCGCTGTCGCAGTCGACCTCGGCCAGCGCGGGTAGCAGGTCGTCGAAGCGATCCGTCCAATCCTTGCCGTTGCGGGTGAAGACACGCGGACCGCCTTTGCCAAGCGCGATCAGGGCGCGGTAGCCGTCGAATTTCAGCTCGTGCCACCACCCGTCGCCTGCGACCATCTTGTCAGAGAGCGTCGCGAGCTGCGGCTTGGAGAAGCCGGGGCGCTTGCCCACCTGCGTCTCGATGGGCGCCTTGTCGGTAGCGATCTCGCGCATCGTGCGCTGGCTCTGGACAGAGCGGCGATAGCGCGCCACCGGATCGCGCGCGCCGCTCGCCGCGTCCTCCGCCTTCATCAGCAGCCAGTTCTCGCGTTTGCTTTCGGTTTTCATGCGGATCAGGTGCCACTCGCCGGTGAGTCGCGCGCCATGCAGGCGCAAATGCAGATGCCCTTTCTTGAGCGCCTTGCCGACCGGGATCAGCGGCTGCCAATGCCCCAGATCCCAGAGCATCACCGTGCCCGCGCCATAATTGTCCTTCGGTATCGTGCCCTCGAAGGTGAGGTAATCCAGCGGGTGATCCTCGGTCCGCACCGCGAGCCGTTTTTCACCCGGATCGAAAGACGGTCCCTTGGTGATCGCCCAGGACAGCAGCACGTCCTCCCATTCGAGGCGCAGATCGAAATGTGTGCGGGTCGCGTCGTGTTTTTGGATCGAATAGCGCGGCGCGAGATGGCCCGAGGCAGTGCCGCCATCGGGCTCTGGCGTCTGCGCGAAGTCGCGCATCTCGAGATAACGGTCGAGGCTTCCCATCACGCGGACTTCTTGGTTGAAGACTTCGCGCCGGAGGATCTGCTGGATTTCGACGCGGACGACTTCGAACCGGAGGTTTTCGATGACGATTTCCGACCCGTCGATTTGCCCCCGGACTTCGAGCCGGATTTGCCGCCGCCATCGGCCTTGAGGCTGTCCTGCAGCGCGGACATCAGGTCGACCACGTTATCGCCGCCTCTGCTGCTGTCGTCCTCTCCCGTCTTGGCGCGGGGCGTCTTCTTCGACTTGCGCTTGCGGTCGATCAGATCGCGCAGCGCCGCATCGTAGTGATCGGTGAAGGCGGATGCGTCGAAACTGTCGGTCTTGCGGTCTATCAGCTGCGTGGCGACCTCCAACAGCTCCTTGTCCGCCGGCTCGTCCTCGATGTCGGAAAACAGCGGATCGGCCTCGCGAATTTCATCGGCGTAATGCAGCGTCTCCAGCAGGATACCGTCGCCGCAGGGTCGCAGTGCGCAGAGATATTCCTTGCCGCGCATCACCAGTTGCCCAAGCCCGACCTTCTTCGATTGCCGTAGCGCATCGCGCACCACCCGGTAGGCATCCTGCGCGAGATCGTCGGTCGGCACGACGTAATAGGGTCGATCGTAATAGAGCGGCGGGATTTCGGGCGCGTCGACGAACTGCACGAGTTCGAGCGTCTTCTTGGTCTCGAGCTTGATCGCGTCGATCTCCTCGGGTTCGAGCAGCAGATACTCGTCATCGCCGATCTCGTAGCCCTTGAGGATCTCGTCGGCATCGATAGGCCCAATACCGGAGACGGTTTTCTCGTAATGGACGCGCTTGCCGGAGGGGCCGTGGATTTGCCGGAACGAGAGCCGCGCGCCCGTTTTGGTCGCGGAGTGGATTTCGACGGGGATGCTGACCAGCGACAGTCGCAGCTGGCCTTTCCAGATCGCGCGTGAGGCCATGGGCGGCTCCTTATGCTTGACCTTGGGGTAACGCCCTCTGCCGCGCCAGGTTCCGGTGGGCGACGAACGCTTGGGTTGGGTGGCGTTGGGGCGGGGGGCAGACTTAGTGCGAGGTGCGAAGAGGGGCCCTTTCTGACATGCTCGAAACCACCAACCCCTCACCCTTTAAGGATCAAGCGGAACCTCCCTCCAAACTTGAGAGGTGTCACCCGATCGCGAGAGCTGGGCTCTGTCCGCTTTGTTTGATGAGCGCTATGTTAGCTATGTCGGCGAGATGCTGATTTCGGTCGCACCCTCGACGAGAAGGGCATTCCCATCTTCTGGGTTACGGGTGCAAAGGTTTTCCATCAATAACATGCGCATTGCATGCCGATGGAACGCAGGCCCCACGCTTTTCGTCTGATGGACTCAACGAGAACACGCCGAACGGCATTCGTATCCTGCGCGAACCCGACGAGATGGATTATGCGCTTTGCTCCCAAATGGAAGACATGCCCTACGCGACGACGTGCCGCGTGATCGACAAGCTCGCCCCCTCGCATACGAAAACGAAAGACGCAGCCCGGGTGGCCGAGGTTGAGAGAGCGCAGCGCGCCTTTCTCTTGCCTGCGGCAGAGTGATTGGGAAAAGGTCCGGAAAGAAGCAACGGTGCAGTCTTCGTGGCTACGCCGTTGTTTGTTTGAAGCGGGTGAGTGCTCTTAGGCTTGGCTGCAGAACGCGATTGCATCGGCGATGTTCTGCGCGGCGCGCCGCCCCAACGCTTCGGCATTTTCCAGTCCCTGCACGAAGGGGTTGCGTTTCAGCACTACCGGGATCGCCACGCAGGTTATCGTTCCGGCTGCTTGATGCGGGCCGCTGACCAGTAGAGTCTCTGGATCGAGATCGGCCGCATCGCGGAGCGTCGGGAACATCAACTCGGTGAGGTCGGCAGGCCTTTGGCCGCGCGCATCGATCAAGTGCTCAACTGTTATCGTGCCGGAAGCACCGGTGATTCTTACCGTCTGTCCCTCCGCCGCGATCGTATAGTCCTCCCCAAGCCTCACGAGTTCGAGCACGCCAGCGTCGTGCAGCGCAAGCATGCGTTCGATTGAGCGATGCGGCACCGATGCATAGACATCGGAGAAAACCGGAAGCAATTCACGATCAAACAGTGCGCGGTCTTCAGGTGTCAGATGCTGAACGATGCCCTGATAAACTTCATGTGCTGCCAGTAAGCCCACGCGCCATGGTTCACTGATCTTTGCGGCGCGCTTCGCCTTCGCGAGACTCAAATCGGAACGCACATCCTCCCAAGAGTTTGTTGACAGCCGATCGGCAAAATGGCGCTGCGCGAACCCTTCAAGCTGCGCGGGTCGCGTGCGTGCGGCATATGCGGGGTCCAGTGCCTCCAGTTCTTTCGCAAGAACCGATTGGCAATTGATCAGGAAGTTGTCGTGCTTAACGAGCTCTGAAAGCGCTTCGTGGGTAAACAGCGAAAGTGGCGGAAGCGGGTGAGGGTAATACCAGTCTGCATCGGGTAAGACACCACGGCGCGACATCATTACCATCGTGAACCCGGCGTCGGGAGCGTGGGGGACCCAGCGCACTTGGTTCTCATTCTCTTCAAATCGCCCCTGGAAGGATGCCAGGGCGACAGCAGCATCAATCGCAGTAAGCGAACTGCCAAGGAGTCCTACTGCACAGCCAATGAAGCGTCGCAACGATTCCGCGGGCCACGGCGAATGGAGCTGAACTCCCGAGTTATCCTTCCGATCGCGCCATTGATGCCCGGTCGCCAGGATAACGTGGTTGAAAGTTTCCGTGCCTCTTTCGTGCGGTGTCTCCCACTTCACACGCGTCCCGAGCTTGGTCGGCTCTACATCCACGACAGTATGGCGCGAGCGGACCTCTACACTATGTCCGCGGCCACGCGCTTTCGCTATGAGAGCCGCTATTTGAGCGATAAAGTAGCGGCCGAGGACGACCCGCGGATAAAAGGCCTCTGGCCCAATTTCCGCACGAGTGATCCCGAATTCTACGAGTGTTGCCGCATTGCTCTGTAGCAGAAACGCTTCCAAGCTCTCCACCACGGGCGGGATCTCTCGACTGCCTATATTGGCGAGCATCTGCGGGTGGTTAACCCCATTTCGATAGGGCATCCCGGGCCCGATCTCGCGCTCGCGCTCGAAGATATGAATTGTGAGTGGGGAGGAGATCTCAATCAGGTGCTTGAGCGCATAAATGGCCGTAGCTCCGCTGCCGATGAGCGCAACCGATTGTGGCACGTTTGCGCTTTTGCGGGAAGCGAGACCGACCGCCGGGCGGGCTATCGGCGTGCCATGAGATGGGCGCGGAGTGGGGCGTCTCACGATCCGACCTTTCGAAAGGCTTCGCAGGGCTAACAACTTTGAAAAAGTAAGAGTTTTTGCGCGATCGGCCGCACATTATCGAAACAAGCATCGATAGGGTTGGTTCCTCCCGAGACAACTTTTAGGTCTCATTCTTGCAGATCTAGCCGTCGTTACCCGGAGCACTCTTCGCTCAGGAAAGATAACTCCAATGTAAGCGGTGTCTGAGCGGCACGTTGTCTGCGCCGGCGCGGACTGCGAGGTGATACCCATCTCAAGATGGGAGTGCGTTTCGCAATGGATGCTCAGACTGCGTTTCTCAGTTCGCTGGGAGTTGAGATCTTCGAGAGCGGGCACCGCCGGTGGCCGGAGAAGGTGAAGGCACAGGCTGTCGCGGAGACACTTGAGCCGGGCGCGACGGTCAACGCCGTGGCGGCGCGTTACGGGATGAAGCCGAACCAGTTGTCGGCGTGGCGATGCCTGGCCAAACAGGGCAAGCTGGTCCTGCCGGCCGCCGAGATGTCGGATGAGCCGACGGCCTTCGCGCCGGTTGTCCTGTGCGAGCCGAAGCCCCCGCAGGCGCCGCAGCCCTCGAGGCAGTCGGACGACAGCCTGCGCCTCGTCTTCGGTGACGTGACGATCGCGCTTGCCGCCGACACCCCGGCGGTGCGGATTGCCGAGATCGTCCATGCGCTCGGGGCGTCCTCGTGATGATGCCGTCCCACACCGTCCGTATCCTCGTGGCGACCCAGCCGGTCGACTTCAGGAAGGGCCACGACGGGCTCGCCGCGCTGGTCGCATCGGTCCTGAAGGAGGACCCGTTCACCGGCACCGTGTTTTTGTTCCGGGCGAAGCGTGCTGACAGGCTCAAGATCCTGTTCTGGGACGGCACCGGGCTGGTGATGGCCTACAAGCGGCTTGAGGAGAGTTCCTTCATCTGGCCGGCGGTTCGGGACGGCGTGATGACTTTGAACCGGGCGCAGTTCGAGGCCCTGTTCGCCGGGCTCGACTGGC
>NZ_MPZQ01000026.1:0-19655 GCF_002020045.1 Thioclava sp. F28-4 | reverse complement strand
GCGGGATGGAGCAGCCCGGTAGCTCGTCAGGCTCATAACCTGAAGGTCGTAGGTTCAAATCCTACTCCCGCAACCAAATCCTATAAATCATATCAAACGCCTAGCCTCGCTACCCGCGAGGCCTTTTGCGTTGCGATAAACACAGTGGAAGCAATGCGGAAGCTGATCTTGATCTTGTCCCGTTACTTAAAGCGGAACACGACGAAGCCCCCTGAGAAAGGGGCGAGATCAAAATTCCCCGAAACGGAGTTAACAAGCCCATCGATCCCTGTTCGGATGTCGACCGGTTGCGTTGCTAGGTAGATCTTGAACCTGCGAGCGTATTGGAAGGCTTGTGCGCCGCGAACCATTCCGGCACGCCGGTGATGTAGCGGAACGAGGCACCACAGCCCTAGCGGGCGTAATCCGCCCTGACCTTGGGGCTGTCGAAGCCGTCACAGCGGGGTGATGGTTTTGAACTGACGTCCGTGCCAGACCAGTGGCTTGGCGTTTGCGGAAAGGTCGATCTTCCGCGGGCGCCCGACGAACAGCACGTGATCGGTCGTCTCAATCTCTCCGACGAGGGCGCAGTCCATCGCGGCTACGGCACCGCGCAGGCGCGGGTGGCCGGAGGGCCAGGTGTCCCATGCGCCATGCTCGAACCGCTCCTCCGGCGCAACCTTGCCGGCAAAAGCCTCGGCCACCGCCTGCTGGTCCGCTTGCAGCATCGCGAAGGAAAACCCACCCTGCGCGCGGATCAGCGATGTCAGGCGGGCGCCGGAGTCGATGGAGACCAGCAGCGACGGCGGATCGACCGCCAGCGAGAGCGCTGCGGTGACGGTGCGCCCCACGCGGTCGCCGTCCTGCGCGGCGCTCACAACGCAAACGGTTGCGGCCAGCGCAGACATCGCCTGGCGGAACGCAGCTTGCGTGTCCAGCCCGGCGTCGATCATCGCATAGGAAGCCTGTGAGAGTTCAGTGCTCATGACTATCCTTTTTGCCCCGGCTCGGGCGAGAAATGCGTTTGCAGCTTGTTCGGCACGCCATCCATCTCGTCGGCATTCGCGGGCGGGGTGCCCATCGCGACGATGACAGGCCAGACCTCTGCATATTTACGGTTGAAGTCGACCCAGCCTTCGCCGTCAGGATCGGTGTCGGGGCGGATCGCGTCGGCGGGGCACTCGGGTTCGCAGACGCCGCAGTCGATGCATTCATCGGGATGGATCACGAGAGCATTTTCGCCCTCATAGAAGCAATCGACCGGACAGACCTCGACGCAATCCATGTATTTGCAGGCGATGCAGTTTTCGGTGACGACGTATGTCATGGGGAGGGGCTCATGAGCTTGGAAGAGGCCGTGCGCAGATAGCGCGCACGGCGTTCGGTGCATCAGGTGAGGTTCGACGCCGCGAACTCGTAATTTGCGAGATTGTCGAGGAAGTTCGTCACGTAGTCCGGCCGACGGTTGCGGAAGTCGACGTAGTAGCTGTGTTCCCAGACATCGAGGCCCAGCAGTGCCGAGCCCTCGCCGGTGGCGAGCGGGTTCACCCCGTTGGGCGTCTTGGTCACGCCGAGGCTGCCGTCCGACTTCTGGATCAGCCAGGCCCAACCCGAACCGAACTGTCCGGTTGCTGCGGCCTTGAACGCCGCTTTGAAATCGTCGACAGAACCGAAATCGGCGATCAGTCGCGACTCGAGTGCGCCGGGGATGCCGCCGCCCTGCGGCGAAAGGGCGTTCCAGAAATGAATGTGGTTCCAGTGCTGTCCCGCCTGGTTGAAGATGCCTTCGCGTGCAGGATCGCCGTAAGTGGCGACGACGATCTCCTCCAGAGTCTTGCCTTGAAGGTCGGCGGTCTTCTCGACGAAGCCGTTGAGCGCCGTCACATAGGCCTGATGGTGCTTGTCGTGGTGTAGTTCGAGCGTTTCCTGGCTCTTACCACGGTCAGCCAGCGCGGAATGGGAAAAGTTCAGTGCGGGAAGTTCGAAAGCCATGTCAGGTCTCCTGCGGGGGGTGGTTGCGCCGCAGCCTGCGGCGGGTTAATAAATCAAGTAAGTGCTTTGAAAAATATTGAGGCGAATATGTCAAGCGATAGCTTGGAAAAATATGCGATGGAAGATTCAGGCTGGTCGCCGCGCTCCGCCTCCGAGCGCATCCTGATGGCGTTGAAGATGCACGGGGCGCTGACCTCGGCGCAGGTCGGGGCCCGCCTCGGCACCACCGGAGAGGCCGCGCGGCAGCAATTGCTGAAACTCGCCGAAGAGGGGCTGGTCGCCGATGAACGTCGCGCCTCCGGGCGCGGGCGACCTGCGGTTTTTTGGCATCTGACCGAAAAGGGGCAGGCCCGGTTTCCGGACACGCATGCTGCGCTGACCGTGGAAATTCTGCGCAGCATTTCCGGTGTTCTGGGGGAGGAAGCGCTTGAGCGCATCATCGAAGCCCGAGAGGCGACGACGCAGGCGCTCTACGAGGCGGAAATGACGGGGTGTGGCGATTTGGCCGCACGGGTCGCGAAGCTGGCCGAGCTGCGCAATGCCGAAGGCTACATGGCCTCGGCCGAGCGTGATGCGGACGGCACCCTTCTCCTTGTCGAGAACCATTGTCCGATCTGCGCCGCGGCGACTTTCTGTCAGGGCTTTTGTCGGGCCGAACAGGCGGTGTTCAAGGCTGTTCTGGGCGAGGATGTCTCGGTCGAGCGGGTTGAACATATCGTCGAGGGCGGTCGCCGCTGCACCTATGTCATCCGCGACGCCGTGACATGAGCGCGGAGCGGCGGACCGACGTTGCGCGCGCTGGCAGGCCCGATGCGTGGACGCCCCCCGTCGCGCAGTCGCCGACACCGCTGAAGGCCGCGTTCGACCTGAGCCGCCGCAACACGCTGGGCTTGCTGTCGTGTGCCCGGTTCGGCGGGGTGCTGCACACAGAAGCCGAGATCATCGCCGCCGCGCAATATGCCGGGCGTCTCGGCCTGCCGTTTCACCTTCTGGGCGGCGGGAGCAATTGCGTGCTGGCCGAGCAGATCGACGGCGTGGTCGGGATCAACGGATTGCTTGGTCGCAGCGTGACGCGCACACCATCGGAAGCACGCGTCACGGCAAAGGCGGGTGAGAACTGGGATGCCCTGGTGCGCTGGACGGTGGAGCAGGGTATCGGCGGCCTCGAGAACCTTGCCGGGATACCGGGTACCGTTGGCGCGGCGCCGGTCCAGAATATCGGCGCCTATGGAGTGGAGCTGAAAGACTTCGTCGAGAGCGTCGACATTATCGACACGGAGACATGGACCGCTCGACGCCTCTCGGCGCGCGAATGCGGCTTCGCCTATCGGCACAGCCGTTTCAAGGAGAGGCCGGGCGTTGAGCTCGTCACCGGGGTCACGCTTCGGCTGCCCACGGATTGGAAGCCGAACATTGGCTATGCCGGTCTGGCCGACTTGCCCGGCCCGCTCAGCCCGGACAGGATCATGAAAGCCGTTCTGGCCCAACGTGCGGCGAAGATCCCGGACTGGAGGGACATCGGCAATGTCGGGTCTTTCTTTCACAACCCGATCGTTTCGGTCGCGACCGCGCGACGCTTGGCGGACGTCCCGGGGCATCCGGTGCCGGGCGGCGTGAAGCTCTCGGCGGCGAGGCTTCTCGATCTCTGCGGCCTGAAGGGGGTCCGCAGGGGCGCTGCCGGATTCTCTGACGCGCACGCGCTGATCCTCGTGAACCTCGGCGGTGCGACGGTTGAGAACGTCATCGCGCTTGCCGATCACGCCCGAGAGACGGTCCGCGCACGCTTCGGTGTCTCTCTCGTGCAGGAACCGGCATTGATCGGGCGCTGAGCCGACATGCGTGCGTCGCACCGCGAATGATCAGCCCTCTATCCCCGTCGACCGATGCGCTTGCCCTGCGGCGTCAGGCGCTTGCGCGGGGGACGAGCTTGCCCTTGAACGCGCGGTCGAAGTCGCGGTCTTCGCTGCTTTCGAGCACTTCGACCAGATATTCGGCCATCTCCGTCAGGGGCTGGCGATAGGTGGTCAATGCGTAATTCGGGCTCTGGCATTGCGGCACGTCGTCGAAGCCCGTGACCGCGATATCCTCGGGAATGCGCAGGCCGAGCTTGTGCCGGATCACGTCGATCGCGCCGATGGCGAGCGCGTCGTTCTCGCAGACGAGGATGTCGGGCATTTCGTCGCGCGGGCGATCGGTGAGAATCCGGGTCACGACCTGCTCGGCGAGGATCGGGTCATAGGCGGGCACTTCGGCGAATTCGGGGACGGTCCCGAAACGCCGCTTCCAGCAGCCCAGGAAGGTTTCCTTGCGCAGCAGATGCGCGGAGTAGGTGCGCGGACCCGCGAGGAAGAGCGGGCGGCGATAGCCCTGTTCCGCAACATAGGCGGCGATCTCCTGCATCGCGGCAGCGTCGTCCACCGCGATCGAAATCGTGTCGGGATGGCGCGAGGTGCGTGCGAAAATGATCAGCTTGTGGAAACGTCGGGCGTGCAGAGCGGTCTCGAGAACCTCATCGTCGAACTGAATCCCGATTAGGATCGCGGCATCGACGCGGCGCTGGCTGGCGTTGAGGATCGCGTGGCCCGCATCGTCGCGGTCGAGCGTGTTCACCAGAAGCGTATCCCAGCCATGCTTGCGCAGGATGCGGGTCAGCCGCTCCATCATCACCAGCTTATGCGGGTTGGCGAAGTCATCGACCAGCAGCGCGACGAGGTTCGAGCGATCCGAGGCCAATGCGGCTGCGCGCAGATCGGGCACGTAGCCGAGCTTGCTCGCCGCTTCCATCACCTTGGTCCGGGTCTTGGGCGAAATCGACGCGTCCTTCTTGAAGGCCCGGTTGACCGTCCAGCGCGAGACACCGGCAGCTTCGGCGACATCATCGGCGGTGATGTTGTTTTCGAAATTCGGTCTGCGCACGTCGCTCATCGGGATCTCCTCAAAGCTGACCTATCAGCTTTCTTGCCAGCATACACACAGAAAAGAGCGGCAGCGGAGTCCCATTTGCACGCGCGTGCAAAAAATTCTTGCACGCGCGTGCAAAACGGATGATGTTAGCGCCAGTCATCGGTCGAATCGGATCGGTTCTGGGAGGAATGCATGTTGAAAGTCGGGTTGCTGGGCGCCGGCCGTATCGGTCAGGTGCATGCGGTAAATATTGCCGGACATCCGGGCAGCACGCTTGTCGCGGTTTCGGATGTGAACGCGGAGGCGGCGCAGGCGCTCGCCGCGAAATACGACGCGAAAGCGGCAAGTTCCGAGGAGATCATCGCCAATCCCGACATCGACGCGGTGCTCATTGCCAGCTCGACCGACACCCATTCGGATCTGATCGAGAAGGCGACGGCGGCAGGCAAGGCCGTGCTCTGCGAAAAGCCGGTCGATCTATCGCTTGAACGGGCGAAAGCCTGTCTCGCGGCGGTTTCAAAAACCGGCCAGCCTGTGATGATCGGCTTCAACCGTCGGTTCGACCCGAATTTCGGCGCGCTGCGCTCTGCCGCCCACGCCGGAGAGATCGGCAAAGCCGAGCTGCTCTCGGTCACGTCCTTCGATCCTGCGCCGCCGCCGGTTTCCTACATCAAGGTCTCGGGCGGGCTGTTCCGCGATATGATGATCCATGACTTCGACATGGCGAATTTCATCATGGATAGCGCGCCGGTCAGCGTTCGCGCCGTCGGTTCGTCCATCGTCGATCCGGCGATCGGGGAGGCGGGCGACGTGGATACGGCCGTGGTCACGCTGACCTATGCCGACGGGCGCATTGCCGTGATCAAGAACTCGCGCCGGGCTGTCTACGGCTACGATCAGCGGGTCGAATTGCTGGGCTCGGAGGGGCTGCTGACCGCGGCCAACATGCTGGAGAACACGGTCTCGAAATCGACCGTGGCCGGCGTCTCTTCGGCCAAGCCCACCTATTTCTTCCTCGAACGTTACATGCCCGCCTATGCCGCGGAATGGGACGTGTTCGTCACTGCTCTGGCAGAGGGTCGACCGATGCCCGTGACTCTCGAGGATGGCGTGGCCGCGCTCGCGATGGCCGAGGCCGCAACGAAATCCGCCAAGACGGGGGAGGCCGTCGATCTGGCGACGTTCTGAGGCTCTGCCCCGGAACGGACGGAAATCGCAGGCGCGAGGAGGTGCCTGTGGTTCAAAGGCCGAAGGGATCGGCCGGGCCGCATCGGACGCGACATGGAGGAGCGCGGTGCGGTGACAAACAGAAAGTGAATCTGGGAGGATCACATGAAACAGTTTCTGCGTGCTGCAGTTGCGGCCACCGCCGTGGCTTTCGCTGCACCGGCATTCGCGACGGATATCGTCGTGGTCTCGCACGGGCAGGCCAACGACCCGTTCTGGTCGGTCGTGAAGAACGGCGTCGAACAGGCGGCGAAGGATACTGGCGTGAATGTCGAATACCGCTCGCCCGAGACTTTCGACATGGTCGCGATGAGCCAGCTGATCGACGCCGCCGTGAACCAGGAGCCCGACGGCTTGGTCGTCTCGGTTCCCGATGCGGACGCGCTTGGCCCGTCGATCAAACGGGCCGTTGCCGCAGGCATTCCGGTGATCACGATGAATGCCGGATCGGATGTGTCGAAATCGCTGGGTGCGCTCCTGCATGTCGGTCAGGACGAATTCACCGCGGGTGAACGCGCGGGTGAGAAGCTCAAGGAGATGGGTGGCAAGAACGGGCTCTGCGTCAACCAGGAGGTCGGGAATGTCTCGCTCGACCAGCGTTGCGCCGGTTTCGCCAAGGGCTTCGGCGGTCAGGTGAAAGTGCTGCCGACCACGAATGATCCGGCGGATATCGAGGCCAAGGTGCGCGCAGCCCTGCAATCCGATACGTCGATCGACACCGTGTTGGCGCTGGGTGCGGCGACGGCGGGTGAACCTTCGGTCAAGGCGGTCAAGGCGCTGGGTGAAGGTGGCGGCAAAATCAACGTCGCGAGCTTCGATCTGTCTCCGGGTTTCCTGAAGGATGTCGAGAATGGTGACGCGGCCTTCGCGATCGACCAGCAGCAGTATCT
This sequence comes from Thioclava sp. F28-4, assembly GCF_002020045.1. Taxonomy (NCBI): domain Bacteria; kingdom Pseudomonadati; phylum Pseudomonadota; class Alphaproteobacteria; order Rhodobacterales; family Paracoccaceae; genus Thioclava; species Thioclava sp. F28-4. The sequence continues at coordinate 12,663 of NZ_MPZQ01000026.1, read as the reverse complement.
CCAAGGCTATCTGCCGGTGTCGTTCCTCGCTCTCAACGCGAAATACGGCCTGATCCCGGCGTCGAACGTCGCTTCGGGTCCGAACCTGATCACCAAGGATAAGGCGGCTCAGGTGGTCGACCTGTCGGCCAAGGGCATTCGCTGATCCACATCGGATGAGTTGAGACCGGGATGCGCGCCCCCCCTTGATGCGCGCGCATCCCACCGGCGCCACCGCGGGCGGTCGCGGAAGAGAAAGCGCCACGAACCAGCATTCTCAGGGAGGGTATAATGCCTGCCGACTCCACGGTTACCGACGAGCGCGTCCGCGAGGAGACAGTTCTCGCGCGCTTGATGAAGCGACCCGAACTGGGCGCGATCGCCGGGCTCATTCTCGTGACGATCTTCTTTCTCTTCACCGCGAATGGCTCGATGTTCACCCTGTCCGGGATCATGAACTTCCTGACGCCCGCCGCGCAGCTCGGTATTCTCGCCATCGGCGCGTCGCTGTTGATGATCGGGGGCGAGTTCGACCTCTCGATCGGCTCGATGGTCGCCTTCGCGGGGATGATCTTCGGTGCGCTCGTCGTCAATCTCGGCCTGCCGCTGATCGTGGCCATTCCCGGCACTCTGATTTTTGCGGGGTTGATGGGGGTGGTGAACGGGCAGCTGGTGATCCGCACGGGCCTGCCCTCCTTCATCGTGACGCTGGCGTTCCTCTTCATCCTGCGTGGCCTGTCGCTGGTCGGTCTGAAATATCTCACCGGCGGGTCGACCCAGCTGCGTGGCGTCCGCGAAGCGGTGAGCGATGACTGGCTGGCGCCGTTCTTCTCGGGCGATGCGTTCACCGGCCTCTTCGCGAAGCTCGCCGAATGGGGTTGGATCGACAGGTTCAAATCCGGCGCGCCGAAAGTGCCGGGCATCCCGGTCGAGATCCTGTGGTTCATCGCCATCGCGCTCTTTGCGACCTGGATCCTGCTGCGGACCCCTGCAGGCAACTGGATCTTCGCCGCGGGCGGCGACAAGACTGCCGCTTCCAATTCGGGCGTGCCGGTCAACCGGGTGAAGACGACGCTCTTCATCGTGACCGCCTGTTGCGCCGCGCTCGTCGCCATCATGACCGTGATCGACGCGGGCTCCACCGATGCGCGTCGCGGCTTCCAGAAAGAATTCGAGGCGATCATCGCAGCGGTGATCGGGGGCTCGCTGCTGACCGGCGGTTACGGCTCGGCGATCGGCGCCTTCTTCGGTTCGATCATCTTCGGCATGGTCGTGATCGGCCTGACCTACACCTCGATCGATCAGGACTGGTTCCAGGTCTTCCTGGGCGGGATGCTGCTGCTCGCCGTGATCTTCAACAACGTGATCCGCAAGCGCGTGACGGGGGAACGCTGATATGGAAATTGAGACCGCATTCCACCACGGCGCCGTCGCTGATGACGCCAAGCCCATCCTCGAGATGCGCGGCATCAAGAAGCACTTCGGCAACGTGATCGCGCTGGCCGGTGTCAGCTTCGATATCCGCCCCGGCGAGTGTCACTGCCTTCTCGGCGATAACGGCGCGGGCAAATCGACCTTCATCAAGACGATGTCGGGCGTGCACAAGCCGACCGAGGGCGAGATCCTGTTCGAGGACAAGCCGATGAACTTCTCGAGCCCGCGCGATGCGATGGAGGCCGGAATCGCCACGGTGTTTCAGGACCTCGCGATGATCCCCCTGATGAGCGTGACGCGCAATTTCTTCATGGGGCGCGAGCCCACGAAAGGGGCGGGCCCGTTCAAGCGCTTCGACGTGGCGCGGGCTAACGAAGTCTGCGTCGAGGAGATGCGCAATATGGGCATCAACCTGCGCGGTCCCGATCAGGCGGTGGGCACCCTCTCGGGGGGCGAACGTCAGACCGTCGCCATCGCGCGCGCGGTCTATTTCGGGGCGAAGGTTCTGATCCTCGACGAGCCGACCTCCGCACTCGGCGTGCGCCAGACCTCGAACGTGCTCGCCACGATCGACAAGGTGCGCAAGCAGGGCGTGGGTGTCGTGTTCATCAGCCACAACGTGCGCCATGCGATGGCGGTGGGCGATCGCTTCACCGTGCTCAATCGCGGCAAGACGCTGGGCACTGCAACCCGGGGCGAGATCACGCCGAACGAGTTGCAGGACCTGATGGCCGGTGGCCAGGAGATGGCGCAGCTTGAAGGCTCGCTCGGCGGCACGATCTGACAAGCGGCAGGGGCATCGCGCGTCCCTGTTACGCACAAGAATGACTTCAGCAACCGAGGGTGACATGGCGCTTCCGATGCCCGAAACTCCGCTTGGCGTGGCCCTGATCGGGACCGGCTTTATGGGCAAATGTCACGCCATGGCGTGGCGCAACCTCGCGACCGTCTTCGGCGGAGCGCATCCGCTGCTGGAGATCCTCTGCGACACGCCCTCCGACAAGGCCCGCGCCTTTGCCACGCAGTTCGGCTTCGCACGTTCCAGCGACGACTGGCAGGCGACTTGTGCCGATCCGGCGGTCGATGTGGTCTCGATCGCTGCGCCCAACGGGTTGCACCGCCCGATGGCCGAGACCGCCCTGCGTGCGGGCAAGCATGTCTGGCTGGAAAAGCCGATGGCGCTGACGCTGGAGGATGCGCGGGCGATGGCCGGGCTCGCCGCGGAGCATCCCGGGCAGGTCACGATCCTCGGCTACAACTACCTTCGGTCGCCCGCCTTTCAGATGGCGCGCAAGCTGATCGCCGAGGGTGCGATCGGCACGTCGCGCGCCTTCCGGGGCGTCTATGACGAAGACTATTCCGCCGACCCGCGCCTCCCGTGGTCATGGCGGATGACGCGCGAGGCTGGTGGTCTGGGCGCCTTGGGCGATCTGGGCTGCCACCTCGTGTCGCAGATGGTGGCGCTGATGGGCCCGGTGGAGGAACTGACCGCGATGACCCAGATCGCGATCCCCGAGCGCACCTCCCCCGAAGGCCCCAAGCCGGTCGAGAACGAGGACAGCGCGCTGGCCCTGATCCGGTTCGCGAGCGGCGCGCAGGGCTCGTTCGCCACGTCGCGGGTGGCGCGCGGGCGTAAGTGTCGCCTGCAATGGGAAATCCATGGCTCGGACGGCACCTTGGTCTTCGATCAGGAGAACATGAACGAGCTGTGGCTGCATCGCGCCGGAGAAGCGGGCTTCACCCGGCATCTGACCGGCCCCGATCAGCCCGATTTCGCCGCCTTCTGCCCCGCGCCGGGGCATAATTTCGGCTTCAACGAACAGAAAGTGATCGAGGCGCGTGACCTCTGCGCAGCCATCGCGGGCGGGCCGAATGCCGGCCCCGATTTCGCCGCCGGTCTGGAGATCGAGACGGTGATCCACGCGATGGCGCGCTCGAACGGTGCGCCGATCCGGATCGGAGATATCGCATGAAAAACCTCGACGTGATCACGATTGGCCGGGCCGGCGTTGATTTGTATGGCGCGCAGATTGGCGGGCGTCTGGAGGATATGGGCTCGTTCGAGAAGTATATCGGCGGGTCTCCGACGAACATCGCCTGCGGGACGGCGCGGCTGGGGCTGAAGTCGGGGCTGATCACGCGGGTCGGCGACGAGCATATGGGCCGCTTCATTCGCGAGCAGCTTCTGCGCGAAGGCGTCGATGTGACCGGCGTTGCGACCGATCCGGAGCGGCTGACCGCGCTGGTGATCCTCGGCATCCGCGATGAAGAGCAGTTTCCGCTGATCTTCTACCGCGAGAACTGCGCGGATATGGCGCTGAGCGAGGAGGATATCGACGAGGCGCTGATCGCGCGGACGCGGAGCGTGCTCGCGACCGGCACGCATCTGTCGCATCCGCGCACGCGGGCGGCGGTTCTGAAGGCGCTGGAGCTGGCGCGCAAGCATGGGGCGAAGACGGCGCTCGACATCGACTACCGCCCGAACCTTTGGGGCGTGGCGGGACATGGCGAGGGCGAGAGCCGCTTCGTCGAGAGCGCCGAGGTTACGGCCAAGCTGCAGGACGTGCTGCACCATTTCGACCTGATCGTGGGCACCGAAGAGGAGTTCCACATCGCGGGCGGCTCGACAGACACGATCGAAGCGCTGCGTGCGGTGCACAAGGTCTCCGATGCCACGCTGGTGTGCAAACGCGGAGCCGCCGGCGCGGTGGCCTTCGAGGGCGACATTCCCGACAGCCTGGATGACGGCCAGACCGGTCCGGGCTTCCCGATCGAGGTGTTCAACGTGCTGGGCGCGGGTGACGGGTTCTTCTCGGGCCTGATGAAGGGCTGGCTCGACGGCGAGAGCTGGCCGAAGGCGCTGGAATACGCCAATGCCTGCGGGGCGTTTGCGGTCTCGCGCCATGGCTGCACGCCCGCCTATCCGTCGCTGACCGAGCTGGAATTCTTCCTCAAGCGCGGCGTCAAACAACCCGATTTGCGTAACGATGCGGAGCTGGAGCAGATCCACTGGTCGACAAACCGGCACACGCGCTCGCTGCCCGATTGGCCCGATTATCGGGTCTTCGCCTTCGATCATCGGATGCAGCTCGAAGATATGCCGGGCTACACGCGCGAGAAGGGTGGGGCCTTCAAGGAGCTGTGCCTGTCGGCGGCAACCAAGGTGCAGGACGGGCGTCCGGGTTATGGTATTCTCTGCGATGACCGGATCGGGCGCGCGGCGCTGCATGCGGCCTCCGGCTCGGGCCTCTGGATCGGACGGCCCTGCGAATGGCCGGGCTCGCGCCCGCTGGAACTGGAGCCGGAACTGGGCCCCGATTGCGGCGGTCTGACCCAATGGGCGCGCGAGGAGGTGGTGAAGGTCCTGTGCTTCTGCCACCCCGATGACGGTGCCGAGACGCGGGCCAATCAAGAGGCGACAGTGAAGCGCCTCTTTACCGCGGCGCGCAGGAACGGGCTGGAATTCCTGCTCGAGGTCATTCCGTCCAAGGTGGGACCGGTCGATGCCGACACCACCGCGACCCTGATCCGGCAATTCTACGAGATCGGCGTCTATCCTGATTGGTGGAAGCTGGAACCGATGGCGGACGCGGCCGGATGGGCCAAGGCCGTGGCCGCCATCGAGGACTACGACAAGCACACCCGCGGGATCGTGGTGCTGGGCTTGGATGCGCCGGAGGCGGAACTGGCCGCCAGCTTCGAGGTCGCGGCCAGCTTCGATCTGGTCAAGGGCTTCGCCGTGGGCCGGACGATCTTCGGCGACGTGGCGCGGGCCTGGATGCAGGGTGAGCTGACCGATGCCGAGGCCGTGGTCGAGATGGCGCGGCGCTATACCCGGCTCTGCGGGATCTGGGACGCGGCGCGGGCGAAGGCGGCGAAGGCTGCGTGAGGTTTGAAACGGGGAGGGGGCTCTGCCCCCGCTCCCTGACGGGAGCCCCCCGGGATATTTGGGCCAAGAGGAAGTGGCCCCAGAGAGGAAGAGAGAGATGAGCGAGACGATCCGGCTGACCGCCGCGCAGGCGATGGTGAAGTGGCTCTCGGTGCAGATGACCGAGGATGGCGAGCGGTTCATCGAAGGGATGTGGGCGATCTTCGGGCATGGCAACGTGGCCGGGATCGGCGAGGCGCTGCATGCCTACAAGGACGTCTTCCCGACCTGGCGCGGGCAGAACGAACAAACGATGGGCCATGCGGCGATCGCCTATGCCAAGGGCCGCAAGCGCACGCGGGCGCATGCGGTAACATCAAGCATCGGGCCGGGATCGACCAACCTCGTGACGGCCGCCGCGCTGGCGCATGTGAACCGGTTGCCTGTGCTGATCGTGGCGGGCGACGTGTTCGCGACGCGGCGTCCCGATCCGGTGCTCCAGCAGGTCGAGGATTTTGACGACGGCACGGTCAGCGCCAATGACTGCTTCCGCCCGGTCTCGCGCTATTACGACCGGATCTCGCGCCCCGAGCATATCCTGTCCGCGCTGCCGCGGGCGCTGCGGGTGATGACCGACCCGGCCAATTGCGGTCCCGCCGTGCTGGCCTTCTGTCAGGACACGCAGGCCGAGGCTTACGATTACCCGGTCGAGTTCTTTGAGCCGCGCGTCTGGCGCATTCGCCGTCCGGCCCCCGATGCGGGGGAACTGGCGCGCGTGGCGGAGATGGTGAAGGCGGCGAAGAACCCGGTGATCATCGCGGGCGGCGGTGTGGTCTATAGCCAAGCCGAGGACACGCTGGCCGAGTTCGCGTCGAAGCATCAGATCCCGGTGGCCGAGACACAGGCAGGCAAGTCGAGCCTCGCGCAGAGCCATCCGATGAGTTTCGGGGCCTCGGGTGTCGATGGATCGGCGGCGGCCAATGCCGCCTTGCAAAACGCCGATCTGGTGATCGGGGTCGGCACGCGGTTCCAGGACTTCACCACCGGCTCGCGGACGCTGTTCGGGGCAGGGGCGAAGCTCGTCTCGATCAATATCCACGGCTATGACGCGGCCAAGCACGGGGCTGAGAGCCTCGTGGCCGATGCCAAGGTCGCGCTCGAGCAGCTGAGCGCGGCGCTTGGCGATTATCAGGCCGAGGCGCCCGATGCGGGGGCCCGCGAGGACTGGCTGCGCGCGGTCGACGCTTATTGCGCGCGTCCCGAGGATCAGGCGGCGCTGCCGACCGACGGTCAGGTGATCGGGGCGGCGCAGCGTGCCACGGGAGACGACGCGGTGGCGATGTGTGCCGCGGGCACGATGCCCGGCGCGCTGAAGCTTTTGTGGAAGCCCTCTCAGGGCGGCTATCACATGGAATACGGCTATTCCTGCATGGGCTACGAGGTGGCGGGCGCGATGGGCCTCAAGCTCGCGCGGCCCGAGCGTGACGTGCTCTGCTTCGTGGGCGACGGCTCCTACATGATGGCGAATTCGGAGCTCGCGACGGCGGTGATGCGCCGCGTGCCCTTCACGGTGATCCTGACCGACAACCGCGGCTACGGCTGTATCAACCGGCTGCAGACGATGGGCTGCGGCGGCGAGCCCTTCAACAACATGTATGTCGATTGCAATGTCGAGGTGCAGCCCGAGATCGACTACGTCGCGCATGCCGCGTCGATGGGCGCGCATGCGGTGAAGGCGGCCAATACCGATCAGCTGGAAGTGGAAGTGAAAGCCGCACGCGAGCGCGACATCCCGACGGTCATCGTGATCGACACCGTGGCCGAGGACTTCCCCGGCACCGGGCTGGAGACCACGGCGGGCGAACATGGCTTCTTCTGGGACGTCGCGGTGCCCGAGGTCTCGGACCGCCAGAAGCAGCGCGACCGCTTCGAGGAATACCTGACCCAGATCGCAAACGCGCGGCTGGTGAATTGAGGAGGAAAGAGATGATCCGTTTCGGCACGAACCCGATCGCCTGGGCCAATGACGACGACCATTCCCTGGGCGCGCATATCCCGACCGAGCAGATCCTGCGCGAGGCCGCCGAGATTGGCTTCGATGGGATCGAGAACGGTCATCGCTGGCCGCAGGACGACGCGGAAGCGCTCAAGCAGCTGCTGGGCGGCTACGGGCTGGATTTCGTTTCGGGCTGGTATTCGCTGAATCTTCTGACGCAATCAGTGGAAGCTGAGAAGGCGGCCATCCAGCCGCATCTCGACAAGCTGAAGCATAATGGCTGCAAGGTCTGCATCGCCTGCGAGACGTCGAATTCGGTGCAGGGGCAGGATGTGCCGCTGTCAGAGAAGGCGGTGCTGAGCGCGGCCGATATGGCGGCGTTCGGGGCGAAGATCGAGGAACTGGCGGCGTTCACCGCCGAGCAGGGCATCGATCTGGTCTATCACCACCACATGGGCACCGTCGTCGAGACGCCTGCCGAGATCGACGCGTTCATGGCGGCGACCGGGCCTGCGACGAAGCTGCTGTTCGATGCGGGGCATTGCTATTTCGGCGGCGACGGGGGCGATCCCGCGCAGATGCTGCGCAAATACGTCGACCGCGTTCGCCATTTCCACGCCAAGAACGTTCGCCCCGAGGTGATGCGGCAGGTCCGCGACACCGGCATGAGTTTCATGGACGGGGTGCGCGCAGGTGTCTTCACCGTGCCGGGTGATCCCGACGGCGGCGTGGAGTTCGGACCGCTCCTGCGGATTCTGAAGGAGGCGGGCTATGACGGCTGGATCGTGATCGAGGCCGAGCAGGATCCCGATCTGCGCAATCCGTTCGAGTATCAGTCGCTGGGGCTGAAGACGTTGAAAGGCGCGGCTGCCGAGGTGGGGTTGATCGCGGGTTGAGACCGGGAGGGGGCTCTGCCCCCGCTCCCTGACGGGAGCCCCCCGGGATATTTTGAGCAGTTGGAAGGAGAAAGACATGGCGGATCTGTTGCGCAAACCCTTTGGGGCCCACGGCAAGGTGCACGAGATTACCCCGCAATCGGCGGGCTGGCGCTATGTCGGCTTCTCGCTCTATCGGCTGCGTCCGGGGGAGAGTGCGGCGGAGGCGACTGGCGACCGTGAGGTGATCCTCGTGATGGTCGAGGGCAAGGCCACGATCAGGGCCGCCGGGCAGGATTGGGGCGTGTTGGGCGAGCGGATGGATGTCTTCGAGAAGACGCCACCGCATTGCCTCTACGTGCCCAACGATCAGGATTGGGAGGCCGTGGCAGAGACGGACTGCACCATCGCGGTTTGCCTCGCGCCGGGCAAAGGTGGTCACAAGGCGCGCCGCATCGGCCCCGACGGGATCAGCCTGACCGAGCGCGGAAAGAGCACCAATACGCGCTACATCAACAATATCGCGATGGAGGCGGAGGATTACTGCGACAGCCTTCTGGTGACCGAGGTCTTCACCCCGGCGGGCCATTGGTCGAGCTATCCCAGCCACCGCCATGACGAGGATGACTTCCCGCGCATCACCTATCTCGAAGAGACCTATTACCACCGCCTGAACCCGGCACAGGGCTTCGGCATCCAGCGCGTCTATACCGAGGACGGCACACTCGACGAGACGATGGCGGTCTCGGATGGCGACGTTGTGTTGGTGCCGCGCGGGCATCATCCCTGCGGGGCACCCTACGGGTTCGAGATGTATTACCTCAACGTGATGGCCGGGCCGCGTCGGAACTGGCGGTTCCAGGCGGATCCGGCGGTGCAGTGGATCATGGAGCGCGATGCCTGAGGACATCCGGGTGGAGAAGATGATGGAACAACCGTTTCAACTGGCGGCCTGCGCCGAGATGCTCTGGCGCGACCGACCGATCGAATGGCGCGCAGCGCGGCTGACCGAGATGGGCTTCGGCGTGGGGTTGTGGAACTGGCCGGATCACGACCTCGATAAGCTCGAGGCGGTGGGGGCGAATTACACGATCATGAACGGCTATCTGGAGGGGCGGCTGAGTGACCCAGAGGGGGCGGAAATGCTGCTGCGCTCGGCGCGTGAGACCGCGGCGGTCGGCAAGCGGCTCGGCGTGGACCGGCTCAACCTGCATGGCACTGGTCTTGGCGACGGCGGTATCCCGATCCCGCAGCATGGCAGCTTCGCGCCGGGCAGCTTCCAGCGGGCCTGCGATACGCTGAACCGGATTTGCGATCTGGCCGAGGAAGAGGGAGTGGTCTTCACGCTCGAGAACCTCAACCCGATCGATCATCCGGGCTGTCCCTTCGGCTCTACCGCGGATGTGCTGGCGCTGGTCTCCACCGTCGATCGTCCACAGCTGCGGATCAATCTCGACCTCTATCATACGCAGATCGGCGAAGGGGATCTGATCCGCTGGTGCAAGGCGAGCCTGCCCTGGATCGGCGAGGTTCAGGTGGCCGACAATCCGGGGCGCTTCGAGCCGGGCACGGGTGAGATCAACTATGCCGGTGTGGCGAAAGCGCTGCAGCAGATGGGCTATCGCGGTCCGGTCGCCATGGAGGCCTTCGCGCAGGGCGATGAGGAGGCGGCACTCGAGGCGTTCCGCACCGCCTTCACACTCTGAGACCCGTCGATATGCAAAGCGGTGTGCTGGTCGCGCTTCCGATCCGCATACTGTTCCGTTCCGCCACTGAAGTGGACCGTCGCGCCAGTGGCACGACGACACCAACGACAGCATTGTGCTTTGGGCTAACGTCCACCGGCCCCGGAATCCCTTGTCCCGATGGACCAGGGCAAGTCATGCCCTAACTGTCAAACCCGACCACTCAGGTGGGGCTGATCACCGGCCCGACCAAGTCGCTGGAACTGGGTCAGACCGAGACGCTGGAGAGCGGTCTCGTCTGGCTTCGGCATCGCGTGACCAAGGAAAGCTGAAATGCCCGTTACCCCCAAAGCCCCGCTCGCCATCGTGGCGCTTGCGACACTCCTGTCCCTCGTTGTTTTCACCCTGCCGCTGACCACGCTCGAGGCGATGACCGCCGCGCTCGGGCTTGGCCCCGCGCAGCAGGCGTGGATCATGTCGGGGATGCCGCTGGGAGCCGCCTGCGGGCTTCTGATCGCCGGGGCCTTCGGGGATACGCTGGGGCGGAGGCTGACCTTCGTGGGCGGGCTTTGGCTTACCGCGCTCGCTTCTGTTGCCGCCGCGCTCGCGCCGACCGGTCTGTTTCTGATCGTCGCGCGTGTCGTGCAGGGCCTCGGCAGCGCCGGGATCATGGCCTGCGGCCTCGGGCTTCTGGGCCAGATCTACGAGGGCGAGCCACGCCGCCGTGCCGCCGCGATCTGGGCCGCGGGCCTTGGCGCGGGCGTGGCGCTCGGGCCGATCCTTGCCGCGGCGCTGCTGCCGATTGGCGGATGGCCCGCAGGGCATTGGGCGATCGCGCTTGCCGCGACCATCCTTGCGCTGAGCGCCTCAGCCCGCCTGCCCGAGAGCCCGCGCAGCCCGCATCGGGTCGACCTCACGGGCGGCCTGCTTCTGATGCTCGGCCTCGGCTGCCTGCTTTCGGCGCTCACCGAGTTGCGGTTGGGAGCTTTCGGCGTGGTGGGCTTGCTCGCATTGGGCGCGCTGGCTTTTCTGGCTCTCTTTTTGCGCACCGAACGCCGGGCTCCGAACCCGATCCTGCGGCTCGATCTCTTTGCCCATGCGCCCTTCACCGGCGCGACACTCGCGGCTTTCGCCTCGGGCGCGGGCGTGCTTGCGCTGATGTCTCTGGTGCCAACCGTGCTGGTGCGCGGCATGGGGCAGACGCCACTTATGGCCGCTTTCGTTCTCCTCGCATGGTCGGCGTTGACCGCGATCGCCGCGCTCAGCGCGCATCGCTTGCCCGCGCGCTGGAGCTCGCGCCAACGCGTGATCGGCGGGATCGTCGGCTGCGGGGTCGGGCAGGCCCTGATGCTGCTTGCGACGCCTGCGGCGAGTTGGGCGATCCTCGTGCCGGGGCTGCTGATTGCCGGGGTCTCGAACGGTATCCTGAACGCCGCGCTGGGGCATGAGGCGGTGCAATCCGTCCCGCCCGAGCGCGCCGCGATGGGGTCGGCCGCCAACAATACCGCGCGCTACCTCGGCTCCGCGCTCGGGATCGCCTTGATCTCGATCCTGATTGCCGGACGCGATGGCGAGCGCTTCTTCGCGGGCTGGCACGAGGCCGTGGTGATGAGCACCTTGTTCAGCGGACTGGCAGTGTTTGCGATGCTCGGTCTCGCACGCGAGCGCGGTTCCCTCGGTGCGCGATGAGCGCAGTCCTGTGTCAGGCGTCGCCGGACCGCTCGCTGAGGATCCAGGTGGCCGCACCCTGAACGTGCCGCGGCGTGCGACTACTGCCGGGTCAGCCTCACCGTGAACCCACCGCCACTCATGCTGAATGTAGCAAGCTTGCGTGCGTCATAGGCGGCATGCACATCGAACGACTTGAAGTAAAACGGCCAGACATATCCGGGGCCCAAGACGACGCGATAGGATATGTCGCAGATCACGGTGTCGTCGTTTTGCTTCTTGGCTGTCGTTGCCATCTGCGCCACGCGCCGACCATCATACATGGCCATCGGCGAAGGACAGGTTTTACCGTTTGCCAGCTTTGCGAAGAATTCCGTCGGGGAGATCACACCGGCGGGGACCTTTCCGGCGTCCGTCATCTCGGTCATTTCAGAGCGCGGTGTAATCTTAACGGCCGTCACGGTGTCCGCGTCTCGGACAATCGCGATATCGCGCGTTTCGCTGCCCCGGCTCGTCCCGAGGTAATCGACCTCATGACCTTTGGCCTGCGTCACCGCCTCGAAGGTGCCGTCGTCCAAGCCGAACGGCGTGTTGTCGAGCGAGAGCAGCAGTTTCGCATTACTGCCTTGCCCCTCGAATTGCAGCATGCCCAGGGATCGGTGCCCCAGCGTGACCTTGTAGATTTGCTTTTCGGCCGCTGCCGGTCCCGCCAGCAGGCCGGAAAAAGTCGCAACGAGAAGGAGAATGCGTGTCATGAAAAATCCGTAGGCCAATGCTTTTTGTTATGCCTACTTCCTCCCACATAGCTGTGCGATATCCAACTCCGTGAAGGAGGGCCGACAACTAGACAAAATTGCAAAGATCTTTCCGGAAACAGGGTATCTGCGCAGTTCGACTTCTGCGTGGCCACAGGGCCTGTGGGGCGGCGCGCAATGTTGCGGGCTGTACGCTGAATTCGTTAGTAGATTCTGGCGAGCTTCAAGCAAAGCTTTGCGGGTCTTTTGCGCATAGGTTTGCGCAAATTTCGCGTAACTTTGCGTTTTAAGTCGGTATCTTACGAAGCGAATTCTTTCCGAGTCGACCTTAGGGTCAGGATGCATTGATTTCTGTTGCGTCGCGTGATTCACGGCTCCGAAAACGGAGCGGTGACGTGAGCGA
>NZ_MPZQ01000025.1:0-20553 GCF_002020045.1 Thioclava sp. F28-4 | reverse complement strand
GCTTGGCGTAGATACTACAATGAGGAACGGCCACACGGCGCGATCGGGAACAAGGCCCCGATCACGCTGACGAAATCAGGGGGCGTCACCAGCCCGTCACCCTGAGCAAAGCCGGGAAACTCTGCCTAAGGGCGGTAGAGCTCTGGGGGGCGGATCAAAATCAGGGGGCGTCACCAGCCCGTCACCCTGAGCAAAGCCGGGAAACTCTGCCTAAGGGCGGTAGAGCTCTGGGGGGCGGATCAAGTTGGCGCAGACTCTACACTACGTTGAGGGATCCCGCGGGGGGCAGGTCACCGGCTTTGGAGATGCGACCTGGGTTGTCGTGTTCGCCGGACTGGTATCGCCTCGGCGTGAGACCAAAGTGCGCGGCTACTGTGCGAGACCGTTTGAACCGATTGGGATCATCGACCGCTGCTTTGAAAGTCAGAGCAGCGATCGGGCCTACACCAGGCACCGTCATCATCCGCATGCAGACCTCGTCTTGCGACGCCGCACGCTTCACCCGTCGATCCAGTTCAAGATAATGCTGGAACAGGACGGCACGTGCATCGAGCAACGGAATGACCGCGTGCGCGAGAACTTCATCCATCTCGATCATGGGCCTCACGAGACCGTCGAAGCTACCGTGCTTGACGGTCCGGGGAAGGCGAACACCGAATATCTTCCGCAATCCACGCACTTCGTTTGCCAAGTCCATTGTTTTCTTCAGCAAGGCCTTTCTGGTGCTCAGCAGCGCCCGTAGCCCGTGCGCCTCCCGGCTCTTCATATGCACCGGGCTGAACCAACCCGTCCGCAAAATCTGGGCAATGCCCCTGGCGTCCGTCTTGTCTGTCTTGTTCCGCATCGCTGAAAGTGCGGCACTGACCTGGCGAGCTTCCATGCACACGATCTCGAAACCCATGTTTTGCAGGCCGAAGAAAAGGTGCTGGCTCAGCGCGCCAGCCTCAAAGCCGATCCGCACGATTGGGGCGCCGAACGCATTCAGGAAGTTGGCGATTTCGTCGACCTCACACGGGAGCTCTCGCTCCATGCAAACCTTGCCACGACCGTCCACAATGCAAAGCGCGCAAGACCGAAGCGACACATCCAAACCAACGAAGTATTCCATTTTCTGTCTCCCTATTCTCACAGCAATGCTGAGATATTATCGGGAGCTCGACCTTAGAGCAGGGTCAGCCCAATTACGCATGCTTTCCGCCCTTCCTCCCTCGTGACTTCAGAGGCGCCGCGGAAATCAAGCACATGCGGCGAACGGCCGGAATGTCCGCGAAGCTAACGAATGCAAGTTTCGCGCGCCTCCTGCTTTTTCTCGTGGATAAGAGGGAGAAAGTATGTCGCTTCCCGGCAATTTCGAAGGCGCCAAATAGCCGTACAATTGTGGACTGCACAGAGCGTCGACCAAACTGACCAAAGCGAGCGGCGCAACGATCATCAACCAAAAAAATCGACTGAGGCATTTCTCCTGTGACGGGACCGATCCGATGTTCTTTTCGAGCGAGGGCTTCCCGCTCTTGAACCACCTCATCTACGGAGAAAATTATGACCTTCAACTCTCAACGGCGCCTGTCGAATTCCCAAACCGCTCGCCCCAATCTGCTCGAAATCGTCATGCAGGCACTCGAGGCGACGGGCCGGGTCCCAGCCAAGCAGCCGGCTACGAATTTCCCGCGCCACTTCACTGCGGACCGGATCGACGATTTTTACGTTGAGCCGCTTGGCAACGGCTGGGTCTCCACGATTACCTTCCGAGACGTGCCCGCCGGAGAGCAGAACTGCCTCGGCTCTCCCGATGCGTTCCCGTACGACGATCCCCGGAAAGCGTTTCTTCATGGCGCGACTATTCTGTGTGAGATCGCAACCGGCTCTCGCGAGCTGCCATTTACAATGGTCGGCGACAAACTGATCGTCGCGGCTTACCAGCCCTGATACAACTTACCGAGCTCGATGACGATGGCGGTCCATACCGCCATCTCCGCATGTCTCCGAGGATCTTACGCAGCCGCCAAATCATGCGTCGAATGCTGACGGATATCTTACCGAGCCATCCAGAGAACATTTGGGCTCCAGCTTCGCGAGGAACCAACCGCGGGCTCGACTTCCGACTTCGGCGCAAAGAGTTGTATCGGTCTCACCAATGCTACGCAAAGCGGAGAGAGGCGACCTGATGTCGGCCTCTCAGGTCATCGGGTGCCGGGCACATTCACAATCGCCGATTAACGCAGCAGACCGCGCAATACGGCTCCTTCTTTCTCGGACAAACCCAAAGCTTGAATGAGCCAGTTTTCCGCATCAATCGGCGCGATGCGCACGTTGGAGTAGACGTTCCGGGTCGGCATGCCCTGTAGGAGCCAGCCTTCGACGGTTCGGACGCTGGTATCGAGGTGGCGGGCGAGACCAGACTTGGAAAGAAGCGGCACCTGGTAGGCCCGCCGATTGAGAGCGGTTGGGGTCGGCCCGCGCTCGACCGCCCAGAGCTGATCCCAAGAGGTTTTCCAATCCCCTCTCAGCCGAACCCCGGCCAGGCGACCGTCACGAAGATAGCTGCGCACCGTCGCCTCGGTGAGCGCAAAATGCGAGGCGGCAGCGGCCACGTCGAGAGCAAAGTTCTGTGCATGATCCATGCGATAGAGATTGTTCCCGAGCCCGCCGCCTCAAAACAATTTCGACAGAAATTGCGGCGCGTCACTCACCCCAATGCTTACCTTGATCGTCTGTCGCTCTGGGCATGTATCGCGCGGATCTCCATCCATTCCCTTTGCGCAGCTGTCTGCTGGGTCAGCGCCGCGTATTCAGCCCCGGCTTCTGTGCTGGAATGACCCAGCAACGCGGCAACGACTGCCGGCGCTGTCACAGGATCGTGCAGCCGCATATAGTCAGCGGACAATGTCCGGAGATCGTGAAGCGGGACACCGATCGCGGCTTTGATCTTCTCGCTCGCCCAGCTTCGGTCAAAGCCTTCCCGCTCATGCGAAAGCCAATTCTTCCCCAGGAGTTCAGTATAGCGCCGATAGGCGTGACGTAGCGGTCGACCTGCCAGAAGATGCTGATCGAGAACCCAACCGATCTCCGGCCAGAGCGTGCCGGCATCCAGCCAGACACCGGTCTTTTCCTGCTGCCACCGTAAGCGCCAAGCCCCCCAAGGCTCGCGCATTAGAGCTTCGCCGAGACGCCACGACGTAATGTCCCCGCTGCGAGGCGGAACGTTCAGCGTCACAGCAAGGATGGCCGCTGTCGCGCGGGCGGTTTCCGCTTCCGACCTCCAGTCAGCAATGGCGTCGGCCTGATCGAGACACCGAAGTATCGCCCGAACAACTTCCGCATAGCCTCCGTTGTGATAGAGCGCCTCGATACGCGACTGTTTGAGTTTCGGAATCCGCCTCGCTTCCCGAAGGAGCCCCATCTGAACGGATCGCAATCCGGCGATCGCGTCAGCATCAAGCCCGCCATGGACTGCGAGACTCACCAAACCGCCGAGATAGTTAGCGATCGTTGCAGGCCGCAGCGACTCCGCGCGAAACTTTCGCGCCATCTCCCATCCAAGCAACCAACCAATCCGCGGAGGGCAGGTCATGCTGGGCAGGAGTTCTGCGCAGCGGTTAATCGAGGCCACATGCCGGCGCAGCGTGCTCTCGGCGATCGGAGCCTCGTGCAAAGCTGGCAGCAGCATAGCCCAGTGCGCAGGCCAGCCACGCGGCTCGGCGGGGCGCCGCGGGTCCAGAGAACTGGTCGAGGCAGCTCCCGGGGATCGGGCACGGTAGTAAGCCTTGCGAAGCCCTCGTCCCTCGGCAAGGCTCATGTTGGGGGCGTAGCGCTCGAGCACCCGCAACAGCAATGCCAAGGCGGATTCATTGCGACAGGCCGCCTCAAAACTGGCTCGCGACGGGAACGTCGGATCATCCTGAGTGGCGGCCAGTAAATCGAAAAACCGCGCGACCGCAGTGATCGCGCCGCTCGGCAAATCTTCCCGGGCGGCCATCATCCGATCGCGCACTGAGGCAGGAACGCACGCCAACCGCGCCCGGGCTATATCATCGCGCATCGTGCAGTCTCCTTGTGAGTGTCTTGAAGATGTCCGGATGCTCGGCGAGGATCGCCGCGCGCGCCTCGCGTGCTGCGGCTTGCCCGTCGTCGCGTCCATAATACTTACGTGCCGTACTCTCGAGAATCCCGAGAACCGAAGAGGTGAAGGCGTGATCCCCCGGCCGGATGGCGAGGCTGAGAAGTGCCACGACGTGTCGCATTCGATGAGGTGTTTCGTGCCAACCCAGCACGTTCGAAGCGTCACGCCATAAATCGAGAAAGGCGCTGGTAGAGTAGCTGCCGCGTGGCAATGCGATTGGATCGCCTTCGTCTTGCGGCGGCAGGGCATTGCCGGGGAAAAGATAGATATTATCCGGATCCAAACCCTGCAGTTCGATCAATCTCGGGCGCCAAGTCTCAAGCCAGGCGCGGACGATTTCCGCGTCACTTCCGACAACATCCACGTTGATCCAGGCGTCATTCTTGGTCTCCCAGGGAGCGAACCGAAACGTGAGCATCGTCTGGCTCGGCGAGGACCGGAGCAGATTTGCGTGGGCCTCGCCCTTGGACGCTATCCGAGTGTGTCGCAGGCAACGTGTTCGGAGCGGCCGCGACATCTGAATCGCATACGCCACGGCACCTGCGAGGAGACGAAGTGCCGTAATTTCCCGGGACTGTTTCTTCATGCGGGTTGTATCGCCGAGCGCGCGCTCCGCAGAGCCCGCGATGCGCGTCGGCGCATTGGCCCAAACCGACGCGAGTTCCGGCCGCTGCTGCAAAGTTCCCGCAATCCGGTCGACCTCCATCATGACCGCGCTACTTTTGGACGCTTTCCGTTTTGCCCGCGGCGCGTCGTAATGTTTAGTCTTGAGAAGCGTGATCACCGCCGCGGAGCCCACGTCCCGAAACCCGCGGCGCGCCAGGGTGATGAGCCGCGTCAGCCGCGTTTTTAACGTCGTCGATTCCAGTCCGGCTTTGAGATCATACCCACTATCGGATCGTTCGAGCTGCTGCGTGATCGCCGCCCTGATCGTCTGTAGCTCGAAGAGCTCGCGCACGTCTTGAAGATCCGCGGCATCGCGGCCACTGTCTTCCCACGCGCGGACCAACCAAGCGACCGCTTCACGGTACCCAGTGCGCGCCGCGGTCGGCTTTCCCGAATCCCGACCGCCCTGCTGCGCCAGAAGATCTGCTTCCGCCGCAACTTTCTCAGGGTCTTCCCCAGCCTCAATACGAGCGAGCATCGCGTCAGCTCTATTTTCGCTATCCGCGAGACAGGCATCTGCAAGTGTCTCGAAGGAAATCTTGAACTCTTCCGGCAACGCATCCCAGTCGATCCGTCGCGCTCGGGCCGATCCGGGTGGCAAACGCAACTCCGTCGCAGGTAGGTACGCCTGAATGGCCGGCAATGTTTCCACGTCTTTCGTGAGAGAATTCAGGAATGCGACTGACTTACGCAGGCTTTTACGGTCCTTCGCGGAAACCTCCTGGCCAATACGATCTATTTCGCTCTGGCTTAGTTCTTCTGGGGCACATCGTGCCCGCGCCCGAAGGATCACGAGGCTACGATGGCGCCCCGTATTCCACAGCGCGCCAGAGCCGGGCACTCCTTCTTCGGCTTCAATCAGTGCCATCAACTGCGAATAGCGTTGCCGGTGCGCCGGCGTCGGAGCTGGCAAGACTGCCAATGCCTGCAGGAACCGCCGCAACGCAGCGCGGATTCGGGAATCCGCCCGGCGCCCGTTTTGTTTCATGTTTTGCGCGCGGCTGATCAGTGCATACCCGTGCCCGGCGACGGTGGTCTCAAAGAAGTGCATGTC
This sequence comes from Thioclava sp. F28-4, assembly GCF_002020045.1. Taxonomy (NCBI): domain Bacteria; kingdom Pseudomonadati; phylum Pseudomonadota; class Alphaproteobacteria; order Rhodobacterales; family Paracoccaceae; genus Thioclava; species Thioclava sp. F28-4. The sequence goes on along the minus strand of NZ_MPZQ01000025.1, from coordinate 14,713 downwards.
GGCAGGCAAGGTGACGATGTCATGATCGAGCATGCCGAGCCGCGCCGGGACATACTGAATCGCCCGGATCGTGTCCGCCCCCTCCCCTTTCGCGATTGCCCAATCCAGAAGGTCACGGAAAGTATGTTGAGTCATTTTCATATCTCCTGAGTTTAGGCCCCTGCACGGCCCCTCAAGTCGAGGGGGCCGGGCAGAGGCCGAACTGGAGATAGTGAAAGACCGCCTTTCATCTGAAATCGGGCGGCAGATTTCCTGATGATTAGGGACCGAGCCTCGGATCACATCTTCCGACAAGCCTCTCTCGGACCTCACGCCTCTTCCAGCAACACATCCGTGGTCTCAGAGCGGCGACGGCAAGGCGCGTCCGGCCCCTCGCTCTCATAGGCGATGGGGACGGGGGAAGCCCAAAGGCTGCAGCAGCCCAAATCTATCGGGCTGAAGATCTACGTGATAAGATCACGGCTGGAATAGCTCGCCGGCGCACAAATCTGGATCGTTTCAAGGGAACGAAAGTCCGGCGTAGCCGCGAGCCTGATTGCGATTGCCTAAACCAGTCTGCCCCACGAAATGTGAGATGCGCCTGGTACTGGGCGGATCATCGGACGTGTCAAAGTGGCGAAGGCGGTGAAGCAAAATATCGACCCAGAGAAGATCGCCGCCTTGCTCGCCGGCGAGATGCAGACGGACGAGCTTACCTCTCACGAAAAGCGCGCATGGTTAGATCGCTTCACCGATATCATGGGGGGAACCCTGCCCGGAGGAAGTGACCATTTTCGCCGCGCGCGCGGACCGAGATAACCGCAGATGAGAGCGGCGACCTCCTGAAGAAGCTCGCTCAGCTGTAGACGCCAGCGTCAACAGCATCGATGTAGTCGATCACCTCGGCCGCGCGTCCTTGCAACACAAGCTGCATCGGCGTCGATCCCGAAAAGCCCGGCAGCGGCTCAGCGCGATACCAAGCGTAGGCAGCGCTTGGAGTGCCGAAGCGGGGCACGACACGGTCCAAGATCTCAAGCATTTCGTGCAGGCGACGTGGCGTGCTTGCGCGGCCAGCGTCTTCAGAAGGTGCAAGCGCATCCCGGTCGAGACCAGCGGCCTTCGCGATATCTTCTTCGGACGTACCCAGCTTCGCCGCAACCAGACCCAAATCTATCCGATCGTCACGCATGCACTCGCTCAGCAAGCTCACTTTTTCTTCCCGTTGTTTTCGCGCTCCTCGACCCAGCCATTGGGTACAGGGTAGTCTTGTACGGCCTGTGCCATGTTCAAGCCTCCGTTGCTGCAACGATGGTAGTGTCGGGACGACTTCAAAACAACTCGTCTGACCCTAACAGCCCGCAATTGATGGTACATTGGTACCAGTTCCTCTGCGTCGCCCCCATGGCCAGAATTGGCCATCTCAAACCAACATGGCCCTGACTGTCATCGGGGCACGGCCTTCATTCATCACCACTCTGCGTTCCTTCGCGACTGGCTAACGGCTCAGCAGCCTTGCGCAGGACTCTTTCGATTTCGGCAAAGGCGTGAAGGCGTGCATGGTTCGATTTGTTTTGCACGCGGCCGAAGATCGAGAAAACATCCCGACCTTCGGGCTTGAGCGCGTAGCCGAGCGCGCGAAACGCCGCCTCTGCCTCGCGCCGGATCATAGGACGGGTCTCATCATCGGAAACGAGCGGAACAACATGGGCTATCGCATTGTCGCTGCACGAATAGTGCCGCTGCACTTCGAGAGCGGTGAGTGAGCCGGGGTGTTTGATTTCGATCCAGCATGCGATCTGGGTGGTGTCATTCTCGAGTTGCTGCGCCGCTGCCCTCGTACTTGCCATCGCGGCCTGCATGGCGGGTGAGCGAGAGAGACCGGTCATATTTCATTATCCTTTTCTTACACTTGACGGTGCCGCCCGTTTTGTTCGCACAGCAGCGGACACTCAGAGGAGGTCTCCTCGCCTAAGTCCGAACCTGATCGTTTCCCACACAAACTATAGTTTGTGTGGGAACGAGCGTGCACCGGCCTGCTTGGTCGAGAAGTTGAGCGCCATCTTCCAGTTGGCGTTCATCCGGTTCAGTCATGCCGACCGCCGTGACTCCGGCGGCCGGCTTCCTTTCATACGCTTTCGATGATCCTGGATCGTATCTGCTCCAGCCGTTCGTTGCGGCTTGCGCACGCGAGCGCCGCGAGTTGACGCGCCGATCGCGCGTCGCAGGTGCTGAGAACGAGAAGCAACTCCGCGAGCGTCCGGCGGACCACGAGCGTGCCGCCCCGGTCCGTCAGCTGGAGACCATCATCTGCGAGAGTGTAAGACTGGCGGGATAGCTCCAGGGTCACGAGATCGACGACGGCATATTCGAGAGCGGCCGCACGAAGCGCCCCTTTTGGTGAGAGGGCGCACGCCGTCAGCCAAGTCTTCAGCCGCTCGACCCAGACCGCTTCATGTGCGTGCGCAAGCAGTGGCTTCAGACTGGTCAGATTGCGTTGACCGAATCCTTTGATCGCATCGAGTTTGTCACGATTGTGCATAGAATTACCTTCCTATCTTGAGGCATCGCACCCGGCTTCTGATCCGGGAGGGATCCGCGGGCGCCATGCGCGATGCCCGCGGAACCAACCGGATCAGAGCCTGTACGCGGGGCCGCGCCCGGAACCGCTCAGACCTGGCATGGCTTCCCCCCCCGGCGACGGCGATCGCCTCGGCGCGGGTGCAATCCACGGCGCTCCGCTTCGATCCTGCGTTCCGCGGTCGGCCAGCTGGCTTCAATCCGCGCAAAGAGGTCGTCTTGACGACGTCGCAGAGCTTCGGTGAGACGCCCGAGGACCGGGGTTCCGGCGGCATGCGGCACAATACGTGGGTCCGATCGCGGGACCCGCACGCGACGCGCAAGCACGAACCGGCTCGCTTTATCGAGACCGCACTCGGCGAACTCGGCAGTCACACGCAGTTCGAAGCCGACATTCGCGCGCGAGCGAGAGGTTGTGCCGTATGCAAGCAGGACTTCGTCTTCTGTCGCCTCGAGAACGAGGCATGGTCGCGCATACGGCGCCATTCCCTCGGAATGCGGGAACCGGAATGAAACAATATCGCCCGGGAGAACGGGCTCAGTCGAAAGCAAAGACATGGAAAACTCCTCTAAGCTGGCACGGAAAGCGTGCCGATGCGGTGGCCCGCCAGCACCGCATCGGCGCGCCTGCGCCGGCTTTTCTGCTCTTCGGGATGGGCCTGAGGCTTGCAGCGGTACCTGTCGCCGGGCCGCTTACTAGCCGCGGGGCGGAGGGCCTGGGACGACCCCCGGCAAATGGCTGAAGTCGAACGATTTCGGGTCGATCGTCTGGCGGCCAGACGCGTCAATCAGCGTCACTTTCGCGCCAGCTGGATATTTGCGGATCGCCGAAATCCACCATGTTGTTTGAGCGTGGCAAGCTCTGCATTCGACATGATGCAGATTGTAGTCACGTTTGTCGCGCGTCTCGATGACCAGCAACGTCACACCAGTCATCTTCGCAATTCGGCTCAATGACGCCATGTGCTTGCCGCGTAGACGGCTCCATTTCATCGACGAAGGGCCATAGAATTTCGGAGCCTTACCTTTGAAGACATGTCGGATCACGATGAGATAGTTGAGATCGTCGAGGCTCCGACAGTCTCCGACTTCGGCAAGATCGAGGAGCGTGTAATAGTCGTATATCCGAGCAGCCATTAGCCGTTGAGCGAGGCCGGAAAACTGCCATGCTAGTATTCTGTTGCGTTCAATGAGGCGGATGTCATCGAACAAGTCCGTCGTCTTCGCTTCTGCAACTAGCCGATGCAGCGACGCCGCGCTGTTTTCGCGGTACGGGCCTACGACCGTGCGTAGCCGAGTCCCCTCAAGCCATGTTCTGGCGATGCTCGGGGTCTCAATCGCATCACGGAACCAGAGTTCTTGTACGTCCTGATGATGAAGCATGGCGATGATCAGCTTGAGAGAAGCAAGACTCAGCCCCGCGTTCATAAGATGATCGATAAGCACCTGCGCGATCTGAATTTTTCCGTTGTCGGCCGGCATGTCTGCTCCTCTTTCGATGACTATCGATGAACAGATGTGCCTTTTCCGAAGCGCACGGAAATCGCGAGAGCGGCTCACTTCGGTGCTCGACCAACCCGTTTTTTCTGTTTCGCAAACCCGTTCGTGATGTGGCAGCCCCTGAGAACATCGGCCTCCTGCCCCGCTTCTGATCAGCACCACCCCGGATCTGAACCTGTGGATTTTACGTAGGTGATTGATTTCAAGCGGAATATGTCTGCTAGAAATAATAGAACTTAGAAGAAATCCCAGAAATCACCAGAAATCCCGTACGATTTTGGGGGATCTGTTTTGGTCACACCAGGCCCCAGCCGCTCGCGAACAGTTCGCAGACTGGGCACCGGCGGAAACGTGGAAGGTTTCGTATGAGAAGGTCCTTGGCCGACCAAGTTTGTGTGCCGCTTTAAACATTCCAGATCCCCCTTGCCGCCAGTGCGTATATTGCGATTGAGAGGAGAGGCTCTGGGAGCGCTCATGCGAGCGCGTCCCTGTCTGAGGCGGACGCGGCGAGCCGACACCCCCGTCCCATGAGTGCGGCTCTAAATCGATCGAATAAGCGCGCGCGGATCCAGCTTTCTAGATCCGCGACGTCATGCGGATTTCTGACTGAGCGCCTGCATTCTCGCGGGCCAAGGAAGCGGGGTGCGCGACGCTCGGTCGGGCCGTTGCGCGCGCGTCGCGGTCAAAGTTTACTTTCTGACTTCCCCCTGCGGCGCCAGCGTCGGCCCCGCTCAAATGCCGTTCCGCTCGGCTGCCTGCCGAGCGGTCTCGCTGTGCCACGAACCGCTGATCAGCCCCATGGCTGCCGATTGCCGCGTGATGGGCAGGTCAGTTGCACGAAAGGCGCGGTGCCGGCCGCGTTACGCGCAAACCGCGGGTCCGCAGTCGGAATACTCTTCGGAGACACGCAGCTCGTAGCCGGCATTCGCCCGTTCGTTTAGCCAAATATGGCTGACGCAACGTCATCTTCTCATCGGTTTCCGGCACCCCACGATCGATCGCATCTCCTCTTCAGCGGGGGGAACGCCCCGCCTCAACGTCACCGAGGATCACCCCATGACACAGCCCATGCCCTGCCTCCTGCCCTTCAGGCAAAGTTCGCTGCGGAAAGTAACTCCGCCGCGCGATGAACAGTCTCGGTCAGTACCACGGGGAGATGTAGGATGACCCTGCTGCCCATCACGACTGTCCCACGCCTCTACGAAGACCAAACGCTCCAGGTCATCGAAGGTCTCATCGGTGGAGCCCCATACGATCAGGCAAGTGACCCTTTCGCCAGCGTACTTATCGACCCAGCAGACTGGAGCTCCCTGTACAAGGCGCCCCGTGTCCTGACGCCTGGTATCACGGCTGAGAGAGCCTCGGCACTCGCGCGAGCGGTTACATCGGACAATACCCTGCTTTCGGTTATCCTGCCCAGAGCCAAGAGCATGGAGCGGGCCTGCCGCGGCCTGGGGCCGATCGAGGTGGTCTACTTCCCTGACGCCCTCGGCATCCTGCACCAAGGTGGCGGAACGCTACTTGAGGATGACACGATCCGGTCGGCCACGGCGAGAATGTGTCTCGTGACGCGTGATATTCATTGCCCGAAGGATCTTGTCCGTCGCAACGACCCTTTCGAAAGAACTGTCCGGCGTTGGCTCGACCATCTTCATGCCGCGTCAGTCTGCTGCGAGGGCCTGAAGCTCCCGAGGGTCGAGCAGCTCTGGCGCCAAACCAATCGGCGTCGAGCTCGACGGCACGCTCAACCCGAAGGTGGTCTGTCCGACCCCGCTCTTCGGTCTACCCAGTGGACCAATCACTTTTCCAAAGAGCCGGCCCGCCTTTCAGCCCTCCCACTGACGGGGCCTCTGCCGCACACCCCACATCTCGTTCAACCGGAGTCCGCCCGCCCCGGTGACCTTATCGGGGTATTTGGGGGTATCCACAATTCGACGGGCCAGAGCTTCAACACTCTATCGACTATCGAAGTCGCCTATCAACAGGGCGCACTCGAACCGGAAGTCATCTTCGATGACCAGCTGTCCGTTTTCAACGCCGCGGCGTTCCGCGAGATCACCGCCGTCCCCTTCGCCGGACTGAATCATCACCGCATCGTGCATCAAGCCCGAATGGTCGAGAAATGGACACCATACACGATACACCTGGTCCAGTTCGCCGATGCACTCCTCTACGTACACCCCCACTGGATCCACGGCATCTGGGGCTGGCGTGAAGATCACTCCGAGCTTTGCCCCCTGGTGATTCTGATGGAGAGTGCAAAGTCGCGGGAAGAAGGCGAGCGATGCATCGAAAAGGCAATGCGCTACATCGGGCTGTTCCACTCGCTTCTTCCGCAGTACGAACGAGCCAGCGTGCACATGAACATCGAACGGCCCCGCCCTGAGGACTTCTTCTGCCATGACGCTGAGCACGATTCAGTCGTGCTATAGTCTGGAGGCTCTACTGCTGCGCGATGGGACGGCTCCGCGCGCGGCTTTAGCCTTGAAAAACGGCCGGCTTCCTGACGTGCTACAGCAGTGAGTTCATCTCCCGGGATCTCGATCTCTGGGCCTATGCCAACGACGTCATTCTGGACTTCTCGCGGCCCGGCAAACCCACCGACAATGGGTTCATCGAGGCGTTCAACAGCAAGCTCAGGGCCGAGTGCCTGAATGCCCACTGGTTCATGAGCCTTGCCGACGCCCGCGAAAAGCTGGAGGATTGGCGTCGACACTACAACGAGGACCGACCTCACAGCGCGATCGGATACAACGTCCCGATCGCCATGCATTTTCCCGATGGCGCAGCCAGCCCGCCATCGTGATCAGAGCCGGGAAATTCCAGCTTCCGGTGATCCAACCTTGGGGAGCAGTGCAGAGGGACCAGCAGGAGGCAGGTCAAAAGATGCAAAATCCGGCTCGCGAATTTGTAGTTACCGACAAAATGAAGATTTGTCTGTAACGCTATCAGGTTCGCTGCTGGCGCATCACTTCCGATGGTGCGCGACCATCTATAGTGAGCGCTTGCCTGCAATCGACGTTGCTTTCTAACCGGCGATAGCGTGTTTTCGTTTCGTGAATGTGCATATGACAGGATATACGCTCGAACTCATAGCAAAGAGGTCGAGTCACATGAGCCGAGAGAGCAAGTTTCTCGCGCGAATACTGCGCCACGCGCCGGAAGACATCGGTGTGACGCTCGATGCTGAGGGTTGGGTGCGCATTGACCTACTGCTTCGAGCGATGAAAAAAGCGGGTCGCGGCATGAGCCGCGCGCAACTCGAAGATCTCGTCGAGACGAATGACAAGCGTCGTTTCACTATTCAAAGAGATAAGATTCGGGCTGCCCAAGGCCACTCGATTCCAGTTGACTTAGGTCTACAGCCGCTTTTGCCGCCAGAGTTCCTATATCACGGCACCGCATCTCAAAGCCTCGATGCGATCTTCGCATCCGGGCTGATTCCCGGGGGGCGCCGACACGTACATTTGTCGGGCGATCCGTCGACGGCAGCCGGCGTCGGTAAGAGGCATGGAAAGCCAACGGTTCTGCAGGTAGAAGCTGGCAGAATGCATGGTGATGGCTACGTGTTCTGCCGCGCCGATAACGGGGTATGGCTGACCGACCGTGTGCCGTCCGAGTATCTTCGTTTTGGCGTTCGAAGCGTCGGCTAATCTCAACGTAATTCGCTCTGAAAAGATCAGCGCTTAGTAATGAGAAGCTAATTTCTGCATGCGAGCGGAAGAGCCGAGAAGTTTAATCTTTCGCCGACCGCCGCCGTTCTCGTGCGCGAGTTTAGCTGCGGAAACGACGCCTGAGCGGATATCGCGCTCATCCTTGGCACGCGCGGCGGCTTTTTCAGCAGCGCGCTTTTCGAATGAAAAGTGCTTCTCAGACTTCATAGCGTACCCCTTGAGACATTCTCGAATGCAGTAAAATCGTCAAAAAATCAAGAAGACCTTACATCTCAGCCTAAGTTAGAGCGGGTTTGCAGCATGGTATCGGTCGGCGCGTTCCCCACTGACACATGCAAAGTTACCCGGCCGGAGTGCCCTCTGCTGTAAGCTTGGACAGGGTACTCGCGAGATCCGAAAGACGGATGGGCCTTCCGCGACTGATTTCACCCACTCGCTTTGCGCTGATAGTCTGGACGTTTGCAGCCTCCAGCGTCACAGAGAATGAATAGCCCCGTGTATCGTGGACACCTTCGTGTCTCAGTTTCTGCTGCCGCTCGAAGTCGACGGGCTACAGTATTCCGTTCCGGGCGTGCTTGCGCTTTGGATTGTAGAACATCTCGATGTAGTTGGACACATCCTGCTTGGCTTCTTTGCGTGTTCGGTAGGTCCGTCGTCTGATCCGCTCACGCTTCAGCAGGTTAAAGAAGCTCTCAGCGACCGCGTTGTCATGGCAGTTTCCGCGGCGGCTCATCGAGTGCTCCAGATTGTGGGCCCGAAGGAACGCTGCCCTGTCCATGCTGGTGAATTGGCTGCCCTGGTCCGAATGGATCAGAACCTTTTCCCTGGGCTTTCTCCGCCATGTCGCCGTGAGCAGCGCTTGCAGGACAACTTCGGTCGTCTGGCGGCTTTGCATCGCCCATCCAACGACACGACGCGAGATGGAGGAGGATCAGAAAACGATCCGGGGAATCGTTTTCCTGACGACCATCGATGACAACGGCGAGATAGGCGAAGCCTTCCTGCGTGCGGATATAGGTGATGTCACTCGTCCATTGTTCTTGAACCAATGGCGAACAAGGCCTCGTCCCAGACGCTGTCCGGTGTCGCCACGTCAAACCGCCGGTCCAGTGTGTTGTCGACGACCACCGAGGGCTTGCCGCCATACTTCCCCGGTCGACGCTTGTAACCGATCTGCGCCTTGATGCCGGCCAGCTTGGTCAGGCGGGCAACACGGTTCAGGCAGACGCTTTCGCCTTGCTCGAGAAGGTCGTCATGCAGTTTGCGGTGACCGTAGACCTTGCCACTTTCCACCCATGCCTCCTTCAGCAGAGCAATCTGCCGCTCGTCTTCTTGAGCTCGCTTGCTCAGCGGGGCCTTCAGCCACGCGTAGAAGCCACTCGGCTGAACACGTAAGCAGCGACACATCGCCCGAATAGAGAACTGCCCGCGATGCTCGGCCACGAACGCGTATCTCACTTGGCATCCCTGACGAAATACGCAGTCGCCTTTTTTAAGAATGTCCCGCTCCTCCGTCACTCTCAGGAGCTCACGCTTGAGCCGTCGGATCTCGGCATCCTTCTCAGCGTTGTCGGATGACGCCTTCGCGAACGTCTTCTTCCAGGAGTAGAGAGAGTATTGGCTCACGCCCAAGCGCTCGGCCACCTCCCTGACCGGGTAGCCCCTCTCCGTGATCTGCGCGACGGCATCTCTTTTGAAATCGTCGCTGAACGCGGGTCGCTGCTCATCATGGCCTCCTTGCCTCAAAATGAGCAAAGAAGGCGTCTACGATACACGGGGCCATTCAATACGCCCAAGGGTTGATCTCGGGAGACTTGGCCAAACTGCAGGCGGGAATCTGGTTTAAAGGTGGCTTTCCGCGACGGATCGGTATCAAGGTGGTAGAGGAATGTCCGCCAGGTCGTTCTTCAAAAGACGCGCCTTCGTCTACAAAGTTGGGCTCGGGCACCGATAGAAGTCCCCTGCGCAATCAACGCATTATGAAGCGAAATCGCGTTTCAGCCTGCTGACGGGTGAATCTGAAGTGCCGCTCGATATAACGCGACATCGGCCGGTTCCGGCATCGTACCGGCGAGTGCTTCGCACGCTTCAACGGTCTTGAGGGTCAAACCCGACCGGACCGCCACTTGTTCTTGAGTCAGGTTCGCGGCATCGCGCAGCGCGCGTAGTTGCATGGCGAGATCGATTTTTGCGCGAAATTCGATCTCGCGCTCCGCGATCTCGGGGCGCGCTCCAAGCATCTTGTCTCGAAAGCTTTTCATCTGTTTATCTTAGCACGATTTGGGGTTTCTTGGGAGACCTGACCCGCCACAAGATTCTTTTCCTCCAACAGCGATGACAGTCCGGCCCATCTTAGCTGATTAGCGGGAAAGGGACCCGGCACGGCGATCCTCCAGCGCCTCCAAAAAGGCGAACAGCAGTCCGACCTGCTCCTCGGTGATGAGCGAACCTGACGCCAGAATCGGCGATATAGCGTCGATTTCTGTGGGCGCCATCAGATGCTCCCCACCCTCGGCATAGGCGCGCGCGAAGCGATAGGGATCGAGATGCTGCCGGATCGCGACTACGAGCGTGTCGGCTTGGCCGTTGTGAAAATAAGGCGCCGTGAGCGTCACGTTCCGCAAGGGCGGCGTCCGGAAAAGAAACCGATCCTCCGCCATACCGGTGGCATAGAAGCAACCTAGGGTCAGGATTCATAACCAGTAGATGACGAGAGCTGCCACGACGATGGCGGAGAAGAAAACCTTCGGAGATCGGTCATAGAGGGTCGCCACACGCCTCCAGTCTTTTGAGTTTGCTGAACATTATCTCGACCCGGTTAAGGCGCTTGTAACGGCGTTTGTCATATTTGCTGGGCGTCTTGCGTTGCTTCCGGTCCGGGATGCAGGCGCGTATCCCTTTGTCTTGCAACGCGTCTCGGAACCAAACGGCGTCATAGCAGCGGTCCCCGACCAACCCGTCGACCTTGGGTAGGCTGCTCAGTAGCGCCCGCGCACCGATGTAGTCGCTGACCTGCCCAGCGGTGACGAACAGGCTGAGCGGTCGCCCTTGGCTGTCGCAGATGGCATGCAGTTTGGTATTCATGCCGCCCTTGGTTCCCCCGGTCAGGCGACCGCGCCCACCTTTTTCGCGGCCAGGCTGGTCGCGGTGCGGTGTGCCTTCAGGTAGGTCGCGTCGATCATCACGGCCTTTTTCTCTCCGTGTTCGGCAGCCAGGCAGCACTCGGTGCCCATAATATTGCGCACTATTTGCGCAATATTATGGGCGCTTTTCCCATAACGTTGCGCTTTCAAAATGAGCGCTCAGTAGAGATTTCTGTTAAATAGACTGTAGCGATTTATTGTTTCTGGAGAAAGAAAAATGAACCCATATTGGCTAATTTCCGTTCTGGTCGTTCGATGCATGCCCTGGGTGGAAAGCGGCCGTTCGCTGGGGACCGCACCAACGTCAGATATTACGAGAAAGCAATACCTGCGTCAGAGCATCTCAAACCTCTTTGGACTTTATGTCCGAACGCGCTGTCTCAGTCTCGCGTAGAGCTGAATAGCTGGCTGATGTTCGAGCTCGACAACGAGCGCGAAATTCTGTGCAACTTCTTGGGGTTCGGCCCAGCCACCAATACAGCGGACTACGAGGTAATACTCGTCCCCGTAGTCGGTTGTGTCTTGAACGTAGGTCTTCGCAGCCGTCTGCAATGTCTCACCGTCCCGGCTATTCGGTCCCGGCTGCAAGTCGCACTTGAACCTGTTTGGTATGTCCGGGGGGTCGCCTTCCTCTGCCGCTCTTGTACGAAAATGAGAAAATACGTCGGCAGAAGTACATCCACGCAGAAGCCGGAAATTCATCTTCGTGCCTATGTATTCGGCGCGTGTTCGTCGGACCGGAGGGTCGAATGCCAGAGAGACACGGATCGTGCGCCGGCCGTTCCCTTGAAACTCGGGCGGCACCGGCACGCGGTACACAGCGAAATGGTTAATACTGAGACGGTCTTCAGCATACAACACCACCCGGTGATCGTCGGAATAGGCCGCCCGCAGCGTGTCCACCATCCCGTGGCCACAGATGCGTTCCCGGTCGGCAGCGTCCATGCCTGCCAGACGGCGGGCGCACGCGTCGGGAACGCTGGCGGCCCCCGCAAGAAGTGCTCGGATCAGGTTCGCGGACGCCGTAGGGAACAGCCGCAGAAGCTCGGCGGCTTTATTGGCGAGCATCGGAGCGGCATAAGACGTGCCCTTCCCGCTCGTCAGGAGCTGCCTGGTGAATTCGTGGTTCAGCGTGATGACACCGGCTTCCGGAATTTGCGGGGCCGACTGTAGACTGGCGGAGGGCGCGTCGAAAACCAGTGTGCCGCCGATATCTGCGAAATCGGGTTTCCTGACACCCCCCGCGCCGGGCCCCGAGCGGGAAAAGGGAGACGGCTCGAGTGCTTCGGTTATCACGCGGACATGGGCATCGAGTTCATGCTTGGACCCGAGGCCCGTCCCGTTGGCCAGTGACCCGACCGTGATGACATTGCTGGCTCCTGCGGGTTCGCAGAGCCGGTTCGCCGTTTCCAGCAGATACGCCGGATATTCAGTGACTGCCTGCTCGACAGATGATCCGCCCCGTGGAGATCGGTTGCCGGCGGATACGACGATCAGAACATCAAGTTCGCGTGCCAGTTCATCGAGTGTCGCGGCCCAGGGGCCGACCCGCCCAAGTTCGTTGCGCGCGCGAACATCGCCGAGCGAGATCACGAATAGGCGGCAGTTGTGGGCCCGGTGAAGTTGGGTAATCGCCTCACGCATCTGTCGTGGAAGTGTCCGGCGTTCGAAAAAAGCACCATTGTCCTGTACCACCTTCGCGGACACCAGCTGCCCGGCGGGCTGCAGCTTTCCGTCCCGTAGCCGGTCCCGTAGGTCGCCGAACAGTGCAACGCCGCCGACCCGCGTGCCATGCCCCAAGATATCGGCGGTTCCGAGTTCTGTCGGAAAAGCCGCTCGTCCGGCGACGACCCTTTCGAGGAACGGATGTTCGTTGAGGCCGCTATCCAAGACGCCGATGATTGGCGCGCCGGCCGCCGGCGGCAAAATTTCGGGCGCGTCCTCGAGTGTCATCTGTACGAAGTCAGAGGCCTCCAGATCCGGCTCCGGCGGAAGGTCGATAAATGCCACCTCAGGCACGTTCAGCAGCGGTCGCAGCACTCGTCCGGGAGCTCGCACCCGCATCATCGTGATTGACGGGCCTATGTATACATCGAAGACTTCCGCTTCGCTGCCAGTAATGAAGTCCTCGATTTCACGGGCCTTCCGTTCCCGTGCGGGCCGCGCACCGAAGTCCCAGAGCTCGATATCGACCGTGTAGACATCCTCGGTTGCCAGATCCGCCGCTTCGGTGAGCCCCGCTTCCCTCAGACGAATACCAAGCCGGTCTCGAGGCGTGAGTGTGCCTACGTCCTCGATCCTCGTGACAAACCCCTCATAGCGTCTACCCCGCTGACCTTCTGGGACGGGCCCGTCGTAGGCGTCGAGGCGGTGTAGAAAGGCCGAAAGATCGCCCTCGGAAGAGAATAGGACAATGTTACGGTCTTCGTCGCTCGAAAGAAGGGTCAGGCCAAGTGCCTCCCAGTTATCTTCGAGCAGCATTCCCTCCATCCTCACCCGAAGGATCAGCGAGGGGTCAATAAATTGAGGCGGTCGGCTTTCTTGCTGGGTCCGGACGGCATCTTCGACCTGCTGACGCACGCGCCTGCCATAGCCGCCGCCGCGCGATGGCGTCGGGCCGGGAAACCCAGTTTTCCGACGTTCCATTGTTTCGGGCAGCCGCAGTAGAGGCAGATGCTGATGGCGCGGCACGGGGTTACTCCTTGGTCTGCGCTTTCAGCTTCTGTTTGCGAGTCAGCCGTCGCTTGGCATCACGCATCGCTTCACGGAAATCCTTGTCCGAGACCGCCTTGTTGCCACCGAGGACTGACAGCTTCATTGCCTGAACACAGATCCTTTCAAGGTCTGCGTAGGAATACCCTTGTAGCTGTTCGGCGTACCCGACCGGATCGAACGAGGTTCGGACGTTGCGGAAAGCATGAGCCAAGTACTTGCGCACCATCGACACATCCGGCGCATCGAACCAGACAATCTCGTCGAACCTTCGCCACACGGCTGGATCGAGATGTCCGTCGAGATTGGTCGCCGCGATCAGGAAACCTCCCGGCTGAATCTGTTCAATGAAGATCAGCAGGCTGTTGACCACACGCCGGAGCTCGCTGTGTTCGCCAGCTTCCTCGCGGGAGCGCGCAATCGCATCGAACTCGTCGAAAAACAGCACACAGGGCTGCCTGCGAGCGAATTCAAACGTCTTGCGAATATTAGTCGCAGTCTCACCCAGATAGGAGGAGATCAGGCTGTCGAGTCGGACATGAAAGAAAGGAAGTCCGAGTTCATTGGCGAATACCTCGGCGCAAAGGGTCTTGCCCGTGCCCGGCGGCCCGCAGAACAAAAGCTTAGATCGCACCGGAAGCCCGTGACGTCTGATCCGGTCAGCCTGCCGGAATTCCCGGATCAATCCCAGAAAGAGCTCAGTGTTCTCCGGGGAGAGCAGGATATCCTGTGGACCATGCGCCGGTTCCACGCGCTGGATGAAGTCATTCGCCTCGTCAGGAAACGGTACCAGGCGCGAAAGTCCGCCGGCCGGTCGCATGGCTACACCGATATTGTCCAGCGTCTTGCGCAAACTGCGGGCCAGCACGCGGTTGTTCTTCTTCTCCTCCTCGGAGATTATTTGCTCGACAACCGCGCGGAACTCTTCCTCGTGGCCGTAACTCGCAAGCATTTTTTTGATCAATTCACCGCGTGCCATGCTCGCCCCGTCTTTTTGGCGAGCTTACCTGCATTGCGCTCTTCTTACCAGCATGGATGCAGTTGGGCGTAGCCTTAGGGTCAGGATGCATTGATTTCTGTTGCGTCGCGTGATTCACGGCTCCGAAAACGGAGCGGTGACGTGAGCGA
>NZ_MPZQ01000024.1:0-20857 GCF_002020045.1 Thioclava sp. F28-4 | reverse complement strand
CGCACCTGCTCCGGCGTGCGGCCCGCGGCGCGCACGTTGCCGACATAGGGATAGTAGAAGGTGCCGTCCGAATTGACGCGCAGACCACCCTCGGCGGGCGTCCGGGTCGAGCCCGCGGGCGAGGTCAGTTCGGGATGCTCATAAACCACGATATCGAGCAGGTCGCCCGGCCCGATCCGGTAGTTCCAGTAGCCGTTCGACGGCAGCGTGGTCCGCCCGCCGCTCAGATCGGACGGCGCGCCGAAGGTGGCGACGTTGGCGAGGCTGAGCCGCACGATCGCGACATCGCCCGCCGCCGGATCCTCGACGGAACTGACATTGCGGGTGTTGACCGGGAAATTCGTGGTCGAGGTGTCGCAGGAGGCCAAAAAGAGCAACGCGCAGAGCGCCACGAAAATCCTCATTATTGCCCCCATGAAAGCCCTCCTGGGTCGTGCGCCACTATTGCGCAACCGTCATATTCAAAGCTCCGCAGACATCAGGAGCGGACGTTAACTGGATAGCGGAGCCATGCGCCTATGCCAACTCCTCACTGCGTATAAACCGCATGGTTCGGCTTTCTGCTTGCTTATTTTCTTGCCGGTGCGACGAAATCGCTTCAACCAAGACGCCCATGTATTTCGCACGGGTATCGCGCACGGATCTTGAGCCGCAGGTGGCCGCTCGAACTTAGTTCGTTCCGTTGGTGGAATTCGTCCCGTTCGTGGAACTTGTCCCATTACCGCCGCCACTACCCATAGCCGCTGCGGCAAGACCTGCGCCGACCATCAACATCACGAAAGACGTATTTCCACCGAGATTGCCAGCGGCGCGCTGCGCACAAGTCACCTGCGCCTCACCCTCAATGGTGTATTTAGCGCCCAGCACTCGCGCCCCGTTGCAGATATCGACCTGCTGCGCCCAGGCGACGAGCGCCTCTTGGCTCAGGTTCGGCGGAGCCTGCACACCTTGGGCGAGGCTGGGCAGGCTTGAAGCGACGACCGCTGCAATCGCCACGGAAGCCGTAATCAGTTTGGCCATCAGAACCTCCAAATCGGCTGATCGAAATGATATGGAAGTGGAGCTTACACCATTTCCCGGACACGGCCCAGTGAGGTTCCCCTCAGAGCCAAGATTGCGTGCCGATTGACAGGACAAAATCCACAGAGCGGCCAAACACCGAGCTTATTGCTTCTTGCCCATCAGGCGTTTCATCTACTGCGTGAGACCCGCAGCAAATCGCGAAGCTCCCGGTCAGGCTTGGATGCCTGAGGAATCGGAGGCTCAATAAACGCAGGGAACCTGACCGCCGTCACTCCCAACCATCATCGCTCCTTCGGGCGCAACTCCGACGCGGGCACCGCAACGCGCGTCGCAGCCCCCATCATATCCATCAGCAACCAGACACGCTGGTCCGGATCGATGCGTTCGATTTTCGCAACAAAATCGACAAATGGGCCAGAAGCGACACGCACCTCCTCGCCTTCAAGAAACTCTCGTTGTGCCTGAAGACAGTGCGCGGCATCGCAACGATCGGCGATTTGAGCGATGACTTCGGAAGGCACAGGTCGCGGCACACCACCGAAGCTCACGAGGCGCGTGATCCCGCGGGTGGCATTTATCTTGCGCCAAAGCCCTTTGCCGGGATCGAAGGAGACAAAGAGATACCCGGGAAACAGAGGGCAAAGCCGAGTATCGAAGCGCCCTGCCCGATGGCGCGTGCGCATTTCGGTGGGAAGGAAACTCGCAATGCTTTGACGCTCGAGATGGGCCTGCGCAATCGCCGCGCTGTTGGGCTTGAGCTGCGCCAGGAACCAAGCTGCTTCGGAATCCAGTGAAACCATATCCCACCCGTTCAAATATGAACAAGCTCACCACGAATGTGGCAGGGCATTCAACCTCAAACGCGCGGGCTCGGATCAGCATCGATTGCCCTAACTGTTTTCCTGGCCCCGCGATTTGGATCGGATCCCCTCTTGGTCGGTGCGCGCAGACATATTGTGAGGCCTGATCGCGAGATTCGACATCGGCAACCTACAACTCCTGAATCTGAACCTGTCGCTGGTCGGCACCTGGGCGCCAAAGCTGCACGCGCGGTATCGCTGGCTTCCAGTCCGGCGGCTCTCACAGCTTGGTTAACGAAAAGTCAGTTTCTTCGGCTGGAGTGAGCGGCCCCCGCGAGTGACATAGCGGGGACCGCAGGACCGTCCTGACAGGGATCATGCCTGGGGGGCGGCCAGGACGATCTCTCTCTGTCTAAGGGCCCCTTGCGCCTTGGACTAGGAAATCTTTTGGTAAATTAGCTACATTGGGACGCGCCCACTGCCTCGGCAAAGCCTGTCCATTAAGCCACATCGCTCGACATAGTCGAGCAGAACAGCTTCCGCCGTGTCAGCTTGCGTCAGGTGCCTCAAATCCGTCTCCTCTTCGGCCATGAGGCTGCCTTGCCGGACCGATAATAGAATAAAGATTAAGGAGGCGGTCACAACCGGCGGCAACATCGGCCCGATAGAACCGACACCGGTTGCATACAGGCGATGCTAAGAGCTTTGGGCCTCGGTGCCGAGTTGGGTGACCCTCCAATGCCCCGTATACCCTTTCTTCAAATGCGCCGCGACAATCTGAAAGCCGCTCTGTGGCCAGCTCTTCGGTGTGTCGACGAAGAGCAATTCCGCAATTCCGAATCCGGCTGCGTCAATATCTCGCAACCGCGCCTTCGTCGTCAGGTTCGTAAGCGGCGCAAGCCAGACGATATTTTCCGAGACGCGCATTGCGTGCTGTGTGAACGCCCTCAGCTCTGACCAGGGCGGATTGGTGACGACCCACTCCACCCGTTCGCCCCATGCCAGAAAGTCGCGTCCCTCGCTGATCTCGCACCAATGGCGCTCCACGTGATCCGGATAGTGGTTATAGAACGCCCCCTCCCCGCGCGACGGATCGAGGACACGTCCGGCCATTGCATGCGAAAAATGTTCGATGATCGCCTCGGCGAGGTTAGGCGGCGTCATGACCCGGTCCTGTGCCGCGTCATTCTTAGGCGGCACCAGCCCCCGCCCCTTCGCCAGCTCGCTCTGCTCCAGAGGATTGCGGATGCGGAACAGCCGGAATGCTGCGGAAAGTGTCGCTACACGCCCGGAAAACTCCGCCTCCAAGGCAATGACCGTGACGCGGCTGCAGCCGATCTTGCGGGCGAGAGCCTGCTGCGAAAAACCGCGCGCACGCCGTCGCTCCGCGAGCACATGTCCTATATGTTCACCGGCCTTTGCGATACGCCAGCGCAAGCCAAGGATCGGCAAAACGGCCTCGAGCGAAAGGAGCGTGCCTGCCCCGTTCTCCAGAGCGCGCACCGTCGGGATGCTGATATTGGCGCCGGAGGCAAGTTCAGCCTGCGTGAGCCCGCGCCCCGCGCGTTCGGCTCTCAAGAGCTCGGAAAAGGCCATGTGCGAAAATCTTTCCATAGGAAGCTCACAGATAGAAAGAAAAAGCGACAAAGCGCAACCTCTAGCGCTAGCGCTGCGCCATCGGTGCGCGCGAAAATTTACGGCAATCGGCTCCTGCGAAATTTTCTCTACTTCCTAAAAAATCGAGAACCCGATTTTTTCAGCCTCGGCACTTAGACTGAACGCATCAGCAGATCCGCGCCCCGGATCACCTTACCCGTCCCCGCCGTGCCTCGCTCGCGCGGCCTCAGGAGATGCATGCCATGGCCCAGCGCCCTTTTTCGCCAAATAGGCGAAAATCTCATCGCGCAGCTGGGTTCACCAAATCCGACGAAGAGCTTCTCGCGCGGCTCGTGAGGGCCCGGCTGCAGGTCGCCGAACTCATGCTCGAAAAGATGCTTTACGCCCCGATTTTCGAGAGACTGGAGCGCGAGATCGCGGCGATCGAAGCGCGCCGGATCGAAGATCCTTTGGCCCGCGCAAGGGCGATCCTGCGTGGACAGCCAAGTGACGCGAGTTCCCCGTCAGACGATCAAGACGATATGCCAGAGCCTTGGTAAGCTGATTTGGCTGTCCGTCTCCAAGATCCAAGAGGCCGGCGGCTCACCTCTATCCCGATGCACACTTCACCGGCGGAAGCCTAACCATTCTGAAGGAGCCCCTCTCCATTTATTCCGATTCGCAAGTCCAGGAGGAAATCCACTCTTCCAGCCAAGATGGAGCTAATTGCGAGCCAGCCCTTGCCCGTGCGAAAAAACGCGGATTTCCGGCACGTCAGAAAGCAAGATCAAGGCATTAACCTCCATAAAGCCCGTGCGAAAAATCGTTTATTATCAGATAATTGGGCCATTTACTCGAGGGCGAAGCCGCCCTAGAATGGTGGCGTTCGATAGACCCAGAGAGGATAGCCCCACGATAGAAACTTAGCTTTTTTGTTTAAGTGAACCGCCCGCACTTGGACGCACACGGCGGCGACACTTACTCCACAACACACCCACCCATCACCCGGGTCGACATCCTGTCGGCCTGCGCCTTTCGCCATGGCTGACAACCTGGACACTGCACAGTCCGGGGCCAGTCGGCTCATGCCGAAAACCGAAATCCGCACGCGCCCCACCAATGGCGACATTGCTACTCGGGGCGCCAAACAATGTCAATGAGTGAAGGACGACCCTGCCCATGACAAAGACCAAACTGGCACTCCAGCCTTACCTCGAGATCATTGCTGGACTCCCCGACGTCAACCTTCCCGGGATGCTCGATCTCGGCGGCACCCAGCAGCGCATTCGAGAACATCCGGCGCTTACTCCGCTCCTGCAGACCTATCTCGCAGATCGCGCCCTCGGCGGACAAGGCGGATCGAGCGCGGACGGAACCTTCGACGCCACGCTCTTTATAAAATGGGTCCTAGCGCTCAGCAACCAGGCGCCCGCAATCGGAGATTGCGTAGCGACCGGGGAGCTATCAGCCGCGCCTCTCCTAGACTCGTGGTGCGCTATAGTCGAAGACGCCGTGCCACTACTCGTCGGGCGAGTCTCCGGCCACCCGCATCTGCGCGAGGGCGCCCGGGTTCGAACATCTCCGGTCATGAACCTCCGACCGTCTCAGGGCTGGGCGCGGAGCTGCAACCGCTTCTATCGCTTGGGCTTATACGATCCAAGTTTTCTGAAAACCTTGCAAAAAGATGGACGCCTTTCTGCCAGCGCAAAACTCCTGCGCGCCGATCAGAGATCTTGATCATGTCCAACGTGGTTATGTTGGCAGACCTGCATCTCGATCGCTGTATGCAAAAAAACCGCAATCCACTCGACGGGCTTGAGCTGGATACCGCCCCCTCCTGGAGCCCCGTTTCCTAGCACGCCTACCTTCGGGTCAATCGTGACCCACTCGGGTGCGGTCTGTCGCGCCCGCTTATACTGCACATTTTCACGGAGGGCTCTTTCATGACCCAGACTTCCACGACCACCATGACCATCCGCGGCGAAACTTACCCGATCTGGCCCGGTCCGATCCATCCGCAATGGCACACCGCCGCTGCCGAAAAGGGCTACCGTGTCCTCGCGCGTGTGAAGAACAAGGACAACCTTGCCCTCGAATGCAAGGAGTGTCAGGGAACGTTCGTCTGCCGTCACAGCGTCCTAATGGCGTTCCAACCGCAATGCCCCAACTGCAAGGAAAAACGTTGGCGCAAAACCGGGAGACGAGCAGGGCTTGAAATGCTCCGCCGAGACCCCGACCACCGGAAATACGCTTTCTACCGCCTGACTTGCGGTCACGAAGTTCGCCGCCAGTTCGAAATCGTAGAACGTATGGCGCGCGGAGAAACAAACGTGCGCTGCGGAATCTGCCTCCATGCACGAGAACAAGCGGAAGCCGCGTTGGCGGGCTGGGAACTCATCGGGCGTGATCCAAAGGGTAACGACCAATACCGCCTCTACCGCCACGCTGAAGGGTGCGGCGCGACGTGCCGGGTGTCGGTCGGCAACATGAAGACTCAGCGTTTCCAATGTCCGAGCTGCGGCAAAGGTTGGTCAAATGAACCCAGTTCGATCTATTTCGCGGGAATCGATCTTGGCAAAAGAACCGTCCTCAAACTCGGCTTCTCCGGCAACACCTACTCGCGCTTCGAATATCAGCTCTTCGTGCAAAAGGTGTTGCCATATCGGATCCTCGCCGAAGTCCACTTCGCGACCGGACGCGCTGCGCTGCGGGCGGAAAAGAAAATCCACAAACGCCTCATCGAGAGGTTCCCGGATGGGGTGGTGCCGCACGCGGCATATCGTAAGCACCTAAAGGTGAAATCGGAGATTTACCGGCCCGAGTTGCGCGATGCCATCTTCGCCGAACTGGCCGAGGTCGAAGGGCGCGTAAGCGCCTAACCGATCCGAGGGCTCGTTCTGGGCATTCGCCCCACGCGCCCTGCCTCCGGAATCTTCCCTTTCTCACATGAACAAAACGGTCCCGCGCCTCGCGGGACCGTCCTCCTGCGAGGCCGATTGGACCCTGTGATAATCTTGGGGGCTACAATAGCCACATGGGGTTCCCCTCGCAGATCGTTGACCATCCACTCCTGACGCTAGTCTCCTCTGAGGCAAAGCCATTCGAAAATGCCGAGGAGCGCCGCGTGATGTATGTCGCGATGACACGCGCACGCAACACGGTGCCCATGCTCGCCTCGGAAGCGCGGCCATCGATCTTCGTCCGCGATTTGATCGATGGCCCGCGCCACGAAATCGAGCACCCTCACGGAGTCTCGGAGCGACAACATATCTGTAGCCAACGTGGCAGGCGATTGATTTACATGCCCGGTAAAGACGGCTCGGGCTGGTATCGCTGCGAACACGTAATGCTGTGCGGCAATCGCATGCCCGCCTGTCCGCAATGCGGCGCGGGATTGCTGGTTCGCGATGCGAAAACCGGCGAGGTGACCTGTCCA
The DNA here is from genome assembly GCF_002020045.1 of Thioclava sp. F28-4. Classification (NCBI taxonomy): domain Bacteria; kingdom Pseudomonadati; phylum Pseudomonadota; class Alphaproteobacteria; order Rhodobacterales; family Paracoccaceae; genus Thioclava; species Thioclava sp. F28-4. The sequence goes on along the minus strand of NZ_MPZQ01000024.1, from coordinate 14,002 downwards.
GCTTGCGGCGCGGGGCAACCAGCCTGCCCCAATTGCGGTGAAGGCTGGCTCACTGATCGCAAGGGCCGCTACGGTGTCTTCCTTGGCTCCGTGCGTTTTCCGGACGGCCGGGGCAAAGCGAAGATACGAGCCCCTCGCGAGAGTAGACGCGACGGTCGACTCGAGCGCGAAAACACGCCGGTCTTCGAAGGAGCGGGACAGGCGCCTTGGTGCTCGATAAACGACACATGACACCCGAAATGCATATTATCGAGCAGGCAAACCACAGCGCGTGCAGGTGCTCGATAATATGCATTTCGGGTGCGCGGTTCGCGCTGTGGCATACCATTTATCGAGCACCTTCACCCCGCCGTAAGCCATTGATATGCTTTGAAAGCGGGGTTTATGAATACAGCAAAACGAGCACCCCCTGTTTGAAAGACTGTCCCTGGGAGGATCGCAACCACGGTGGGCATTGCGCCACCTTGCGCACGGAGCTGTTTTGCCATTCCGCTCCATATCCGAGCGGCGGCTTTGACCCTAGGGGCGGCCCGATTACAATGCGCATTTTGGGTGCCTGAACTGAACGCAGATTGCAGGCCGTTTCAGCTGGCCTGCTGATGCCAGGCGATGGCATCGTCGAGCCGATCGTGTCCCCAGAAAATCTCTTTTCCCACGATGAAGTTGGGGGCGCCGAAGAGACCCAGCGAGACCGCCTCGTCGGTGTCGCGTTCCAAAGCTTCAGCTATCTCTGGGGCATCGGCGCGGGCGAGCGCCTCTTTGGGGGTCTGACCCGCCTCTCGCAGGCTCTCGGAGAAGTTGGGTTCAGCGCCGGCATCCTGGCCCTCGGCAAACCAGCGCCGATAGCTGGCACGAATATAAGTCTTGCCCCAGCCCTCCTTCAGGCCGAGGAGCGCGATGCGGTTTGCGCGCACGAGGTCGTCAATCATGTAAGGAGGAGGCATGGAGACCGTGAGCCCGAAACCTCTGGCACGGCGCTCGATGTCGCGCCACATGTAGGCAAGTTTCGCGGGCTTGTCAGCATAGGGGACGCTGTTCATCGAGACCAGCACCCGTCGCAAATTGAAGGGACGCCAATTGAAGCGGATACCGGTTTGAGCTTCGACAGCGTCGAGGCGCATAACCGGGAAATAGGTATAGGTGCTGCCAATCGCGAACCAGAAATCGATGGCCATGCATTTCTCCCATTTCTCCGCCGGATAGCTTCATTACAAAATAGTATCACGATCGCGCCGATCTGCCTAACTGGAGACCTGTCACGGGCTGCCGGCAACGGATCAGAACGAGGCAGTTCGAGGCGTAACACCTGATCGCGGCGATCGACCCACATGACAATTGGTATCTCAAACGGCTGCGAGCCTCTGCCTGCCTTCGGCACCGAAGCCATGCAGGTTCTCCATCGCGTAGCTCAGCGACATCGGCGTGCCAGCCACCAGACGGAGAAGGGAGACGGCGAGCGCGCCGGTAAAGCGGTCTCGAGCGCCCGCGCCGCGAGCCATAACGCAGGCATGATCCGCGGCATTCGGGACACGCCGAGCGGCATAGGGCTTCCCGCTCTCCATATCGTCCCCGTCGATGCTGCGAATATTGAAATCGTGGCTCGCCATGCGCCGGAGCCAAACGATGTGCTGGAACTCAGTATGTGCAGGCAGTTGGCTGACTGCCCGGAGGGCGCAGCGCGCAGACCCCACGCATGCGCGCCGCGCCGTGGTCAGGACGATGCCATCGCTTCTCGCCGGGATGTCGAAAGGATAGCCCCGATCCCCTTGCTCGGATGCCCCGACCGGATACTGATACTACCTAGGGTCAAGAGTTTGGCAAAGAGATATCGGAGCGCGAAGATCGTTTCGGGGCGATGCGAGAGTTTCCGTGCAACAAATTCGAGTGTGTCGGGCTCAAGGGGGGGGGCCGCCGACCCGCTCAACGGACCGTTGCGATATTGATCCAGCCAGTCACAGGAACATATATTATCTCATGCGACCTCGGGCGTGTTGCCTGAGGATGGTGAGAGGAAGAAGGGCCATGTCGCAGATCGCGTCCCTTGTTCTTGGAACGGTTAACGCACCCTATTGTGCGAACCTGTCCGCTCATCAGCTCGCCAAAAGCATCTCGGATATCGATGCCGCAAAGAGCACCATCGGCCCCGTCTTCGCCTTCTTTTCCGAAGTCCCTCCGGAGCTTCAGAACCCCTTCGTGAGCGAGATGGGGCTCTCTCCTCAGAAGGCTCACCAAGTCGCCACGCACTTGCAAAGCTCCTGCCCGTTTCCCTTGGCGCTTGCTCAGTAAACGTTGCTTGAACACAGCTTCGCCAAGCCGATGGGCTGAACTCTTCGTCGAGTCGGGCTCACCCCAAGCGCTCTGAGGCGCACGCCCTTCCTCCGATAACGCGCCACGCACCAACCAGTGAACAGAAGCCGCTCACCGCATCATCCACACGACCGCGACAAACAGCACGACCATAAGCAGAAATCCCCAAAAGCCTGACCGGTTCAGGAGCGGCGCACTTCGACCGCAAGCGCCACATCGGTTCGCGCCAAAACGGATCCGATGCCAACAGGCTTCGCATTTGAAAAATCGAAGTGCTAAGCCCTTACGTTTTGCAACCTTGCTCAACAACACACCTCAAATCTTGGGCATCAAGCTTCACGTCATAGATGGCCTGAACGCCGGCCGCTTCGGACATAATCAATTCTCGACGTCTTGGAGGAGATCGAGATACTCAAGCCTTCCGCAATTTTAGCGCGGGCCATCTCTACTGTTCAAAAAACCTTATTTTTCCGCCCCCCGAGCACAGGATTACTACCTGAAGCTGCGTTGGCGTGACAATTATTCAGTGCTTGCAACTCATAGGTTGCCCTCTGTCAGGCGCGCTGAGCGAATTGTTCGAACAGTGCGCGACGAAGGCGGCTCAGCAGCGCGACGCGGCGATAGATCAGCAGATAGATCAGGAAGACCACTCCGACCCCGCAGCCAAGCAGCAGGGGATCGCCGGGCGCGATGACCGTGATCGTGCAGGCGATCAACGAGAGCGGCCAGAGAAGAATACTTGTAAGCGGATTGCGCATCCGAGGCATACCGATCGCCATCGCCATACGCTTGGCACGGCTACGGTAGACAAGGCTGTGCAAATGAAGACGATCCGCTTCTCCGGGGTTTGTCCCGTCGCGTTTCGCGCGCCGACGGATCGACACAAGCGTCTCGATCCAGGGATAGGACAAGGCCAGAACCGCGATCAGCGGCGAGTATTCCGGATTGCGCGCGGGCAGCATGATCCCGATCACCGCGAGCACGAACCCCGTCGTGTAGGCCCCGGCATCACCGAAAAAGAGCTTTCCAGCAGGGAAGTTCAGCACGAAGAAACCTGCAATCGCGCCGATCATCAGAAGGCAAATCGCAAGAAGTGCTACATCATCCGATCGCGCCGCAAGGATCGCAAAACAGCTCAGAACAATGATCGCGGAGCCCGAAGCGAGCCCGTTCACCCCATCGATGATGTTCAGGGAATTGGCGATGCCGCCAATGGCCAGAACGCTCAACGCTATGCCAAAGGCCGGATAGCCAAGCAGGAAATCGAGCCCCGGGATATCCGCCCGCTCGATATGATAGCCAGACACCAAACAGAAGATCAGCCCGGCAAGAACCGTCGCCACCAGACGCCATTTCGCGGAGACTTTCTTGGTGACGTCCTCGATCACGCCGGAAAGAAACGCGGGCAGCGCGCAGAGGCAAATCATCCACCAAAGCCTTCGCGCCTCAGCGGGCAACATGAGCGCCGCGAGACAGGCGCCCAACAACATCGCGAGCCCTCCAATCCGCGGCGTCGGGGCGTCGTGAATTTTCTGAACTCCGTGATCGCCGTCCAACGTAAATATGCCGTGATGGCGTTGGGTAGAAATGATCACCAGGCCCGTAATAAAGGACGCGGCAAAAGCAATTGAAGCGACTATTAACTGTGACATCGGGCCCCCACCACTGCCACTGGCTCAAACAGAAAGAAACAGATGGCTTCGACATCGAATTTTTACTACCCGCTTAGTAATTCTCTATTCAGCGGCCGAGAGCAAGGCAAATGCCCTGGTCCAGCGCCCTTGCGCTACAAATGCTATGGCAAACCTGACTTGACTTTTTTGAACTGTCAAAATTTGTGTCGCGTTGACAGTGAATCGCCAAATCAGATGTCATTTCGGGAAGCAGCTCTGCCCCGACGACACAGAAAACTGCGCGAAGATTCGCCACGGCATTCCCACGTTGAAAACCGGGACAGCTCCTCCATTGAAGGGGCAGATGTGAACAGGCATGCAATTTTGCCCCTGTAGCGGGGCAATCGGCGCCCAACAATGCCCCCCCCCATTTACACTGATGTGGAAGATGCTCCCTGAGGTCATCGGGGAGCACATTGTGGGGTTTTAATTGTGGAGACGATTACGAAGATTCGGCGAGCGTATTTTCAGGATTGAGTCATTGAGTCGCGATTGGTTCGAGACCAAAGCCGATCAAGCAGATTTGCCGAGAGCTGCGGGCCTCCCCTCGCCGAATGCATTTGGGCCGTTGATCTATGATGCGCTCAACACCGGCGTGGCCAAGGCGTCCGGTGACATCATCGGCTTCATCCACAGCGACGACTTCCTCGCACATGAAGACGTGCTTTCCCGGGTCGCTGCCGCTTTTGAGGACCCGCAGGTCGAGGCGGTCTTTTCCAATCTCGATTATGTCTCGCAAGCGGACACAAGAAAGGTCGTCCGACACTGGGCGACAGGTCCCTATAGCGCGGCGAAACTCAAGCGCGGCTGGATGCCGGCCCACCCCACCCTCTATCTCCGGCGCTCGGTCTATGAGCGCCTCGGCACCTTCGACACCAGCTTCCGGATCGCGGCCGACTATGACTTCATCCTGCGCTATTTCTCGCAAGCGACCGGTCGCTCGGTCTATATCCCCGAGGTGCTCTACAAGATGCGTCTGGGCGGCGTGAGCAATCGCAACCTTGCGCGCATTCGCGAGAAGATGGGCGAAGACTGGCGCGCGATCCGCGGCAACAAAGTGGACGACGCATCACTGATGCGTCGCACTGGCGCCTAGGTGCTGCCGCTTACCCTGCGTCAGGCGCAGCCACACAACCTAGAGATATTTTTCTATTTACTTCAGCACTTTGCGCGCATATTATCTATGAGCGATCCGGTTAGTGTTCTCTCTTCGGAAGGATCTTTGGGTCCTTCCGAAAGGAGGATCTACAACGATTAGACACAATTATTCTTCGAGAATTCGACGAAGTTTTGCGTTTGAGAATTGTGCCCCGAAAGGGGAGTGTCCCCCTGCAAAGGGGGATCGAAAAGACTATCGGCAACGATGTCGCTCGGCGCGGCTTGAAGATCTTCCGATCTGGGAGATTAACGAGCCGCAAAGTGCAAGACCGGGTCGCACCTTATTCTCCCTGAGCTTACCCCCCAAGAGAGGAGCGGGTCGATTCTGTTTCCCGTCAGCACCCCTGGGACTTCTGAATTGATTTCGTAACGGAGGGTTTCTGGCTCAGTCCCCTACCCTGTCGATTATCACGCAGATGGGTTTCTCGAAGATACTGGCTGGGATCTCGCGGGCCATCTCGACACGCTGGATCTCGCGATCAAGGAATGGGTCGGGATCTGGGGCCTATGCGGCGAGCGGGAGATAGCTTGTCTGCGAGGCGACGAAAGCAAGGTCGGTTTCATCCTCCGCTGGAAGCACCTATAGGAGGGTCGAACAGATTTTTCCTCGGCCGTCGCCTCAAAAGAAGTTCTCCTCCCTCGCCCACAACGCGCTTGAAGGACATGCGGGCTCGAATAGCGGTGCGCTATCTTGCCTTGCCAAGAGCACGCAACCCAGCCCGCCTTTCCCTTCCCCCGCCGATCCGATAGGAGGCTCACGACCGGATCGAAGAGCGGGGCAAAGCGCGGCATGCATATTCTCATGACGGTGAACGCGGCTTGGAATATCTGGAATTTTCGACGCCCGATCGTTGAAGCTCTCATTGCTGACGGTCACAGGATTACCCTGCTTGCCCCGCGCGATGGCAGTGTGCCGGATCTCGAGACTCTCGGCTGCCGCTTCATCCCGCTCGAGATGAGCGTGAAGGGCTTAAACCCGGCAGAAGATTTCAAGCTGATGCGGCGCTTTAAGCGCATTTTCCGTGATGAACGCCCCGATGTCGTCCTGAGCTACACGATCAAAAATAACATCTTCGGGGCCATGGCCGCAAAAGCCGTCGGCGTGCCCTTCATACCGAATGTCACGGGATTGGGCACGGCCTTCCTGTCCGGCGGGCTACTCCAGCGCGTCGCGGAGATGCTCTATCGGCGCGCCTTTGCGGAGCTTCCAGTGATCTTTTTTCAAAATGAGGATGATGCGGCGCTTTTCCTCGACCGGCGCTTGATTAAAAACGACCAAGCGAAGCTCCTGCCAGGCTCGGGGATCGATCTCGAGCGCTTCGCCGCACAGAAAATGCCCACCGAAGATTGCCCGCCCACCTTCCTGATGATCGCGCGTCTGTTGCGGGACAAAGGCGTGCTGGAATTTGTCGAGGCCGCCAGAACGACAAAAGCGCGCCATCCCGAGGCACGCTTTCAACTGCTTGGGGCGGTGGGCTCTGAGAACCGCACCGCGATCGATGCCGCGACCGTCGAAGGCTGGGTCGCCGAAGGTGTGGTGGAATATCTGGGCACGACCCCGGACGTGCGCCCGGCGATCCAAGCGGCCAGTTGCGTCGTGCTCCCCTCCTACCGAGAGGGGGCGCCGCGCACCCTGATCGAGGCCGCCGCCATGGCCCGTCCGCTTATCGCAACCGATGTGCCCGGCTGCCGCGCAGTCGTGGATCGCGGCGTCTCGGGGTATCTTTGCGAGGTTCGCAACGCTGCGAGCCTAGCCGACGCGATGCAAGATTTTCTCGCGCTCGGCCCTGAGCAACGCGCTCAGATGGGGCGTGAAGGTCGCGCCAAGATGGAGCGGGAATACGATCAGCGGATAGTGGTGAGACATACCTGGGCACAATTGACAAGTCATTCCAACGCAAAGTAAATCAATCGAAATGCGAACAGTACTAGCGAACTATCGACAATGCGGCACTCGCCATCATTATCGTCAGTCAAAAACGGCACCATACCACTTTTCACGTAAACCCATGAAAATTGCGGACAACAGTGAGAACTGCGAGCGTGTCGAAGAACTATCCGAAATTGAAAAACGAACGCGGCAAGCGCATAACAAATATTAACCCTCCCAGGAGACCCAAATTGAGAGCAATTTTCGTAGTTGGAACCGGGCGCTCCGGAACACATTTCACCACACGCCTGCTAAATGGATTTAAAAATATAAATGACCCACAAAAAGGAAGGGAGCACCCGAGGATCCTAAAGGATGTCGCCCAAGCCGCAATTCACCACAAGCTTCCGTCTAGCACCACAGAAAATTATTATCGTGAACACATCTCAAAAGACGGGCCGATATTTCTAGACCAACATCATCCCAACCTTTTCTTTACCCAGCACTGGTCAAAAAAATTTGAAGGAATCACCTTCATTTACCCCAATCGTCCGACGCATCAGGTGGTGGCGTCGATGCTCCGCCACCAAGGAGTTATGGAATGGTATAAGTATGCGACAAACTGGAAGCATCGTCTCCGTTACTCCAAGGGCTGCGGCCGTCCCTTTCTAACGCCTCCACCCTTTCCAAACCTGTTTCTCGGAATTGAGAATTCCGCCGAAATTCGAGATCTGCCCATTCATTTACTTTGCGCACGAAGAGTAATCGCACACCGATTGGCGTATATCCGGGCTGGAAAAGACATTAACAGCGACATGCGATCTATTAATTATGAAAATCTGGTAGGCGATCCGGAAAAAGAGTTTAGCCGAGTTTTTAGCAATGATGAGATTGAAGCTTTGGGAAGTTTTGAACGTCGTGAAATTCCAGAAAGAGGATCTCTCTCGAAATTTCGTGAAATACTGAACGATAAGGAAGTCTTCGAAATTTCAGAAATGGAGAGGACTCTGCTGCACAAATACGGTGGGGACTTCATGCGATAAAAACAGCATGGCGTCAGGACAGCATGCCGACGCCTTCGACCTACAAGACGAGAAACTGGGCAACCGACAATGAAGTACTCAAGCGCTAGAACTCGCTTGACCCTGCGATACCCTGCGATGCTTTTCGTGCCGAAAGGTAGGCGCAGCCGCCAGCAGACTAGAGCTCAGGACCCATTAATCGATTTGCACCGCCACTGGCGGCGTGATTCACGCTCTCCAACTATAGGAGGATGTGATGAGCAATCTTTTCTAACTGACTGACCCACGAGCAGATGGCACGGCTTAGCCGTTGTTTCCAAAGAGCCATGGCCGCCCACGGGTCGATGAACGTTGTGTTCTAAGCGGGATAATCTTCATCAACCGCAATGGGTTTCGCTGGCACGGCGGTGAGGGTCGAGCCGCCACCGGTTCGAGGTCACCCCGAACAAGGAATACGGTCCGCCCAAGACACTCTACAACCGCTGGTAGCGTTGGAGCGAGATGGGTGTGTTCGCCCAAATATTCGAGTGGCTGGCCGCCGAAGCGGTGGAACCGGCGACTATCATGATCGATGCAATTTACCTGAAGGCGTATCGCACGGCCTCGCGCCTGCGGAGTAAAAAGAAGGATGCGGCACCTGATCGGTCGAACCAAGTGCGGGAAGAAAACCAAGCTGTATGCTGTGACCGACACATGCGGTCGCCCGATCCGGTTCTTCATGTCTGCGGGCGAGGTGAGCGACTACACCGGCGCGGCGGCCCTTCTCGGTGAACTGCCCTCCGCACAGTGGCTGCTCGCTAATCGAGATTATGTTCGGCAGCCCTAAGGACTGGCGATGCGTGGAGCCCCGCTACGACCGATGCCCGAAGGTCTCTCTCTGCCATCGCATTGGCCGTGCTCTTCTGGTTATGTGTCTTGAGCCTAGCTAGTACACGCGCCCTAGCTCGACCTTTCCCTCCGTTCGCTAAGCCGCTAGAAGGCCGGCATTGCTTTCAAAGATTGGCGCGGAGCGCGGCATGCATATTCTCATGACGGTGAACGCGGCTTGGAATATCTGGAATTTCCGACGCCCGATCGTTGAAGCTCTGATCGCAGATGGTCACAGGATCACACTGCTTGCCCCGCGCGATGGCAGTGTGCCGGATCTCGAGGCTCTCGGCTGCCGCTTCATCCCGCTCGAGATGAGCGTGAAGGGCTTGAACCCGGCAGAAGATTTCAAGCTGATGCGGCGCTTTAAGCGCATTTTCCGTGATGAACGCCCCGATGTCGTCCTGAGCTACACGATCAAAAATAACATCTTCGGGGCCATGGCCGCAAAAGCCGTCGGCGTGCCCTTCATACCGAATGTCACGGGATTGGGCACGGCCTTCCTGTCCGGCGGGCTACTCCAGCGCGTCGCGGAGATGCTCTATCGGCGCGCCTTTGCGGAGCTTCCAGTGATCTTTTTTCAAAATGAGGATGATGCGGCGCTTTTCCTCGACCGGCGCTTGATTAAAAGCGACCAAGCGAAACTCCTGCCAGGCTCGGGGATCGACCTCGAGCGCTTCGCCGCGCAGAAAATGCCCGCCAAAGATAGCCCGCCCACCTTCCTGATGATCGCGCGCCTGCTGCGGGACAAAGGCGTGCTGGAATTTGTCGAGGCCGCCAGAACGACAAAAGCGCGCCATCCCGAGGCACGCTTTCAACTGCTTGGGGCGGTGGGCTCTGAGAACCGCACCGCGATCGATGCCGCGACCATCGAAGGCTGGGTCGCCGAGGGTATGGTGGAATATCTGGGCACGACCTCGGACGTGCGCCCAGCGATCGAGGCGGCCAGTTGCATCGTGCTTCCCTCCTACCGAGAGGGTGCGCCGCGCACCCTGATCGAGGCCGCCGCCATGGCCCGTCCGCTTATCGCAACCGATGTGCCCGGCTGCCGCGCAGTCGTGGATCGCGGCGTCTCGGGGTATCTTTGCGAGGTTCGCAACGCTGCGAGCCTAGCCGACGCGATGCAAGATTTTCTCGCGCTCGGCCCTGAGCAACGCGCTCAGATGGGGCGTGAAGGTCGCGCCAAGATGGAACGGGAATACGATCAGCGGATAGTGGTGAACGCCTATCGCGAGGCGATTGGCAGGCTTACGCGAGGCTGACCCACCCAAGCCTCGCGCCAGGATATCACGCGGCGCGACGCCCCTGCCCCTCGGACAGCCATGTCTCATTCGCCTCAAGCCATGCGAGCAGCATCAACACCGTCCAGAGCTTCTGGCCACTATTGGCCCGCCCTTTGAGGTGCTGTTGCCAGAGCCGCTCGATCGGATCGAATGAGAGGCTGGCGAGCGCAAAAAGATCGCGCTGCGACAGAAGCCGCTCGGCCCAACCGCGCAACTCCATCCGGAGCCACTGATCGAGCGGGATCGAGAAGCCCTGCTTTGGTCGATCAATGAGGGATCTCGGAACATGCCGGTCGAGCAGTCTTCGCAAAGCGACTTTCCCGACACCGTCTTTTATCTTCATCGACATGGGGAGCGCCCAAGCCGTCTCGACAACACGCGCATCCAGAAATGGTGCGCGCGTCTCGAGAGAGGCATGCATAGCTGCGCGATCGACTTTTACGAGAATGTCGCCAGGGAGATAGCTAACGCTATCCCATGCCATCATCTGCTCAGCCGGGGTGAGCCTTGCGAGGAACTCATCATGCAGGATCGCTTGACCATCAGACTGCGCATCATGTGCCATGACCTCGCTCGGCTGCGCGAATGTCGTCGAAAAAGTGCGATAGAAGTCTTCAAAACTCTCCGCTGCAGCGATGCCAGGAGCCAGTCGCGCAAGCTTATCGACGGCCGTAATCGGCAAACGGAACCGCTTGGCGATCTTGCGTGCGGGGCTCTCCTCGGCCACGAGAAACGGCCCGATAGCTGCGGCGAGTCCAGCACCGGCCTTCCGACCGAACTTCGGCACGCGCTGCGCGCGGGCCCAGAGCTCTGGGCCGACGACATGCCGATTATAACCGCCAAATACTTCGTCCCCACCGTCACCGGATAGCGCGACCGTAACAGCCTTGCGCGCCTCGCGACACAGAAGCGCCGTCGGGATCTGCGAAGAGTCAGCGAAAGGCTCGTCATAGATTTGCGGCAGGCTCGGCACCAGATCGAGCGCGTCCTGTTGGGACAGGATGAATTCCGTATGCGCGGTCCCCAAATGCTTGGCGACAGCGGCGGCATAAGGCGCCTCGTTGAAACGAGATTCGCCGAACCCGATCGAGAAACTGCGAACCTGCGTTTGGCTTTGCGCCTGCATTAGGCTTGTGATCAGCGAGCTATCTACCCCGCCCGAGAGAAAGGCGCCAAGCGGCACGTCACTCAGGCTCTGCTCCTCCACCACCTCTTCGAGACGCGCCGCCAACTTGTCCAGGAGAACGGTCTCGGATTGTCCTTCGGAATACCCTCTCTGTGAGAGCCCCTTTTCGGCGAGATCAGTAAAGACTTCGAAAGGAATCCGCGCCGCCTCGGAGCTCTCTCTGGACAGGGTGACGATCTGACCGGGCGCGACCTTCTCGACACCTTCGAAGATACACGCGCCCTCTGGAACGTAGCCGAACTCGAGATAGGCACGGATCCCACTCGCGCTGAGCTGGGGCTCCAGTCCTGGGGACTTGAGCAAGGCTTTCAATTCCGAGGCAAACGCCCATCCCGTGTGAAGCCGACTGAAATGAAGCCGACTGAAATAAAGAGGCTTCTCCCCCATGCGGTCGCGGGCAAGCGACAAGCTGTTGGTTTGCCGATCCCAAAGCGCCAGAGCGAACATGCCTTTCGCGCGGCGAAGCGTGTCTTCGAGCCCCCAAGCGACGATCCCGGCAAGAAGCGTTTCGGTATCGGAATGCCCGCGCCAAACCTCATCAGCTCCTGATACAAGCTCCCGCCGCAGCCGCAAGTGATTGTAGATTTCGCCATTGAACGCGATGACAAATCGTCCGCAGCGCGATTGCATGGGCTGCGCACCGGCCTCGCTCAGATCGAGGATCGAGAGGCGACGGTGGCCGAGACCGACAGATTGGGCCTCGTCGAACCAATGGCCCTCTGCATCCGGTCCGCGATAGGTGATCGCGTCGGTCATCGCCTGAAGCGAGACTGCCACGTGGTCCCCTGAGGGACCGAGAAGACCTGCTATGCCGCACATGACTTAGGACTTTCCTTGCAGGAGTTCGAACCGGTCAGCATCTCAGTTGCCCGCACCGCGCGCGACATCTTCGAGATAGGCGCCGTAACCGTTCTTACCGAAAGTCTTTGCACGCTCACGAAGCGCGTCGACTGAAATCCACCCTTTCTGGAAAGCGATTTCATCGGGAGAACCGACTTGGAGGCCTTGGCGCGCCTGCAGAGTGCGCACGAAATTCCCGGCATCGAGCAGGCTCGCATGGGTGCCCGTGTCGAGCCACGCATAACCGCGCCCCATCCGGCCAACCGTCAACGTGCCCTCTTGCAGATACTGTTCAAGCAGGTCGGTAATCTCCAACTCCCCGCGCGCGGACGGCTTGACCGCGCGTGCGCGCTCGGAGGCCTTTCCGTCGAGGAAATAGAGGCCCGTGACCGCGTAATTCGAAGCAGGCTTTTCCGGCTTTTCGACGATCGACTGCGCGCGGTCATCCTTGTCGAAAGCAACAACGCCGTAACGCTCGGGATCGCTCACCCGGTAGCCGAATACGGATCCGCCTGTCCTGCGCGCATCCGCCTCGGCAAGTAATTCTGGCAAGCCATGGCCAAAGAAAACGTTATCGCCCAGAACCATCGCGGAGGGAGCGCCGTCGAGAAATGCTTCGGCGAGGATATAGGCCTGGGCCAACCCATCTGGAGACGGTTGCTCGATCCAGGTAAACGCGACGCCCCACTGCCAACCGTCACCAAGGACCCGCTGGAATTGTGCCTGATCTTCCGGCGTCGTGATCACCGCGATCTCACGAATGCCCGCAAGCATCAATACGCTCAGCGGGTAGTAAATCATTGGCTTGTCGTAGACCGGCAGAAGCTGCTTCGAGACGCCCATCGTCACAGGGTAGAGCCGCGTGCCCGAGCCGCCCGCCAGAATAATGCCTTTGCGTTCGGTCATACCGCACCCAATTCAGTTAACACTTCATTCAATCCCGCTTTCCAATCGGGTCTCTTCAGGCCGAACACGGCCAGATCGCTGCAGTCGAGCCGCGAATTGAGCGGCCGTTTCGCAGGCGTCGGATAATCGGTGGTGGGAATGTCCTCCACCGTCACGTCCCGCCCGGCCCGCGCGAAGATCTCCCGCGCGAAGCCTGCCCAGCTTACATCGGGAGAGCCTGAGAAATGGTAAACGCCGCTCTTCTCGGGCGCGCGCTGCAACTCTCGCGCCATCGCCAGGCAAGCCTCGGCGATCGCCTTGGCCGGTGTCGGTCCACCGATCTGATCCGCGACGATCGTCAGACGCTCGCGGCTTTCCGACAGGCGCAGCATCGTCTTCACGAAGTTCCCGCCATGCGCCGAAAAGACCCAACTGGTGCGCAGGATGGCGAAGGGACCGCCTGCGGCCCGGATCGCCTCTTCGCCTGCGAGCTTGGTGCGGCCATAGGCACCCAGCGGTCCGGTCGGATCGGTCGGCTTGAACGGCGCGTCGCCCGAGCCGTCGAAGACGTAATCGGTAGAGATGTGAACGAACGGGATGCCAAGGTCGCGGCAGGCTTCGGCCATCGCGGCAGGCGCGTCACCGTTGACCACCTGGGCGAGCGCCTCCTCTTCTTCGGCCTTGTCCACGGCGGTATAGGCCGCTGCGTTGATCACGGCCTCGGGCTTGGCTTCCCGGATCGCCTCAGCTGCGGCGCCGGGACCACGCAAATCGACCCTATTCCGGCCTAAAAATACCGCATCGGGCATGAGGCGCTGTAGCTTCTGCGCGACTTGGCCGGTCTGTCCGAAGACGAGGATCATGCCTTGCCCAACCTTTCGCCGACGCCGTGCCTTTCCAGCAGCGGGCGC
>NZ_MPZQ01000023.1:0-22517 GCF_002020045.1 Thioclava sp. F28-4 | reverse complement strand
GACCGGAGTATCAGCAGCGACACCTGGATCTTGTGGTCGGTAAGATTGAAAGTCGCAATATGTGCCGACGATTTGGCTTGGTCGCCAATGCGACGGCATCGCCAGGCAGCCGGATGCGAGAAGAGCTGTCAGACTTTGGATGGAAGCCGGGCCGTCTGTTGACGGTAATCTCTGATGGCGAGCTTGCTCTCCCGAACCTCATACGGAATGCCATGGGTGGCGACGGCCAGGTGAAGCATATCCTCGACTGGTGGCACATCTCGATGCGTATTCGACATGTCGAGGCCGCCGTTCAGGGTCTGGTCCAGATACCGGGATTCACTGGAATTCCGGTGCTGTTCCAGCGCCCCGCGAAAAGCCTTCGCTGGTGGCTGTGGCATGGCAGAGCACGGGTCGCGGAAACTTATCTGAAAGGGCTCATGCACGATTGCACCCGCCTTGCGGAAGAACCTTTGGCTGTCCGCACCGCTGCCGCTCGTCTGCAGGCCCGATGCGAGACACTGTACACCTATCTCGCGAACAACATGGAATCCCTTGTCGACTATGGCCGACGGTACCGTAACGGGCTGCCCATCTCGTCATCTCGTGCCGAAGGATCAGTCGATGACATTGCCAATGCCCGCATGGGAAAGCGCAGAAGGATGCGGTGGTCGCCCAAAGGGGCTCACCGAGTAGCCGTCACAAGGGCCGCAGTTCTCGATGGTCGGCTGACCGTCGCAAACAGAAAACGCGCCGCATGACCCCCATGTCTTGTCCACTCCCCCAAACGCGTCCCGTCTCAGATTAAAGGGCAACGCGACAGCAGACCTTCTCGCAGGCGCGTCACGCGTCAGAAACACATCAAATCAATGGGCCGGAACCGCCGCATACGGAGAGCTTATCGGGGCATCACCAGGTGAGAGCGGCGATGTGACAGCATATCGTGCCGCGCTCCCTGCTGACGACATGATGGTGGCAGTATGGTGACGGGGGGTTTGGTGACGAGACGGCACAACCAGCCTGGCACAACTCTCGTCGGTAGAAAGCCTGGGAAGTGCCACAGGCCCGGTCGGTTCGCCAGGCGACAATGCCATCTAGGTAGCAGAGGAAGGGACGCGCCACATGAACCAGGTCGGGATCAGCGCGAGCAGGAATATGCTGCATACGATAAGGAAGCCGTCCTGGAAGGCTGCGTTCGAGGACTGAATCATCACGGTCTGACCCAGGAACGATGCCGCGGCGGGCATGAGTTGGGTGTCGGGCAGTCCCGCAGCGTGCATGAGGCCTGCAACCTCGCGCAAGAGTTCCATCGTCGTGGCGTTGTCGCTGGTCTGGGTCGCGGCAAAGGCATCCGCGTGCATGATCGTGCGCCGCTCGATAAACACGGTCAGAAGGTTCACCCCGAAGGCGCCGCCAAGTTGCCGGATGAAGTTGGATGCGCCCGAGCCCTGGCCGAGAAGGTGCGGTGGCAGAACCTTCAGCGCGCCCGACGAAATAGCGGGAAACACGAGACCCAGCCCCACGCGCGAAAGGACCGTCCACCAGGCGAGTGTCCAGAAGGCCGTATGGACATTTGCGGCCGCCATTAGCCAGGAGGATCCGGCAAAGACCGCCATGCCGAGGGCGATCATAATCGGAGCAGGCACCTTGTCGGACAATCGTCCCGCGATGGGAAAGACCAGCAGCATCGCAAAGCCCGAGGGCATCAGAAGAAGGCCAGCCTGCGTCGGCGTCATCCCCTGGATCTGCTGCACGAAGACCGGAAGCAGATAGGTAGACCCGAACAACCCCGCCCCCATGATGAAGGCAACGACCGAGGCCGAGGAGAAGGCGAAATTCGCGTAGAGCCGCATGTCGAGCATGGGTTTGTCTGTATGCAACTCCCAAGCCACGAAAGCGAAGGCCGAAACCGCGGAGATCGTGAAACCCGACAGGATAATGTTGGACTCCCATCCAAGCCGCTGCGCGTTCGACAGCGTGCTGAGCAGTACGGCAAGCAAGACCGACAGGATCGCCACCCCGACAAAGTCGAACGCCGGAATCGGCCCGCTTTCTTCCCTGCTGGGCAGGAACAGGTTCGACATAACGATGGCGACGCCAGCGAAGGGCAGGCCCAGGTAGAAGACGAAGCGCCAGTCGAAGGCATCCATGAGCACGCCACCAATCCAGGGACCCAGAGCCGGAGCCAGCACGACGCCAACGCCATAGATCCCCATGGCCGCGCCACGCTTCTCGGGCGGAAAGACCTTGAACAGCATGATCATGGCAAGCGGCTGCACGATGCCCGCCGCCGCCCCCTGCACCACGCGGGCCAGCGTCAGAACGGTCTCGTTCGGCGCGAGACCCCCAATAACCGATCCCGCTAGGAACACGCCCATCGCGGTGTTCATCGTCAGCCGCATCCCGAAGGCACGGTTGGCCCAGTCGGCCAGCAGCATCGTGGCGGTCATGGCCGCAAGAAAGCCGGTCGAGATCCATTGGGCCTGCACCGCGCTGATGCCGAAAGCCCCCATGACCGCCGGGATGGCGACGTTCACGATCGTCGTGGACAACACAACCGAGATGGTCGCGACCATGATCGAGCCCGTCGCCATCCACTTGTAGGCGGGGCCGTAACGCTCGAAATACCGGTCAACCTGTGACATCGACATAAACCTCGACCATCATCCCGGGCCTGAATTCGGTGTCGGTGGCGTCGATCGACACACGGATCGGCAGGCGCTGCGTCACTTTCGTGAAATTGCCCGAGGGGTTGGGGCTGGGCAGAAGCGCAAGCTGGCTAGTGGCCACCCCGCCCATCCCGATCACCTCGCCCTCGAAGGTCCGGCCCGGAAAGGCGTCGACGGTGATGCTTGCGCGCGACCCGACGTGAATTTTGCCGAAGTCGGTCTCCTTGACATTTGCGTCGATCCAGACGTCATCCGGCGCGTGATACATCGCGATGCGCGTGCCCGGTGTCACATATTCGCCGACATCGACAAAGGTCCCATCAACGATGCCGTCGAACTGGGCCGTGATCGTGCGGTGCGCGAGGTCGATTTCCTTCAGGCTGCGGTCGGCCTCGATGCCGGCACGTCCGGCAAGAACGGACGCAGTCTGGGACTCCAGCACATTCATCTGCTCGCCGTCGGCCTCGACGATCGCCAGGCTGGCGCGCGCGCTTTCGATTTCCGCGAAAGCAGCACGCTCCTGCTGGGCGGCGGTGTCCAGTGCCGCCTGGGACTCGTCGAGGGCTTGTTGCGACGTGATGTTCTGCTCGGCAAGCTTGATCGCCCTCTCGTGACGGGTCCGGGCGTTCGTCAATACGGCGAGCGATGCCTCATGGTTTGCATCTGCGGCAGCTATCCCGGCCAGGGCCGCGTCCCGCCGGGCAGAGATCTGCTTTTCGAGCAGCACCTTGCGTGCCCGAAGCTCGGCCAGCTGCGCATCGGTTGCGGCAAGTCTCGACAGGACGGCATCGAGCTGCGGCTGCGCAGATGTGCGGTCGATTGCGGCGACAAGATCGCCTTTTGCGACAGTGTCCCCCACCAGAACCGGCATCGCCGTCACCCGTCCGGCGACCTCGCTGGATACGGTGACGACCTTGGCCGCGATCCGGGCATCGTTGATATGCACCTGGGTGAACCGCGCGGCTAGCCACGGGGCGGCCAGCCAGACGGCAACGGCAACCAGCGCGCCGATCACGATCAGTCTGGTCCATCTTGTGCGGCTGCGCCTTCGCGGGGGCGCCGGCTTGTCCGGGGCAGCCTCGTCCGCAACGGCTGCGCCCGCCTTTATGTCATCCATTTTAACCATCGCTCAAAATCTCCAATCTGTCCGCGATGCGGCTCAGTACTTTTGTTGCGATACGCAAATCTTGCCGGGAAATTCCTTCAAGAATTTTTGCCCGGCTGGCCGCCGAAATATCTTCCATTCTGACGATCAAAGGGCTCGCAGCCTCGGTCAGGTGGAGCGTCTTGGCCCGCCTGTCCCTGGCCGAAGGTCGGCGTTCGACCAAACCTGCGCCTTCAAGCCCGTCCAGCAGGCGGACCAGCGTTGCCGCTTCAATCCCCAGGGTGCGCGCCAGTTCGACCTGCGTCACCTCTTCGTTGCGCGAAAGTTCGAACAGCACGCTCCACCTTGCCTGGGACAGGTCGAGATCGCGAAACCGGAGGTCAAGATACCGCCTCCACATGCGTGCTGCCGCCGCCATGGAACGTGCGAAAGCCTCCAGAGACTCGGTCTTGTCGGAATCGGACTGCATCGTTTTAGCTTTTCATTAGCTTGCAAATAGTTGCAAGCCTAATTATTATGACATCACTTATCTTGCAAGTGCTATTCCTGCCCCGGAGACCTGCCGATGTACGCCAAGATCCTGCTGTGTTACGACGGCTCGCGCGAAGGGCGACTGGCACTGCGCGAGGGAGCGCGGCTGGCGCAGATCACAGGTGCTGATGTGATCCTTCTGGCGGTGGTCGAGACGGGCGCAGCCAATGCGCTGGCGCAGGGTGCAGATGCGGGCGCGCTGGCCCACCAGCAAGCCGATTTCGAGGAGATCCTCGACGAAGGCCATCAAAGACTTTCCGCCATGGGGCTGGCACCCAAGGTCCGCATGGAGTTTGGCGATCCCGTCGCGAAAATTACCCAAGTTGCGACCGAAATTGGGGCCGATCTGGTCGTCGTCGGGCATCACCAGCAAGGCATCTGGACGCGCTGGATGAGCCGGTCGGTCGCGGCCGGGTTGGGGGACTCGCTAAAATGTAGCCTTCTTCTCGCACAAAAACTCGTTGAGGATTCAGAGCTTTTCGGCAACGGCTGAAGAGGTATGGCCAGGAAGCGGCTACGCCGCGTTACCGCAGGAAGCTGCGGAATCGTCGCAAGGCAAAGGCGAACATCGCCAATCCGATCACCACCAGCGCCAGCAGTTGCGGCCAGACCACCGCCAGCCCCGCGCCACGAAACAACACCGCCTGCGCAAGCGCGATGAAATGGGTGTTGGGCGCCGCCAGCATGACGTATTGCACCACCTCTGGCATTGATTCCCGCGGGGTCATCCCACCCGACAGGATTTCCAGCGGCAGCAGCACCAGAAGCAGTAGCATGGCGAATTGCGGCATCGAACCCGAGATCGTTGCCAGGAGAATTCCCAGCGACGTGGTGGCGAACAGGTGCAGAGCCGCGCCCACCAGGAATAGCGTCACCGATCCTGCCACCGGCACTCCCAGAACCCCCTGCACCATGAAGGTCAGCGACAGCCCTGCCGCCACCAGCACCACGCCGCCCATGCTGAGCACCTTGCTGGTCATGATCTCGACCGCGCTGACCGGCATGACCAGCAGGTGCTCGACCGTGCCATGCTCACGCTCCCGGATCAGCGCGGCCCCCGACAGGATGATCGACAACATGGTCACGGCGCTGATCACCGCCGTCAGAGCGCCGAACCAGCCCGGGTCCAGTGCCGGATTGAAACGGGCGCGCAACGCAAGATCGACCGGCGCCACGGCCTCCTGCCCGGTCCAGCCGGTGATTTCCTGATCGACGATCGCCTGGACATAGCCCGCGCCGGTAAAGGCCTGACTGACCCGTGTCGCATCGACGTTGAGTTGCAACTCGGGGCGTGCGCCCGCCACGAGGTCGCTCTGGAAATCTGGTGGGATGACCAGCGAGAACGTATCAATGCC
Source organism: Thioclava sp. F28-4 (assembly GCF_002020045.1). Taxonomy (NCBI): domain Bacteria; kingdom Pseudomonadati; phylum Pseudomonadota; class Alphaproteobacteria; order Rhodobacterales; family Paracoccaceae; genus Thioclava; species Thioclava sp. F28-4. The sequence continues at coordinate 16,878 of NZ_MPZQ01000023.1, read as the reverse complement.
GGCATCCATGCGCGCATCCATCTCGGCCATGTCGATCTGATCGGGTGTCACGAAATAGGGCGGCAGGAACGCATCCGCAATCCGCCGGGACAGGGGCGAGGCATCCTCATCCACGATGCTGATCGTGGCGCGGTTCAGCGTCTCGGGCATGGCGGTGGCGTGGGAGTAGATGTCAAGGGTGAAGGCATAGAACACCAGCGCCAGAAGCAGCGGATCGCGCAACAGGCCGCGAAGTTCCTTGACCGCAAGGGAGAGCACATGCCGGGGTCGCATCGCTCAGGCCTCCTGCTTGCGCACGAAGAACGCCCCGAGCGCAACAAGCACCGGCAGCAGCAGAAGCATCGGCAGGAAGGATGCGGCCAGATCGCCGAAGTCCAGCGCCTTGGCAAAGACCCCGCGCGAGATCGTGACAAAATGGCTGGTCGGGAACACCTCGCCGATCACGCGCCCCATGCCTTCCAGCGACGAGACCGGGTCGATGATGCCGCCATACTGCGTGGCCGGGATCAGGGTGGCCAGCGCGGTAAAGAACAGCGCCGCGACCTGGCTGCGGGTAAAGGCCGAGATCAGTAGGCCCAGCCCCGTGGACAGGATGACATAGACCAGCGCCCCGGCCGAAAGCGCCAGAAGGCTGCCCTTGACCGGCACTCCGAAGACAAAGACCGCCAGCGCCAGCAGCAGCAGGAAATTGACAAAGCCTAGGACGATGTAGGGCACCTGCTTGCCCAACAGGAATTCCAGCCGCAGGGCCGGGGTGACATAGAGGTTCACGATAGAGCCTGTCTCTTTCTCGCGCGCGACGGACAGGACGGCGAGCATCGCCGGGATCAGCATCAGCAGGAGCGGGATCACTGCGGGCACCATTGCCGCTAGGCTTTCGACATCGGGGTTATAGCGATAGCGCATTTCCAGGCTGTAGCTGCCGGCGACCGCCTCATCGCCATAGACTTGGCGCAGCTGATCGGTCAACCAGTGAATGTGCATTCCCTGGACATAGCCGCGCACCGTGTCCGCACGCATCGGCATGGCGCCATCGAACCAGGCCCCGATCTCAACAGGGCGTCCGCGTTCGACGTCTGCCGCGAAACCCGGCGGGATTTCCAGCGCCAGGCTGATTTCGCCCGCGCGCATCCGTTGGTCGATGTCGGCATGGTCGATAAGCGGCGGCTGTTCGTCGAAATAGCGCGACCCGGCCAGATCGTTGACATAGGATTGGCTGGCGATGGTCTGATCAAAGTCGAGCACCGCGAACTTGAGATCCTCGACATCCATCGAAATGCCGTATCCCAGCACGATCATCAGGATCACGCTACCGACGCTTGCCAGTGTCAGGCGAATTGGATCGCGGCGCAGTTCCAGCGACTCGCGCCAGGAAAAACTCAGCAGCCGGGCAAGGCTGAACCGGCCGCGTCGCCGCTGTGGCGCGGATGAACCCTCGGCACCGAGTTCCACCCGATCCGTGGCCACAGGCGCGCCGCTCTCGCCTTGCGCCCGTTCAAGGTGATGGATGAAGGCATCGTTCAGCGTCGCCGCGCCGGCACCTTCGCGGATGGCTTCGGGCGTGTCGCTGACAAGCACGCGGCCTTCGTGCATCAGCGAAATCCTGTCGCAGCGCGTGGCCTCGGACATGTAGTGGGTAGAGATGAAGATCGTCACACCGTCCTTTCGGGACAGGTCCACGAGCGCCTGCCAGAAGATGTCGCGCGCCACCGGATCGACGCCCGAAGTCGGCTCGTCGAGGATCAGAACCTCCGGGCGGTGAATCAGCGCCACGGCCAGCGACAGCCTCTGACGGAGTCCCAGCGGCAGTCGCAGTGGCAAGCTGTCGAGAACCTCCTCAAGATCGAACCGTTGCGCAAGTTCGGCGATCCGCGGCGCGATCTCGTCGGGTGCCATATCGAAAAGCCGCGCGTGAAGATCGAGGTTCTGACGAACCGTCAGTTCGGAATACAGCGAGAAGGATTGCGTCATGTAACCGATGCGCTTGCGCGTGGCCATGTCGCGTGCATCGACCGTTCGGCCGTCGATCCGCGTGGTTCCTTCGGCAGGTTCCACCAGCCCGGTCAACGCCTTCATCGTCGTCGTCTTGCCGCATCCGTTTGACCCGAGAAAGCCGAATATCTCGCCTTTCCCGATGCGAAAGCTCACGTTCTTGACCGCTTCGAAGTCACCGAACCGGACGGTCAGGTTTTCGGCTTCGACGATGTAGCCATCGCGAGCCGCGGGGTCACGTGGCGGGACGGTCAGCTCGTGGTGCCGGGCGCGCATTTCCGCGGGAAGAAGTGCTATGAAAGCCTCGTCAAGGTTGGCAGCACCGGTGCGGTTCAGTATCTCTTCGGGGCTGCCAGCGGCAAGCACGCTGCCGTTATCCATGGCGACCAGGTGATCGAACTCGGCCGCTTCCTCCAGATAGGCACTGGCGACGATCAGGCTCATGTCCGGTCGCATCGCGCGGAGACGCGCGATCAGAGCCCAGAATTCACGCCGCGACAGCGGATCGACGCCCGTTGTCGGCTCGTCCAGGATCAGCAGATCGGGGTCGTGGATCAGCGCGCAGCATAGGCCCAGCTTCTGTTTCATGCCGCCCGAGAGCTTGGCCGCCGGGCGGTCGGCAAAGGGCGCGAGACCGGTCGCCTCCAGCAGTTCGGCGATCCGCTTGTCGCGCTGGTCTCGGCCCTCGCCGAAAAGCCGGCCGAAGAAATCCACGTTCTCTCGCACCGAGAGCGTGGGATAAAGATTGCGCCCAAGCCCCTGCGGCATATAGGCGATCCGTGGGCAAATTCGGGCACGGTGCCCGGCGCGGCGCATGTCGCCGCCCAGCACGTCAAGCCGCCCCGTCTGTATCTTCCTTGCCCCGGCGATCAGCGCCAGGAAACTCGATTTGCCGACGCCATCAGGTCCGATCAGACCGACAATGCAGCCCGCCGGCAGGTCGATCGAAACTGCATCAAGTGCCCGGACCTTGCCATATTGAAGCAAGAGCCCCTCTGCCCGCACCACGGGTCCGGAGGCCGTCATTCCAGCACCCTGCCGTCAGCGGCCTCCGGCCAGGGCAGCGCGGGGTCCAGCCGAACCCAGGCGACGCCGGGCAGACCCGTCTTGATGTAATCAAGGTATTTCTCCAGAAGTTCCGGCGCGATCCGAGCGCGGACCCGGAACATCAGCTTCTCGCGTTCGACCTCGGTCTCGACCGTTTTCGGAGTGAATTGTGCCACGTCCGACACGAAGGAGACCTCGGCGGGAATGACGATACCCGGTGCCGCGTCCAGGATCAGGCGGGCCTCGGTCCCCAGCCCGGCACGCCCCGCCGTGGCGGTTTGCAGGAAAAACGTCATGTACACGTCGTTGAGATCGATCATGTTGATCACGCGTCCGCCTGCGCCTATGACTTCGCCCGCCCGTGCAACGATGTACTGCACCCGCCCTGGCCGGGGAGCTTTCAGTGTGCTGTCCTCGATCTCGACATCGATCGCTTCGATCGTCGCCGTTGCCGCCGCCACCGCCGCTTCGGCTCCGACCACTGCCGCTTCAGCCGCGGACACGCCGATCCGCGCCGCCGCAAGCCGCGCCTCGGCCGAGGCGACCGCGGCCTCGGCTCCAAGCGCGTTCGACCGGTCGATATCGAGTTGGCGCTCGGACGCGATGCTGTTTCCCGCCAGCGCCTTCGAACGGTCGAACTGGCGCTGCGCGGCATCAAGGGCCGATTTCTGCTGCGCCAGAACCGCCTCGGCCGCGCGCACTTCGGCCTGACGCTGCTGAATCATGAGCCGCGCATTCTCGACGGCGATTTCGGCACGGCGCAGTTCCGCCTCCGCCTGGTGGCGGTTGGCTTTCAGCTGACGCGTATCAAGCGCGGCCAGCGGTTGCCCCGCCTCGACAAGCTCGCCCTCCCGAACCAGAATCGTTTCAATCCGTCCGGGGAGCTTCGAGGCCACATCGATCTCGACCGCTTCGACGCGCCCGTTCCCGCGCGCGAACCCCTCAGGAACCGCGCCATCGCCGTTGCCCTGCCAGACCAGGAAGCCCAATACGGTCGCGGCCACGACAATCGTTGTGAAGAGAAGGTATCTGGTGTTTTTCATGCTGTGCTCGATTGCTGCTACGGGCCGGAAGTCGTGAAATTTTCAAACGATCACTTCACCATTTGACTTTCTGCACCTGATCTTGGAAGTGCGTCGATCAGCGCTGTTTGAGTGGTCGAACCCATCTTGCCTTTCGGCGTCGCATTGGGACTTGCCCATGCTCGGATCGCGAACACTGTCTGACGGATTGACGACTTTTTGCGTGTTACCTGACGAAACCGGACATCTCATTCCAATCTTCGAATGTTCCATGTTTCTTAACAGGTTTCCTAAGGGCTCGGCAATGCGGCGCGGTTTCCCACCGCTGCCATCTCTGGCATCGATACCCGCGGTGTCATCCCCACCCACAGGATTTCCAGCGGCAGCAGCATAAACAGCAGCAGGGCGAATTGCGGAATCGAGCCCGAAATCGTTGCCTTGATAATGCGGATCATCGTCGAGGCGACATTCTAGAACGGAACCTGAGAACGCCCAGAATGGTCGTAGTCCGGGCCGCATTTCAGGCTAAGTAGCGCCTACAAGAAAGCCGCTGCGTAATGGGTAAGTCAAGCTGCTTTTCTGTTTGGACCGAACGCCTCGCGCCTTTGCAGCATGGTCCACAGGACATTGACGCGGCGGCGTGCGAGGGCGATGAGCGCTTGGGTGTGGTGTTTTCCCTCTTGACGCTTGCGGTCGTAGAAGGCTTTGGACAGCGGGTCCTTTTGGGTCACGGCGCAGAACGCGCTTTGGTAGAAAACCCGCTTGGGCGCCTTGTCACCACCATAGGCTCGCCGCCATCCCGCACATTTCCCTGATTGGCGTTGGATTGGCGGCAGTCCGGCCATCGCTGCAAGCGCGTCCGCCGAGGAGAAGCGCCCGATGTTGCCGAGCGCAGCCAGAAACTCTGCCGTCAGCACCACCCCCATTCCCAGCAACGAACTGATGAGGGCGCCGTCAGGGTGGTCGCTGAGAATGCTCTCGAGGTCTTTTTCGATACGGGCGATCTTTTGTCGGGCTTCAAGGGCTTCCGCTGCCAGTTCGCGGATCAACTCAGCTGTGGCCGCTTCGCCGGGAACGATGATGGTTTGCTCCCTGGCGCAGTCCAGGGCACACTGGGCCAGAGCCGCGCTGCCATGCAGGTGCGGCATTTTCTTCAGATGCGCCACAATCCTCGCCTGTCCGGCGCGCCGGATCTCGGTCGGCGTGACATAGCGGGTGAACAGCGCCAGCGGCACCTTGCAGCAAAGGTCGAATGTCTGTTCTAGGCCGGGGTGAATGCCGCACAGTAGCCCCCGGATGCGGGAGATCCGGCGCACCTGGTCCTGCAGGAGATCGCGCCTGCGCCCCACCTTGTGGCGCAGCGCGACGCGCGTGTCGGCCTTCGGCGATCTGGTCAACAGGCGGCTGGCCAGAACCGGGCGCAGCTCACGCGTACGCACCAGTTCCGCGATGTTACGGGCATCGCGGGGAACGGACTTGCGTTCGCCTCCGGCAAAGCCTTGTCCCGCCCGGTTCACGGCAATGCCCGGGGTGTGCACCAATGCAAACCCCGCCTGCGTCGTCGATACCAACCGCCCAATGCACGACCTTGGCCGCGTCAATTCCAATACATATCGCCATCTCCCACCCTCTTCAGTGCCTGCTCCGCGCATACCCCGTCGCGCCTGCATCGCCTTACAAAGCCATCGAGGGCATCGCGTAATCAGTGGTTATTCAGGGGCGGCAGCGAGGGTGGCACAGCGACCTGAGCCATCAAGGACAGCCAGCATAACAACCATGCCCTTGCCACCTGCGTACCAACAGCTTCGCACCGTCGATAACGCAGTGAAAAGGGGTAAGGCCGCATGACCCCCAAGTTCTGCCCTTTGCTTCTCGGTCTTACGGGCAACGCAACACCGGACGACCGGCAGAACCGTGTGCGAGTTACCGCTTTCGCGGTACAGACTGGTCTGATCTGTCGTATACTATTGTCGTGCGCGCTTTCCGGCGCGCGTAAATCCGGTTCTTCGCCGCCTTTCGTCCCGCGTGGCGCGCCATTGGTGGCAAGGTTCTAGCCCGCGCTTGCAAGTATGGTCCGGGTCGTCAGGGTAGGCGGAACCCGTGACCAGGCCGCCCCGTCGCGTGCCCGTGAGAAACCCTCGGCGTACAGGCGGCGCATATATGTCGTATCGAACTCGAATGACTCCACATCCTCGGGTACCGGCGTTTCGATCGAGGTGACGTTGAAGCCGATATCTGCGTCGCGGGCGAAATCATAGGTCGCGTTGACCTGGCCCCGCGCCTGATATTTCAGAAGGGTCGAGACCGAGCGCGCCGCGATTGCGCCGGGATTTTCTTCCACCAGATCGAATCCGGGCTCAAGACGGAGGTTCATCAACATATGGATGTCGGTGAGGGCTGTCTTTGCCGCACGTTTCCCCCGGAATGAAACCATCGCCGCCTCGGGCAGGGTGAAAATATGCGAGATCAAGGCCCCGTCGCCGTGCATTTCCTCGAACGGTCGGCCAGCGGCGGTCTGACCTGAAATCCGGATCGGCGGGAATGCACCGGGTATCGCGGCCGAGGCTAACAGAACATCCTCGAACATCGTCGCCGCGCGCGGATCGCCACTGGCCGCGATCGCGCCCATATTCCAGATGATTCCGACCTGCGAATCCAAATCCGTGGTCAGTACGAACAGGCGCCTGCCGCGACGGTGCTCGGCGGCAATGGCAGCGAGCAGGTCGGGTGTCACAAAAAATGCAACGAGGCGGCGCAACGGTTGCCGGTCGAAAAGTGCCCCGCGCGTCAGCGCCTCCAGGAGCGAAGGGCGTCCGCCGATTCCCTCGGCCACACCGCTGGTATAGAGATTGCGCAGGGTGTCATCCTGATCGGGACCGAGAAAGGCCAAAGGCGCGATCAGCGCGCCGGTGCTGACACCACTGATGACCGAGAATGTCGGACGGGTTCCCGCCGCGGTCCAGCCCGCTAGTACGCCTGCCCCAAAGGCACCTTCGGCACCGCCGCCGGACAGCGCCAGATAATGCGACCGATGTCCGTCCCGGAACCGCGGTGCGTAAGCGACGGGATAATCTTCCGCAGGTGCATCGGTCCTGACGCGGTAGTCGGCACCCAGAAGCCGGGTCGAAACCCCGTCATCCGGGCGGTAGGGGATGCGGGGAGACGCGGTGCAAGCGCCGACCACGCCGGAGCCGAGCAGGATCATCGCACCCCGTCTTGAAATCAGGCCGTGTCGGCCCGCAACAATGTCATCATTCATGCACGGTTCTCCACTTTCGAAACCTGCTGAGGCACGTGATCGATTAGCTACTCCCCAATCATTGGACAGTTTCGGGTGTGACTTAAGCTACTCTCTGCCCCTGCTGATCGGGTTGGTTGATATCATTTCTCTGCCAATACACCAGCGCCGGTGGCTTGCCGGCCAGGTTAGCTGATATGTATGTGGCGGAAAGCCGTTGTAGTCAAACAGGAAGGCCGGTGCGGGATTGGACTGGACGGGAAACTCACGTTCCTCCCAGTGACCCGAGATCACCAGCAGCGCTTTCGGCTTCGTCGGCAGGTTGGCGGGCAAGGTCTCCAGAAACTCGCGGTGCTTATCCCAGGTATCAGGTGGATCGCATTCCATGAAAAAGCACGGGCCGCCCCCATGAGGAATGAAAAGAGTTGGCATGCGGGTCATGTCTGTCTGTCCCTCTGGGTTTGCAGGACACCTCCGGGTGCCGTTTGACCACTACGGAATATTTGATCAATGGTGCATATTAAAGTAGGTACGGAAAAGTAACCAGTCTTCAGAAGCGTGGATGCCTATGCCCAAGACCCCACCTCAGTGCCCGATGGATTCGATCCTGCGTCTGCTCATGGGGCCGTGGACGACCTATATCATCTGGGTCCTGAGCGATCAGGGGCCGCAAAGATTCGGTGCGCTGAAACGTGCCGTGCCCGGAATATCGACCCGCATGCTGACCGAACGCCTGCGGATGCTTCAGAGCGCCGGAGTCATCTGGCGCGAACAGGCGGAGACAATTCCGCCCGCGGTCACCTATGGCTTGACGCCGCGTGGCAACGACCTGCGAGGCGTTCTGGACACACTGGGACATATCGCGGAACGATGGAAGGATGAGGGTGTCTTTGCAGACGATGAATTGAGGGCTGTTTGAATGTGCCAACTCGACAAATGCGCGAGTGCGCAAGCTTTGAGGAAGGCAAGACATGTGACACAACGCGTTCGATATCACGGTTTGGCATCAGGTGATTGGCATGAGGCAAAGTAAAATTGCCGATGTGCTGAGCGGAGCCAAGGTGGTCTTTCTGAGGTGTGGCTTCGAAGGAGCCAACGTCGATGTGATTGCCGAGGAATCCAAGGTGTCTAAGGCGACGCTTTACGCTCACTTCCCCAGCAAAAACATGCTCTTTCTGAGCGTTGTGCAGGCTGAATGTGACAGGCTTTCGGCCGAGATTTCCCGGCCGCTTTCAAGCGGCGACGAACCGCGAGTTGTTCTGGAAGAACTCTCGCGACGCATGATCGGGCTGGTCATGGATAATGACTACATTCGCCTTTTGCGTGCTTGCATCGGCGCGGTTGCGGTACTGCCCGAGGCGGGCGAAATATATATGGAAGCGGGTCCCAGACGGGCCACCAGAATTGTCGGGCAAGTCCTTCAAGGCCTCCATGAGGCGGGGTCATTGAAAGTGCACGACGCTCAAAGCGCCGCAAGTCAGTTTATCCATCTGTCTGTTTCCGGCGTCATCATGCCGCGAATGTTAGCCGTCGACCAGCCGATCGATGCGGTGGAGCATTCCAAGAGGGCGGTTGACGCGTTTCTAGAGATATATTCAGCGGTTATTAGCTTGGAGTGAAGGAGCCAACTACCCGCTTGCAGATGCCAACATGGAGGCTGCGGTATCCCTGCTCAGAGCAAATCTGACCGAACGCTTGACGCAGGTGCCTATGCAGTCTACCCGTCGCCTGAACTTAACCGACCGGACGGTACAGAGATGACGATGCGGAAGCACTCGGTGGAACCAAGAAACGCGTCTCTGAAAATTCTCGAGGCGGCGCGCGCGCTCGCCGCGCGTGAGGGCGCTGGAAAGATAACGATCGAGGCGGTCGCAAAGGAGGCGGGCCTCAGCAACGGCGGCGTGCTCTACAACTTTTCGACGAAGAAGGCTTTGCTTTCCGGCCTGTTGGATCAGATGCTTGTCGCGCACCGGCAACTCCTCGAAAAAGTCCCGGAGCGGTACCCATCGCGCACTCTGCGTGGGCATCTCGAAACAGTCCTGCAATCGCAAGACTTGGATGATGATCTGTCAATGGCGATACTCGCGGCTTCTGCATCGGATCCGCGGCTGCTCGATCCGCTGCGGACTGAACTGACTTGTGACCTTGAGCGTATCCTGTCCGATGCGAAGCGCTCTCCGGATGCCATGATTGCGGTCCTGGCGATCCAGGGGCTGCGGTTCCAAATGCTTCTGAACCTTCCGGATGGCGGCGCGGATATTAGAGAAGGCGTCATCGAACGGCTAAGGACAATAATCGATGAACTCGAATAGTAAGAGCCGAAATTGGAAGCGGATCGCTTCAGTCATTGTGCTGGTGACTACGGCGGCCTTGGCTGTGCCGTTCCTTCCGGTGGCCGTGACCGATGTATTTGCCCAAACGGAAATGTATGGCGGCGAATCCGATGCCGACGCGCCCGAAGCACCGCAATATAATCGACCGGTCACGGTCGAAGTGACCCGTGCGCTCAGCCGCGTCATCAATCAATCCCGCGCGGTTGCCGGTCGTGTCGAACCCGCCCGCACAGTGGACATCGCGTTTCAGGTGCCGGGGCAGATCATCTCGCTTTACGTCGAGCCGGGCGACAAAATTGACGAGGGCGACGTGATTGCGGAACTCGATCAAGCCGATTTCGACCTTGCCGTAGACCGGGCTCAGGCCTCCTTTGACCTTGCGAAATCCGAGTTTGAGCGCGCGAGAAGTCTCGCCGAGCGGGGGGTCGCAGCCGATGCGCGCCTAGATACCGCGCGCGCCCAATTCGCCCAGGCGGACGTAGCACTTCGCGAGGCCAAACGGCGCCTGTCCCAGACAAGGATCGTAGCGCCATTCGACGCGATCGTGGCGCGTACTTTCGTTGAGGAATACATCAACGGTACCTCAGCCGCGCCGATCGCCCGCTTGCAGGATGTCAGTGAGATGCGGATCATGATTTCGCTGCCGGAGGAACTTGCCGCGATTGCGCGTTCGGCGCTCGACGCTTTCGACATCGTTGCGAGTTTTCCCGCAGTGCCGGGCTATACCGCGCCGCTCGTCCTTCGTTCTTTTGCGACCGATGCAGACCCTACGGCGCAGACCTACGACGTCGAATTCGCAATCACGGATGATATTGATCCGCGCCTGCTGCCCGGAATGACGGCGGAGGTGCGCATTTCCAGTTCAGCCGAAGAAGATCGGCCGCAATCGGTCATCGTTCCGGTTTCGGCAGTGGACACGACGAGCCGGACCGAGCCATCCATCTGGGTTTACCAGGAAGCGTCCAACCAGGTCGCGCGGAGGACGGTCCGGTTGGGACTTCCGGTCAATGGCGAAATCATCGTTCTGGAGGGCCTGGAGGGCGACGAGCTGGTCGTGTCCGGCGGCTGGTGGCGGCTCAGGGACAATCTGACAGTGACGGTTTCGGGACGCTGATCCCGTTTCATTTTAGCAGGACCCGGATAGACCCATGGCACTCAGTATCTCACGCGCGAGCATCAGGCGCCCTGTGGCGGTCTGGCTGGCCATCATCTTCTGCCTTGTAGGCGGTTACTGGGGGCTGAACACGGTGGGTCGTCTCGAAGACCCCAGCTTCACGCTCAAGACCGCGCTGGTCTTCGTGCCCTATCCCGGCGCCACGGCCGTAGAGGTCGAAGAAGAGGTCGCCGATGTCGTCGAGAACGCGCTGCAGCAGATGAAGCAGCTCGACCGGGTGGAATCGAAGTCGATGCCGGGCATGGCCCAGATCACCGTCGAGATCGAGATGACCTACGGTCCGGACGAGATCCCGCAGGTCTGGGACGAGATGCGCCGCCGCATCAGCGACGTGGAAGGCGACCTTCCCGCCGGCGCGCGCGCCCCGATCATCAACGACGATTTCGGCGACGTCTATGGCATGTTCTATGCGGTGACGAGCGAAGGCCTGAGTCCCACGGAACAGCGCGATCTGGCCACGACATTGCGGCTCGGGCTGGTCACCGTGGATGGCGTCGCCAAGGTCGAGGTTCAGGGTCTTGCCGAAGAGGTGATCGACATCTCGATCTCGTCATCCCGCCTGACCGAATTGGGCATTCCGCCGAACCAGATCCTGGGCATTCTCGCCGACGAAAACCAGGTGTTCATGAACGGAGAGATTACCGAGGGCCCGGCCCGGATCAGCCTGTCGGTTCCGGCGGGCTATGTCAGCCCCGAAGGGATCGAGGAGCTTCGGCTCGGCGTGCCGGGACAGGTCGGGCAGGTGGCGGTCTACGATATCGCCCATGTGACACGTGAGGAAGCCGAACAGCCCAGCCAGATCATTCGTCAGAACGGAGCTTCGGCCTTCACCCTGGGCGTGTCGGCGCTGACAGACCGGAACGTGGTCGAGGTCGGCAAGGCGGTGTCGGCCCGGCTGGAGCGGATCAAGGCCGGGCTGCCGGAGGGGGTCGAGGTCATTCCGATCTACGAACAGCACGTCGTGGTGGACGAGGCGGTTTCGAGCTTTCTCGTCAGTCTCGGACAGTCGGTCGGTATCGTCATCGCCGCTCTGATGCTGACCATGGGCTGGCGCGCGGGCCTTGTGGTGGGCGCGACGCTCGGGCTGACCGTCTTTTCGACGTTGTTCTTCATGTCGGTCTTTGGCATCGCGATGGAACGGATCAGCCTCGGTGCCCTGATTATCGCCATGGGGATGCTGGTCGATAATGCCATCGTGATTACCGAGGGCATGGTCATCGGTATGGCGCGCGGCAAGTCCGCCGAAGATGCCGCCGCCGAGACGGAAACCGCCACCTCGATCCCGCTGCTCGGCGCGACCGTGATCGGGATCATGGCCTTTTCCGGCATCGGGTTGTCGCCCGACGCAACCGGCGAGTTCCTGTTCTCGCTCTTCGCGGTGATCGCGATCTCGCTGCTGATGAGCTGGGCGCTCGCCGTCTCGGTCACGCCCTATCTCGGCAAGCTGCTGCTGCGGGCGCCGAAAGAGGTCTCCGACGATCCCTACAAGGGCGCGTTCTACGGGATATATCGCAGGTTCCTCTGGATGGCCCTGCGTAGCCGCGTGCTTGTCGTCCTCGTGATCGTGGGCATTACCGTCTGGTCCGTGATGGCCTTCGGGCAGGTCAAGCAGGCCTTTTTCCCCGCATCGAACACGCCGATCTTCTATGTCGAGGTCCAGATGCCGCAAGGCACCGACATCAACGTCACCGACGCCGAGATGAGGCGGCTCGAACAGATGCTCCTGACGGAAGAAAATGTAACGGATGTGACGACGCTTGTGGGGCGTGGCGCGAGCCGTTTCATGCTGACATACAATCCAGAGCAGGCGGATCCCAGCTATGGGCAGCTTATCGTCCGGGTTGCGGACGCCGAGGCGATCCCGGCCATCGCGAGCCGGCTGAACCAGGATCTGCCCGCCGAATTCCCCCACGCTCTGATCCGTGTCGAGGAGATCGTGTTCGGACCGCCGGCCGGTGCCGATGTGGCGGTCCGGTTCTCCGGGCCCGATCCGGTCATCCTGCGTCAGCTCGCGGATGACGCGATGCGGATCTACGAGGATGCCGGGACGATCACCAATCCGCGCACCAATTGGCGCCAGCGAGAGATCCTCGTCGAACCTATTGTCAATGAGTCACGGATGCGTCTGGCGGGCGCAAGTCGTGGAGCAATCGCGGACACCGTCCGCTACGGAACGTCTGGATTACGTGTCGGTGAGTTGCGCGAGGACGACGAGGTGATCCCGATCCATCTCCGCCTCCCTGAGCGTGAACGCGACGGCATTGACCGCCTTCAGGACCTGTCGGTGTGGTCCGACGGGGCAGGGTCCTACGTTCCCATGGCTAACCTCGTGGACCGTTTCGAGACACGCCTTGTCGAGGCGCTCGTTCACAGGCGGGACCGGGAGCGCACCATCACTGCGCTTGGCGGTTCTCGCAGCGACCTGACTGCGGACGAAGCCTTCCGAAGTGTCCGGTCGGATATCGAAGCCATTCCGCTGCCTGAGGGTTACATGATGGAGTGGGGCGGCGAATTCGAAAGCGCCGGAGATGCGCAGGCAAGTCTCGGCAAGCAGCTCCCATTGGGCTTCCTTGTTATGCTGACGATTTCGATATTGATGTTTAACAAGGTCCGCCAACCCCTGATTCTCTGGCTCGTCGTCCCGATGTCTGTGACGGGCATGGTCTTGGGGCTGCTGTTCACGGGCTTGCCCTTCACTTTCACAGCATTGCTTGGGTTCCTGTCACTGTCGGGGATGTTGATGAAGAACGCGATTGTTCTGGTTGAAGAGATCGATCTTCAGCGCGCGGAGGGCGTGCCGGATTACAAGGCGATCATAGATGGGTCGGTCAGCCGTCTGCGCCCTGTGGTGCTTGCCGCTGGCACAACGATTTTTGGCATGATCCCGCTGCTGCCGGATGCATTTTTTGCGTCAATGGCGGTGACAATTATGGGCGGCCTCGCGTTCGCCTCGATTCTGACTTTGATCGCAGTGCCCGTGCTGTATGCGCTGTTTTTCCGGATCAGACCGCCGAAGAAAGACAGCGCTACGTCCGGTGCTGCGGCACCCGCCTAAAGTCAGGCTGGCGCACGGGCGCGCCTACCGCAGTTAGCCTGTCGTGAGAGCAGTGTAGGCTTGATCCGCCGCCTCAAGCGCGCCTTCAAGAAAGCCGCCAAACGTGGGGGCCACTTCGCTGCCGGCAAAGATGAGCGCATTGTCCCAAAGACCGAACAAAGCGCGCGGCAAACCATAATCGGGGTGGGCATAAACGGTCCGCTGGTCAAGATAAGTCGCTGTGAATGGGTCTACAGCCCAGTCCTTGATGTATAGACGCTTTTGATTTTGTGCTTCGGGGCCAAAGAGTCGCACCAATTGCATGCGCACCTGCTCGCGCAGGGCCGCGGTGTCGCGCCTCAAATCTGGCGGGATCCCGATGAAGCCGAAGATGGCATAGGGACCACCCTCAGACGGGCTGGCATCGTGACATTCAACCATCGGGCCAACCCTGCTCATCGCATCGCCCGACAGGCCATTATCACGCCAGAAAGGGCGGTCAAACACAGTAACGACTTTGGCCTGTCCTGCCATCCAGGTCGCAATACCCTCCATCGCAGTCAGGGCGTCTGTGGGCAGCACAGGCTTATAGGAAAACTGCGCTGCAATGCGCGGTGGCAAGGCCAGAACGACCTTTTGTGCCATGATCTGCGCACCCGCGACCGTTTGGGCGGCGACGCCATCGCTCTTTTTTCGCAGCGCGTTGATTGGCGTGGCGCAGATGCGTTTGTCTGACGGAATTTCAAGCAACAGCTTGTCGATGAAGGCTGCGAGACCGCCTTGCAACCGCCATGAGCCTTGCATCGACGCAAAGCCGCGCCCGCGCTGGACATGGCCACGTTCGTCTTCGTACAAAAGTTCGCCTTGATAAAACTGCTCAAACCGTGTGAGCCCAAGACGATCGATCAGCGCCACGATACGGGGTTGGCCGGGCCAGAACCACGAGGGGCCAAGATCAAAGGCGCCCGCATTGCACTGCTCGCTCAGGATACGTCCGCCCCATCTTTCGCGGGCTTCGACAAGCAGAAAATCTTGCCCCTCGGCCGATAGCCGCGCGGCGAGCGCCAGACCTGAAAGCCCGCCACCGATGATAAGGGTCTGCGTTTGCATCGTTCAGATTTCCCTGTGCGCAGTGGTTCGGCCCGTTTTCGTCAAACCTGCGGCGCTTTGGCATAGGGCAGATGCCCTGTTTTCATCCAAAGCGTTGCGCCCTCAGCCCCAGCTGTGGCTGTCAAGGCACTGCCATCAGGCAGACGCAGCCAAGCGTTTTGTCTCAGGGCTTCTCCATTCACCGCTGCGGTCCCGCTGATGACCAATATCTCGGCGCCGCCTGTTGCATCCGATGTCATGGTCGCGCCGCCCTCCAAACTGGAGAACGTCACTGTCTCGCGCATATCGCGGTGCAGGATAGCGGTCGCCACACCATTTTCGGGCGCGCCAAGCTCTGCTTCCATATCTTTGTGAAACTGGGTGCGGTCATCCGTGTCGAACTGCCAGAGTTTGACGAAAATCGTGCAACCCGCATCCGATCCCGGGGTATGAGAGGTCGTTGGCGGATTACGCACATAAGTCCCCGCCGGATAATCGCCATGTTCATCCTGAAAGACACCATCGAGCACGATGAACTCTTCGCCGCCCCCGTGGCTATGCGCTGAAAATTTGCTGCCGGGCGCATAGCGCACGATGGTTGTGGCGCGGGCAACCTCGTCCCCGATCCGGTCGAGCATCCTTCTGTCCACGCCCTTCATGGGCGAGGGTTGCCACTCGAGACTATCGGTGTCCACAACGACCTTCTGAGAAAAATCAGCGTTCAGTTCCATCTGTTTCAATCCTTTTCGTACCCTGCAAAGGGGGCGGTATGTCGTCCAGGTTTTACCCTTGACACCATCTGGTGTTAGTATGGGATCAACCGGGAAAACGCTGCGTCCATGCCTGCTGCAGCGCCTCAATCCGGCAGGCTGTCTTGCGCTCTTGGAGGCGCTTGAGGCAAATCGAACCGAACCGGCCTGGCTTTTTCCACCGCCGAACGGAGGCGTGATATCAGAGCAATCGCTTGACTGGCATCATCATCCGAGATCCCGAGATCTGCGAAATTTTGCGCCACAACCTGATCGGCGGCTTTCACGACCTGGAAGCCATATTCCGTGAGACGTAAAACAATGCGGCGTTCGTCTTCAGCGTCGCGCACCCGCTCGATCACGCCATAGGTCGCCATTTTTTTGGCGAGAGGCGAGACCGTGTTTGGTTCAACACCTACATGTTGCGAGAGCTCAGAAGGGAGTGGACAAGACATGGGGGTCATGCGGCGCGTTTTCTGTTTGCGACGGTCAGCCGACCATCGAGAACTGCGGCCCTTGTGACGGCTACTCGGTGAGCCCCTTTGGGCGACCACCGCATCCTTCTGCGCTTTCCCATGCGGGCATTGGCAATGTCATCGACTGATCCTTCGGCACGAGATGACGAGATGGGCAGCCCGTTACGGTACCGTCGGCCATAGTCGACAAGGGATTCCATGTTGTTCGCGAGATAGGTGTACAGTGTCTCGCATCGGGCCTGCAGACGAGCGGCAGCGGTGCGGACAGCCAAAGGTTCTTCCGCAAGGCGGGTGCAATCGTGCATGAGCCCTTTCAGATAAGTTTCCGCGACCCGTGCTCTGCCATGCCACAGCCACCAGCGAAGGCTTTTCGCGGGGCGCTGGAACAGCACCGGAATTCCAGTGAATCCCGGTATCTGGACCAGACCCTGAACGGCGGCCTCGACATGTCGAATACGCATCGAGATGTGCCACCAGTCGAGGATATGCTTCACCTGGCCGTCGCCACCCATGGCATTCCGTATGAGGTTCGGGAGAGCAAGCTCGCCATCAGAGATTACCGTCAACAGACGGCCCGGCTTCCATCCAAAGTCTGACAGCTCTTCTCGCATCCGGCTGCCTGGCGATGCCGTCGCATTGGCGACCAAGCCAAATCGTCGGCACATATTGCGACTTTCAATCTTACCGACCACAAGATCCAGGTGTCGCTGCTGATACTCCGGTC
>NZ_MPZQ01000022.1:0-25506 GCF_002020045.1 Thioclava sp. F28-4 | reverse complement strand
GGAATGCTCCTTCTGCAAAGTAGGACCAGTATACGGTCCCTTCTCAGGAGCGGGGCCGTCTTCCCCATCAACGGCCGGATGCGCGATGAGCTGCTCAACGAGACCATGTTCCGTAACTTGGCTCATGCGCGCGTCGTGATCGCCGCTTGGGCTGCCGACTTCAACACCGTGCGTCCGCATTCGGCCTTGGATTACGAGACCCCGGCTGACCACGCGCGGGTACTGACCACCACAATCGCCGGCCCCGCTACGCGAGATGATAACTCCGCGCGTCGGGCGATTGCTCAACCTACGTCGATCGGCGTAAATACCAACCGGACTCCGGTCGCTGCTGGATGAAAGACCCGTGGCAGGTCAGCTGATCCACTCGGACCAGGGCAGCCAATTCACCAGCATGGACTGGGCGGCGTTCCTGCGAGCCCACAACCTGGAGCACTCGATAAGCCGCCGTGGGAACTGCCATGATAACGCAGAAGCTGAGAGCTTCTTTAACCTGCTGAAGCGTGAGCGGATCAGACGACGGGCCTACCGAACAAGCGAAGAAGCCAGGCAGGATGTGTTTGACTACATCGAGATGTTCTATAATCCAAAGCGAACGCACGCCCGGAACGGAATGCTGTCGCCCGTCGACTTTTAGCGGCAGCGGAAACTGAAGCACGAAGGCGTCTAAGAAACGCGGGGCCATTCATTTGACATTTATTGCTGCCATCCAACACGTCAGAACAGTTCGATTTCGCGAACCGGCGCGGGCGTGACATCGCGCTCAAAGACTTCTGCATTACCAAGCATTTTCTGGCGCGCGCGGCCAGTATCGGGCCAGAACTCTACCCTACGCGCTTGAGAACCGCCCAAACTCTGGCTGACACATGTGATACGCTCCTTAGCTAGGAACGCGATTGAGAACTCGCTATTCTTAAAGCCGATGTCCGAGAGGCCGTTGACCATGCGCGCACCACCAAATAGCTTCGCACGTAGCTCACTGCGCTGCGCCCCGTGTTTAATAAGTTCATTGATCAAAAGCTCCATCGCATTCACGCCGAAGCTTGCCGCTTTAAAGGTTGAACCAGTCGTATTCGGCAATAGAAAGTGGTTCATACCACCGACCTGCGCATTTTCATCGTAGAGACAACAGGCGACACAAGAGCCGAGGATCGTTGTAATAGATTGCGCGCCCGTGCCGGCGACGAGAAACTCGCCTTGCGAAATATGGATCGGTCTGTCTGTGGAAACTGCATTCATGTTTCACCTACTTTCCTGACCTTTGCCGGGCTCTGAGCACATCTCCTGAGAATTTCTGGGGCGATTTTTTCAAGGGCCACCGAATAGGACGCCGCGCCAATTTCGAGCGCCGCCCTCGGCATTCCAAAAACAGTCGACGTCTCCTTGTCTTGGGCAAAACAATGTGCTCCTGCTCGGCGCAAGAGCATCATCCCCTCTGCGCCATCTCGGCCCATACCGGTGAGTAAAACGACGACGGCATTCGTAGCCATATCCAGTGCGGATTCGAACAGAATATCCACCGACGGTCGATGTCCGTTTCGCTTCTCGCTTTCAAGCAATGACAGGTAAGGTGTTCTGTCATTTTGAACCGTGAGATGCGTCGGGCCACCAGGCGCAAAATAGACTTGCCCTTGTGCGAGAGGGAGGCCCGTTTGGCCAAGCCGCACACTTGGCGCGATGATACGATCAAGCCGTTCGGCGAAGCTCGCGAGGAAGCTCTCTGGCATGTGCTGCGCTATGAGCGTGGGCGGGCAATTTTCAGGAAATCCCTTCAAGATCGTCTCGAGGGCGTCAACGCCTCCGGTCGAGGACCCGATCAGCACGATTTGACCGGCCCAGTGAAAGTTTCGTGCGGGCCTCACCGCAGCTCGCTCGACCCCACTCTGAGGCAGGCGCGCGTTTGCTGCCGCAAGAAGAATATCTGGAAGCGTCTCAAAGCTCTTTTCGAGGTGACCAGACCGCGGCTTTCCCACGCAATCGATCGCACCGAGGGCGAGCGCTTCGATTGCGGCGCGCGATCCGCTATGGGTTTCCGTCGACACCATGACCACAGGCATCGGTCTCAAACGCATGAGGCGTTCAAGGAAATCGAGGCCGTTCATCCGCGGCATCTCGACATCGAGCGTGATCACATCCGGCGAAAGCGCTTTAATTTTTTCACGCGCCTCAAACGCGTCCGCCGCTTCGCCGACGACGACTAGGCGCACGTCGTTTGCCAGACGCGCTCGAATAAGTTGACGCATTGTAGCCGAGTCATCGACGATGAGAACTTTCTTGGCGAGCGGCAATTCGTTTGGCATCGCGTGTCCTTCGTGCGAATTCAAAACTCTTCCCAGACTTCAGCTGAAAATGTGGTACCGCGCGGAGCGGTTTCGCCCACCGCTTGCGGAAGTTCACGGCCTCCTTCGCTTGCCTGAACCCCATGTTGATTTTGCGCCAACAGAGTGCTCTCGCCTTCGTTTGACGTCGTCCGCATACTGACTTTGAACTGGGCAGTGATGTCGCGCAGGGATGTCGCATTTGTCATCAGAGCGTGACTGGCCGCGGTCGTTTCTTCGAACATTGCTGCGTTTTGTTGCGTCACCTGGTCCAGCTGATTCACCGCGATATTTATCTCTTTCAGCCCCTCTGCCTGCTCATGGGCACCGCCCGCTATTTCAGAGACACGCGCCGAAATATCGACGACAGCGTCAAGAATTTCCGTGAGCGCACGGCCGGTTTCGCCGACGAGGCCCACGCCTCGGGTCACCTGTTCGCTCGACGCGGTGATCAGGGTGTCGATTTCGCGTGCGGCTTCGGAAGACCGTTGCGCGAGGGCGCGTACTTCTGAAGCGACAACGGCGAAACCGCGGCCCGCTTCACCGGCGCGCGCGGCTTCGACACCAGCGTTGAGCGCAAGTAGGTTGGTCTGGAAGGCAATCTCGTCGATCACGCCGATGATCTTGGAAATCTGCTGTGAGCTGGTTTCGATTTCGCTCATCGCCTGTATGGCCTGCTTGACCACTTCACCAGAGGTTTCCGCGCTGTTGCGGGCTTCTGATACCACCCTATCCGCTTCGGCCACGCCTTGTGCCGAAGTCGTGACAGAGGATGAGAGCTGATCGAGCGCGGCTGCGGTCTCTTCGAGCGTCGCGGCCTGCTGTTCCGTTCTGCGGCTGAGGTCATCAGAGGCAGAGGCGATCTCACTGGCCTCAGTATCGATCGCCGCAGCGTTATCGATGACCGAAACGATCGCTGCCGCAAGGTTTTGCGCCGCAGCGTTGAAATCGTTGCGCAACGCCTCGTATTCCTCGGAAAACTCTGTGTCGAGCGTCAGGCTCAGGTCGCCGCGCGACAGGGCTGCAAGGCCGAGTTGAAGCGTCTCGACAACGGACTTCTGAGCCTCGATCATTTTGAGATTTCGGTGTTGGGCGGAGGCAAGCGCAGCTTCCGCGACGGTCACGTCACTGGCCATGAGCACAATCTTCATCAAGCGCCCTGCTTTATCCGAGATCGGATTGAGCGAACCGTCGAGCAGATAGGTGTTGCCCTGTGGGTCCTTTATCGAAAAGCGGGCTGTGACGGGCTCACCGGCGGCAATCGCGGGCCAAAGATCACTTCCATCAACCGTGCTTAGCCAGTCCTTCAGTGGGGCCCCCACGAGGTCTGGTGCCTGAGCGCCGAGGAGCGATTGCAGATTTGCGTTCATCCGAACGACCATCCCGGCAGGATTGGCCTCGCAAACGAGCTGACCTCGCTCGATGGCCGCGATGAGGGCATCCTTCATCCGTCGTTCGGTCACGTCGCGCCACTCGACCACGAACCCCGCCTGATTGCCCTGCCCATCGACGAATTCGGTGACGTCGACGCCAAAACGACCCTCGCCAACTTTGATATCGACATGAAGCGGCAATTGGGCTGGATCACCGAGCAGCGCACGGGCGTGTCCCCGATTGGCGTGGAAGTCATCCATCGAGCGGCCCACAAGATTTTCAGGATCGAGGTCGGGACTGACGACGCGGAACTCGTCGAGCCGCGACTCGACCAGATCGACGAGCGCACGGTTGACATGGGTGATACGGAAGTCGCGATCGACGATCATTAGGGCGGCGGAGGCGTTGGCATAGGCTGCGCCCTGACGCGTGGCCTCTCGTTTGATCCCTTCAGACTGATCAAGCTCGTCGCGCAGGTTGCTCAGGGCGGAGGCGATTGCGCCGACTTCGTCGCCACGGCGACTCTGTGCGATCTCGCTCGCATAATCGCCTCCGCTGATCTTGCGAATGGATTTTTCAAGGCCCTTGAGAGGGTTTGAGACTGATCGTGCCATCCAGGCAGAAAGGGCCGCCAATAGAAGGATGAGCCAGGACGCGTTGAATAGCATCGCACGGGCAAGTGACGTGGCAGGAGCGAACAGCTCTGCACGGTCTTGCTCGACCACCGCCCAATAGGGCTGATCGAATAAAGTGACCTTCTGGGTTCTCTCGATCGCTGGATGCCCATGCAAAGAGATCACCTCTTCCTGCGCCTGTTCTACAGCACTCACGGTAGCCGCGGGCAAAACCTCCCCCGGTTTTGGAGCGTTGGCCGGAAAGCGCAGATCGCTCATCAGCCTCCCTTTCCCGTCAATCAGGAAACCTTCACCGGTCTCGCCGATGCCGCGCGGGTTGGCTATGATCCCCCCGAGTTCGGCCATCGGCTTTCGCAAGACAACAGCACCGAGTTTGAGACCATTTCCGCTTCGCACGGGGCGTGCGGCGAAGAACCGACCCTTGGCAAACTCGAAATGCGGGGGCGAAACGGCGACGGTATCGGCCGCCACCATGCCCGTCGGCGCGCTCAACCAATCCAGCGCAGCGGTCGCGGCCTCGATCAGCCCCGCCGGTTCATCCGCAAGCGCGTGACCAATCGCGCTATGATCGCGCGCGGCAAATACAATGCGACCGTCGCGATCGATCAGATAGAGATCTTTCAGGCCATTCTCCGCCAAAATCTGATCAATGGCGGGGCCATAGCGATCCAGTAGCAGGCGGTAGTCCCGGAGCGGGCCGCTCACCTCGCCCTCGGACGCCCCGGCCTCTGCGGCCCCGGTCCGCAGGCTTTCGATGGCGGTAGGATCGAGCCGGTTGAGGCTCTTGGTGAAATCGTAAAGCGCCCGCGCCGTGTCGGGATTCGCGGCGATCGTGCGGGTATTGGAGGCCAGTGTCTGCGCCCAGTCTTCCGCAAGAGCGACGCGCGCGGCCAGCGTTCGCGAGAGCCGCTGTGTCCCTTCGCTTTCCAGCAGTCCGTAGGCGGTACGATAGGCTGAAATTCCCATAATCGTCAGAGCGACCATGGCAATCGCCACCAGCATCAGCGGCAATTTCAGTCCAAGTTTCAGATTGTCGAGAAAGCGCATCAACGTCCTCCGGCGAACAGCGACAACGACCCGACCTATCGGGGCAATCGCGTTCACCATCGGGCGAAGAGTTGAAGATTCCTCTAATTTCCGGAAATTTCCCGCACGCTGGCCCCCAAGTGGCTCAGACGCCAAGCAGCGCGGCGCGCAGAAGTCCCGATCTGCGGCGGAATTCCGACAGCGCCAGCGCACCCGGCGCAAGCGGGTCTTCTACATCGCGCGCGCGCGCGAGGAGCGCCGGTGCCTGCCATCCCGGTAAGAGTGCCGCCTTTGCCGGTCCCAGACGCAGCTTGCGGGCGGGCTCGAGCCGCGCTTGGCCCTCCGCCGCGAGCTGATGCAGCGTTGCGACCTCCGGCGCGGCAAGAGGCGGGCGCCCCCGCGCGGCGAGAACGGACCATGCCTGCAGGAGCGCCGCGAGCCCGGCGCCTGCACCGAAACTGCGCACGGTGATTTCCGCTTCCTCGGGCGCGCCGAGCGCCTCGGCCGCGGCCCAGTAGAGCGCGCCGGACGTCTGATCGAGATAGGCCCAAAGGCTTGAAATATCGTCGAAAGGATCGGGCCAGCAATCGGCACGACGGGCTTCGGCCGCGGCAATCAAATGGCGCGCGGGCTGCGCCACCGAGACAAGCGCCGGGCCGATCTCGTGCGGCGGTTCGCAGCCCTCAGACAGAGCCTCCAGAGCATCGACCCACCATTGCAGGCGCATCTCGGCGACCATCGGCTCCGACGACGCCCAGGGCGCACGCGCGATCTCGAGATTGGCGGCGTAGAGCGGCCAGAGGCGGTCACGCAAATCCGCGGGCGCGGCCATGGTGGCGGCGAACCGGTCGGGATCGCCCTGACGCACGGCCTCGGCCGCCGCTTGAAGGGACGCGGCCAGATCGCTCATGCCGGTTTCGCCCCGTCGCGCATCAGCTTCCAGATCATCGCGTCGAGCAGCGCCTCGAAACTCGCATCCACTATGTTCGGCGACACACCCACGGTCGACCAGCGCTGGCCCGCATCGTCTTCGCTGTCGATGATAACGCGGGTGACGGCCTCGGTGCCGCCTTGGGTGATACGGACGCGGAAATCGACCAGCTTCATGTCGTCGATCAGGCTTTGATAGGGGCCGAGATCCTTCGACAGCGCTTTCGACAGCGCGTTCACCGGGCCCCGGTCATGGCCCTGTTCGTCCATGCTTTCCGAGACAGAAAGCATCTTCTTCCCACCGACTTTCACCACCACGACCGCCTCGGAAATCGAGACCATCTTGTCGTAGCGGTTCTTGCGCCGCTCCACCGTGACCTTGTAGCGCTTCACCTCGAAGAACTTCGGCAATTGCCCCAGCTCGGCCCGCGCGAGCAGTTCGAAACTCGCCTGCGCGCCGTCATAGGCATAGCCCTGATCCTCGCGCTCCTTGATCAGATCGAGGATGCGGGCGAGGCGCGGATCGTCCTTCGCGACCTCGATCCCCATGCCCTTCAGCCGCGCGCGCAGGTTCGACTGGCCCGCCTGATTGGACATCGGGATGAGGCGCGTGTTTCCCACCACGGCGGGGTCGATATGCTCGTAAGTGTCCGGATTCTTGAGGATTGCCGAGGCGTGTAGCCCCGCCTTATGGGTGAAGGCCGAGGCGCCGACATAGGGCGCGGAGCGCAACGGCACCCGGTTCAGGATATCGTCGAGCTTGCGCGAGAGCTTGGTGATGTCGCGCAGGTTTTCGTGCGCGATCCCGGTGTCGAGCGTCGAGGCGTAGGGCTCTTTCAGCAGAAGCGTCGGGATCAGCGTGATCAGGTTCGCGTTGCCGCAGCGCTCGCCCAGCCCATTCAGCGTGCCTTGGATCTGGCGCGCACCGGCCTCGATGGCCGCGAGGCTGCCCGCCACCGCGTTGCCGGTATCGTCATGGCAATGGATGCCGAGACGGTCGCCGGGAATGCCCGCCGCGATCACCGCTCCGACGATCTTGCCGATCTCGCCCGGCAGCGTGCCGCCATTGGTGTCGCACAGCACGATCCAGCGCGCGCCCGCCTCATAGGCCGCGCGGCAACACTCCAGCGCATAGTCGGGGTTCGCCTTGTAGCCGTCGAAGAAATGCTCGGCATCGAACAGCGCCTCGCGACCTTGCGCCACCATATGCGCGACCGAGGCACGGATATTCTCGAGGTTTTCCTCCAGCGTGATCCCGAGCGCGGTGGTGACGTGGTAGTCATGCGTCTTGCCGACGAGGCAGACGGCGGGCGTATTCGCGTTCATGACGCCCGCGAGCACGTCGTCATTCGCGGCCGAGCGCCCTGCCCGCTTGGTCATCCCGAAGGCGGTGAAGGTCGCGCGCGTCTCGGGCCGCGCTTCGAAGAAATCGCTGTCGGTCGGATTCGCACCGGGCCAGCCGCCTTCGATATAGTCGATGCCGATCGCGTCGAGCGCCTTGGCGATCTCGATCTTCTCCGGCACCGAGAATTGGACGCCCGCCGATTGCTGCCCGTCACGCAGGGTCGTGTCGTAGAGATAGAGGCGTTGTTTGGTCATTGGTTGCCTCCGTCGAGGTTACGTTCCGCCTGGCGGCACGCCGGGCCGCGCCCGACCCGCCCCCCAGGGCGGGCGCGATTGCGCCCTCCCTCGGGTCCGGCGCGCCCCTTGTTACTGTAACCGCGCACCATCACAGGCCCTCCAGCTTGGCGGGGTCGAAATCGGGTCCGGGCAGCAACTCCACCCCGGCCTTCGACATGCGCACCTCCACGCCTGCGGCGACGAGCGCCTGTTTCATTGCATCGACCGGCGCAAAGTCTTTGGTTTCCATTGCGGTTGCGCGCAGGGTGGCGAGCTTGTCGGTAAGGTCCTCTAATGAAGCCGAAAGTCCTGTTTTCTCTACGATAATCCCCAAAGTCTGATCGTGCGCCGAGGCAGCTTGTTGCGCGGCCGGCCAATCTTTCAGGTCAAAGCCAAGCATAAGCTGCGACGCGTAGATGTCGGCAACACGAGAACTCATTTCATCAGCTTTGAGGCGCTTACGAACGCCCGAATGGGTAATTTCCATAAGAGCCGAATGAGTATTGATGTCATCTGCGAGGGCATCCACGACCCACGGAAACGGCGTTCCAGGCTTTAAGTTCTTCAACCCTTCGGTGCCCGCTTGACCAAGTAGACGCGCCATTTTGTTCAAAGCGTCATGCGCGTCAAACGCCTTGCGGCGTGTCCAATCCATCGGCTTCGTATAATGCGTCTGCAGGAACACGAAGCGGATCACCTCGCCGGGAACGCCCTTCTCGCCGTCATGCCCGTCCAGCAGATCCCGCACGGTGAAGAAATTGCCCAAGCTCTTGGACATTTTCTTGCCTTCGACCTGCAGCATCTCGTTATGCAGCCAGTAGTTCGCGAAGGAGCCCTCGGGATGGGCGCAACAGCTTTGCGCGATCTCGTTCTCGTGGTGCGGGAATTGCAGGTCTATGCCGCCGCCATGGATGTCGAACGACGCACCGAGCAGCTCGTAAGACATGGCCGAGCACTCGATATGCCAGCCCGGACGACCCCGGCCCCACGGGCTCTCCCAGCCCGGCAGCCCCTCGTCGGAAGGCTTCCAGAGCACGAAATCCATCGGGTCTTCCTTGAAGGGCGCGACCTCGACACGAGCACCCGCCATCATGTCGTCGACCGTCCGACCGGACAGCGCGCCGTAATCCTTGTAGCTGCGCACCCGGAACAGAACATGCCCCTCGGCGGCATAGGCGTGACCATCTTCGATCAGCGTCTCGATCATCGCGATCATCGCGCCGATGTAGTCGGTCGCGCGCGGTTCCTGATCGGGACGCAAGGCGCCGAGCGCATCCATGTCGGCATGATACCAGCCGATGGTTTCCTCGGTCCGCGCGCGGATCAGCTCTTCCAGCGACCCTTCGGCCCCGGCTTCCTTGCGCGCGAGCGCCGTCGCGTTGATTTTGTCATCCACATCCGTAAAATTGCGCACATAGGTGACGTGCTCCGGTCCGTAGACATGGCGCAGCAACCGGTAGAGCACATCGAACACCACCACCGGGCGGGCGTTGCCGAGATGCGCGCGGTCGTAAACGGTCGGGCCGCAGAGATACATCCGGACGTTGTCGGCATCGATCGGACGAAAATCCTCGACTTTCCGGGTCAGGGAATTGCGCAAACGGATCTGGGTCATGTGTCCTCGCAAAGGGTCGGCGGCACCTGCCGGCGGGCTTACAAGGTCATGAGAAATTTGGAAAGAGAAGACCAGCCCGCGTGACGTATGTCAGCGGATAATGCAGCAGATGATGATGGTCTTCGTGGTCATGGCGGCAGCATAGGACGCAGCGCGCCTGAAGGTCCAGAGCAAAAACGAACGGGTACGACATCATAGAAAAAGGCGGCCGCAGTCGCCTTCTAAATGCTTTCCGATCAGTGCCTTAGAGGCCGATCTTCATTTGATTTCGACGTCGTCCATCGCCTCGACGATCATCAGGTCGCGCTCAGACGCGCCTTTGGCATGCGCGAGCGCCGCCTGATAGTCGTCGGAGTAGTAGCAGGTCTCGGCAGCTTCCAGCGACGGGAACCAAGCGACGACGTTGCGTGCGCGGTCATTGCCTTCGAGCTGCACATAGCGCGCGCCACGGGCGAGGAACCGTCCGCCATGTTTCGCGATCGCAGGGCCCGCGCCCTCGGCGTATTTGCCATAGGCCTCGTCGTCGAGCACCTTCACATGGGCGATCCAGAATGCGCCTGCCATTACAATCCCTCCAGAACAGTTTTCACGGCCGCGATGGCCTCATCGGCTTTCGACGGATCGGCCCCGCCGGCTTGCGCCATATCGGGACGACCGCCGCCGCCTTTGCCGCCAAGTGCCTGCGCTGCGGCTTTCACCAGATCGACCGCGCTGACGCGCTCGGTCAGGTCCTTGGTCACGCCAGCCGCTACGGCCGCCTTGCCGCCCGCATCGGCCACCACGAGGATCACGCCGGAGCCGACATTCTCTTTCAGCTCGTCCACGATCCCCGGAAGGTCCTTGCCGGTCACACCGGAAACAACCTGAGGAACGAACTTCAAGCCGTTGATTTCGCTGATATCCGGACCACCGGAGGCACCGCCGCCCATCGCAAGCTCACGACGAAGCTGCGCGATCTCATTGGCCTGCGCCTTGCGCTCGTCGAGGATCGCCTGCAGACGTCCGAGCAGATCGGCCTCGGAGGTTTTCACCAGCCCTTCGATCTCGCCCAGCAGCTTGTCGCGGCGGCGCAGCTCGGCCATCGCGATATCACCGGTCAGCGCCTCGATCCGACGCACGCCCGACGAGGACGCGCTTTCGCCGGTCAGGACGAAGGTGCCGATATCGCCGGTCCGCTTCACATGGGTGCCGCCGCAAAGTTCGAGCGAATAGACATTCCCGTTCGTGCCTTTGCCGGAATTGGCCAGCTCGCCCATCGAGACGACACGGACCTCATCGCCGTATTTCTCGCCGAACAGCGCCTGCGCGCCCAGATCGCGCGCGTCATCCGGCGTCATGATCCGGGTGTCGACCTGCGTGTTTTGGCGAATGAATTCATTCACTTCGCGCTCGATCTTCGCGACTTCCTCGGCCGAGAGCGCTTTGTTGTGCGAGAAGTCGAAGCGCAGACGGTCCTCGGCATTGAGCGAGCCGCGTTGCGCCACGTGATCGCCCAGCGTGCGACGCAGCGCCTCGTGCAGCAGGTGCGTGGCCGAGTGGTTCGCGCGGATCGCGCTGCGGCGTGCGTGATCGACTTCCAGCTTCGCGCCCTGCCCCTTGGCGAGCTCGCCCTCGGTGACGCGCGCGAAATGGATGAAGACGCCCGCGACTTTCTTGGTGTCGGTAACCTCGGCTTTACCCGTCTCGGTCACAATCCAACCGCGATCGCCGACCTGACCGCCGCTTTCGGCGTAGAACGGGGTCTGGTTGACCACGATCTGCACCTCGCCGGACGCTTTGTCGATCTCGGCCCCGTCGGTCACGAGCGCGGTGATCTGACCTTCGGCGGTCTCGGTGTCGTAGCCCAGGAATTCGGTCGCGCCAAGTTTCTCGGACAGGTCGAACCAGATCGCGGCATTGGCCGCCTCGCCGGTCCCGGACCAGCTGGCGCGCGCCTTGGCCTTTTGCTCTTCCATCGCGGCGTCGAACCCTTCGGTGTCGACCTCGCGCTCACGTTCGCGCAGCGCATCTTGCGTCAGATCGAGCGGGAAGCCGAACGTGTCATAGAGTTTGAACGCAGTCTCGCCCGGTAGCCTCTCCCCTTCGGGAAGGTCCACAAGCGCCTCGTCGAGCAGCTTGAGCCCGCGATCGAGCGTGGTCTTGAAGCGGGTTTCCTCGCCCAGAAGCGTCTCTTCGATCAGCGCCTGCGCCCGGCCGAGCTCGGGGTAAGCCGCACCCATCTCGCGGATCAACGACGGCACGAGACGGTGCATCACCGGATCCTTCGCGCCCAGCAGGTGCGCGTGACGCATCGCGCGGCGCATGATCCGGCGCAGGACGTAGCCGCGCCCATCCGCCGAGGGCATCACGCCATCCGCGATCAGGAACGAGGTCGAGCGCAGGTGATCCGCGATCACGCGGTGATGCACGTTGCCCGGCCCGTCCGGCGCGCCATCGGTCGCGTTGGCCGAGGCCTCGATCAGGTGGCGCATCAGGTCGGTGTCGTAATTGTCGTGCTTGCCCTGCAGCAGCGCGCCGATCCGCTCGAGCCCCATGCCCGTGTCGATCGACTGCATGTCGAGCGCGCGCATCGAGCCGTCCTCGAACTGCTCGTTCTGCATGAAGACGAGGTTCCAGATCTCGATGAACCGGTCGCCATCTTCCTCGGGCGAACCAGGCGGGCCGCCCCAGATATGATCGCCGTGATCGAAGAAAATCTCGGTGCAGGGACCGCAGGGACCGGTCGGGCCCATCTGCCAGAAGTTGTCCGAGGTCGGGATACGGATAATCTTCTCGTCGGGCAGGCCGGCGACCTTCTTCCAGATATTCGCCGCCTCGTCATCGGTGTGGTAGACCGTGACCAGCAGCTTGTCCTTCGGAATGTCGAAATCCTTGGTCAGCAATTCCCAGGCGAACGGGATCGCGTCTTCCTTGAAATAATCCCCGAAGGAGAAATTCCCCAGCATCTCGAAGAAGGTATGGTGGCGCGCGGTGTAGCCGACATTGTCGAGATCGTTGTGCTTGCCGCCGGCGCGCACGCATTTCTGCGCGGTCGTTGCGCGGTTGTACTCGCGCTTTTCCACCCCGGTGAAGCAGTTCTTGAACTGCACCATACCGGAATTGGTGAACATCAGCGTCGGGTCGTTGCGCGGAACGAGGGGCGAGCTGTCAACGACCCGGTGGTCGTTACGCTCGAAGTAATTAAGGAAAGTGGAGCGGATTTCGTTAAGGCTGGGCATATCGTCCTGTCTCGCCTGATCGGGCATGTTCGGTCCCGTTTAACGCCGCCCTTTCCCCCTGTCCAGCAATCGCAAAAAGGCCGGGAGACGACGCTCCCGGCCTTTGCATGAATTTGCGGTGACGATCAGTCTTCGGTCAGCGCGTCATCTTCGGACAATTTGTCGAATTCGAGCCCGTGGCTGGCGCGAATCTTGTCTTCGATCTCATAGGCGACATCGGGGTGTTCGCGCAGGAAAGTCTTCGCGTTTTCACGGCCTTGGCCGATGCGTTCATCCCCGTAGGAATACCAGGCGCCAGCCTTGTCGACGACCCCGGCCTTGACGCCCAAATCGACCAGTTCGCCCATCTTCGAGATGCCCTCGCCATACATGATGTCGAACTCGACCTGCTTGAACGGCGGGGCCACCTTGTTCTTCACCACTTTCACGCGGGTCTGGTTGCCCACCACCTCGTCGCGATCCTTGATCGACCCGATACGGCGGATGTCGAGACGCACGGAGGCGTAGAATTTCAGCGCGTTGCCGCCCGACGTCGTCTCCGGCGAGCCGAACATGACGCCGATCTTCATCCGGATCTGGTTAATGAAGATCACCATGCAATTCGAACGCCCGATCGAGGCGGTCAGCTTGCGCATCGCCTGGCTCATCAGACGGGCCTGCGCACCCACGGTGTGATCGCCCATATCGCCTTCGATTTCGGCCTTCGGCGTCAGCGCCGCGACCGAGTCGACCACGACGAGGCTGACCGCGCCGGAACGCACCAGCGTGTCGACGATTTCCAGCGCCTGCTCGCCTGCGTCGGGCTGCGAGATCAGCAACTCATCGAGATCGACGCCAAGTTTGCGTGCATATTGCGGATCGAGCGCGTGTTCAGCGTCGACGAAGGCACAGACGCCGCCCTTCTTCTGCTCTTCCGCGATCGCGTGCAGCGTCAGCGTCGTCTTGCCCGAGCTTTCCGGCCCATAGATCTCGACGATCCGGCCTTTCGGCAGCCCGCCGATGCCAAGCGCGATATCGAGACCCAGCGAACCGGTAGAGGTCGCTTCGATTTCCCGCGCGGGCGTGTCGCCGCCGAGCTTCATGATCGAGCCTTTGCCGAATTGCCGCTCGATCTGCGCCAGCGCCGAGTCGAGCGCCTTTTGCTTGTCTGCCTTGGGAGATTTATCCATATCGAAAAGCTTCGCTACTGCCATTTGTCCGCTTCCTTATTTCACAGCGACGGCTGGTCGGCAATGCGACGCCCTCGCGCGGATGTTCACCTCATGTTCTGACCGCACTATGCGCACAGAACGTGAACATTACAACAAAATTTTCCACAACTCACTGAACCGCCAATTCGGTTAAGAAACGGTTTACCCGCGTGGGCCGAAAGATTATCACCGGCGCAGTTAGGAGCTGACCCGCCAAGATGCTGATTTTCTGGACACAAAAACTCGTCTTCCTCGCCACGCCCAAGGCAGGTTCCTCTGCGGTCGAGACTGCGCTGGAGTCTTTGGCCGACGTCGCGCTGACCCGTCCGGCTGTTCTCAAACATGCCTCGGCCCGCGATTTCCGAGATCATCTTGCGCCGTTGCTGTCGTCGAAGACCGAGGCCAGCTTCACCACGGTCGCGCTGATGCGCGAGCCGCTCGACTGGTTGCGGTCGCTCTATCGTTTTCGACTGCGCGATTTGATCGAGGAAAGCGACATTTCTGCCGGCTATTCCTTCGAACAGTTCGCGCGCGACTACATCGAGGACCCGCGCGCAGGGTTCAGCGATGTGCCCAGTCAGGCCGCATTCCTCTGTGATGATGAAGGCACGCCGCTGGTGGACCGGATTTTTCCGTATGAGCGGATCGAGGATTTCGTGCATTTTCTCGAAGATCAGCTCGGCTTCGCCATCACCCTGCCCCGCGTGAACGTCCCCCCCGCGGTCGAGACCGGGCTCGCGCCCGAGACCGAGGCCGCGCTGCGGGTCGCGATGCAGGACGATATTGCGCTGTACGATCGGGTCACCCGCGCCTTAGCGTGAGAGCAAGTCCTGAACCGTCGCGGTCAACTCGCTCAGCGAGAAAGGTTTCGGCAGGAAGACCGAATCCGGAACGGGGGACGTTCCGTTCTGGAACACTTCCTCTGCATAGCCTGACATGAAGACCGTGCGCGTGCCCGGTCGCGCCTCGAGCGCGCGGCTGACCCAGCTTGGCCCGTCGAGGCCGGGCATGATCACGTCGGTGACGAAGATATCGACCTGCAGATCAGCATCTTCGAGCAGCTCCAGCGCCTCTTCCGCGCTCTCCGCCTCCAGCACGGTGTAGCCGCACAGTTTGAGCGCGCGCGCGGCGAAGGCGCGCACCGGGGGCTCGTCCTCGACCAGAAGCACGGTCGCCTCGCCGGCAATCACGGGGGTCGCCTTTGTCGCGCACGGCGCGACTTCCGCTTTGGGCATGACGGAAGGCGTCGTGGGGCCACGCGGGGCAGTTCGCGCCTCCGCCGTTGCGTCTTCGGCACTCGACACGTCCGCCTCTTCGGTAGCGGCATAGGCGGGCAAAAGGATCGTGAAACTCGTTCCTGTCCCGATGACGGAATCGCAAAAGATATAGCCGCCGGTTTGCTTCACGATTCCATAGGCCGTCGAAAGCCCCAGCCCCGTGCCCTCGCCGGTGCGTTTGGTGGTGAAGAAGGGCTCGAAAATCTTGCTTAATTTATCGGCCGCGATACCGGTACCGGTATCGGTGACCTTGATCGCGACATAGTCGCCTTTGGGTACCGCCACACGGTCGCGGGTGCGGTTTTCGGCAAGGTGCACCGCGTCGGTCTCGATCCGGATCTCGCCCCCGCCGGGCATCGCGTCGCGTGCGTTCACCACGAGGTTCATGATGACTTGTTCGAGCTGCCGTTTGTCCGCGCGCACCCGTCCGGGATCGCTTTCATGCTTGACGCTCAGGACGACCTTCTCGCCAACCAACCGATTGAGCAGATGGGTCAGATCGGAAAGCGTGTCGTGCAGATCGAGGATCTCCGGCTTCAGCGTCTGCTTGCGCGAAAAGGCGAGCAACTGACCGACCAGCGCCGCGGCGCGATTGGCGTTCTGGCTGATCTGGTCGAGATCTGCATAATCGCCATCGCCCTTGTCGTGTCGCAGCATCAGCAGGTCGCAATGACCCGAAATCGCGGTGAGTAGGTTATTGAAATCATGCGCGACGCCGCCTGCCAGCTGACCGATCGCTTGCATCTTCTGACTTTGCACGAATTGGGCCTCGAGCGTCTTGAGCTGCGTCGCGTCGGACAGGACAGCGAGCAACCCCGCACGCCCGTTTTCCACGATCCGCGAGAGTGTGACCTGAAGAAAGACCTCCTTGTCGCCGCGCCGGGCGCGCAGCACTTCGGGGCGGCCATCGGCGCGGCCTGCGAGCGCGTCGTTCACCCAGTCCGAGACCGGACGCCCGAGCCCTTCGAGGAGGTCGGCAAGGCGGGTCTGTGGCTCGATCCCGCCAAGGAGGCCACGCGCGGCACGATTGGCCGCGCGCACCCGACCATGGGCCGACAGGCGCAGCATAGCGACGGGCAGCGCCTCGAAATTCGCGCCTTCCTCGGCGGAGCGCGGTCCGCCGATCGGGAGCAGATAAACCTCGGATCGACCGCCCAGGCCTTCAAGCTGGGCCACGACCGCGGTGACGGGGCCATCCTCGCCCTTGATCTCGTGCTCTCCGCCCGAGCGCAGCGGCAGATCGGTGAAGATGCGATCGAGAGAGCGCACCCGCTCCCCCACGAGCCGCCGCAACGCCTCGTTCATGAACAGGATCGTGCCGCCGTTGGAAACGGTGAGCATCGGCAAGCTGATCGTTTCCGCGCCGCGCCCGCCAATCGCCCGTTCGGCCATATCTTCGAGCCGCCAAAGAAAATCGCCCGCGCCGATACGGTGAACGGAGAGCCGCAGATGGCCGCGCCGGGTGACCAGATCCTCGCGCGCAGCCCCTGTCGCCTCCGCCTTGCTTTGCAGGCGTCGCAGCACCGCGCCGGGATCGGCGAAAAGCTCCGCCAAGGTTCGCGCCAGCCCCTGCCCGCCGCGCGAGCCGAAACGGTCCACGGCAGCCCGGTTCTGATAGCCAATCTCTCCCTCGGGATCCGTTGTGAAGCTGGGGGCTGCGTCATGGGCGATGAAATTCGCGAGCGTTTCCTGCTGCCGCGCGCGCCGCCTGCGGTCCTGCGCCAAGGCCAGACGCAGCCAGACCGCCGTGATCACGAGCGTCCCCGCGACAGAGAACATTGCCCAGGTCACCACCTCATCGGGCATCACGAAGGCAATCGCCGCCGCAATTCCCGCTGCAAGCAGCAAATAGACCGCACCCGGCGCCAGCGCCGCCATCGTCTTCGAGAGTGGCTGCAGCATCAATTCGTTCCGCCCCACGCTCGCCTCCCTGCCTGACAGATCGGCCCCATAGCGCGGTAAAATAATTAAAACCCAATTAACGCGACTAGACTTTCAACTGACGATTGAGTCAATCACGGAGCCGTGAACCGGGCGACAAAAGTGGCAGAAAAATCAGAGCTGGAGCTGGGCGACGAAAAACCCGTCGCCACCGGAGAGCGGCGCGAATTGGCGCTGCGACACGAGCTCGCAGCCGTGACGCGTCACGAAATCGGCGATCTGTGCGCCATTCTCGACCGAGAGAAGCGAGCACGTCATGTAGACCAGACGTCCGCCGGGGGCGACGAGATCGCGGGCAACGTCGAGAATTTCGCTCTGCAGGGTCACGAGTTCGGCCAGCCGCGCAGCACTCAGACGCCATTTCGCATCCGGCGTCCGGCGCCAGGTCCCCGAGCCCGAACAGGGCGCATCGACCACGACGAGGTCATAGCCCGTCCCCGGATCGCCCGGCGCGCGCATGGCCACTTTCGTCCCGGCCCGTTTCGCACGGACGGGCAGATCGCGCATCCGCCCCGCATCGATGTCATGCGCGGCGATCTGCGCCTCGGGACAGGCTGCGGCCAGCGCCAGCGCCTTGCCCCCTCCGCCCGCGCAATAATCGAGCACGCGTTGACCCGCCGCGATCGGGACGGACGCGATGGCGGCTTGCGACGCCGCATCCTGCAACTCCACCAGACCGTCCGTATAGGCCTCAGCCTGCTGAATGCGCCGCGCGCCCTCGCCAAGCTCCAGCGCGGTCTCTGCGAGCGGATGCGGGAACGCCTCGATCCCGTCCTTCGCGAGCACCGCGATCGCCTCGGCACGGTCCGCTTTCGCAAGATTGACGCGCAAGAAGACCGGCGCGCGGGCGCGCATCGCCTCGGAAATGTCGTCGAAGTCGGACCCGAGATCGGCGGCAAGCTGGTCGCGCAGCCAATCGGGCCAGTCCAATTGCGCAATGTCGTCGGGCAAAGGCTTGGACAGGGCCGCGCGCTCCTCGTCGGAGAGAGGATCAGGCGCAAAGCCCTCGCCTGTGAAGACCGTTGCGGGATCGGTGCCCTGCAAACGGAGCAGCCCGGCGACCAAGGCGCGTCCCTGCGCCCCGCCCCCGGCAAGCGCGGCACTCGCCTTGCAGCGCAACACATCGAAGACGTGATCGCGGATCGCCGCGCGGTCCTTGGAGCCCGCGAACCGGTGGCCGCGCGCCCAGTTGGTCAGCGCACGCTCCGCCACCTCGCCCGTCTGGATGCGGTCGAGAATATCGATGGCGGCGGCATAGCGCGCGGCGGGCGTCATGGGCGAGCTCCGAATTAAGCTGTGGTCTGCGGGCGTTGTAGGCGGCAGCGGGGACCGGCGCAACGTCGCGCTGCAAAGACCGCAGCCATAAGCATCGCGCGCCCAAATGTGTCGATTCCAATTGATTTCTGCCTCAATTTCGCAATTTCGCCACATTTACGCCGCGGTAGTTTCGCTTTTTGCAACAGGAGATAGTTAATCAACCGGCCTTCAACCATGAGGCGTACAGTGTTGAAGCGATTTACGAATTTCTTCTCCGCCGAAGACGGCGCCACAACGATCGAAGCATTGCTCTGGCTGCCGTTGTTTATCGGGATGCTCGCCGCGACCGTCGACGTTTCCCTCATCTTCAACGCACAGTCTCGGATCCTCGGTATCGTGCAGGATGTCGATCGCGCCTACTCGGTTGGGCGGTTCGAGAATGACGAGGACACGATGGCGCGCCTGCGCGCCCTGCTGTCCTATGACGAAAATACGTACACGGTCGACACGCAAGTCACCGACGGGATCATCGAGACCCGCGTCACGATCCCGATGTCCGAACTCGTCGCCACAGGTCTTTTCACCAGAGTTCTCAACATGGACCTCACGGTCCACGACTACCGCTACATGGAGTCCTGACATGAACCGCGTAACGATTACCGATTTTACCGCTGAAGAAGATGGCGTGATCACCCAGCTTTCGCTGTTCTGGACGATCCTGTTCCTCGCTGTCGGCAGTCTCGCGCTCGACGTCTCGAACGGCTATCGCAATCGGGTGGTGATGCAGGACGCGGCCGATGCGGCGGCGCTCGGCGCGATGTACCTCTCATCCGACCCGCTGATCACCAAAGACGAGGCGAAGACCCGTGCAGCCCAGCTGGCCCACTCCAACCTCGCCTCCGATGACGGGACTTCGGTGATCACCAAAGACGACGTGACCTTCGGCTATTACGACGCGACCAATCACCGCTTCGTCACGGATTACGCCGAAGACCTCGATCTGAGCCCGGCAGTCCGCGTGATGGCCCATCGCACGACCGAGCGCGCGAACGCCGCACCCACCTTCTTCGGCAAGGTGATCGGTCAGGACGGTTGGCAGATCAACACCGGCGCAGTGGCCGAAGCCTACCAGCCCGCCTGCCTCACCGAAGGTCTGGCCGCGAAAGGCGTGATCGACCTGCAATCGGGCAACAGCTTCGCTTCGGGCTTCTGCCTCTATGCGGCGCAATATGTTTCGCTCAATCAGAACAACCTCTTCGAGAGCGGCGCGATCGTGTCGATGCCCGACACCAGCAAGCTCGACATCCCCGCCTCGGGCTTCAAGCAGAATGACGGGCTGCAAGAGGCGCTGCGCACCTCGTTCTACAAGCTGCGCGTCATCGACCGCATTCCCAAGATCATCGAGTCGATGCGGGACGGCACCGGCTATCTGCCCTCCTATATCACCAACAAGAGCCCGACCGTGCTGACCGGCACCAAGCTCGACACCACCGATTTCGAACCCGGCAATCTTTATGTGCTCAACTGTAATTCGGGCGTGACGATCTCGGTCCCGAATAAAGTCGACGACACGGTAACGACCGATCCCGCCGTGATCTCGGAAGTCGCTGTGATCGCGGATTGCCCGGTGAAATTCGGCAATGGCGTTGCACTCGAAAACGCAATCTTCGCGAACACCTCGACCGACGATCGTAGCTTCTCGGCTCCGCAAGGGCTGCGCATTGGGCGCGATGACAATTGCGCCCCTGACGGCGGCGCGAAGCTGATCACCATGGGCGGTGTCTCCTCGGCAGCGAAAATCTCGTTCTTCGGCGGCCAGATTCTCGCGGTGAAGGATGTGAGCTTCTCGGCACAGGCCGAGGGGATCGAAGGTGTCGCGATCGTCTCCGGCGGCAAGATCGACGGCACCTCCAACTCGCGCTTCGGTCATTGCGATACCGGAATGGAAGGCAATATCGAGATGAGCTACTTCCGGCTGCGGATGTAACCGGCTTGCGGCGGGTCGCCAGACGCGCAAAGCGCGATTGAAACGATCCGCCCAAGATGGGATAGGAGAGGTTACGTTTTCGCCGCTCCTGTCTCACTCGCTCCGAGGTCGCCATGCCTGATAGCGCCGCATCCGCGCAACCGCACTCCCTGCCGCGCGTCGTCGCAATCGGGTTCAACAAATGCGGCACGCGCTCGCTGGCCGAGCTGTTTCGCGCAGCAGGCCACCCCACCGTTCACCACAAGATCCGCGAAGGCCGCCCCGTGCCGCGCCGCATCGGCCGGGTGATGCGCGAGAACCTCGCCGCCGGGCGCAAGGTCTTTGCCAGCGCCGAGGATTTCACCTTCTACTGCGACCTGATCTACAGTGACGGCACCGTAACCTGGGAAGGCGCCACGGCCTTCCGCGAGATCCTGCGAGACTATCCCGACACGATCCTGCTGCTGAACTTCCGCGACCGCGAAGGCTGGATCGCCTCGCGCCTCAAGCATGGCCATGGCGAGTTTGCCAAGCGCGAACTGGCGGCGCGGGGGCTGACCGATCTCGAAGTACTGAAGGATCAATGGCGCGCGGAATGGGATGCGCATCTGGCCGATGTGCGCGCCTATATGGCCGACAAGCCGGATCAATACGTGGAATTCGATATCGACAATGACAGCGCCGACGACCTTGCAGCCCGCCTGCCCGCCTATGGGCTCGATGCGGCCCATCTGCAGGATATCGGGCGCACGCGCGGCAAGAAGATGCACCCGCTCAAGCGCTTGGCGAAAAAGCTCAACGCCCATCTGCGGCCGCGCTTCTTCCGCTGACCCCTCCGATCCGCGATTGCACGGCCCCGCCCGCTGGGGCTATTGAGGGCGCGTAACTCAAAAAGGTGTCGCATGAAGAAACAGATCATCTGTATCCGCTGGGGTGAAAAATACGGCGTCGATTACGTCAACCGCCTCTACGGAATGGTCGCGCGCCATGTGACGCCGCCCTTCGACTTCTACTGCTTCACCGACACGTTCGAGGGGCTCGATCCCGGTATCACCGCGATGCCGCTGCCCGAGCTCGATTGCGACATGCCCAATGTGCGTCAGGGCATCTGGGGCAAGTCCCGGCTGTGGCGCTCCGATCTGGGCGGGCTGTCGGGGCCGGTGCTGTTTCTCGACCTCGACGTGGTCGTGACCGGCAATCTCGATGCGATGTTCGAGTACGGCGACCCCGATGACGTGATCCTGACCCGCAACCCGAACACCCCGTTCGAGCGGCTGGGCCAGACCTCGCTCTACCGTTTCCCGATCGGCAAGCTGGCACCGCTGCGCGAGGAATTCCTCGCCGATCCGCAGGGCACGGCGGAGAAATACGTCTTCGAGCAGCGCTTCGTGACGCGGCGCACGCCGGGCGGCGTGAAGTTCTGGCCGAAGGGCTGGGTCGCGACCTTCAAGTGGCATTGCATCCGGCAATTCCCGATCAACTTCTTCGCGCCGCCGAAACTGCCGAAGGATGCGAAGGTGGTGATCTTCCCCGGCGGGCTGAACCCGATCGACGCGATCGAGGGGCGCTGGAACAGCCGCTCTACCCACATGACACCGATGGAGCATGTGAAGGCGGGCCTGCGCGGCGAGCGGGACGG
The DNA here is from genome assembly GCF_002020045.1 of Thioclava sp. F28-4. Classification (NCBI taxonomy): domain Bacteria; kingdom Pseudomonadati; phylum Pseudomonadota; class Alphaproteobacteria; order Rhodobacterales; family Paracoccaceae; genus Thioclava; species Thioclava sp. F28-4. The sequence continues at coordinate 3,500 of NZ_MPZQ01000022.1, read as the reverse complement.
CTCGATGCTGCGCCACCTGCGGCATTTCCTCTGGCCCACGAAATGGGTCGAGGAGAACTGGCGCAAGGATCCTTAACCGGTGATCCCGAGGCGCGCGGCCAGATCGCGGGCGCGCGTATCCCCGACCGTATCCGCCTCGACGCTGTTGACCGTGCGCATCACCTTGCGCCGATAAGCCTCGCGCTTGGCCACAAGGTTCGGCCCGCGCGCGATCTTGGCTTCCAGATCAGCTTTCGAGCGCGTGTAATAGTGGTTCAGCTGCACGGCAGCGGTGGAGTAGAACTCCGGCTTGTCGCGCGCACTCATGTCGGATTTCACCCCCGCGTCGTTCCACGTCGCCTGCCCGTCCTCGGTCTCCATCGAATGGACGCGCAGCGCCGTCAGGCGGCACGGATCGACGAGCATCTTGAACGCCCGCAGCCCCGGCGCGTCGCCCATCGGGTCGCGCGCACGGGTGGTGAAATTGGCGAGCATCCCGCCCTCGGGCGTCGTGTCATGGCCGGAGAATCCGAACATATGCCACGGCAGCGAGACATTCGGGATATCGCCCAGAGGCGCAAGCGCGGCGTTCAGATCGTCGCCCGCGGTGGGGATCAGGAACTCGTCCACGTCGATGAAGGCCATCCAGCGCATGTCGCTCCCGAAATTCCCTGCTGCATGGGCATAGGCGAGCACCTGATTGTGGATCTCGCGCCCGAGACGGATGTCGCTCAGCCGTTGTGCCCAGGGAATGATCGTGAGCGCCTCGGGCGGTAGCGCGCCTTGTAACACCGCGCGGGTCTCATCCGTGCTGGCATCGTCATAGATTACGAAATGCCGCACGCCTGCCGCATGGTGGAACCGCGCCCATTCGCCGATGAACCGCGCCTCGTTGCGCACGATCGCGGCGATGGCGATGCCATGACGGTCCGGACGCGGCTCGGGCGTGGTGATCCCGAGCTTCGAGATTTTCGCCCGGCCCAGCAGTTTTCGCAGCATTCGCGCCTCCCGTCCGAGTCACGAACGGGACGCTCCCGCTCAATCGTCGGTTTTGTAGCTGTAGCGGTAGTTATAATGATATTGGTAATGGCCGCCATAGCGCTCACTCGCCTCGGCCTTGAAGCCGTTGAGGACCGCACCGGTAATCGACGTGCCCGCCGCTTCGAAGCTCGCCTGCACCGCGCGCACCGCGCCCTGCATCGTCTCGAGATGGCGCGCGACCGCGATGCTCGCGCCGACGGAGCGCCCGATCACCACTGGGTCGGTCACGGCCAGCGCGGGCGGAGCGTCGACGATGATCAGATCGAATTCACTGTCGAGTTGGCGCAGCATGGTCCCGAACTCGGCCCGCATCAGCAGCTCGGACGGGTTCGGCGGATAACGGCCCGAGGTGATGACTTTCAGCCCCTCGACCGGCCCGTCGCGCATCACCTCCGCCAGGGATTTCTCATGGCCGAGATAGTCGGAAAGGCCTTCCACCGTTTTCGGCAGATGCAGGAAGCGCGCGAGGTAGCCTTTGCGCATATCCGCATCGATCACGCAGACCCGCTGCCCCGCCTGCGCCGCAACCACGGCGAGGTTGATCGACATGAATGTCTTACCGACACCCGGCGCGGCGGAGGTGATCTGGATCGAGTTGGTCTGCGCATCCAGCAGCCCGAAATGCAGCGAGGTGCGCAAGGAGCGCAGCGCCTCGGTCGCGACCGCCTCGGGGTGCTCCAATGCGAAAATCGGCAGGTCCCCCTTGCGGTTGCGCAGATCGGCGGCTTCCTGTGCGAAAGGCACGGTTGCGAAGACCGGAAGGCCGAGCGCCTCGATCTCTTCGGCGCCCTTGATCCCCCGGCGCAGCGCGCGACGGATCAGCACGATGGCCGCCCCGATGATCAGTCCGAGGATGGCGGCGAGGGCCACGATCCGCGATTTGCGCGGCGCGACCGGAATCGTGCTCGCATAGGCTTTGTCGATCACGCGCACCGAACCCACCGTGGAAGCGCGCACAACCTTCAGTTCCTGCGAGCGGTTCAGCAGCTGCGTGTAGACCTGCTGCGCCACTTCGAGATTGCGCTGCAGGTTGAAGATGTCCTTCTGCGTCTCCGGCAGGCCTTGGGTCGCCTTCTTCGCCTGATCGAGCTGCGCCTGCAGCTCTTTGCGGTTCTGCAGCAGCGCCTGATAGGCCGGGTGATTGACCGTGTACTGGTTCTTCAGCTCCGCCTCTTTCAGATCGAGCGCGGACAGTTCCCCTTCGATCTTGGTGACGCGTTCCAGCAGGGCCTGCGTCTCGTATTTGACGTCGACCGATTTTTGCTTCTGACGATAGGCATTCAGCGCCTGCTCCGCGTCGGACACGTTCTGGCGGGCGTCGGGAAGCTGCTTTTCGATGAAATCGAGGCTGTTCTCGGCGGAGGCCGAATTGCGCTCGATATTCTGTTCCACGAAGGAGGTCGCGATCGCATTCAGGATCGCTTCGGCCCGCTGCCGATCGGTGTCCTGATACGAGGTCTGAAGGATGTTCGAGCCGCGCGGGCTTTCGGAGACCGAGAACTTGCCGCGCATCCCCTGAATTGTCGCGCTGAGCGAGCGGCGCCCGACATAGAACTCGCGTCCCACCGGCGCATCCATCTGGGACAAGGCGATCGCAAAATCACCGTCGCGCGCAGAGATGTCGTGACCGACCGTTCCGGTCACCTCGGTGCCGTCGGGCAGCGCGAGGCGATAGCTGTCCGCTCCGGTCACCGTCAGCGTCATCGGAACACCCTGCCATTGGGCGGGCACTTTCAGGCGCCCGAGCTGGACCGTCTCGTTTCTCCACTGGTATTGGTCGAACAGGCCCGGATCCGGCAAATGCAGATTCGCAGGCAGCAGGCCGATCACCGGCAGGCGGCGCGGGATCACGAAGTTCTGCAGATTGAGCTTGTTGGCCGCCTCCCCCAGAACGAGCCGCGAAGACATGATCGCGATCTGGGTTTCCGCCTCCGATTTGCCGCCACCGTCGCTGCCGAGAATGTCCTGCATCGAGGTCGGGAGTGCCGCCAACGCGTTTTGCGACTGCTCGAGCTGCAAGAGCCCGGTGGCCTGATAGATCACCGGTTTGCGCAGCGCGATGAAGGCACCGAGGATCACGGCGACGACGAAAGCCAGCGCGATCCATTTCCAGCCCGCCAGAAGCGCGCCGGCCAGCGCCATCAGGTCGATCTCGTCATCCTCGACTTCGGGCTGCGCGGCGTGTTTCTGCGTCATTTCGGAAATTTGCTTCATCTGTCCCGTTCAAACTCTCAAATGCTTATTCAAAACCGCGCCTATGCCGCCGTGACACGGATCAACGTTTCGGTGCGAGCCGCGAGACCCATGCCTCGCTCGCGGCGGAAATCTCGGTGAAGGCCTTGCGATGGGCGTCGATCGGTTCCCGGTAGGGGTCGGCGATCCCTTTGCCCCCCGTCCACTGATCGAACAGCATCACCCGCCCGCCCAGTTGCGGCGCCCGGCGCGAGATCTCGCGCTTGTGGCCCGCCTCCATCACGAGG